>DASXGR010000090.1:0-118789 GCA_036488935.1 Caulobacteraceae bacterium | reverse complement strand
TGGGCGGCAAGGGCTGGCCAACGTCCGTGTGAGGCAAGTTCGGGATGAGCCTCTGACAGGAACCGAAGGGCGCAGGCGACCGCAATGTCCGCGTGCCCTGGCCCGTCGCCAAACCAGAAGGGACTGACTCTCCCCGCCCGGTCGGCCCCCAGCACTTCGAGCACCTGGCCGATCTGCGTCTCGCACCGGCTCACCCAGGTCGGCGAGACGGCCTCGTGCAGGACCCGCTCGTACACGAGGCTGACCATTTTGTCGCAAAGGCCGGTCGCCAGGGCGCACACGCGCAAGGCCGCCCGCCGCTCCAGCCCTGACGCCGGGATCAGCGCCCGCGACGGCCCGGCCAGTTCGTCCAGATGATCGAGGATCACAAAACTCTCGATCAGCGCCTCGCCGTTATCGAGCACGAGCGTGGGAACGCGCCTGAGAGGATTGAACTCGGCCACGCGATTGCCGTCGCCGAACGTCGACCAGGGCCGATGCTCGTACGCCATGCCGTAGACGTGAAGGGCCACGGCCACCCGGCGCACAAAGGGTGAGTCGTATTGCCCGATCAGGATCATCGTTCGCCCCGAAGCTTCAACGTCCGCAGGTGTGGAAGCCTTCCTCGGCCTCGGCAAGCGCTGGGCGCCGCCGATGCGCTTCAGCTGAGGACGACCGTCGTGAGGGCGAACGCGGTCAGCCTGTGCGCCGCCACGAGGATCGGGATGGTCAGGGCCGCGAGCGGCCGTTTTGTAACGCGAGTCATATCCGGCTTTCCAGGTATGGCCCGTGTCAGGTGGGCGATATTAGATACCATCCGGTATAAATATGACCCGAACCCCTCTCCGCAAGGGAAATTACATACCGTTCAGTATGAAATTTTCTGTGCGGTGTCGATCTCTGGCCAGTCAGGTCGGCCAGCACTCCAGCGCCGTCTCGACCAGGACGCGCAGCTCCTCGGCCGTAGCGCCGGCGCTGGCTTGCATGGCGAGCCCCTGGTTGATCGCCGAGAGCAGACGCGCCAGGCCTTCGGGGGTCACTTGAGGGGGCAGGTCGCCCTCGGCGCGGGCGCGCTCGAAACGGGCGATCAGCGCCTCATTGGCCGCTTTGCTCCGCGCCTGAACCTCCGCGCGGATCGACTGTGCCTCGTCGCCGCACTGCATGGCGCTCACCACGCCTAAACAGCCGCGAGGATCGCAGACCGAGGTCTGGCGTTCCAAGGCCTTGGTGAGCAGGTGTTCGGCCACGGCGCGAGCGGTGGGCTTGGCCAGGGCCTCGCTGATGTAGGCGGTTTTCTCAGCCTCATAGAGGTCCAGCGCCTGGCGGAAGAGCTGCTCCTTGTTGCCGAAGGCGCCGTAGAGACTCGGCCGGCTGATACCCATCGCCTTGGTGAGATCGGTCAGCGAGGCGCCTTCATAACCCTTGCGCCAGAACACGCCGAGCGCGGCCGCCAGCGCGTCGTCCATGTCGAACTCCCGCGGACGCCCCCTGATGCCGTGCTTTTCCAACGTATCCATACCGGTCGATATGTAATTATCCGGCGTCACATGTCCATCTCGCGCCTTCGGGGGCGTTGGCGACCCTCTCCTCAGCCGATCATCGCCAGCCAGTCGTCCTCGCTGATCACCTCGATCCCCAGCTCCGCCGCCGTTTTCAGCTTGGACCCGGCGCCGGGGCCGGCCACCACCAGGTCGGTCTTCTTGGAGACCGAACCGGAGACCTTGGCGCCGCGGGATTCGGCCTGGGCCTTGGCTTCGTCGCGGGTCATGCGCTCCAGCGAGCCCGTGAAGACGATGGTCTTCCCGGACAGGGCGCTGTCGGTGCGCGGCTTTTCCGCTGGCAGGACGGTGAGCTGCTCGCGCAGGGCCTCGACGATGCGCAGGTTGTGCGGCTCCCGGAAATAGGCGCCCGCAGCCTTGATCACCGCGTCCCCGATCTGGTCGAGGTCGTCGAGCTCGGCGATGGCCTCGGCGTCGCCGGCCGCGACCTTGTGCATGGCGGCCAGGAAGGTCTCGGCGTCGCCATAGCCGCGCGAAAGGACGATGGACGTTGTCTCGCCGACATGCCGGACGCCCAGGCCGTAGATGAACCGGTCCAGGCCGATGGTGCGTCGCGCCTCGATCGCCGCCCGCAGGTTTCGAATCGAAGTCTCGCCGTAGCCGTCGCGCGTGCGGAGGGCGTCGAGAGCCAACTCGTTGCGGGCGAGGCGGAAAATGTCGGCGGGCTCGCGCACGAGGCCCTCGTCGAAGAAGGCGCGCAGCTGCTTCTCTCCCAGACCCTCGATATCGAAGGCGCGGCGGGAGACGAAGTGGCGAAGATGCTCGAAGCGCTGGAACGGGCAGGCGAATTCCCCCGTGCAGCGGCGCACCACGGTCTCGGCGCCCGACGCCGTCGTCTCACGCGCCAGGGGCGTCTTCAGCTCGCACGGGCAGCGCTCGGGGAACTGGAAAGGCTGGGCGTCGGCAGGGCGCTGGTCGAGGACCACCTCGACAACCTGCGGGATGACGTCGCCGGCCCGCTGCACGATCACCGTGTCGCCGACCCGCACGTCCTTGCGGGCGATCTCATCGGCGTTGTGCAGGGTGGCGCGCTCGACAACGACCCCGCCCACGGTCACCGGCGCGAGACAGGCGACGGGCGTCACCGCGCCCGTGCGACCGACCTGGATCTCGATCCCTTCGAGGATGGTCCTGGCCTGCTCAGCAGGGAACTTGCGCGCCACCGCCCAGCGCGGGGAGCGCGAGACGAATCCGAGGCGCTGCTGCCAGTCCAGCCGGTCGACCTTGTAGACCACCCCGTCGATGTCGAAGCCGAGGTGTGGACGCACCGTTTCCATCTCGCGGTAGGCGGCGAGGAGTCCCTCGGAGCCCTCCACACGTCTCGCCTGGGGCGTGACGCTGAAGCCCCAGGACCGCAGCAGCTCGAGCGCCTGCCACTGGCTCTGGGCGAAGGGCGCGCTGATCTCGCCCCAGGCGTAGGCGAAGAAGCGTAGGGACCGTTGCGCGGTGATGCGCGGGTCGATCTGGCGCAGGGAGCCGGAGGCGGCGTTGCGCGGGTTGACGTAGGTGCGCTGGCCGGCGGCCTCGGCGGCTTCATTGAGGGCGGCGAAATCGGCGTGACCGAAATAGACCTCACCGCGGATCTCAATCGACTGGGGCCAGCCGCTCCCCGCAAGCCTGGCTGGGATCTCCCCCAGCGTGCGCAGGTTCGGCGTGACGTCCTCCCCTACCCGCCCGTCGCCGCGCGTCGCGCCGCGAACGAACACGCCGTCGCGGTAAAGCAGGGAAGCGGAGAGGCCGTCGATCTTCGGCTCCGCGGTGTAGGCGACAGCCTCTTCGCCCAGGCGCAGGAAGCGGCGCACGCGGGCGTCGAACTCCAGGGCGTCCTCGTCGGAGAAGGCGTTGTCCAGCGAGAGCATGGGCACGCCGTGGGTGACCGGTGCGAAGGACTCCGATCGTTCGCCGCCCACCCGCAGGGATGGCGAGTTTTCGCGCACCAGGGCCGGGAAGCGGGCCTCAATGGCGGCGTTGCGCTGCTTCAGCGCGTCGTACTCCGCATCCGAGACCGTTGGCGCTTCCTGCTGGTAGTAGCGCACGTCATGGGCGGCGATCTCGTCCGCAAGGCGGGTGAGCTCTTCGAGGGCTTCGGCCTCGGCCAGGGCTTCGGGCGCCTTGGGCGCCGGCTTGGGTTCACGCATGCATCAGGGCCCGGGCGGCGGCGCGGGCGGCGTCGGTGACCTCGGCGCCTGCCAGCATCCGCGCGATCTCCTCCTCGCGCGCGGCGGGAGCGAGCACGTCCACGGCGGCGTGGACCCGATCGCCCGACCCATCCTTGCGCACGCGCCATTGGGCCTCGGCCCGGGCCGCCACCTGGGGGCTGTGCGTGACGACCAGGACCTGGGCGCCGGAGGAAAGGCGCTTGAGCCTGAGTCCGATGGCGTCGGCCACCGCGCCGCCGACCCCCTGATCCACCTCATCGAAGATCATCAGCGGTTGAGGACCGGCGCTTCGCTGTGCGAGCGAGGCCTTGATCGCCAGGGCGAACCGCGACAGCTCGCCTCCCGAGGCGATCGCCCCCAGACCCTGAAAGGGCGCGCCTGGCAGGGTCGAGATCTGAAACTCTACGCGGTCTGCGCCCGAGGGGCCGGCGCGATCCTCCGGGAGAGGGTCCACGGCGACGCGGAAACGCGCCTTGTCCAGCTTCAGCGGCGCGAGCTCAGCTTCCACGCCGGCGGCAAGCCGATCGCCGGCGGCGCGCCTCGCCGCGGTGAGAGCAGCAGCAGCCGCCAGATAGGCGTCTCGCGCCTGGCGTTCGCGGGCCTGGGCGCCCGCCACGGCCTCGTCCGCGCTCTCCAGCCCGAGCAGGCGCGCGGCGGTCTCGGCGCGGGCGGCGGGAAGCTCGTCGGGCTCGACGCCGAGCTTTCGGGCCATACTGCGCAGGGCGAACAGGCGCTCCTCCGCCTGCTCGAGCCGCTGCGGGTCGAGGTCGAAGGCTTCGGCGGCGGCGTCGACCGCTGCGGAGGCTTCGCCAGCTTCGATCAGCGTGCGGTCCAGCGCCTCGCAGGCGGCGACCATGCGGGCCGCAGCGGGGCTCGCCACCCCGGCGCCGATCGCTTCCAGGCGGGACTTCGCCCGCTCCAAGGCGCGCAGGGCCTGACCGAGGCGGCCCGCGAGGGATTCCCCGTCGAGCAGGTCGCGCGCCTGGGAGATGTCGGCGAGTGTCTTTTCCGCGGCGCCCAGCAAGGCGCGTTCCTCGGCCAGCGCCGCGGCCTCGCCCGCCTTCGGCGCGAGCCGGTCAAGCTCCGCCAGGCGGGCGGCGAGTTCCTCCGCCTCGGCCGCCGAGCGGTCGCGCGCCTCGACAAGGCTTTTCGCCGCGCCCGCAGCGACCCGCCAGGCGCTCCAGGCCTCGAGGCAAGCGCGCCCCAGGCCCTCGCAGCCGCCGACGCGGTCGAGCAGGCCCAGGTGAGTGCGCGGATCGAGCAGGCCCACGGTCTCGTGCTGGCCATGCACTTCCACGAGCAGAGCTCCCAGATCGCGCAGCACGCCGACGCCCACCGCCTGATCGTTGACGAAAGCTCGTGAGCGGCCGTCCGTCGCGAGCGTACGGCGCAGGACAAGGTCCTCGTCGCGCGCATACGTCAGCTCCTTCTCATCGAGATAGGCCCAAACAGCGGAATCCGGCGCGGGGGCGAAGATGGCCGTGACGCTCGCCTGCGCAGCGCCCCGGCGCACGAGCGAGGCGTCCGCTCTCGCCCCTGTGGCGAGTCCCAAGGCGTCCAGGATGATCGACTTGCCCGCGCCCGTTTCGCCGGTGAACGCCGTGAGTCCGGGCCCCGGCGCCAGGTCCAGGCGCTCGATCAGCACGACATCGCGGATGGCCAAGCCGATCAGCATGACCGGCACAATGGCCGAGACTCAGGGCCCGTTCAAACGACTAGCGCGGCGCCCGCCCCTACAGGCCGAGGACGCCGTGGAGGAAGTCCTTCTTGGCCTTGGGCTTGGGCGGGTCGGTGGGCTGGGCGGGGACGGAGGTCCCTGCCGCCTGGGGCGGAAGAGTCGCGCGTTGGTCGGCGACCTCGACTGGAGGCGGGACGATATCGCGGGGCGCCGCTTTGGGGGTGAAGGGAAGATGCGGCAGGTTCAGCGGCGAGGGCTCCAGTGACGGCCGGATGCCGCGGGAGGTCAGCAGCTTGTAGGCCTGGCTATACCAGTAGTCGCCTGGATAGTTGTAGCCGAGGACGGCGCCGTTATCCTTGGCTTCCTTCACCAGGCCCAGGGTCAGGTAAGCCTCGACCAGGCGGTAGAGCGCCTCCGGCGCGTGAGTCGTGGTCTGGTACTTGTCGACGACATCGCGGAACCGGCCGATGGCGGCGATCGGATTGTCGTTACGCAGGTAATAGCGACCGATCGTCATCTCCTTACCCGCCAGCTGGTCCTGAACCATGTCGTACTTGAGCTTGGCGTCCACCGCGTACTGGGTGTTGGGGTAACGCTTCATGATCTCCGAGAGAGCCACGCGCGCTTGTTCGGTCGAAGCCTGGTCGCGGCCTACGTCGACGATCTGTTCGAAGTAACAGACAGCCTTGAGGTAATAGGCGTAAGACGTCGCCACGTTGCCGGGGTAAAGGGCGATGAAGCGGTTCGACTCGGCGATCGCTTCTGCATAACTGTTCGCCTCATATTTGGCATAGGCGGTCATCAAGATCGAGCGGCGCGCCCATTCCGAATAGGGATGCTGGCGCTCGACTTCCTGGAAATAGTTGACCGCATCATTCCACTGGTGGTGGTCGAGCTCGTTCGCTCCCGTGTTGTACAGAAGCTCCACCGGCCGCTCCTCATAGGCGAGGGTCGGCTTCTTCTTGTGCAGCATGCTGCAGCCTGAGATGGCGAGCGGCGCGATGAGAGCCAGAGCAACGGCGCCCCGGAGGCCGGGTTTCACGGACACGATCTTCGAGAACCTCTTGAGCCCCAGCCACCCGCTAACGGACCGGAATGCCTTCTACATCACCCACGGACAAGCGCCAACGCGCAGAGGCCGGGGCCTTTCGTCTCTTCCGCAGCTAGGACCGGCAGACCGGAGGCCCCTGAGCGCAGCTCCGATTGCACCCGAGTTGCGCTCAAGTCTCTTGATTCGGCGAGCTTTCTTGCGGCGAACCCGCTCCCGCTCCGCCGGAAAGCGCGCTAGCCGACCTCCGCAAGAGTCCGTGCAGCGGCCGTCTCGCGCCAGGCGGACGGACGGGCCAGGACGGCGCGGGCAAGGGCGTTGTTCATGGCGTGGCCGGCGTACCGACCCTCATAGCGGCCGCGAATCGGCCCCCCCAGCAGAGCCATGTCGCCGATCGCGTCGATCATCTTGTGCCGCACGAACTCATCGCTGCGCCGCAGACCGCCGGGATTGAGGATCCCGCCGCGATCGATCACGACGACATTGTCCATCGAGCCGCCGCGGGCCAGGCCTGCCGCACGCAGGGCCTCGACCTCGCTCAGGAAACCAAAGGTCCGGGCTTCGGCCAGTTCGCTACGGAACGTCGCTTCGTCGACAGCAAGGTCGAGGCTCTGCCGGCCAATGGCCGGATCGTCGAAGAGGATCTCGAAAGCCACCTCGAATCCGTCGGCGGGGACGAGGGCCGCGCGCTTGTCGCCGTCCTCGACGACCACCGGCTCGAGGATTTCAACATATCGGCGGGGCCGGGCCTGCAGCCGGCGCCCTGCCCTGTCCAGCAGGTCCACAAAGGGCGCGGATGAGCCGTCCATGATCGGGACCTCGGGCCCATCGATGAAGACCACGGCGTTGTCGATGTTGAGGCCGGCGAGCGCCGCCATCAGATGCTCGACGGTGAAAACGCTGACCCCGTCGGTATTGGTGAGCACCGTGCCCAGACGGGTCTCGCTCACGCGCTCCGCGCGCGCCGGGATCTCCGGATCGCAGTCCGCGACGTCCGTCCGTATGAAGCAGATCCCCGTTTCAGGCCGCGCCGGCTCTATCCGTCCGCATACCTGCAAGCCGGTATGGATGCCAACGCCTTGAAATTGCACCGCTGTCGCCAGCGTGTGCTGTAGCTCAGGAGTCATTAATTGGATTCCGGAAAGCCAAGGCCCAAGCGGCACGCAAGCTACACGTCGGTCGCAGAACCGACGGCGCTTAACTAACGATTAACGGGCCACGCGTGAGCCGGCAACACAACTCGTGTTTCCGGCCACGTCCCACTTCGAGGGCGGCGGCGCCTGACCTAGTTGGCGAGGCGGCGCAGGAAGGAGGGAATCTCGAGCTCGGCTGCTTCCTGGCTCTCGACCTCCTCGGGCAGTTCCAGAGGTTGGGCCCCTCCGGCCGACCGGGGCGGCGCAACGCGCCGGCCGGAATCCTTCCGTGGACGGCCACCGAACATCGTCAGGAAGCCACCGCGCGGGCGGCGCTCCTCCTGCTGATAGTCCGGAGCGAACAGGGGCTCGTCGTCCTCCGAGGGGCCGACGGGCCTGTGAGAGGCCGCCGCCGCGGGCCGGCGGGCTGTCGGTGCGTCGAACAGGAGGTCCGGTTGAGCCGCCACGGGCGCTGGTTGGGACGCAGGCTGCGCGGCTGGCGCGGCCTGGGAAGCGTACGCGGGCTCCATCTCCGGCTCCGGCGGGGCGGTCACCACCAGTTCGAGCGCGGGTTCCGGCTCGACTTCAGCGAGAGCTTCGGCTCCCCGGGCAGATTTCCTGCGGGGCGCCTCATAGGGCTCGATTGCTGCGATCGAGGCGCCGTCCATGCCTGTGGCGACCACGGACACGCGAACCATGCCGTCCAGGGCCGGGTCGAAGGCGGCGCCGAAGATAACGTTGGCCTCGGCGTCAACCTGACCGGTGATGGCGTTCGCGGCTTCGTCGACCTCCAGCAGGGTCATGTCGAGACCGCCGGTGATGTTCACGAGCACCGCCTTGGCGCCCTTGAGCGTCGTCTCGTCGAGCAGCGGGTTCTGGATGGCGTTCTCGGCGGCCATCAGGGCGCGGCCTTCGCCGGTGGCTTCGCCGGTGCCCATCATCGCCTTGCCCATCTCGGTCATCACCGTACGCACGTCGGCGAAGTCGAGATTGATCAGGCCCGGGAGGACCATCAGGTCCGTGATGGAGCGGACGCCCGCATGCAGGACCTGGTCGGCCATGGCGAAGGCTTCGCTGAAGGTCGTGCGTTCGTTGGCGACGCGGAAGAGGTTCTGGTTGGGGATGACGATCAGCGTGTCGACGTAGCGCTGCAGCTCGGAAATGCCCGCGTCGGCGAGGCGCATCCGATGGCGACCCTCGAAATGGAACGGCTTGGTGACCACGCCGACCGTCAGGATGCCGCGCTCGCGCGCGCACTTGGCGATGACCGGACCGGCGCCGGTGCCCGTGCCGCCGCCCATCCCGGCGGTGATGAACACCATGTGCGCGCCGTCGAGATGCTCGCCGATCTCCGGCGCCGACTCTTCCGCAGCGGACATGCCCACTTCAGGATGCGCGCCCGCGCCAAGACCTTGAGTGACATTCATCCCAAGCTGGATGCGTCTCTCAGTCTTCGAGAAGGCCAACTGTTGAGCGTCTGTATTGGCGACGACGAATTCGACGCCCTGCAGACCCGTCTCGATCATGTTGTTGACCGCGTTGCCGCCGGCGCCGCCCACCCCGAAGACGACGATGCGGGGCTTCAATTCCTTGGTCTGGGGCGCAAAAACCTTGAACGTCATGAGAACTCCGTGGCCTCCGCCGTGCACTAGCCCCTGGCGCCCGCCCGCGAACGGACGGCTCGGAACGGGAATGGCGTCAATTGAGCGCCTGCTCTCCTTAATCCGACGTTAACCGCATACGGTGAGTCGGCTCTTCGTCGAGGGCATTGTCCGGCAACGACCAAGAAAAAGAGTGGATGAATCCACACCGGAGGCGGACTTGACGCCGCCGGTGTCTTTCACCTCACAGATTCTCGCGCAACCAGGCAGCGGCCCGGGCCACGACGCCCGCATTCGGATCGACCGTGGGCGGCATGCGGCCGTTGGCCAGGCGCCGCGGCAAGGCCTCCCGCGGACCAAAGGCGGCGCGTTGGAGCACGCCCGCTGCAGCGCAGAAGGTCGGTCCAGCGGCGGCGTCAGCCAGGTGCGGCAGCCGGCGCGGCCGGCCAAGGCGCGCCGGACGATCGAACACGCGGACGGCCACTTCGCGCACGCCTGCCAGGAGGCTGGCTCCCCCGATCAGGACGAGGCCCGCGCTCGGATCGACCATGACTCCCGAGGCGCGCAGGCGATCGCGCAGAAGCTCAAGGGTCTCCTCCACCCTCGGCGCGATGATCCCCTTGAGCAGGGAGCGCGGCGCGGTCACCGGTCCTGCGCCCGGATCGTCGCCGCGCGGCGGGGCCTCGATCATTTCACGGTCCTCGTTCGCCGAGGCGATGGCCGAGCCGTAAACGGTCTTGATCCTCTCAGCGCCCGAGATGGAGGTGGAAAGTCCACGGGCGATGTCCTGCGTGACGTGCGCCCCGCCGACGGGGAGACTGTCGACGTGGACGAGCGCGCCGCCGGAAAAGACAGCGACTGACGTCGAGCCGCCGCCCATGTCGATGCAGATCGAGCCGAGTTCCATCTCGTCCTCCTCCAGCGCCGCCAGGGCGGAGGCATAGGGGGACGCGACGACGCCTTCGAGTTGCAGGTGGGCCCGCTCCACGCAAAGGCTCAGGGTCTGCCACAGGGATTCATTGACGCTGACCACCAGCAGGTCGAGTCCGAGGGTCCTGCCGGACATGGCGGTGGGGTCCTGGACGTGGCGGCCGTCCAGGGTCCAGGCGATCGGGCGCAGGTGTACCGGATGGCGACGCGTGAGGCGCAAGCTGGCCAGGGCCTGGGCGACGGCGCGGGTCGTGTCAGCCTCGCTGATTGGCTTGCCGGCGATCGGGATGCGCGCGGTGGCCCGATGACTGACCGGCTGCCCCAAGGAGGTCGTGACCGTGATGCCATGGACGTCGACCCCGGCCATGGCCTCGGCCTTCTCCACAGCCTGCCCGATCGCCTGGGCGGCCTCGTCCATATCGACGATATTGCCCCCGCGCACGCCCCGGGAGGCGACATAGCCCACGCCTGCAGCCGTGAGGATCCGCTCGCTCTTGCGCAGTCCGTCGGGCCGCATGATGAAACAGGCCACCTTGCTCGCGCCAAGGTCCACCGCCGCCACCAGCGGCGAGCGCCCGAGCGGAAGCTTCAGACCGTCGCGCGCTTCCCGTCGCGACGTACGGGCGGCCGCTGTCCGAAAGGCCCCGCCGCGGCGCTCGAGCACCATGTCCGTCATAAGGCTCCCCCTGAAGCGGCCGCCGGCGCGGTCGCGCCCTTTGGCCTAACGATCACCATTTCCGGGTCCCGAAGGTCGATACGCGCCAGGCCGAGGCCGAGGACGCCGTTCCTTTTGTCCAGCCGGTCGAGCCGCTCCAGCGCGGCGTCCTCGCCGTTCTCCGGCAAAAGGATCACACCACCGTCGAACAGCTGAAGATTCCACCGGCGGTCGTCCACACGCACCAGGGCCTTCAGCCGGGCCCACACGCGGGGCCGGCGGCTTAGCGAGGGTAGGATGGCGGCGGCGGCCGTGTTGGCGCCCTCGCCGACCACCAGAGGCAGACCTGTGAAGTGGCCCGGATCCACATTGCCGACCACTGCGCCGTTCGAGGCGATCACGGCGACCTTTCCTCTGTGCTCCCAGAGCGCCACGAGCGGCCGCTGATCGACGGCGATGACCACGGTGTCGGGCCAAAGGCGCATCACGCGCGCGTGCGCCACCCAGCCCACCCGCTCCACCCGCGCGCGGATTGCGGCGAGGTCAAGTGCGGTGATGGACTGCCCCGGGCGCACCCCTGCCGCCGCAAGGATTTCGCCCTGAGCGGCGGATGATGCGCCCTGCAGGTGCACTTCGCCGACCTTCACGCCGAACCCTTCGATCCCACCCGCCAGAAGAGGCGGCGCGGCGGCGAGCCCGCTGGCCACGGCGTCGCCGCCGGCCCGGCCCAGGGCCAGAACCTGTTCGCCGCGCCCGCCCGTGGCGAGGCCGGCGGCCAGGACCATCAGAGCGACCAGCCCCGCGGCCGCGCCCGCGACCGGCGCGCGCAGGCCTACCGCCTGCGCCGCTTGCAGCTTGGAGGGTTGAGGCACAGGCGTGACGATGCCCCGGCTTCGCGCGCGCCCCCGGGGCGGGGCGGAGCGGGCGCCGGCCCTACTCCGCCCTGTCTCGAGCGCGGCGGCGGGCATGTGCGTCCTCCGTGATCCAAAGAACAAGCTCATCGAAGCCCATTCCCGCGTGAGCCGCCTGCTCGGGCGCGAGAGACGTGGGCGTCATCCCAGGCTGGGTATTGACTTCTAACAGGACCATAACGTCGTTAACGGGGTCATAACGAAGGTCGCTCCGGGTAAGACCGCGGCAACCAAGCGCACGGTGGGCGAGCAGGGCCTGGGCCATGGCGCGCTCGGCGGCGGCGGGGGAAATGTCCGCCGGCAGGATGTGGACCGATCCGCCCTCGGCGTATTTGGCCTCGTAGTCGTAGAAGCCGGTCCTCGCCTCGATCTGCGTCACGCCCAATGGCCGGTCGTCCAGCACCGCCACGGCCAGTTCGAGGCCGGGGATGTAGGGTTCGACCACCACCTCCTCGCCATAGGTCCAGTCGTCCGCCAGAAGTTCGGCCGGCGGCGCGTTCGCGCCCTCGAAAACGCGGAAGACGCCTACCGACGAGCCCTGGGCGTTGGGCTTGACGACATAGGGCGGCGCCAGGACGTGTTCGCGGCCGGCCTGGCGACGATCGAACAGGCCACCCCCCGGCACGGTCACGCCGGCCGCCGACAGGACCGCCTTGGCTCGCGTCTTGTCCATCGCCAGGGCGGAGGCCAGCACGCCGGAGTGCGTGTACGGAAGATCGAGGGTCTCAAGGACGCCCTGGACGCACCCGTCCTCGCCCCAGGCGCCGTGAAGGGCGTTGAAGCAGATGTCTGGCTTGAGTTCGAGGAGACGGGCCGGAAGATCGCGCCCGGCGTCGACGCGGCTCACCCGTATGCCGAGGCGCTCGAGGGCGTCCGCGCAGGCGCGGCCCGAGGTGAGGCTCACCTCACGCTCGGCCGACAATCCGCCCATAAGGACAGCGACGTGTCGGCCGTGGAGAGGAGAGGTCATCGAGGCTCCGGCCAGAAGGGCTGCGGGAGCCTCCGAACATCGCTGACTCGCGGGCCCGTGTTAAGGGCGGCGTGGCCCCGCTCGCTACATTAGGCGGTAGCCGAGAAGGTTGATCGTCGCGACGCCAAGCGTGCTGAGGATGACCAGAAGGGCGAGGGTGAGCAGATAGCTGCTGCGAGGACCCTTGCCGCCCATCCGGCGCCGCTGGGATTGCTCGAACGTGGAATCTCGATTCCAGTTGTCGTCGTACCGTGACATTACGCGCCTCCCGGTGTCGGCAAGCGAACCGTCACTGTGAGGAAATGTCAATAACTATTGCGGGTTAGGCCAGCCTGCGCGCATCGGACGAAATGCCGCACCCCGTTATTGTGTCGCGCCGAAAGTCCTCAGGTTCGCCCGATTCGGCGGATCTCCCACTCCAGCTCCACGCCTGCCCGAGCCAGCACGTCGGCTCGGATGCGCTCGCCCAGCGTCTCCAGGTCACTGGCGGTGGCGTCACCGGTATTGATCAGGAAATTGGCGTGCACGGGCGATACGATAGCGCCGCCGACACCTTGGCCGCGCCAACCCGCCTCGTCGACCAGACTCCACGCTGAGCGCCCCGGCGGGTTCTTGAAGGTGGAACCGCCGGTCTTCGCACGGATGGGCTGGGTGGCTTCCCGCCGGCGGGTGATGGCCTCGATCGCTTCCTCCACCGCCACCGGATCAGCTGGGCGGCCCTGCAGGATGGCGCCGGTCCAGATCAGGCCGTCCGGAACGGCGCTGTGACGGTAGGCGAGGCTCAGGTCGGCCGGCATCACGACCTGACGACGGCCCGTCCGGTCGACCCCCCAGGCCACCACAAGGACGTCGCCCGTCTCGGCGCCATAACAGCCCGCGTTCATGGTCAGGGCTCCGCCGATCGAGCCAGGAATGCCGGCGAAGAACTCCAGCCCGGCCAGGCCTCCTTTGGCCGCGGCCCGGGCCACGGCCGCATCCAGGGCGGCCGCGCCGACGATAAGCTGCGCGGCGCTTTCCTCCAGAGCCACCTCGCCAAAACCGCGGCCTGCGAGGCGAACCACGACGCCCTCGACGCCTCCATCTCGGACTATGACGTTGGAGCCCGCGCCGAGGACGGTGACCGGCACTTCGGAAGGAAGGGCGGCGAGGAACGCGGCGAGATCCTCCTCGTCGGCAGGCAGGAAGAGGACCTCGGCGTTCCCGCCGACCCGGAACCAGGTGAAGGGCGCGAGGCGCTCGTCGAGCAGCAGGCGGCCTCGGACGGGCGGCAGGGCGTCGCGCCAGCTCACGCGGCGCTCCGCGTCATGGCTTCTGCCAGGGCGTCCGGAAGGGCGTACGCCCAGGCGGTGATGTCGCCTGCCCCCAGGAAGATCACCATGTCTCCTGCCTTCACCTCCCGTGCGAGCACGGCGGCGAGATCGCCAGGGTTGTCGAGGCCGTCGACCTGTCGATGACCGTGCCGGCGCAGCCCTTCGACGAGGGCGTTGCGATCGACCCCGGGAATGGGCGTTTCCCCGGCGGGATAGACGTCGGCCACCCAGACCGCATCGGCGTCGTTGAAACAGCGGCAGAAGTCCGCGAACAGGTCTCGCAGGCGCGAAAACCGGTGTGGCTGGACCACCGCCAGGACACGCCCATTGGTCATCGCGCGCGCCGCGGCCAGGACGCTGGCGATCTCCACTGGGTGATGTCCGTAGTCGTCGATGATCCGCACGCCCTCGGTTACGCCGGTCGTCGTAAAGCGGCGCCGCACACCGCCAAAAGCGGCGAGGCCCCGGCGAATGTCCTCCGCCCGCACGCCCAGCTCCCGCGCCACGGCGATGGCGGCAAGGGCGTTGAGGACATTGTGCCGTCCGGCCATCGGCAGGGTCACGACGCCGAGCGACTGGTCCGAACCTTCCTGGCCGGTGACGATGACTTCGAAGCGCGCGCCTTCCGGCCCCATGACCAGTTCGGTGGCGCGGACCTCCGCCTGCGGATGAGTCCCATAGGTCACCAGTCGGCGGTTTTCGATCTTGGACGCCATCTCCTGGACCACGGGATGGTCCGTGCACAGCACCGCGAAGCCGTAGAAGGGGATGTTCTGCACGAAGTCGTGGAAGGCGCGTTGCAGGGTCTCGAAATCACCGTGGTGATCCAGGTGCTCGGGATCGATGTTGGTGACCACCGCCACGGTGGAGCGCAGGCGCAGGAAGGTCCCGTCGCTCTCGTCGGCCTCGACGACGATCCACTCCCCCTCGCCCACCTTGGCGTTCGCGCCATAGGCGTTGATGATGCCGCCGTTCACGACAGTGGGGTCGAGGCCGCCTGCGTCGAGCACAGCGGCGATCATCGAGGTCGTGGTCGTCTTGCCATGCGTGCCAGCGACCGCCACCGAGTAGGAGAGCCGCATGAGTTCGGCCAGCATCTCGGCGCGGCGCACGAGGGGAATCCGGGCGGCGCGGCCTGCCGCCATTTCGGGATTCTCCGGCCGGATCGCGCTGGAGTAGACGACCACCGAAGCGCCTTCGACGTTCTCGGCGGTATGGCCGATGAACACCTTGGCCCCGAGTTCGCGGAGGCGGGCCGTATTGGCGCCCTCGCGGGCGTCGGAGCCCTGAACCTGATAGCCCTCGCGGAGCATGATCTCGGCGATGCCGCTCATGCCGATGCCGCCGATGCCGATGAAGTGGACCGGGCCGATGGGAAAGGGGGAGGTGCGCGCGCGCATCGGGGGCGACTAGCGCCAAACGCGGGTTGGGAAAAGCGTAACCACCGCCCTCATGACGCGCAGCCGGCGGTGCGCTCGACCAGATCGGCGAGCCGCTCTGCGGCGTCCGGCCGGGCGAGGCTCGCCGCCGCCGCCGCCATCCGCGCCAGGCGCGCCGGGTCCAAGAGGATCTCACCGAGGAGACTCGTCATCGCCTCGCGGCTGAGATCGCGCTCGAGGCGGACCTCCGCGCCCCCCGCCTCGGCGAGAATGGCGGCGTTGCGACCCTGGTCGTTGTCGAGGGCGATGCCGAGGGGCACCAGGATCGACGGACGGCCGGCCGCCATCAGCTCCGTCACCGTCGAGGCGCCGGCGCGTCCAATCACCAGGTGCGCCCTGGCCAGGCGCGCGGCCATGTCGCGCAAGAAAGGCGCAACCTCCGCCTGGATGACGGCGTCGGCATAGAGTCGCCGCGCGTCCTCCAGCGACTCCGGCCGCGCCTGCTGTTCCACGCGCAGACGCAGACGGAGCGGCTCGGGCAAGGCCGCCATGGCCGCTGGGACCAGTTCTGAAAGCAGTCGCGCGCCCTGGCTGCCGCCTGTGACCAGGACCCGGATCTCGTCGTTGGGCGGCGCATAGCCTTCACCGGCGAGGGCGCGGATTTCGGGCCGGACGGGATTGCCGACAACCACCTTGCGCGAGTCAGTGCGCCGGCTGGCCTTGGCCAGGCCTGGGAATGCGCATGCGATCTGGGTCGCGAATGGCGCCAGAAGTCGGTTGGCGCGTCCCGAGACGGCGTTCTGTTCGTGAATCACCGTGGGAAGGCGGTAGCTGAACGCCGCGATCAAGGCGGGGACCGAGGGATAACCGCCAAAGCCCACGACAACCCGTGGCGCCAACTCGCCGAGCGCTTTGCGTCCTTCGAGCACGCCCCGGAGGATGACGCCGGCGGCCTTCACCGAGCTTGCAGGATCCCCGCGGCGCGCAGTCGCCGCCGGCAGTTCCACGACGCGCTCGGCGGGAAACGACTGGGTCAGGCCGCCGACCCGTTCATCCGTCGCCAATACGATTCGCCAACCGCGCGAAATCAGGGCTTCCGCGAGGGCCTGAGCGGGAAAGAGATGGCCGCCGGTTCCCCCGGCGGCGATCACCGCCAGCCGACGAGCATCCGCCGTGCGCTCAACCAAGGGCGGCCGCGCGGGCGAAGGGGTCGTTGGGCAGATAGGCTCCCGGCCGGCGGCGCGTCAGGGCCAAAGCCATTCCCATGGTCAGACCCATGCCCAGCAGCGAGGAGCCCCCGTAGGAGATGAACGGCAGGGTCATTCCCTTGGTCGGGATCAAGGCAAGGTTCACTGCGACATTGATGAACGCCTGCATCCCCACCAGGACGAACAGGCCCGCCGAAGCGATCTGCTCGAACGGATCGGACAGCCTCATCGACTTGTACAACCCGCGGATCACCAGCAGCGCAAAGACGAAGACGATCATCAGCGAGAGCCACAGTCCGTATTCCTCGGCCGCCGCGGAGTAGGCGAAGTCGGTATGCATGTCGGGGATCTGCAGCTTCATCACGCCCTCCCCCGGCCCCTTGCCGAAGGCCCCGCCGGCGGCGATCGCCTCGGCGGCCGCATGGACCTGGGTCGGTCCGCTCGACTTGTCGTGGTGCAGGAAGACCTGGACGCGGGTGGAGACGTGGGGAAAGGCGAAATAGGCGCCTGCAAGGCCCGCGACCGAAGCGCCGCCCAGGGCGAGGACCCAGGCTGTCGGCACGCCCGCGACCCAGAATGCCGCGCCGAAGGCGGCGGTGATCAGGATGGTCTGGCCGACATCCGGCTCCATGAGCAACAGGGCGGCGGCGAGAAGGTAGAGGAAGAAGGCGATCGACACGCCGGGGATGGCGCCCTTGCGGGCCTCGGCGAACATCCAGGCCACGAGCACGATTAGCGCCGGCTTCATGAATTCGGAGGGCTGTAGAGTGAACCCGGCGATGTCCACCCACCGTCCGGCGCCCTTGGCCACGTGTCCGAAGAAGGGCAGCAGGACCATCGCGGCCATCGAGACGAGATAAACGACCAGGGCCACGCGGCGCACCCCGCGCGGGGACAGCAAGGAAACCGCAAGGACGACCACTGCTCCCATGGCCGCGAACACGCACTGGCGCGCGGCGAAGTGGAACGGCCAGGCGATCCCCAGACGCACGGCGGCGGCCGGGCTGGTGCCGAATTGCAGGATCACGCCCAGCAGGATCAGCACGGCAGTGGCGCCGAGGAGCAAGTGGTCCGTCGTCCACCACCAGAGGCCAAGAGCCGAGCGGTCCGTGCGCTGGAAGGCGTGCTGCTGGCTCAATGCGCAGGCTCCGCGGGCTGAGGCGCCAGGGCGTGCACGGCGGCGCGGAAGGCTTCGCCGCGCGCCTCGAAATCCGCGAACTGATCGAACGACGCGCAGGCCGGCGAGAACAGCACCACCGCCGGCTCTCCTGCGGGCGCGGCGTCTTCCCAGGCGGCCCGAACGGCCCTCTCCACCGTCCCAACTTCGACAGCGGGCGCTTGACCGTTGAGTGTCCGGGCAAACTCGGGCGCCGCCTCCCCGACCAGATAGGCCTTGATGATGCGCGGAAAGAGGTCGGCGAGGCTCTCGATGCCGGTCTTCGGCCGGCCTCCCGCGATCCAATAGAAGCGCGGATAGGCGCTCATCGCCTGACGCGCCGCGTCGACGTTGGTGGCCTTGGAATCGTTGACGAACCGGACGTCGCCCAGCGCGCCGACTGTCTCCATCCGGTGCGCGAGCCCGGGGAAGCTCAACAGCCCCGCGGCCGCCTCGGCGGGGGTGAGGCCAAGCGCGCGGACGGCCGCGTAAGCGGCCGCGGCGTTCTGCCAGTTGTGCCGTCCCGCCAGCGACCGGGCCTGGGCGAGATCGGCGACCTTGATCACGCCGCGCTCGCCGGTCGCGTCATACAGCAGGCCCTGAAGCGCATAGACGCCGCGGCTGATCGCCTTGCGCGCGCTGATTGGCCAGATGGTGCGGCGGTTGGCGGCTGTGATCTCGGTGCAGAATCTCTGGCCCCAGTCGTCGTCGATGCCGATGACCGCGGTGTCTCCCTTGCCCTGGTTGAGGAAGATGCGCCGCTTGGCCGCGGCGTAGCCGGCCATGTCGCCATGGCGATCGAGATGGTCGGGCGTGATGTTCAGCAGCACCGCTGCATTGGCCCTGAGGCTGTGGGTCAGGTCGAGCTGGTAGGAGGACAGTTCCAGCACATAGACCGATCCGCCGTGCATCGCCGGCAGTCCCAGCACGCCCAGGCCGATGTTTCCGCCCATGTGCGCCTCGCGCCCGGCCTGGGAAAGGACGTGAGCGATCAGAGCCGTGGTGGTCGACTTGCCGTTGGTGCCGGTGATGGCGACGACCGAAGGACGCCGGTGGTCGGGCGCGGCCGCGACCGCGCGCGCGAACAGCTCGACATCGCCAATCACCTCCACGCCGGATGCGTGCGCCATCTGCACGGTCCAATGTGGCTCCGGGTTGGTCAGGGGCACGCCGGGCGCCAGCACCAGGGCCGCCAAGCCCGCCCAGTCGGCCTTGCGCAGGTCGACCAGGTCCAGACCTTCGCTCGCGGCCATTGCGCGCGCGGCGGGATTCTCGTCCCAGCACAAGACCTTGGCGCCGCCGGCGACGAGGGCGCGCGCGGCAGTGAGCCCCGACCTGGCCAGGCCGAAGACCGCAACGGTCCTTTCCGCAAAGGCCTCGACCGGAATCATCGGCGCCCGCTACCCCTCACCTCAGCTTCAGCGTGGACAGGCCGAGCATCGCCAGCATGATGGCGACGATCCAAAAACGAATAACGATCGTCTCTTCCTTCCAGCCGAGACGCTCGAAGTGATGGTGAATCGGGGCCATGAGGAAGACCCGACGTCCGGTCCGCTTGAACACGAGGACCTGGATGATCACCGAGATCGTCTCGACCACGAACAGGCCGCCGACGATCGCCAGGACGATCTCGTGCTTGGTGGCGACCGCCACCGCGCCCAGAGCCCCGCCCAGCGACAGGGAGCCGATGTCGCCCATGAAGATCTTGGCGGGGGGGGCGTTGTACCAAAGAAAGCCCAGGCCCGAGCCAACTATGGCCGCACAGAACACCGCCAGTTCGCCCGCGCCCGGGACGAAGTGCAGCTCCAGATAGTCTGAGAACCGGAAATTGCCGACCAGATAGGCGATGAGGCCAAAAGTGGCGGCGGCGATCATCACCGGCACTGTCGCCAGGCCGTCCAGCCCGTCGGTGAAGTTCACCGCGTTGGAGGCGCCGACGATCACGAAGGCTCCGAAGATGAGGTAGAACCACCACAGATTGACCACGGCGTGCTTGAAGATCGGGAAGACCAGGGAGGTCGACAGGTGCGCGCCTTCGGGCGAGTGCGGGGCGACCAGCACCATCAGCAGGACGGCCACCACGCCGATCGAGCCTTCCACCGCCAGTCGGAGTCGTCCGGAGATGCCGGCCGTCGTCTGCCGCGTGACCTTGGCGTAGTCGTCGGTGAAGCCCAGGAAGCCGTAGCTCCAGGTCACCAGCAGGACGACCCAGACATAGATGTTGCTGAGATCCGCCCACAGCAGGGTCGCGACGCTGATGCCTGCAAGGAACATCACCCCGCCCATCGTCGGGGTTCCGGCCTTTTCGGTGATGTGCCGTTCGATGCCGTCCTGACGGATCGGCTGGCCGCGGCCCTGCCGGATCCGCATCCAGCCGATGAACCGCGATCCCATCGCCGCGATCACCAGAAGAGCGGTCACCACCGCCATCCCGCCGCGGAAGGTGATGTAGCGCAGCAGGTTGAAGATCGGGATGTAGTGGTGGTGCTCAGCGAGGCGCAGATAGAGAAGGTAGAGCATTAGCCGTCGTCCCGCGGCGCGGCGCGTTCGACGAGGGCCGCGACGATGGCGCTGGCCCTCGACGCATGAGACCCTTTAACCATCACCACGTCGCCGGGTGCGAGCGCCGCGCCAATGTCGCCGATCAGCGCCCCGGCCTCGGCCGCATAGCCGCCCCGACGAGTCGGATCGAGGGCTTCGTAGAGATTCTGCATCAAGGGTCCGGCGCAGAACACAGCATCGATTGGTTCCGCGGCGATGACATTCGCCAGGCTGCGATGCGCGGCCCCGGCGTCCGGACCCAGTTCCAGCATGTCGGTAAGCACGGCGATGCGCCGGCCGGCGACGGAACGCGCGCCCAGAGCCCGCAAGGCCGAGCTCATCGACACGGGACTGGCATTGTAGCTCTCGTCGACGAGCACGATCTCGCCGTCCCCCCACTTCAGGCGCAGTTCCGCGCCCCGCCCGGCCAGAGGTTCGAACCCGGCCAGCGCCTCGAGCCCGGCCTCCAGGGGGACGCCCAGCTCGATCATCATCAGCAGGGCGCACAGGCTCATCGGGCCCCAGTGGGGGGCGGTCTGGCGCAGGGCGATGACCACGGGACGACCCAGGACCTCTGCGTCCACGCGGGCGCCCTCGGCCGTGCGCGCGAAGCCGGTGAGGCGCGCCGCTGCCTGGCTCGCCGAGCCAAAGGCGAGGACGCGCGCGCCGGCGCGGCGGGCCCGGACCTCAAGTTCGTCGAACCAGCGGTTGTCCGCATTGAGGATCGCCGCCCCGCCGGGCTCCAGGCCCTCGAGGATTTCGGCCTTGGCTCGGGCGACGCCCGCCTCGCCATCCGGAAAGTTCTCGACGTGCACGGCCTCCACCGTGGTGATG
The DNA here is from genome assembly GCA_036488935.1 of Caulobacteraceae bacterium. Lineage (GTDB taxonomy): Bacteria > Pseudomonadota > Alphaproteobacteria > Caulobacterales > Caulobacteraceae > Acaudatibacter. The sequence goes on along the minus strand of DASXGR010000090.1, from coordinate 97,738 downwards.
GCCACGGCGTGCGGACGGACGAGGCGCGAAAGCGGGGCGATCTCGCCCGGATGGTTCATCCCCATTTCGAAGATGGCGCGGCGCGTGTCGGGCGCCATCCGCGCGAGGGTCAGCGGCACGCCGATGTGATTGTTGAAGGAGCGGACCGAGCCGTGGGCGCCTCCGGCCTGGCGCAGCCCCGCCAGAACGGCCTGGGTGACGCTCGTCTTCCCCACCGATCCGGTCACCGCCCCGCGGCGGGCCGCTGAAGCACGCGTCCGCGCCGCCTCCGCCAGGCGCCCCAGGGCGGCCAGAGTGTCGTCGACGAGGACGTAGGACTCCGAAACCGGACGACTGGCGAGAACGCCGGCCGCGCCGCGCGCCTGCGCGGCCGGCGCGAAGTCATGACCGTCGCGGGCGGCCGGAAGGGCGACGAACAGGTCACCGGGGGCGAGCTCCCGGCTGTCGATGTCGATGCCGAACGCCTCGAATTCTGGGCCGTGAAGGGTTCCGCCGGTCGCCGCCGCGATCTCGGCCGACGTCCAGAGCGGACTTCGTCCCTTCCCTTCGCTCATTGCGTCGTCCCAAGCGCCCGCTGGGTCTCCTCGACGTCGTCGAACGGCAGAATTTCGGAGCCGATGATCTGTCCCGGCTCGTGCCCCTTGCCCGCGATCACCAGGATGTCGCCCGCCTGCATCAATCCCGTGGCATGGACGATGGCTTCGCGACGACCGGCAACCTCGATCAGTCCAGGCGCACCCGCGAGCACCTCGGCGCGGATCGCGGCGGGATCCTCGCTGCGAGGATTGTCGTCGGTGACGATGGCGATGTCGGCGCCCTGGGCGGCCGCCGCGCCCATCAGGGGCCGCTTGCCGCGGTCCCGATCGCCGCCGGCGCCGAACACGACGATCAGGCGTCCCTGGACGTGGGGGCGAAGGGCCGCCAGGACCGTGACAAGACCGTCGGGCGTGTGGGCGTAATCCACATAGGCTTCGCCGCCGCGCGGGCCGGAGCCTACCAGCTGCAGGCGCCCGCTCGCGCCTTCGAGACTCTCCAGCGCCGCCAGCACCGCATCGACGTCTTCGCCGGCGGCGATGCACAGTCCGGCCGCGGCAAGGGCGTTCGCCGCCTGGAAGGCCCCGACCAGCGGAAGCCGTACGTCCCGGCGGCGCCCAAGCACACGCAGGGCCAGTTTCTGCCCTGCCGGATCAGCGGTCCGCTCCAGGAGCTTGATGCCCTGCCCTGCCTCTCCCACCGAGAGGATCGATTGGCCGTGGGTCACGGCGACCGCGGCAAACGCCGGATAGGAGTCGGAATCGGCGTTCAGCACCGCAACGCCACCGCGCGGTAGCAGCGCCTCGAAGAGACGCAGCTTGGCCGCCCGATAGGCGCCCATGGTGCCGTGATAGTCGAGATGGTCCTGGGTGAGGTTCAGGAAGGCCGCCGCCTTCAGCTTCACCCCATCGAGGCGGCGCTGGTCGAGGCCATGGGACGAGGCCTCGAGGGCAAGGTGCGTCACGCCGCCCGTTGCGAGTTCGGCGAGGGTCCGCGCCACATCGGCGGCGTCGGGCGTTGTGAGCCCCGGCGGCTGAAGCTGAAGCTCGCCGGCCCGCACGCCGAGCGTTCCCATGCTCGCTGAGGCGCGGCCGGCGTGCTGGAAGATCTGGCGGCAGAAACCGGCCACGGAAGTCTTACCGTTCGTGCCCGTCACCGCGACGCACGTCCGCGGCTGCGCGCCCCAGAAGGCGGCGGCGGCCAGGGCGTAAGCGCGCCTGGGGTCGGCGACTTTCACCACGGGAGCCGCAAGGCCCGGCAGTTCGTCGTTGGCGATCACCGCCGCCGCGCCGGACTGGACGGCCGCCGGCACGAAACGCTTGCCGTCAGCGCTGGCGCCCGGGAGCGCGGCGAACAGCCAGCCGGGCCGCACCTGGCGGCTGTCGGCGGTCACGCCCTCGATCATTGGATCGACGGGCAGGTCGCGCTGCACCAGGTCGGAGAGGCGGGCCGTGTTCATTGGGTCAGAGCCCTGAGGATGGCTGGATCGACGTCGTCTTTGTTGCGACCCGGCGCCGGCTCGTCAGACGGCTGGGCGGTGCGCGGTGCGTTCAGGAAGGGTGCAATGCGGCGAATGATGCGCCCGGCGATGGGTGCGGAAACCGCGCCGCCGGTGGTGAAGCCGCCGGTCTCACCCAGGACCTTCGGCTCATCCATCATCACCAGCACCAGGTAGCGATCCTGGTCGAAGCCGCCATTGGACGGGAAGATCGCGGCGAAGGAGGCGAGGTTCCTCTTGCCCTTGTCATAGTGACCATTGACGAGCTTGGTCGCCGTCCCGGTCTTCCCCCCGACCATGTAACCCGGCGCGATCTGGTCGGCGAAGCGGCCCGTGCCGTTGGTGGCGTTCAGGCGCAGCAGCTTGAGCATCTCGCGGGACGTGGACTCCTTGATCACCCGCCGGCCCGGCGCCGGCGTCTGACCGGGATCGAGCTTCTGGAGCGTCAGGGGGCGATAGATGCCGCCGTTCATGATCGCGCTCATGCCCGTAGCGAGCGCCAGGGGGCTGACCGAGATCGATTGTCCGAAGGCCATCGTGGCAACGGCGTTCACCGACACCCTGCGAGGCGTCAGCGGCCGGGCGGACTCCACAAGTTCGCTGGGCGCGCGATCGAAGAGGCCGAAATTGCGGAAGTATTGCTCCTCGTAATTGCCGCCGACGCGGATCGCCATCTTGGCCGCGCCGATATTCGAGGAGTGGGTGAACACTTCCCACAGCGGCAGGGTGCAGTCGCCCTTGTCGTAGTCGTGGATGATCTGGCCCGGCAGCACCAGGGGCTCGCAGACGTTGAACACGGTGTCCGGCTGGACCAGCCCGGTATCCAGCCCCATGGCGAGGGTGAACACCTTGAACACCGAGCCCGGCTCGTAGACCGTCGCCGCGGCGTGATTGACCAGGTTGTCCGGCGATGTCCGAAGCGGCGCGTTGGGATCGTACTCGGGCCAGCTGGCCATGCCGAGTATCTCGCCGGTGCGGACATTGACCACCATGCCCACGGCGTCCTTGACGTCGAAGTGAACGGCGGCCTGGCTGAGCTCGTCCTGCAGCGCGGCCTGAACCCTGAGGTCAAGGGAGAGCGTCACCGGCGAAGTGCTCCGCCGCACGACATTGTCGAGCGCCTTCTCCACGCCTGACAACCCGCTGCCGTCCTTGCTGGACAGGCCGATCACATGGGCGCCGACGACGCCCAGCGGATAGATCCGGCCCTCCTCCTCCTGGAAGTAGAGCCCCGGAAGGGCGAGGTCGTGCAGGCGCAACTTCATATCGGGGGTGAGCCCCCCGGCGATGTAGAATTCGCCCTTCGGGTGAGCCAGGACGTTGGCGATCCGCTCGGCGGACAGACCCGGCAGTACGCTGCGCAGGGCCGCGGCCGTCGCCGCCTTGTCCTCGACCTCCTGCGGACGGAGGTAGACCCCGAAGCGAACGAGGTCGGTGGCCAGCAGGCGGCCGTTCCTGTCGTAAAGGTCCGCACGCGCCGTCTCGGCGGTCGGCTCCGCGGCGTTGCGCACGCCAAACGCGGGGAACAGCGCCGCCTTCGTCGCCGATAGCGCCGCGCAGACGAAAGCAGCCGCGAACAGCGCCATGACGAAGAAGATGCGAAGGCGGGTGTCGTCGCGGCCCTCTTCCGCCGAAACGCGCGCCACCGTCCCCTCGAGGCGACGCACAACCCCGCGGATGAAGGCCCCCGGCGTCGGAGTGGGTTCCGCGGACGGACCGAATGGAGGTTGGGCGACGCTCATATGGGCGCCCCTGACTTCGCAGGTTTGATTGGAAGGGGATTGGCGGCGATGCGCGGCAGGGCGTCAGCCGAGATCTCGTGGCTCGGGTCGATCGAAGCCATTCCCAGATACTGGTTGGACAGAGACTCGATGCGCCGAGGATCCTCAAGGCGCGCGATCTCGGCCTGCAGCAGGCGAATCCGCTTCTGTTCCTGCAGGATCTGGCTCTCCACGCCGTTGGCGTCGGCGTCCTCGACGCCGGCGAACGTCTTGAAGGCGTAGCTGCCTAGCGCGATCGTCATGATGAGGGTCACCGCGGCAATGTCGATGACGCGGAAGCCCCGGACGCGGCGGGTAAGGAAAGCGAAAGGATTCACGCCGCAATCTCCCAGCATGGCGCGTCGGTCCGCTGCGCGGCCCGCAGCTTGGCCGAGCGCGCGCGAGGATTGGCGGCCACCTCCGCGTCGGAGGGGTTCACCACGCCGTTGTGCAGGAGCCGAAAACTGGGCGCCGGACCGGCCAGACGCGGGGGCGCGTGCCGCGACCCTTCAGTGGTCCGGCCTGATCGCGTGTAAAGAAAAGCCTTCACGATCCGGTCCTCCAGCGAGTGGAAGGTCACCACCGCTAGTCGTCCGCCCGATTTGAGCGCCCGCTCAGCCGCCACTAGCCCCGCCTCGAGCTCCGCCAACTCGTGATTGATCGCGATTCGTAGAGCTTGGAAAACGCGAGTCGCCGGATGAATTGGCGCACCTCTGCGCCCACCCAGGGCTTTCTCAACAGTATCCGCAAGATCCAGCGTCCTCAGGAAGGGCGCCTGCGCCCTGCGGCGGACGATGGCTGCGGCCACGCGCCTCGCCTGTCGCTCTTCTCCATAGTCGCGGAAGATGCGGGTCAGCTCTTCGGGAGCTTCGGTATTGATGAGGTCCGCAGCCGAAGGCCCCTCGCCCGACATGCGCATGTCGAGCGGTCCGTCGCGCATGAGCGAAAACCCGCGCTCGGGCTGGTCGATCTGCATAGAGGAGATCCCGAGATCGAGGGCGACGCCGTCCGCCTGACCTTCGCCCACGACCTCGGTCATGGACGAGAAAGGCGCGATCACCAGGCGCAGGCGGCCGGGACCGGCTTCGGCTTCGAGGCTCTGGGCGAACCGCGCGACGGAGGGGTCGCGATCGAAGGCGACCACACGCGCGCCGGCCGCCAGGAAGGCGCGGCTATAGCCGCCGGCGCCAAAGGTGCCATCAACCAACAGCGCGTCGGCCTTCGGCTCGAGCGCCGCCAGCGTCTCGCCGAGCAGGACGGAAACATGTTCGGGGGCGCCGCTCATGCCGCCGCCCCAGGCCGGTTCTGACGCTGCTGGGTGCGGAAGGCGGACAAGCCTTCGCGGGCCGCGGCCAGTTGGCGCTCGCGATGGGCGCGGAATTCGTCTCTCGGCCAGATCTGGAACCGCTCGCCCATTCCGACCACGGCGACCCAGTCGGTCAGGCCGAACATCTCGCAGAAGGCTTCGGGAAGGGTGATGCGGCCCGCCGTGTCGTAGGCGAGGCGCGCCATGCCCCCGTAGACGCTCGTCTCGAGCGCCGTGCGCAGAGGATCGCCGAACGGCAACTCCTCGATCAACCCGCGATAGGTCTCGAATAGCGCCTGCCCGCCGCCCTCGAGACAGTTCGCTTCGATGGAGGGAAAGCAAAAGACGCCGTCGAAGGGACCGGCCGCGGCGGCGCGGAACTCCTGCGGCAGGACGATCCGCCGCTTGGCATCCAGCTGTTTCTCGACGGTGGAGAGAAACACCGCAGTTCGCCCCGTTCTGCGCCGGCCAATCCGGACGCGCCGCGAAAGGCGGAATCTGCCCGACGCGACGCGAATGGGTTAACATGGGATTGATTGGGATACAATGACACTGAAGGGCCAATTCGAAGCCAAAACCTGGGCGGCGGCTGATAAGGGGCGGTCAGTTGCAAGTTATCCACAGAACATCCAAGGAACGAACCATGCACAATTGTTTCGAATTGAACGCACCAAGGGTTAACGCGACCGTGGGAGGAAGCGGATCAGACGGCCTGTAAGCCGGGTTCTGTGCCGCCCGCGGAATGCGGACGCGGCGGCCATTCCTCTGGACCGTCCGTCGCCGGACGGTTCTCGCGACCAACCCGGGCGCCTGGGTCGGCGAGACCTGCCCGGCCTCCGAATACGGAGGACGGACGCGGCGCCCCTATTCGGTCTTGCTCCTGGCGGGGCTTGCCATGCCGTCCCGGTCGCCCGGTCCGCGGTGGGCTCTTACCCCACCCTTTCACCCTTACCCCGATGGGGCGGTTTGCTTTCTGTGGCGCTTTCCCTGGGCTCGCGCCCGGCGGGCGTTACCCGCCGCCATTTCGCCGTGGAGCCCGGACTTTCCTCCCTCTCCGCAAAGCGAAGAGAGCGACCGCCCGGCCGTCTGATCCGCGGACAAGGCTGGGGATGCTAGGGGCCCGCGTCAAGCGAAAGCGCAGCCAGCGCATTGAGCCGCACCCGCGTCTGGCTGTCCGCCACACCGTCCACGCGAACCTGGACCCAGTGTCTCTGGAACGCGACAACCCTCGCGCGCGTCGCGGCGTCGAGATATCCGCTAAGGTCCTGATCGTAACCGAGGCCAGAGAGGTCAGCCTGCAGTCGCAGCACCGCCTCGCCTTTGTCGCCTTCGCACAAGTCCGCGCCCGACACCGGATCTGGCTCCGTCCACAGACCGTGACCCGCCCGCGCGAGCCGTCGCCACGGGAAGCGCTCCCCGGGATCCTGCTTGCGGTCTGGCGCAACATCGGAATGACCAAGGATCCTGGAATCGGGGATCCGATGGCGACTGCGGATGTCGTCGAGGAGGCCAATCACGCCCTCGACCTGAACATCGGGGAAGTCGCGATAGCCGAACTCGTGGCCCGGATTGACGATCTCGATCCCGATCGAACAGCCGTTGATGTCCCGCTCCCCTCGCCAGAATGAGACCCCGGCGTGCCAGGCCCTCCGGTCCTCGGCGACCAGACCGAAGACGCGGCCATCCTCTTCCACCAGGTAGTGGGACGAGACCTGCGCCTCGGGATCGCGCAGGCGCGCCAGGGCCGACGGGCCGTCGGTCATGCCGGTGTAGTGCAGCACGACCATGTCAGGCGCGCGCGGGCGTTCGTTGAAGTTGGGCGATGGCGCGGGGATCAGGGACATGGGCCAACACCGCCGACCGCGCTCTCCCTCCCCTTCATGGGCAGGGGAATCGCATATGCCGAACAGACCGGGAATCTGGGTGCCGATGTTCTCGGACCGATTCCGAGTTGTTCCCGCTTCGGCCCACCCCCGAACGCCATATGCGATTGCCCTGCCTTCATGGGGAGGGTGGATCGCCGCTGAAGGCGGCGAGACGGGTGGGGAGAGCGGCCGCCGCCAAGGTGGAACAGGATCAACCCGCAAGTTTCACGGTTGCGGCTTTCCCCCGTCCACGGCTTCGCCGCGGCCACCTCCCCCATGAAGGGGGAGGAGAGGACGCGGAGGGAAAGCGCCTCCGTCAGGCCGCCTTGTCCAGCGAGAGGCGCTCGTAGCGGCGAAGGTGATGGTCGGTGGATCCGAACTCGCCTTCGAGCATGGTCGCGCGCTTGAAGTAATGGCCGATCGCCATTTCGTCGGTCATGCCCATGCCGCCGTGCAGTTGGATGGCGTTCTGGCCGACGAACTTGCAGGCGCGCCCGATCTGGACCTTCGCGGCCGAGATCGACTTGGCCCGCTCCTCCGCCTCTTCCGAGAGGCGGATGTGGGCCATGTAGGTCATCGACACGGACTGCTCGACCTGGATGAACATGTCGACCATCCGGTGCTGCAGAACCTGGAAGGCCGCGATCGGCTGGCCGAACTGCTTGCGCTGCTTGGTGTATTCGAGCGTGCCCTCGTGCAGCTTGCGCAGCACGCCGCACGCTTCGGCGCAGGTCGCGGCGATCGCCTCGTCCACCACCTGTTCGACGAGCGGCAGGGCGCCGCCGGCCTCGCCGATCAGGGCCTCGGGTCCGAGGCGGACGTTCTCGAAGCTGATTTCCGAGGCGCGACGCCCGTCCACGGTCGGATAATCGCGCGTGACGACTCCGGCGGCCGACTTCGGAACGAGGAACACCGAGACGCCACCCGCATCGCGCTGGCCGCCTCCGGTGCGGGCGGTCACAAGAAGATGGGTCGCCCAAGGCGCGCCGATTACCACCGCCTTCTGTCCGTTCAGAACCCAGCCCCCGCCCTCCTGGCGTGCCGTGGTCTTGAGGTCGAACAGAGAATAGCGCGCCTGCGGTTCGGCCCAGGCGAAGGCGATGAGCACATCGCCGCCGATCACACCGCCGATCACCTCTTTGGCGGCGTCGGTCCCCGCGCGGCGGAGAAAGCCGCCGCCGATCACAACCGTGGAAAGGTAAGGCTCGACCACCAGGGCGCGGCCGAACTCCTCCATCACCACCATGGTCTCTATCGGGCCGCCGCCCAGGCCGCCGACGTCCTCCGGGAACGCCGCGCCGAGGATGCCGAGATCCTGAGCGAAGGCCTTCCAGACCTCGGGACGCCATCCGTCGCCGGACTTGATCGCGGCGCGGCGCTTATCGAAGTCGTAGTGGTCGGTGAGATAGGCCGCCACGGAGTCGCGCAGCAGGCCTTGTTCTTCGGTGAAGCTGAAATCCATGACTCGCTCTTAGAGACCCAGCACAAGCTTGGCGATGATGTTCCGCTGGATCTCATTCGATCCGCCATAGATCGAGGTCTTGCGGGTGTTGAAGTACGCTCCCGCGACCCCGTGCGCGTCCTCCGGCCCGATGGTCGCGGCCAGGTTGTGCGGGACGTCGCGCAGATAGGGCGCGCCATAGTGGCCGGCGGCCTCGAGAGCGAGTTCGGTCAGTCGTTGCTGAATCTCGGTTCCCTTGATCTTCAGGATCGAAGATTCCGGCCCCGGTCCCCTACCTGAACTCTCGCCCGCCAGGGTCCGCAGCTCGGTGAATTCCAGGGCGGTAAGGTCGATCTCGAGTTCGGCCACTTTCCGCTTGAAGAAGGGATCGGCCAGAAGCGGCCCGGCGTCGTCGGCCGGCTCGGTCCGGGTCACCTGGCGAATACGCTCGAGATTGCGCTTCGAGCGGGCCACGCCGGCGATACCCGAACGCTCGTGCTGGAGAAGCGCCTTGGCGCAGGTCCAACCCTGGTTCTCATGGAAGACGCGGTTCTCGACCGGCACCTTCACATTGTCGAGGAAGACGTCATTGACCTCGTGACCGCCCTCGAGGGTGATGATCGGCCGGACCGTGATCCCAGGGGTCTTCATGTCGACCAGGAGGAAGCTGATCCCCGCCTGAGGCTTCACGTTGGGATCCGTCCGGACGAGGAAGAAGCCCCAGTCCGCGAACTGACCGAGGGTCGTCCAGGTCTTCTGGCCGTTGACCAGATAGTAGTCCTTGCCGTCGTCGCCGGTGATGCGCTCGGCGCGCGTCTTGAGCGAGGCAAGGTCCGAGCCGGCGCCCGGTTCGGAGTAGCCCTGGCACCACCAGTCGATCGCGTCACGGATACGCGGAAGGAAGCGCTCCTTCTGCTCCTGCGTCCCGAAAGTCCACAGGACCGGCGCAAGCATCGACACGCCGAAGGGAAGGATCGGGATCGTGTCGGCGAACGCCTGCTCTTCCGACCAAATGTACTTTTGTGTCGGAGTCCAGCCGGTCCCGCCCCATTCGACCGGCCACGACGGCGTGGCCCATCCCTTCTTCGCGAGAATACGATGCCAGGAGAAGTAGTCCTCCTTGGTCAGGGCGTCCTCGGTCTTTTGCTTCTCGCGCAATGCAGGAGGATAGTTTTCGGCGATGAAGGTGCGCGCTTCCTCTCGGAAGGCGACGTCCTGGGGTGAAAAATCGAGATCCATGGGTTCCCTCATGCCATGGCCGCGGGGGCGAAGCGCGTCGGCGCGCCCATCCGCCAGCGTTGGTGCGGCGCAACCATAGGGGCTCGCCGCGCCTCTTTCCATAGGGCCACGCTGCGGCCCCGCTTGGAAGCTCCAGACGAGGGCGGCAAGACAAACGCATGCTGAGGATTCTCACCTACAACGTCCACCGCTGCGTCGGCACGGACAGCCGGCTGGACGTCGGCCGCATCGCCGCGGTGATCGCTGCAGAAGCTCCCGATATCGTCGCCCTGCAGGAGGTAGACGTGGGGCGCGCGCGGACCGGGAGGGTGGACCAGGCGCACGAGATCGCCCGACGGTTGAACATGACCCCCAGGTTCCACGCCGCGCTCCGCGTCGAGGAGGAGCAATATGGGGACGCCATCCTCACCGCCCTGCCGCACACGGTGGTCAAGGCGGGCCCCCTGCCCGGCCACCCGGCCGCGCCGATGCTCGAGCCGCGAGGCGCCCTGTGGTTGAACATCGAGCTTGGCCAGGGGCGCAGTTTGCACGTGCTCAACACCCATCTCGGCCTTGTACCGCGCGAGCAGCAGCTCCAGGCGGCGGCCCTGGTTGGAGAGGACTGGATCGGCGGCGCGTCGCACAAGGATCCGATCGTCCTGACCGGTGACTTCAACGCCGGACCCAGATCGCGCGTCTACGCCCAGTTCGCCCGGGCGCTGCGCAATGCGCACGAGTTTTCCACCCATGGCCCGCGCCGGGTCGCGACCTTCCCGTCACGCCTTCCCGTCATGCGCATCGACCACATGTTCGTCAGCGCGGGCGTGCGAATCCTGGGCCTCCGTGTCGGAATGTCAGCTCTCTCGCGGACCGCATCAGACCACCTTCCCCTTGTGGCCGACATTATGACGCACGTGTGAGCCCGTTCTCTCGCGGGCGCTTCGACTGGAATGCGCTTAAGTAATTCCACGAGCGCGCGGCGCCGGGGCGAGACAAGCCGGCCCCAAGCCACGCTCTTGGAGGCGCTGTTTTAGTGACGGAACGGCAAACCATCGCAGTAGGCGCCAAGTACGCGTCGGAACAGCCCCCATCGCCCGAGGCGAGCGAGGAGCGGCTGAGGCTGGCGCTTCAGGCGGCGGGCATCGGCGTCTGGGACTGGGACTTCACCGAGAACAGCCTTGTCTATTCACCACGCGCCCGAGAGATCTGCGGCTTCGCGGCCGAAGGCCCGATCACCCTCGACAGCTTGACCGCGGCCACTCATCCGGACGACCTGCCGCAGACCCAGGACCAGTTCCGCCGGGCGATCGACCCCAAGGTGAGGGATACCTCCCCATACGAGTACCGTATCGTCCGGCCGGACGGCGAGGTCCGCTGGGTCATCGCGCACGGACAGGCGATCTTCGCCGACAGCCAACGCGGCCCCAAGGCCGTGCGCTATGTCGGCTCGCTGCAGGACATCACCGACCGGCGGCGTATGGAACTCGAGAATCGCGCGTTCACGGAGCGGTTGCGGTTCGCCATGCACGCCGGCCGGCTTGGCTCTTTCGAATACGATCTCGCCACCGGCCGCGCGATCTGGGACGCCGCGCAGAGGGAAATATTCGGCCTTACGCTGGACGAGACACCACCGACCATCGAAACAGTCTGGTCCCGCTTTCATCCGCGCGACCGGCAACGGCTCCGGCGGCACGGCGCCGAAGCGTACGAGAACGGTTCCGCTTACACCACGGAGTTCCGCATCGTGCGGCCGTCCGGAGAGGTCCGCTGGTGCTCGGGCAGCGCTACGGTCATTCGCGACGATGCGGGCAAGCCGACGCACCTATTCGGCTACACGGCTGACATCACTGATCGAAGGCGCGCCGACGCCGAACAGGCGGAGAGCCAGGCCGTCCTGAAGAGCCTGCTCGACGCGGCGGCGCTCTATGTCGGCGTCCTGGAACTCAGGGACGACGGCTTCATCTTCCTGATGACCAACAAGGCCGCCGCGGAGTTCTACGGCATCGAGCAAGGTCCTGCGCATATCCACGCGCGGGACCTGGATCGCGATCCCCAGCGCATCTCGGCACGCCGCGCTTTTCTTCTTGAAGCCTGGAACAAACGCGAGGCGGTCACTCTCGAACATCCATTCGTCCATCGCGGCAAACAGGTCGGCTGGTGCCTGGCCACCTACACGCCGCTTCCCGAAAGTCTCGAGGGGCACCCGCGGCTCTCCTTCGTCATCATCGATATCACCGCGCGCAAGCGGGCCGAGGAACGCCAGCAGCTTCTGATGCGCGAGGTGGACCACCGGGCGAAGAACGCCCTGGCGGTGGCCCAGGCGGTGGTCGAGCTCACAAAGGAGACCGACCCGGTCGCGTTCAAACGCGCCGTCGTAGGCCGGGTCTCGGCGATTGCGCGCACCCACAGCCTGCTTGCAGACCAGAGGTGGAGGGGCGTGGATCTGCGCCGGCTCGTCTCGGAGGAGCTTGCGCCCTACGCCACCGAACGGCCCGGCCATGTCGTTCTCGAAGGCCCATCGCACATACTGCCCCCGGCGGCCGCCCAACTGGTTGGGCTGGTGGTGCACGAACTCGCCACGAACGCCGCCAAATATGGCGCCCTCAAGCGGGGAAACGGCTCGCTCGCCGTGCGCTGGTCGGTGGATGCAGGCGGCACGCTGGATTTCGAATGGACTGAGACGGCTGTGCTTGAGGCTCCTCTTCGGCCGCCCGAACGGCAGGGCTTTGGGCTGCGCCTCCTCGATCAGACGATCTCACGCCAGCTCCACGGCGCGTGGACGGCTGACTGGACCGGTGCAGGCCTGGCGTTCTCCATGACCCTGCCCCTGCAACCGTCCGAAGCGGAACCGGCGTCTGAGACGCCGCCGGCCGGGCTGTCACGCCCGGAGCCGGCGCAGCCGGCAGAGGCGCACACGCGCGGCCGCGTCCTTGTCGTCGAGGACGAGCCCCTGATCGCCCTGGAAATGGAGTCGTGTCTCGAGGACCTTGGCTTCGAGGTGTCGGGCCGCTGCGCGACTCTGGCCGAGGCCCAGGCTCTGTCCGATCCTCCGCCGGACTTTGCGATCCTCGACGTGGACCTCGCAGGGCGCACGACCTTCACATTGGGCGCGCGCCTGAAACGCGCCGGCGCGCAGGTGATCTTCTGCACGGGCTATGCGGGGGTCGACCTGCCCGCCTCGCTCGCCGGCGTCCCTGTTCTTGTCAAACCCGTCACCCGCGATGCGCTCGCCGAGGTGATCGAGGCGCTTCCCCGCACGCAGTCCTGACGCACAGCTTTCGTAGCAGCGGTCTGGCGTACGATCTGGGGCAAACCGCCTATTGCGGTGGCGTGGGCGGCGTCGGCGCCATCGGGTCGGGGGCGCCGGCAGGTGGAAGGTGAGAGACGCCCTCGGAGGCCTTGCTGACGAGCAGGAACACCGCGACCCGCCGGTTCAGCCCGCCGCCCATGTCCGCATTGTCCTGCGGCAGGTCTTGCCCGACGCCAGCCACCGCCATGAATTTCTCCGGCGGTACTTGGCAGTTCTGGACGAGGTAGGCGGTCACGGCGCTTGCCCGCTGGTCGCTCAATCGCTGATTGAGAGCTGGGCTTCCCGTAGAGTCGGTATGGCCGACGATCCTGAAACCGGCGCCCGGCGTCGTCGCCGCTTTCGAAGCGATCGACTGGAGATCCTGGCGACCCTGAGCGTTGATGACCGTGCTGCCGCTGGCGAAGTAGACCCGGGTTACCGCCTTCTGGTCATATTGCCCGACAAGCGACAGTCGCCTCTCGTTCTCAGCCTGCGCTGCGAGGACCCTCTGGCGGGCCGCCTCCAGCGCCTCCTGTTGCGGATGCATCGCGGCCTGAGCCGCCTGGGCAGTCTTCAGGTCATCTGGCTTGAAGGTAACAGTAACCGCGTCCAACTCCGAGCCGTTCTGAACCGTTTCAATGCTGACCGCGAGCCCCGGGATGAGGTCCGTCGGTGAACGATCGTCGCGTCGCGCGCCTATCAGACCTTTCACGGACTGGACCTTGGTCGAATCGGTGAGCGTCACCGTGGTGTCGACGCCGCCGCCCCGGACCTGAATCTGCTGGCCCGTGTGGGAAATGATCATGCCCTGGAGCGTGTCAGCGACGGCAAGACCCGGCGCAGTCATCAGAGCTGTCGCGACGACAAGGGTAGCGATCGAAGTCACTCTGCGCATACGACACTCCACTAATGTCTGTATGCTCACCCTGGGACCCGTCGCGCCTTAGCGTATTGATCTGGGTCAATCTGCGCGGCCTGAAGCCCCACCAACCCATCGCAAGGTCCCGGCTGAGAAGCCGCAGCGCTTGGTCCGGCCCGGTCCACTTGATCTTGGGACTGAATATCTGGAGCAGATCATCTCCGTTCACACGGTTTCGTCTGAACGGAGTCTACCCTAGGCGCAGACCGCCGCGGCTTTCGCAGCGGCGGTCCGGCGTGGCGTCTAAGTGGATATTGAGTAAGACTCAGCTGCCGTTGGACGCGCCGGCGACGGACACCAGGGCCTGGCAGGCGCCGTCCCGTTCGGCGGTCAGTTGCGACTTCTCATAGGGACCTGCCTCGCGGACCTGACGCGCGGCCTTGTCGTGCGCCTCCTGGGCCGCCTCGAAGGCCTCCTCTGTCCGTCCGCGCTCCTGGCTCTTCACAAGAGCATCAAAGGCGTGGACGTCGGATCCGCCCAGACTCGTGGCGATTGCCTGGCAGCGTGCGGCCTGGATGTATTGCGCGTCGTTGAAATGTGCGCCCGACGACGCGGCCAGCGCCCCGCCGGCAAGGCCCACGCAGGCGACTGTCACCGCGGCCGCGATCGACTTCCTCAACATGATTGTGTCCTCCTTGGGTCAGCGGATGACCCAGAAAATGGCGTGACCCCGGCAGACCGGGCAAGTTAATTGGGAGTCATATTTAAATAATTACGGGGCTGTCATTAATTAACAGAAAGTAATGACATACAACACGTCGCGATTGCCTTCAGCGCGTCGCCGTCGCATGTATGCGACCATGCCGGCTCCACGCGCCATCGCCACTCCCTGCATCCAGGTCTGCGTCGTCGACGGGGAGAGCGGTCTCTGCCTGGGCTGCTATCGGACGCTGGCCGAAGTGGCCGGCTGGGCGCGCTTTAGCGACGATGAGCGCGCAGCCCTGATGGTCGAACTCCCCGGTCGACGCTCACGGATCTCGCCCGAGAAGCTAGGGCTGTTCGGAGGCTAAGCGGCTCCAGCCAAAACCACAGACGGCCAGACGCGCCGCCCCCACGGTCCCGAATGGCGGCCAGCGCTCTTCGGCTGAACCGCCCCGTGTCGAGGAATTGAACCACTCGTCCGTCGAGCGACACCAACGTTGGGCGGATACGCGATGTGTGTCTGCCTTCGGGCATTGGAGCGGGCAATGCTGTTCCGACTTGGCTCGCGCGGAGCCTCGTGCGGTGGACCAGGACGGAGACGCCCTGTCTCTCCAGCCGTCTTCCTTGTGGTTGCGCTTCTCGGCACGGTCGCGCGCGCCGGGCCGGGGGTCTCTTCGACCCGGATTTCGGACGTGCCAGCTGGCGCCTACGTCTCGGATCAAGCCCATACGAGCGTCACGGCCAAGATCGCCCATTTGGGTTTCTCCAGCTATACGCTGCGCTTTGACAAGGTCGAGGCGCACGTCAGCTTTGATCCCGCCGCCCCCGAGATCTCGCGCGTGACGGTGGCCATCGATCCCGCCTCCGTCGATACGGGGTCGAAAAGTCTGGACCGGCAGCTGGCCGGAAAGGACTGGTTCGACGCCAAGGGATTCCCGAAGGCGACGTTCGTGTCCGACAGGATCGACATTGGCGACGGGCGCAATGGGACTGTGTCCGGCTTGCTCACGCTGCATGGCGTGACGAAGCCCGTCGTCCTGTCGGCCACTTTCAACGGCGTCGGGGCCGACCTGATCCCCTTCGTCACACGCCTCGGGTTCTCGGCAAGCGCCACCATCAAGCGGTCAGAGTTCGGCCTGACCTCGTTCGAAGGCATGGTCGGGGATGACGTACGCTTGTGCATTGAGATCGAGCTCACCAAAAGGCTAGTCTGATCCTGCCTTCGACCCCGGCCGATGCGCCGGGCTGCGCCCCCAACTGCGCCAATCGCGGAACCGCTTGGGATCCGGTTGTGGGCCGTTTTGAACCTCTTGGCCGCCGGGTGGCACTACCGGGGCAGAGAGAGGTGCGTATGGTGCGCAGTCAGGGCGTCGCTAGGAGCGGCGAGATCAGCGTGATGGCTTCGCCGGATCAGAACGACGAAGCCCGATTGATCCGCAAGGTCGCGGCCGGGGACCGGCGCGCGTTCGAGGCGCTGTATCGCCTGTATCATCCCAGGCTGACGCGGTTCCTCTTCAACATGCTGCGCAAGCCGGAGCTGGTCGAAGAGGTGCTCAACGACACGCTCGTCGCGGTCTGGCAGCGGCCTGACAGTTACAACGGCTTGAGCAAGCTCTCGACCTGGATCTTCGCCATCGCCTTTCGCAAAGCGCTGAGAGCACGGTCTCGTCTGGATGAGCCGCTGGAAGACAAGGACGCGGAATTTCGCCCGAGCGACGAAGCGGGACCGGAACAGCAACTCGGACGCCGCCAAACCCACGAGGTGTTACGCAACGCCTTGAAGGGCCTTTCGGCGGATCACCGAACCGTCGTTGACCTGACCTACTTTCATGAATTCGGATATCGCGAGATCGCGGAGATCATGGACTGTCCAGTCGACACGGTTAAGACCCGCATGTTCCACGCTCGCCGCAATCTGAAGAACATGTTGGACGGCAGCCTGGCGGACTGGTTGTGAGGGCGCCATGACGGGACGCATCATTCCCTTGAACGGAGATCGCCATCGGGAAGTCCAAGCGTTGCTTCCCTGGTATGTGACGGCCAAGCTGGACGAGGCGGAACGCCTGCAGGTCGAGACGCATCTCATCGAGTGCGCCGATTGCCAGGCCAAGCTCCGCAGCGAGCGCCGCCTTGCGGCCGAGATCGCCCACGCGCCGGCGCCGGCGAACGCTCTGGACGTCGAGCATGGGTGGGACCGGATCAGCCGCCAAATCGGGACGCAAGTTCCGAGGCAAGCATCGCTTGCGGCCAGGATCTCCGCGTTCCTTCGCGAGCTGTTCGAGGCGGCCCGCTCGGCATTCGGCGGATCCGGCTGGCTGCGTTGGGCCGTCGCCGCCCAGTTCTGCCTGATCCTGGTCCTCAGCGTCCAGGAATTGCGGAAACCGGAGCCGGCCACTTACAGGGCGCTGGGCTCTGCGCCGGCGGCCGCGGCGGCGAACGTCATCGTGGTCTTCCGTCCGGAGACACCGGAAAAGGACCTGAGGGGAATCCTGCGTTCGAACGATGCGCGTCTCGTGGGTGGCCCGACAGCCGCCGACGCCTACCTGCTCCGCGTACCGCCGGCCCGAAGAACGGCGACGCTGCTCCGGCTCCGCAAACAGGCGCAGGTTGTCCTGGCCGAGCCCGTAGACAGTGAGGCAGACCGGTGAGCACGTTTCGGCTGCGTGGCCTGGCGGCGGCGCTGGCCCTGCTCATTGCCTCGGCGGGCGTCAGTCGCGCTGCGCCCCTCCAGGTTCAGCGCCCACCCCCCACGGACGAAGGGCGCCAGGTGCTCGTGATGCTGCGGATGGCGCCGCAACATTTTCGCCCGGACGCCGGCTACAGCGGCGCATACGGGGACGTGCAGGGGCGCAGCGCGCGCTGGCGCGTCGCCGCCCGGCTGGCGCACGAGCAGGGCGGCGACCTCGTCAACGAGTGGCCGATGCCCATCCTCGGCGTCGACTGTTTCGTTGTGAAGGTTCGGGCCGGCGACACACCGGAAGCATTGTCGTCGCGTCTGACCCGCGCTCCCGACGTCGCCTGGTCCGAGCCTCTCCACATCTATCACGGCAAGGGCGATCCCCCGGCGCACAACGACCCGCTCTATCGCGTACAGCCGGCCGCGCGCGAGTGGCGCCTGGCGGAACTCCACCGGATCTCCACCGGGCGCAACGTGCGTGTTGCGGTGGTCGATAGCATGATCGACGCGTCCCAACCTGATCTGGCCGGTCAGATCGAGCTCGAGGAGAACTTCGTCGCCAGTCGGCCGGCCGGCCCTGAAAACCACGGGACCGGCGTCGCCGGCATAATCGTCGCGCGGGCCGACAACGGCGTGGGCATCGCCGGCGTCGCGCCTCAGGCGCGTGTGCTTGGTCTGCGCGCCTGCTGGCAGGAAACGGGGGCCCCCGCGGGCAGCGCAGCGACGGACTGCGACAGCCTGAGCCTGGCCAAGGCTCTCGAATTCGCGATCGGCCACGGGGCCCAAATCGTCAACATGAGCCTCAGCGGGCCTCCCGACCTCTTGCTGGCTCGCCTCTTGGACGTGGCCTTGATGCATAGAATTGTCGTCGTCGCCGCCTATGACCGCGGTGCGCCTGATGGCGGCTTTCCTGCGTCATACCGTGGGGTCGTGGCGGTGGCGGACGAGGCGGACGGTCCGCCCCTTCCTGGCGTCTTCACCGCGCCCGGCCATGACATACCCACCACAGAGCCCGGGGGGAGATGGTTCCTCGTCAACGGCAGTTCCTATGCGGCGGCGCATGTGAGCGGCCTGTTCGCGCTCCTGCGCCAGAGGGGCCCGATCACCCGTGGCCCATTGGAGCTCGTGGCGGTGCGCGAGTCCAACACCGTGGATGCCTGCGCAACCCTCCTGCACGCCTCCGCGGCGTGCGACTGCGGCTGCGCCTTACGTCGTGAGACGATCGCCACGAAATGACGTGAGCATTCCGCTTCGTCACCTTTCGGCGGCCGTTTCGGCGCCGCTGTTTGCCTGGCTATTTCTTCCGGCCCAGGCCCGGGCCCAGTTCGCCGTCAGCGCGACCGCCGAGTCCCAGTACAGGGTCCAGGGCGTCTCCCTCACGAACGGACAGCCGGACGGGCGGATCGGCGTCTCCTACGACAACCCCAGCGGAGCCTATGGCGGCGCGTCGGCGATCATTGGCGAGACGGTTGACGACGGCGTGCGGCCCCTGGGCTTCTTGGGCTATCTCGGGTTCGCCAAACAGACCCGGAGCGGGCTCGACTGGGACGTGGGGATTATGAATACCGACATCACTCTGTATCTTTCCCAGCCCAAAACCGGCCCATACCCCGCCAAGACAGGCGGATCCTCTGTCAATCCGCTCGAATACAAGTTCGACTACACGAATATTTACGCCGGAGTGTCCGGCCGAAACCTCAGTGTCAAGGTATACCTGTCGCCGGATTATCTCGGACAGCGGGTGACCACCACCTACGTGGATCTCTCCGGAGTAATTCGCCCGGTGAGCCGACTGCGCCTCTACATGCATGTGGGCGCTCTGACGCCGCTGAGCGGCGCCTCGGGAACGATACGACGTGAGCAGTTCGACCTCGGGCCCGGCGCGGCGTGGGAATTCCGTCATGGCGAGATCTCGCTCACCTGGACGGTGACGACGCCTCGCGTCGAATACCCCCCGGGCTTTTCGCAGCGGCGCAGCGCGCTTGTCCTGAGCCTGACCCGTTCCTTCTGACCGTCGCATTTATTCGCGTCCGCTTTGAACGGCCAGCTCCGCCGCTGGCACCCACACGACGGGGAGCCGAGTCGTCACTCGGCGGTGACTGAAAAAGGCGGATCATGGCGAAGACGCATTGCGTTCTGACTGGGCAGACGGCTGGAGCCGGCGCGTCGGCGTCGAGCGTCTGGGGCGGAGAACAGGGTTCGCTGTCCCTCGGCATCGCGCTTGCGCCGTCGGCCCGGTCCGCGCCGTCGAGGCGTGCGCCCACCTCTTCCACTCCAATCGACTATTGAGCTCCGATGCGGCCGGCATCGCATGGGGTTCGGGACCCTGGCCCCTTTGGGTCCCGAAATGGCGGCGTTCCCCCGCCTTCACGTCGCCTGTCCCCAGCCTGTGCGATTGCCGTCGCCACATTGGTGTGCGGGCGCGCCGCCTCCGCCCAGGTCTTCGAAGTGTCCAATGGCAACCTGCGCCAGGTCGACGCTTCGGGACCGCCGGCGGCGGCGGCGCGTCCAAAGACTCCTAGGTCTCTTGCGCGCGCCGTGCGAGCCGCGGCCGCTCGATACAAACTAGCGCCAGAACTCCTGGACACGGTGGCGCGCCAGGAGTCGGGCTATAGGCCTGCCGCCGTCTCTCCGGCAGGCGCCGTGGGCCTGATGCAGCTAATGCCGGCCACCGCCCGCGCGCTGGGCGTCAACCCGACTGACCCAGTGCAGAGCCTGAACGGCGCGGCGGCCTATCTCAGGTCGCTGCTCGATCGGTTCGACGGCCGGCTCGATCTGGCGCTCGCCGCCTACGACGCCGGGCCCGGGGCTGTCGAACGGTACGCCGGAACGCCGCCCTATCGCGAAACCCGAGCTTACGTCTCCGCCAGCCTGGACCGGTTGGCGCGCGACAGCCTCGCCGCTTCCTCAACCTCAAGCACCCCGGACAGGCCATGAAAGTCGCCAACATCTCCCGGCTCAGCGCGAGCCTCGCCGTGCTCCCGACCTTTGTCCGCGCCGCCCCAGCCGGCGCCGGGCCGATCCTCAACGCCGTGAACTGGATGCGCGACACGCTTCTGGGCGAAGCCGCGAGCGGCGTCGCCGTGGTCGCCGTTGCGGTCGTCGGGTTCATGATGCTGACCGGCCGGATGAACTGGCGTTATGGCGCCACCGTCATCCTCGGCTGTTTCGTCCTGTTCGGCGCCGCAACCATCGTCGGCGGCATCCAGGCGGCGGCGGGGTGAGCGCGATGTCGGATCTGTCGCGGGCGGCGGTGTTCCGCGCCCTGACCCAACCGCAGATGTTCGCCGGCGTGACCTACAGCTTCTTCATCATCAACGGCGTGGTCACGACCGAGACCTTCCTGGTCACCCGATCCTTCTGGGCCTTCGGGGTGGCCCTGGTTGCGCATGCGGCCGGGTATCTCGCCTGTCTGCACGAACCACGGATCTTCGACCTCTGGCTGATCCGCGTCAGCCGCTGCCCGCGCACGCGCGACTGGCGGCGCTATCGCTGCAACAGCTACCTCCCCTGAGGCCTTATGAGGCGGGATCGAGAGCAGAGGGCGGGCGACCGTCTGCCCTACAGTCGTGCTTACGACGAGCGGACCATCGTCCTGCGGGACGGATCGCTCATGCAATCCCTGCACCTGGAGGGATTTGCGTTCGAGACGGCGGAAACGGCCGATCTGAACTATCGGCACGCCATGCGCGACGCCGCGCTGAAAGCCATCGCAAGCTCCCGCTTCGTCATTCACCACCACATCCTGCGTCGCCGGGTGACGGTGGACCTGGCGGCCGACTACGCTGACCCCGTCTGCGCCGAGATCGACCGCCGCTGGCGCGAGCGGATGGCCTCGCGTCGCCTGTTCGTGAACAACCTGTTCGTCAGCCTCGTGCGGCGTCCTCCCAAGGGCAAGGCCGGCCTCGCCGACCGGCTGAGCGGCCTATTCGCGCGGGGCATGGGCGCAACCGAACGTGAAGCGGCGCTGGCGCGCGAGATCCGCGAGCTCGACGCGGCGCGCGAGGCGCTGCAGTCGGGGTTGGCGGCCTACGCGCCACGGCTGTTGTCCGGCTACGACACAGCTCACGGACGCTGTTCCGAGCCGATGGAGATGCTCTCAGCCCTCTACAACGGAGAGCTCCGCCCCGTCCTGGCGCCGAGCGGCGACGTCGGGCGCCACCTCCCCTACAAACGCACGAGCTTCGGCGCGGAGGCCCTCGAGCAAAAGGGCGCGGGCCCCGAAAAGAGCTTCGCGGCCATCCTGTCGCTGAAGGAATATCCGCCGCAGGCGCAGCCGGGGATGATCGACGCCCTGCTGCGGCTTCCCTACGAGATGACGCTCTCGGAGAGCTTCGCCTTCGTCGACCGCCAGATCGGGGTCGAACGCGTCGACCTTGCGCTCCGCCGGTTCCGCGCCGCGGACGACGACGCCCAGACGCTGAAGCGGGGATTGGTCGAAGCCAAGGACGATCTCTCCTCCGGACGCGCGGCGATGGGCGAGCACACCCTTTGCCTGCTTGTTCGCGCCCCGTCCCTGCAGGAGTTGGACCGGGCGAGCGCCGACTGCGCATCAGCCATCGCCGACATCGGCGCGGTACCTGTGCGCGAGTCCCTGAACCTGGAGCCCGCCTTCTGGGCGCAGTTCCCCGGTTGCGAGGCCTATGCGGCGCGCCGGGCCCTGATCTCGACCAGCGCCTTCGCCGGCTTCGCGAGCCTGCACGGTTTTCCGATAGGCCAAGCCGACGGCAACCACTGGGGTCAGGCCGTCAGTGTATTCGAGACCACCTCCGCCACGCCCTATTTCTTCAATTTCCACCGCGCGGACCTCGGGAACTTCACGGTCATCGGCCCGTCGGGGTCAGGCAAGACGGTGGTGCTCAACTTCCTGGCGGCGCAGGCGCAGCGCTTCTCCCCGCGAACAGTCTTCTTCGACAAGGACCGGGGCGCGGAGATCTTTCTGCGCGCGATCGGCGGCCACTATGCCGTGCTGCGCCCTGGCGAGGCGACAGGCTTCAATCCTCTGCAGTCGGAGGGATCACCCGCCGACCAAGCGTTTTTGCGAGCCCTGATCGCGCGCCTGGTCAGCAAGCCCGGCGAAAGTCCGACGGCCGAGGAGGAGGCAGTGATCGCCGCCGCGGTCGCCGCCAACTTCGAGCAGGAGCGGGGTTTCCGCCGCCTGCGCTACTTCATCGAGCTGCTCTCCGGCTCCAGGCGGCCGCAGCAGGGCGATCTCGCCTCCCGCCTGGCGCCCTGGGTTGGCAAGGGCGAGCACAGCTGGCTGTTCGACAACCCGACCGACCGGCTGGACGCGTCCACCCCCACTCTGGGCTTCGACATGACCGCGCTGCTGGAGGACCCGGTCCTCCGCACGCCTGCCATGATGTACCTGTTCCACCGGGTCGAGCAGCGGTTGGACGGCGAACCGACCGTGATCCTGATCGACGAGGGCTGGAAGGCGCTCGACGACGAGGTCTTCGCCGCACGAATCCGCGACTGGATGAAGACGCTGCGCAAGCGCAACGCCATCCTCGGATTCGGCACCCAATCCGCACGCGACGCGCTCGACAGCCGCATCGCCTCGGCGATCATCGAGCAGGCGGCGACCCAGATCTTCATGCCCAACCCGCGCGCCCAGCGCGAGGACTACTGCACAGGGTTCGGCCTCACCGAACACGAGCTTGAGCTGGTCCGCGCCCTGCCGGCGCACTCCCGCAGCTTCCTGGTCAAGCACGGCAATCACAGCGTGGTGGCGCGCCTCGATCTGGCCGACATGCCGGACCTGCTGACCGCGCTGTCGGGCCGAGAGGCCTCGGTCCGGCGGCTGGACGAGCTGCGCGCGCGAGTCGGCGATCACCCTTCCGCCTGGTGGCCGCACCTGATCGAGACGCCCTGGCCGGGTCCGGCGCCCGAGGAAACGCCGCCCCGACTGCGGGTCGCGCCATGAGCGGCTTCCCCGGTTGTCCGGCCTTTGACAGCCAGGACCTCGGCATCGCCCACGCTCTCGCCTCCGTCGACTGCCGGGTGGGCCTGGCCGTCGCCTCGAGCTACGGGCGCCTGTTCGGCCACAACGGCGCGTTCGGAACCGTGCTGACTGTCTTGCTGACCTTGTATGTGGCGTTCATCGCACTCGCTCTTCTTACGGGCCGCACCCGGCTTACCCTCTCCGGCATGGTCCCCAAGGTGCTTGCGGTCGGCCTCGTCCTGACCTTCGCCACCTCCTGGCCCGCCTACCACACGGTGATCTACGGCCTGCTCGTCGGCGGTCCGGAGCAGATCGCCGCCGCCTTGACTGGGGGAGGCGGAGACACGGCCAGCTTCGCCGAGCGCCTGGACGACCTGCTGAGCCGGCTGGCCGATGCGACCAAGGCGATGGGCGACGACGTGCCGGGCGGATCAAAGGCGCTGGGTCCCCTCGCCGGTCCGCAGATCGCCTCCTCTCTGGTGTGGATCAGCGGAATGCTGATCCTGCTGGCCTCGGCCGGCGCCCTGGTGCTGACCCGCATCATCCTGGCCCTGCTTTTGGCGATCGGCCCGGTGTTCGTCGTCCTTGCGCTGTTCCGCCAGACCCGCGGCCTGTTCGAGAGCTGGCTGCGCACCGGCCTTCTGTTTGCGTTCGCCCCCACCCTGACGGTCCTGGCCGGGTCGGCCGCCCTCGCGCTGCTCGCGCCGCTCATCGACGTCATCGCCGATGATCCGGCCGGAGCGGTCAAGGAGCTCCGCCCGGTCCTTGAGCTGTTCATGGGCTCGGCGGTCTATGCCGGCCTCGTCGCCATGCTGATGTGGACGTCCGCGAGCCTGGTCCGCAGCTGGCGATTTGGCGACGCGCATGAAAGCCCGTCTGGATCCGCCTCCTCGCCGGCTGGGTCGTCCTTCGTTCCATCCGCCCCGCAAACCGCCGCCGCGGCGGCGTCCTCAACCAGGCCGGCCGATCCGCGCGTCGGACAGGTGATCGCCTCACTGGCCCGGGACGGCGGGGAGACCCAGGCGGCCGCGGTGTCGGTCCGCGTCGAACGGGCGAGCGCCGCCTTGCAATCGGCCGCCGAGGCCTCGCCACGTTCGGCCACCGATGGCCAGCGGCGCACTGAGGGTCTGGGACAGGGGTATCGCCTGGGCGCTCGCCCTGCGCGACTTTCCGGAGCTGTCCGATGATCACCCGAGCGGCGCCAGCCGCCCTTTTGGCCTTAGCCGCAGTTGCGCACCCGGCCTACGCCGATCCCCGCATCCGGCAGATCCAGTACGACCCCAGCGCCGTCGTGCGGCTGCACGGCTGCCCCGGATTTCAGCTGACCGTCGTCTTCCAGGATGGGGAGCGGATCGAGAACATTGCGCTCGGCGACGCCAAGCTGTGGCAGGCGACGCCGAACAAGCGGTCCGACCTTCTGTTCTTAAAGCCGACCGACCGCAGCGGGCTCACCAACATGACGGTGGTGACCGACCGGCGCCGATACGTCTTTGAGCTGTCGGCCCGCGACGAGACCGCCTGCCGAGCGGACCGGGTCGTCTACGAACTGCAGTTTACCTATCCAAAGGACGAGCAGGCGGCGCTGGCGCAGCTTGCGCTCCAGCCCGTTCCACAACCGCCCGCGCCGCCGCCCGAAGAGCCCCTCCCCGCGCCGGCCGCCCGCAACACCGCCTATTCCTTTACCGGGGCCATCGCGAACGTTCCGTCCACGGCCTTCGACGATGGGCGCTCGACCTACCTGCGCTGGCCGGAAGGGTCGGAGACGCCGGCGATCTATTCGCTGGGGCCTGGCAAGACGGAGAC
Organism: Caulobacteraceae bacterium; assembly: GCA_036488935.1. Classification (GTDB taxonomy): domain Bacteria; phylum Pseudomonadota; class Alphaproteobacteria; order Caulobacterales; family Caulobacteraceae; genus Acaudatibacter. Next base: position 72,842 of record DASXGR010000090.1, on the reverse strand, counting down.
GGTGCTGAACTACCACGTCAAGGGCGACTATCTCGTCGTGGACGGAGTTTCCCCCGCCTATGTGCTGAGGCGGGGCTCGGCGGTCGCGGTGCTGTACGACGACGCCTACCAGCAGCCGAAGGTGGACCCTGACGGCCCCCGGCCACGCGCCCAGGCTGTTGCCGGGCGCTCGCTGCTCGCCCGCCTCTTCCACCCGTCCCCTGCCCCCTCCCCCGCCAACCAGGAGACCAGCCAATGATCAACGCCGGCTTCTTCACCGGCCGCGACCCGCGCCTGGGCGGCGCTCCGGACGATCTTGCCCACGCGAGCGTCCGCTCCGCGCCCGAGGTCGGCGGCAAGGCCAGCGCGGCCGAGGGCCTGGGCCTGGCCGTCGGACTGATCGGGGCCGCTGCTCTCGGGGGGCTCACGATCCTGAGCCTCGCCCACAATCACTCCGCTGGAACGGCGAAACCGGCGACACATGCGCAGCGAAACGACGCCGCGACCCCCGCCCGCCCGACGCCGGCGCAGCTCGTTGCAAACCCAAATCCCGCTCCGCCGGCCACGCCCGCCGTCGACGCCTCGCCCGTCCTCGTCCTAGACAACGGCGCGCCGCCGGCGCCGCCTGTCACCGCGCCAACCCACAGCGCGCCGGCCCAGACCGCCAGCGCTGGCAAGCCCGATACCTACCTCTCCCAGGACGAGCAGTTCGCAGCCCGCGCCGGCCAGGAAACGCCGCCGGTCAGCCAGATTCACAAGATCGAGCACCCCGAGATGATGATCGCCCAGGGCGCGGTGATCCCGGCGGTGCTCGAGACAGCCCTGAACTCCGACCTGCCGGGCTACGCGCGGGCCCTGGTTAGCCGCGATGTTCGCTCGTTCGACGGCTCCCGGATCCTGATCCCGCGTGGCTCACGGCTTGTCGGCCAGTACAAGAGCGCGCTGCAGACGGGTCAGACCCGCATGCTGGTCATCTGGACCCGGGTGCTGCGGCCGGACGGGGTGTCGATCCAGCTCGGCTCGCCTACGACCACCGATGATGGAGAGACCGGGCTGGGGGGGAAGGTCGACACTCACTTCCTGCAGCGGTTCGGCGGGGCCATACTGCTTTCGGTCATAAGCGGCCTCGCCAGTGCGGTGGGCTCGAGCAGCACGGTCGTGATCGGCACGGCTTCCCAGGGCGGCGGAGCGGCGGCCGTGGCGCTGCAGAACGACATCAAGACCTCCCCGACGGTGCGGGTGATGCAAGGCGCGCCCATCCAGGTGTTCGTCGCGCGCGATCTCGACTTCTCGGACGGGGGCCAGTGAGGGCCGGAGCCCTGGTCTCGATGGAAGAGCACGGCGCAGGCGGGGTCTATCTTCGCGCCTACCTGCGTCCGTTCGCGGCCTTCCTCGAGCAGTCCGACGTCACAGAAGTGATGGTCAACCGGTCCGGCGAGGTGTGGGTCGAGCGGGCGGGCGAAACCGCGATGACCCGGATCGAGAGCCCGGACGTCGACGATCTTCTGCTGGGCCGCCTGGCCGCCCAGATCGCGCGCTCGACCAGCCAGGGGATCAACCGCGAAAGCCCGATCCTCGGCGCGGTCCTGCCTGGCGGCGAGCGCGTGCAGATGATCGGCCCCTCGGCGACGCGAGGCGGCTGGGCGCTGTCGATCCGACGTCACCTGATGCTCGAGCGACCGCTCGAAGCCTACGATCGCCCGCTTCCGCCGCGCAACGAGTCTCCGGTCGACCGAGAGGCCGAAGCGGAACAGATCTGCGCCGCCCCGGTCGATTTCCTGCGAAGGGCCGTACAGGCGCGCCGGACTATCCTTATTTCGGGGGGCACCTCATCGGGAAAAACGACCTTCCTCAACGCCCTGCTGAAGGTCGTGCCGGCGCACGAGCGGATCATTACTGTTGAGGACACGCCGGAGATCGTCGTCTCCCAACCGAACACTGTCGGCCTCGTCGCCGTAAAGGGCGAACTTGGCGAAGCGAAAGTCACGGTCGAAGACCTGCTGCAGGCCTCGCTGAGATTGCGGCCCGACCGGATCATCGTCGGCGAGATCCGGGGGCGCGAGGCCGCGACGTTCCTGCGCGCGATCAACACCGGCCACCCCGGATCGTTCACCACCGTCCACGCCAACACCCCCGACGGCGCGCTCGAGCAGATCGCAATGATGGTCATGCAGTCCGGCATGACTCTCTCGCGCAATGAGACGATCGCCTATGCGCGCTCCCTGATCGACATCGTCGTCCAGCTCGGACGCGTCGGGGGCGAGCGTCGCATCGTCGATATCTGCACACATAAGACTAATTAATCCCGACGCATTTCTTCGGAACGCAGGACTGGCATCGGGAAAACTCTGCTCAACAACCCCTTGTAGGACCTATGACACAATCAGATCTTGCCCGTCGTGGTTTCCTTGTCATGGCGGCGGCGGCTCCCGCGGTTCTCGGAGCCCACGCGGCCAGCGCTCAGGCGGCTGGCGCTGCCGGGACGTTTGCGCCCAAGCCCCTCCCGTTCGATCCCAAGTCCGTCCCGGGTCTCTCGGAAAGACTGCTGACCAGTCACCACGACAACAACTACGTCGGCGCGGTGAAGCGTCTCACCGCGATCGAGGGCCAATTGGCGTCGATGGATCCGGCGACAGCTCCGGTCTTCCTGCTGAATGGGCTGAAGCGGGAAGAGCTGATCGCCTGGAATTCGATGGTTCTCCACGAACTCTATTTCGCGGGATTTGGCGCGCCCAGCGACCCGTCAGAGAAACTTGCGCACGCCATAGAAGAAAGCTTCGGCGACCACGGGAGGTGGGCTGCAGAATTTGCATCGATGGGCAAGGCCCTCGGCGGCGGCTCGGGCTGGGTCCTGCTCACCTGGAGCCCGCGCGATCGGCGTCTGGTGAATACCTGGGCCGCGGACCACACCATGACGCTCGCCGGCGGCGCGCCGCTCCTGGCGCTCGACATGTACGAACACGCCTATACGATCGACTACGGAGCGAAAGCCGCCGCCTACGTCGACACGTTCATGAAGCTCATCGACTGGCGCCACGCCAGCGCGACCTTCGCGACGATTTCCTAGAAACGGAAATGGGGCGAAGCGATCCGCTTCGCCCCGCCCTGACAGGCGGGCCGCCCCACTGGCGGTCTTTGAAAGGTAATCAACCACGAACCTCACGAATTACACGAACAAGTGGAGAATAATGGGCGCGCCCTCGGCGCGATTTATTCTGCTCCTCCAATGCTGATTTTCATTGGACGTTCGTGTAGTTCGTGAGGTTCGTGGCTTACCGCAATGGTGGCAGGGACTGTGGCAGGCCGAGTGCGTCGTTCAGATTGAGTGTGAGGCGGATCCCCACCACCAGGGCGTCTCTCGGGGCGAAGCGGGCGTCGGGGCGCTGCGTGGTGTCGGGATTGATGATGTACTCGACATTGGGCGTAAACGTCAGTCCAGGAACCACCTGAACTCCGTAGTTCGCTTCGATGTTGAACTGATCGCGGCGGACAAATGTGCTGCTGCCGTTCTTCTCGAGCAGCTGATTGAGGAATTGCGTCTCTGCATTGGTGAAGACCACCTGGGTGACCATGAAGCCAGCGGTGTCGTGCGGCCGGCTCGCAAGCGGTCCGGTGTCGTAGACGCCGAGGGTGTTCTGGGCGGTCAAGATCTCTCGCTGATCGAAGGGCGCAGCAAACGAACCGAAGACCGCGAGGTTACGCTGTGAACTATCCGGTCTATAGATGACCTGATCGGCCAACCCGTAGAGTCCGCCGCGGCCAAATGTATTGGTGAGGGGCGCTCCGCCGAACAGCGCTCGCGACTGCCCGTGGGTATTGAGCAAGGGATCAGTCGAAGGCGCGTTGTTGTACCACCCACCGAACTTGTAGTGGCGCGGATAGTCGTCATTGTCGAAGCTCGTCTCGTAGCCAACTTCGACCGGGACCACCACGCCCGTGGCGGTCTGGAGCCCCAGGTTGAAGCCGCTCATCTCCTTGCGGTCCGGATCGACCGAGAACCCGCCGGCCTGGATGTAGGTCGTCGACGTCAGATTGACTCGCGCCCGCCCGCCCCAGGTCGAATAGGGAAGACCGGAAAAGCCCCCGGTGAACACGGGCAGGTCGTAGGGACACTGAGAGCCGCTGATGAAGTCGCAACCGAAAGTCGGATGCGCGAACATGCTCGTCGCGCTGACGCGCCCGCCATAGAGATCCAACCGACCCCCGAACAGGCTTTGTTCATAGGCGAGTTGCGCCAACTGAGTTTTCTGGAACGGCAGGAACGAGTCCTGGGACTTGATGAAATTACCGATGTCCTGCTGGAGCGTATCGCCAAACTCATAGGTCAACAGCAGGTGGAACCGTCCGCCAGGAATGCCCACGAGCTTGTCGAGGTCGGCGTCCGCCCCGAGCGTCCCCCACGCGGCGTTGGCCTCGCCTCGCTGCAGTCCGCCGACAGGGTTGCCTTGCAGGTCGTCGTAGAAGGCCGAACTGAGCAGCACGCCGGCGCCATAGAGCGACCGGAACGGGCCGGAGACGGCCTGGAGGGGCGCCGGCCCGATGTTCGCAGAAGGGGTCGGCTGGTCGACGGCGCCGCCGCCATTGGACTGGGCCGAGTCCGTTTGGGCCTGGGCCTGGACCGCGCCGAGGGTGATCCACATCGCCCCCACGGCAAGCACTCTACGTATTTCCATGGTGTCTCCGCGTGAGGCGCGAGTTCGCGAACCGACGCCGCGAGCGGCCGGCGAGCTGGTTTCAGGGCGGTGGCGTTGAAGACGGCGAGGAGGCCGGCGTTCAGGGCCGAGGCGCGGCCGGCTCTGTCAGCGCATTTCAGGCGTCGTCGCGCCTTCCGGCAGCATGCGTCCGAGCACGCCGTCCTTGGCCCAGACGACATGGAAGACGACAGCGCTCAAATGAAGGACGATGAGGCCGTAGACGGCCCATTGTCCGAGCCCGTGCAGACCGGCCCAGAAGTCCGCCAACCTGTTGTTCTTGGGGAAGATCTCGGGCGTTGGGATCAGGTTGAACAGCTTGATCGGATAGCCGTCGTAGGCGCTGTCCATGAAGCCGGTGACCGGCATCCAGATCATGACCGCGAAGAAGAGGCCGTACGCGAGTTGAGCGAGCGCCCGATCCCAGGCGGCCACCTTGGGCGGATAGGCCGGAGGCTGGTCGACGAACCGCCAGATCATCCGGGCGATGGTGAGACCGAACACGATCAGCCCAAGGGTTTTATGCCAATTATACGTTGAGTGTTGAAGTTCAGATCCGACCTTCGCGTTTGTCATCACCCAGGCCAACGGCAAAATTGAGAACATAAGAAGCGCCGTCAGCCAATGAATGACTTGATGTACACCGGAATAACGAACTCTCATGAACGCTTACCAATCAACACTCAAGAGCGGCGCCAGGGAGTGCCGCTGTGCACGCGTGTGAGTGTCTGGAGTGGAGAAATTGGTTCACGGGCGTCGTCTACAGGGCGCGCTTTAACGACGCCGAACGCGCCGCGCTGACCGTCGAACTGTCCGATCGAAGCTCACCGATCTTGGTGGAGAAGCTCGGTCTGCTGGGAGGGTCGCTGAGGGTTCAGGCGGCCAGACGAGCCGCTGCAGCGGCCTCGATAGCGGCCAGCGCGCGGTCGATGACCTCCAGACCCGCTCCCGGCGCATGGCTGTCGACCGTCAGGATGCGCCGCCACGCCCGCGCGCCCGGTCGCCCCTGGAACAGCCCCAGCATGTGCCGCGTCATCGCCGGCAGCCGCACGCCGCGCGCCAGGGCGCCGCTGACATAAGGCTTGAACAGCTCAACCGCCGCCTCGGACGCGACGTGTTGTGCATCCCCGAAAAAGCGTGCGTCGACCGAGCCGAGGATCGCCGGGTCGTGATAGGCCGCGCGACCGAGCATCACTCCGTCGACCCCGCCAAGCAGCGCTTCGGCCGCATCCAGGGTGGCGACGCCGCCGTTGATCACCACCGTCAGTTCTGGCCGTTCCCGCTTCAGGCGCGCGACCAGCGGCCAATCGAGCGGCGGGATCTCACGATTCTCCTTGGGTGAAAGTCCCTGCAGCCAGGCTTTGCGCGCATGGACGACGAAAGTTTTCACCCCGGCCGTTGCGCAGGCGTCCACAAATTCGAACAGGCTGTCCTCGGGATCCTGCTCGTCCACCCCCAGTCGGCACTTCACCGTCACCGGTATGCGCACGGCCGCGAGCATGGCGCCGACGCACTGGGCCACCAGCGCAGGTTCGCGCATCAGGCAGGCCCCGAAGCTGCCGGTCTGCACCCGATCGGACGGGCAGCCGACGTTGAGATTCACCTCGTCGTAGCCGAAGTCCTCTCCGACCCGCGCCGCCGCCGCCAGCTCGGCTGGGTCACAGCCGCCCAGCTGCAGCGCCAGCGGATGCTCCGGCGCGTCGAACCCGAGCAGCCGCTCGCGGTCCCCGCGCAGCACCGCCGCCGCCGTCACCATCTCGGTGTACAGCCGCGCGCGCGTCGTCAGCGTGCGATGGAAGGCCCGGCAGTGCCTGTCGGTCCAGTCCATCATCGGCGCGACGCAGAGGCGGTGGGGTTGCTCTTCCTGCACTTTCGGATCTTCGAATGCGCCAGCTCTCGCCGACACGGGCCACAGGCGCCGTTATTTAGGCGAACCACAGGTCGCGCGCGAGCCGGCGCTATCGGCAGGCGATATTGCGCGAAAATCGTTGCTCCGCGACCAGGACATCGCCTCGAGGCTCGACCAGATAGCGCGGTCGCCTGAAGAACGGGGGCGGAAACACCATCATTGGCCCCTCAAGCCTTTGAGCGTCCGAACTGCCTGCGCAACTCGTCCTTCGCCTCCTCCAGCGTGCGCCTTCGCTCAGCGCTCAGATTTTTTCCTGCTCGGTTGATGTAGAAGGTCAGCATGGACATGGCTGAGCGGAAGGGCGTCGTCTTGCGGCGGTGGCTCTGCTCCGCGGATCGTTTCAGGCTTGCGGCGATCTTCTTTGGATCGCCCGCCTCGAAGATGTCCGGCTGGAGGTCCAGGGCGTCGCTGGTCTCATTGACCTTCGCCGACCATCTGGATCCGGCCTCTGCCTTTGCCATGGGCAATTCTCCTTGTTGTCCGACTTCGGGTTCGCACCTGCCTGGCTTCGTCACCGGCGCCGCGATGGACGACCCTAATCCCGTCCTCCAGCGCTGGTTCCGACCCATCGAGCGGCCCGCGGAATTGCTGAGCCGTCGATGCGGGAAACGCCTGATATCGTTCGCGCTATGACGCGATGAGTGTTTCGGCGTTTCCTATGGCTAAGCGCAGACGGCGGTCAGTCTTGATCGCCGGCGACGACCAAGGATGCGAGGTCGAACCCATGAATGACGCTGCACACTTACGCCAATTGTTTGCAGTCGTGTTTGCTACCTGCGCAATCTCGGGTGGATCCGCAGCAACAGGCGCAACAGAGCCATATTCCTCTGCCGCTTCGGATGCTTCGGTGACCGCGAGCGCGAGTCTCGTCCGGGCCAGAGACGCTAACACCTCCACATGTTACTATTATCACGGAAGATATTATCCGTACCATTATAGAGGACACTATTACCACTATCGATATGGTGGAAGATATTGTAACCGTCGATACTATGGACATGGAGCGTGGTACTGCTAGTGATCAGCCAGCACGGCGCCGAAGGCTGATCACGGCTCGTCGGGGCGACGCGACCTGACATCGTCGGCGTCACGCTATAGAGCAGCGGGTCGCCGTCCTCAGGCGCCACTCCCGATCTGCCTCGGGTATCTGCCGATGTCGTCACCCTGTCGGCGGCCTAGGCTCTGACCTCATCGCGGCCGGAGCTCGGAGGCAGGGCCATGAGGAGATCGCGCGTCAATCCTGCAATTGCGGCGGGACTAGCCGTGGCGCTGGCCGTCGGCCCGATCGCCGAGGCCCACCAATACGTCTATCCGATGCGCGGCCAGGGCCCTCAGCGCCAACACAAGGACGAGGTCGCCTGCGCGCACTGGGCGCGGTCGCAGAGCGGCTACGATCCAGCCAATCCGCCGGTCGTCGCCCAGGCCCAGCCGGCGCCGGTCACCGGTTCCGGGGCGCGCATGAGGGGCGCGGCGGGCGGCGCGATCGTCGGCGCCATCGGCGGCAACGCCGGCGTTGGGGCGGCTGCGGGCGCCGTGGCCGGCGGCCTCGTGCGCCGCGTCCGCAACAGGAACGCGGCCGACGCGCAGAACCAGGCAAACGCCCAGCAGGTCGCCGATATGAGAGCATCCTACTATCGCGCCCGCGGCGCCTGCCTCACGGGCCGCGGGTACAGCGTCAAGTGAGCCTGATTGCGCCCGGCCCTCTTCCGGCAATGGCGCTGAGCAGATCGCGGGTTCCGCCTGAGCGCACGCGCAGCCTGGATGTGCTTGCGTAGCTGCGCCCTGGAGCAAGCACGCGATGAGACGGCTTTTGGCCGCGCTGACGCTGGCGATGGCGGCGGCCGTCTGCGGAAACGCTAACGCCGCCGACATCCGCGCACCTCTCGTCCGCTACGACCTCCATGTCCTTTCCAATGGGCTGAAGGTCTACAGCGTCCTTGACCGGTCGCGTCCTGAGGTCGCCGTCCAGGTATGGTACGACGTGGGCTCGAGGGATGACCCTCCCGGACGCGCTGGCCTCGCCCACCTGTTCGAACACCTGATGTTCAAGGGTTCGCCGGGCCTGCCCGCCGACTACCTGGACGAGTTCCCCGAGTCCGTGGGCGGGTCGGGCAATGCTTCGACCACCGAGGAATACACCTCCTACGAAGAGACCGTGCCCGCGAGCGAACTCGAGCGCGGCCTCTGGGCCGAGGCGGTGCGGATGAATGCGCTGGTCATCGACAGGCCAAGTTTCGAGTCGGAGCGCGCCGTCGTTGAACAGGAGGTACGCGAGATATTTGCCGACGACCCCTACGGGAGGTTGTTCACGCAGGACATTTCGCAGGCCTCGTTCGCCTCTCCCGCTCTTCGCCAGTCGCCGGCCGGATCGATCCATGACCTGCAGGCGGTGACCCTCGCGGATGTGGCCGCGTTCAAGGCCCGCTACTACCGGCCCGACAACGCTGTCCTCATCGTCGTAGGCGACTTCGATCCGGCGCAACTGCGGGCCTGGATCGAGAGGTATTTCGGCGTACTGCGATCGCCCAGCGTCCGGCCGCCCCGCGCGGCGTGGGCCGAGCCGCCCCGTCACGTGGCCCGCCGCGTGGTGATCGGCGCCCGCGGCGCGCCCGCGCCGGCCGTGGTGCTCAGCTACGCCGGTCCGACCGCGGCCAGCCCCGACGCTCCGGCCGTCCGCCTGCTCGATCAGATACTTGCCGGGGACGGGGGCGGCCGGGGCAAGGCGGCTCTTGTCGAACGGCGACGTATCGCGACGGAGGTTTTCTCCGACGCGGATCTGCGCCAGGAAGCCGGCCTGATCTATTTCGGCGCGATCATGGCGCCGGGCCATGGGCTTGGCGAAGGTGAAGCTGCGCTACGTCGCCAGCTCGCGTGGCTGCAGTCGCACGGGGTGAGCCGCAGCGAGCTGGCGACGGCCAAGGCGCAGCTCCTGGCCAGAATGCTGGCCAAACGGGAAACTCTCGATGGCTTGGCAGACGAGATCGGCGAGGCCGCCCTTGTTGGAGGGGGGATCGACCAGGTGAACACCAGGCTCGCCGCGCTGCAGGCGGTCACGCCGGCGGACATCGACCGGGTCGCGCGCGCCTACTGCATAGATCGAGACCGGGTGACGATACGGTATGGCGCCGGGGGCCCGTCGCCCAGCCGCTCGGCGCCGTCGCCGAAGACCGCGTCCGACTTGCAGCCGCCGGTTGCGGCTCGACCGGCGGAGGTCCCTGCCCTGCCGCCTCGGGTCCAACCGCCCGCGCCGGAACTCCCCCTCCCGGTGACGACGACGCAAACCCTCGCCAACGGGCTCCGCGTGATCGTGGCGCCGCGGGCGGGCCTCCCGGTCGCCACGGCCGTGCTGAGCTTCGTCGGCGGGTCGCGACTCGATCCGCGCGAGCGCCCGGGCTTGACCGAACTCACCGCCTCCCTGGCCCTGCGCGGAGCCGCCGGACGAAGCGACCACGCGCTGGCGCGGGCGCTGGCTGGCCTTGGCCTCGACCTTTCGGTTGAGGTTGACCGGGACTCGACGAGGCTCGCGCTCAGCGGGCTGTCACCGTCCTTGCCACAGGGACTTGCCCTGCTGGCCGACGTGGCGCGCCGGCCGAGCTACGACCCGGCCAAGCTTGCCCGAGCGATCCGCGCCCGCGCAGAGGATGACGCTGACACCTCCGCGGAGGATCTCGCTGACGAGGCGGTGGACGCCCTCGTCTTCCGCCAAGCCCCTACCGCTGCGAAGCCGCCCCGCCCCCTGTCGCGAGCCGACCTCGTCCGGCAACATGCGCGGCTATGGCGACCGGACCAGGCAACCCTGGTGATTACCGGCTCGGTCGAGCCGAACGCGGTCATCCCGCTGGTCAGGGCGGCGTTTGATGACTGGCGCAATCCCGCCGGCGCTCCGCCCACGCCACGGCCGGATTCTCGCGCGTCGAAGCCCCGCGTCGTCGCCATCGACTGGCCGGGCGCCGCCGTGGCGGCGGTCGAAGTCGGCGCGCGCATGGCCGCTGCGTCGGAAGGCCAAAGGGCGGCGCTCGAGCTCGCCAACACCACCTTGGGCGATGGAGTCTCTTCCCGCCTCAGCCGAGAGATCCGCGTCAAGCGCGGCCTCAGCTACGACGTAAGTAGTGATCTCGATCTTGGTCGCGGGACGGGGTTGTTCTCGGCCAGCACGGAAACCCGCAACGCAACGGCGCCAAAGGTGGCCAGCCTGATCCTTGAAGAGCTCCGGCGTCTGGCGGCGTCGGAGATGACCCCTGAAGAGCTGACAGCGCGCAAGGCGGAGCTGATCGGAGACTATGCGCGCCGCACTGAAACCACCGACGATCTCGCCGAGCTCATCGCTCAGCAGTCGGTGCGCGGCGCCGGACTCGACGACCTGGCCGCCTACGCCGCCCGCATCCGCGACACGACCGCCGCCGAAGTGCGCGCCGCCGCCGTGACGCTTGCGCAACCCGGAGGGTTGAACGTTGTGATTGTCGGCGATGTAAAGCGGTTCCGCGGCGACCTCGGGACCCAGTTTCCAGCCGCGAAGGTGGTCCCGGAGGGCGACCTTCCTCGCCCGCACTCCGGCGCAACCAGCTGATCCGAGCGCCTGCGCCACTCAGGTGTTCCCGACGACAGAGGCCTGCTCAGGCCAGCGCCAGCACCGCGGCGGTATGACGGGCGATCATGCCTTCCTCGTCGGTAGGGACGACCCAGGCCTCCACGTGTGACCCATCGCGGCTGATACGTCCGGCGCCGCGGGCGTTGCGGCTGCTATCCAGCTCAAGGCCAAGCCACGCACAGCCGGCGGCGATCTCCGTTCGCACCTGCGCGTCGTTCTCTCCGATGCCGGCGGTGAAGACGAGCCCGTCCACGCCGCCGAGCGCGGCGGCGAGCGAGCCCACCTCACGGACCACGCGATAAACGAACAGAGCGATAGCTTCGGCCGCGGCAGGTTCAGTCGAAGCCCGAAGGCTGCGCATGTCCGAGCTGACACCGGAGATTCCAAGGAGGCCTGAGCGGCGGTAGACCAGATCCTCCACTTCGCGGATCCCCATTTTGCGCTCATCCATCAGGTAAAGGATCACGCCAGGATCGAGCGCGCCGCAGCGCGTACCCATCAGCAGGCCGTCCGCCGCCGTGAAACCCATGGTCGTGGCCACGCTGGCGCCACCCCTCATGGCGCACAGGCTCGCGCCATTGCCGAGGTGAGCCACGATCACGCGACGATCGGCCAGCTCCGGCGCGACCTCCTTCAGGCGGCCCGCGACGTATTCATAGGAAATGCCGTGGAAGCCATAACGGCGCACGCCCTCCTCCGCGAACTTGCGCGGCAGGCCGAACATCTCAGCCAGCGCCGGCTGGGTGCGATGGAATGCGGTGTCGAAGCAGGCGACCTGGGGCACGTGCGGCGCGGACCTGGCGATCGCTCCGATCGCGGCTAGGTTGAACGGCTGATGTAAGGGCGCGAGCGGGATCAGCTTTTCCAGAGCCTCAAGGACCGCGTCATCGACCCGGACGGGACGGGTGAAATCCCTCCCCCCATGCACCACTCTGTGGCCGACACCGGCGATGGCGGTTCCCTTGATCAGGCCCGCCGCAGCTTGCAGCGCCTCGAGCGTGGCGGCGTGGACGTCGAGCTCGTTCGCCGTCCAGCTCCGCTCCGTCACGGTCTCTCCATTGGGACGCTCGACCTTCAGGCGCGGGGCCGTGCCGATCCCCTCGATGCGCCCGCGGTAGCAGAGGTCCCTTCCCGCATCGGCCTCGTAGATTGCGAACTTCACGCTCGAGGATCCAGCGTTCACCACGGCAATGCAGCCGGCGGAAGTTGACTTCGCGGGCGCCGGCGCTCTCGTGGCGGTCTCAGGCGACGGCATAGGCGCCTCCGTCGATGTTGATTGTCCCCGCTGATCCGGCGGGCAAAATCACTGGCGAGATAAGCGCACGCGAAGCCGGCACAATGTCCACTGGGTCCGAGCTCGTGAGTGACCGGGTCAGTATGGCGGCGCGAGATGGGCTGGTTATCCGGTCTAACCCCGAGCTCGAGTGGCAGAAGCCCTCGAAGTCATGGTGCAGCGCCAAAAGGTTTGGGCAGATCCTGCAATCCGAGAGGTGCTGATCCTGCAGTCTTCTTTCGCGATGTTCGGGATCGATGTGCGGCGCGACTGGGGCACATCCGACCGGGCCGAGGCTGGGGTGCTCACCTGATGCCGCCTGAGGGCGGCAGAGCTAGGCTTGGGTGTGGTCCCCGGCGCGATCACTCGGCGCCGGCGTGGCTTTTGCTGGAGGCTCCTTCATGTTCGGTGACACGCCAGCACGAACTCCCGGCCGCCTGATCGCCGTGCGGCTTCGCGCGGCGGCCTTGATCGCAATCTTGGCTGTGGCGGGATGCGCCAACCCGACCCGCATGGCCGCCCCGCCGGAACCGGTCGCCGCTCGCGCTGAGCCCAGCGTGGCCGATGTCCGCTACTACATCGCGAGCGATCCCTCCTCGTTCGCCAACGCCAAGCGTGATTCCATTCGTCGAGAGCTGGCGTGGCGGGCGAGCACCGGCCAGACCGGGCCCCTCCCACCCGTCAGCTTTCTGGCGATCTCCGGCGGTGGCGACGACGGCGCATTCGCGGCAGGTCTGTTGAACGGGTGGACCGCGCACGGCGACCGGCCCGAATTCAAGGCGGTGACGGGAATCAGCACCGGCGCCCTAGTCGCGCCATTCGCCTTTCTGGGCCCCCGCTACGACGGTGTCCTCAAGTCTCTCTACACAAACATTTCGCAGAGAAACATCTTCCGGCGGCGTTTCGTAACGAGCGCGCTGTTCAATGATGCGCTCTCCGATACGACACCCCTCCATCAACTCGCCGTCCGTTACGTGAACCGCCGCCTGCTCGATGAGATCGCCGCGGAATACGCCAAGGGCCGCCTCCTCCTTATCGGCACGACCGACCTCGACACGTTGGAGCCGGTAGTCTGGAACATGACCGCCATCGCCGCGAGCCACGATCCCCGTGCGATTGATCTTTTTCGCAAGGTGCTGATCGCCTCCGCCGCGATCCCCGGCGCCTTCCCTCCTGTGATGATCGACGTGACTGTGGATGGCGTCCACTATCAGGAGATGCACGTGGACGGCGGGGCCGCCACGCAGGTTTTCACATATCCGCCAAGTTTTCAGCTCGCTGATGAGACGGCCAAGCTCGGCGTTACCCGAACAAGGACACTGTATATAATACGCAATGCGAGACTAGATCCTGATTGGGCGAGCGTGAAAAGGCGGACTCTTAGTATCGCTGGGCGCGCGATTGCTTCGTTAATCCACACCCAGGGGCTCGGGGATCTCTACAGAATTTACGTGACTACCCAACGGGACCAGATCGACTACAATCTGGCATACATCCCTTCGAGCTTCACGACCCCGCACACCAAACAGTTCGACACCACCTACATGCGGGCTCTCTTTCAGACAGGCTATGACCTCGGCGCGAACGGCTATTCCTGGTCCAAGACGCCGCCCGGCTACATCGACTCCGACAACGACCTGACGCCTTGAACCACTATTCTTCCGAAACGACCGTCGCGCCGCTGGCCGGCGACATCGCCTTCAGCTTGCCCAACTCCTCGACGCTGGCCTTGGCCCAGATGTCGAACATCCGCTGGAAGTCGGACCGATTGGTCACGCTGTTGCGCAGGTAGAGGCTGGTGTCGCTCGGGGCCCTGCGGTCGAGCGCGCGGCCCAACAGGGCCCCGGTCTCAGAGTCCCGCGCTTCGACGACGAGGGTCGCCTCGCCGACGTCCCTGGACCAGGTCCGGCTGCGTCCCGCTGTCTTCACATCTGGCGCGGTGATCGCGAGGTTTATCACTCCCGTGCGGACCCGCAGCACGCCCGGTCCCGAGGTCTGGACCACCTGATATCCGGCCTTGCGATAGGCGTCCGCGAAAGTCGCGCCCATCCCCGTGGCGACCGCCTTGACGATCTGGTCAGCGTGGTTCTGGTCGAGCCTTTTCCCGGTTCTCGCAGCGCGGCTGTTATAGTCGCGGATCCAGTTTTCCCTAAAAGCGACCTCGGTCGGGTCCAGCATCACCTTGTTGTAGGACTTAAAGTCAGCCCCCGGCAGCAGGTAGACGCGATCGAGTTGCTTCGAATCGACCAGGACGAGTCCATCCCATGTCGTCGGTGGGTCCGCCGCGCGCGCGACGGTTCCTTCCGCCACGCCGAAGGCGATTGCGAGCGACGCAGACATAGCGAGCAGGCGCCGAGGGGTCATCACAACCTCCATGATTACCCCGAAGCTTAGGCTGCCGCTGTCGGACTCATATCCGCCCAAGGCCCGAGGCCTTATGGGCCATAACCCTGAAGTCGACGCGTACGCCTCGCCAACAGTCGCGGCGGCGCGGATCGTCCTGCACGCCTTCCTGCCGTCATCAGATCTGGCGGTCCTTCCAACAAGCTGGGGCGCCTGTCCCCCGTCGGACAGACGCCCCTCCGCCTGTGAGCCGCTACGGCTCAGTTCAGGCGGGTTCCCCCTCGCGAAGCAGCTTGGCCAGCGTCAGCCCCCGCGCGCGACGCCGCCGCAGCATCCCGCGTCCAACCAGGAGGCGAACGAGCTGACGGTCTTCATCCCCCTCGTCGTCGCCGGACTCTTCGTCGTCTTCCGCACGGGTTTCCTTCAGCATCTTCGCGAGCGCCAAGCCTCGCGCCCGCCGTCTGCGCACCATTCCGCGACCGATCAGGAAACGTACGAGTTGGCGATCGTCGTCGCCTTCATCCTCGTCCCCCTCCCCTTCCATCTCGGCGCCTTCCTCACGGCGCTGGCGGATCAGATGAGCAATCAACAGGCGACGAATTCGACGGCGCCTGGCGATCCCAACGCCCACCAGCAGACGTGCGATATGCCGTTCATCGTCTTCATCGTCGTCGTCTTCCTCATCATCGGAAGCCGAGGAGGAGTGACGCTCCTGGATCAAGTGCGCCAGGAGAGCGCGGCGCAGCCGCCTGCGGCGAACGACGCCGCCCGCAAGGAGCAACTTGGCCAATCGGTGATCGTCCTCGTCCCCTTCCTCGGCGGTGGTTCCTCCCTCTTCGTCCTCTTCGCCGCGCTCACGCAGCAGGTGGGCGAGCACAAGCCTGCGGAGCCGACGCCGCTGCAGCGCCTTTCCGCCGGCCAGCAGCCGGATGATGCGGTCCTCGTCGATCCCGCCGGACTCGGCGTCCGTATCGAGGGCGCTGGAAATGGACATGCTGATCTCCCTTCCGAGTGTCACTGGTTGGTCTGGCCCGCCGACCCTCGGTGGTCGGACGCGCCGGGCTGGAGCCCCCCAGCCGTTGAAGCGGCGGTTATTCCGCCGGACGTGTTTCCGATTTCGGGGCGACCCGGATGAGCGTGCCCAAAAGGGCGCTGCTCAGCACATCACTCTGCAAGAGCCGTTTCGCCGGGCTCCGCTCGATCAGGGCGTCCAGCAACTCAGCATGCAGCGCGGCGTCTTCCTCGGTTTCGCCGTCGGCTTCATCCACCGATGCGCGACCTGGCTTCTCATCCAGAACACAGGCGATTCCGGCTTCGAACGCGTCGTGAACGAGGCCTTCCACCGTCGCCTTGGGCCGATCGCCGAGGAGTCTAAGGGCGTCCTCCGCCGACAGCTCATCGCGCTCTCCGCTGCCGTCCACGACCTCGATCTTCACAATCGAGCCGTCGCCTGCCTTGAGCGTGACGACGACCAGCGCCTCCCCGGTCGTTGCCGAGGTTGCGGGTGATCGTCTGGAGTTTTTTCGTGCAGCGGGACCGGCAGGCGCCTTTGCGGAAGAAACCATAAGCGACCTCGCGTGCGCTCCCGCAACTACGGGTCGCATGAACAGGTGGAAGTCCCCTCCGTCCTCGCGAAATTAGACGGCTGATCGGCCCTGTGGGATCGGGTCCATCACCGAAGATTTCACTGGCTGGCGCCCTAAGGCCCCTGAGGGTGCGCTCCTGGCGGATTCACGCTTCTCAAGACGCCGACCCGCGGGGTGGTGGCGACTTGGGTCTTTGACACAGAGACCACAGAGGATTTGGAGGGCACGGAGTGCATTGTCGGAATGCACGGGTGCGCGGAAGCCCTCAGTCGCGCGCGAAGCGCGCAATAAGCTGCTCGCCTCGGGACGACCTCGCAGCGCCTCTGTGTCCTCCAAATCCTCTGTGACCTCTGTGTCGAACAGGATGGCGCCGCCGATCGGCTGACGGGCCGCCTGGCGAAATGGGGCCGCCGCCCTTCGCGCGCGGCTCAGTGCGCGTTGGGGCCGTTCTGGAAGTACTTGAAGAAGTCGCTGCTGGGCGAGAGCACCATGGTCGTGTCGGTGTCCGAGAAGGCGCCGTCGTAGGCCTGCATCGAGCGGTAGAAGGAAGCGAACTTGGGGTCCTTGCCGAAACTGCCGGCGAAGAGCCTTGCGCTCTCCGCGTCACCCTGGCCACGCGTGGCGTAGGCCTGGGCCGTGGCGTCCGCGAGGGTGATCGTGACCTCCTTGTCGGCTTCGGCGACGATCTCCCGCCGGTTCTGCTCGCCCACGGCGCGGATCTGCGCCGCTTGTTGTTCCAGGTTCGACTTCATCCGCTGGTAGACCGCCTGCTGGTTTGCCGCCGGCAGGTCCGCGCGCTTGATCCGAACGTCGATCACCTCAATGCCATAGTGCGACCGCGCGGCGCGCGCCTTCACATAGGCGAGGGTCTGGGCCATGAGCGCGTCGCGCTGGCCGCTGATGATGTCGGTGGCCGTCGTCGAACCGAGCACCTGGCGCAGGGAGGAGTTGATAAGCGGCTCGATCAGGCCCGCGGCGTTCGTCTCGCTGCGGAGGGTCCGGTAGAACTCCAAGGGATTGGAGATGCGGTACCGGACGAAGGCGTCCACGACGAGCCGCTGCTGGTCGCGGGAGATGATCTCCTCACCCCGCGCATCGATCGCCTGGTTGCGCTTGTCCAGCAGGACGACGGACTCGATGAAGGGGGCCTTGAACTTCAGGCCCGGATCATAGCGCCCCGGCTGGTTGATGACGCGAACCGGCTGGCCAAGGTTCACGACGATCGCCTGCTGGGTCTGCGAGACGATGAATCCCGTATTGGCGAGGACGACCAGGGCCACAAGGGCCACGCCGGCCCAGATGAAGAGGCGCCGGTTCACTGCGGGGCTGCCTGGGTCTGGCCGCTCTGGCCCTGGTCCTGACCCTGAGACGCCTGAGGTTGTTGCTCGGGCGGGATCTCGGGGGGCTGGGGTGGCGATGAGCGGAAGAGGTCGGGCGGCAGGATGATCGGCGCGTTGACGGACTTCGAATCCACGATGACTTTCTTGGAGTGAGTCAGGATCCTCTGCATCGTCTCGATGTATATCCTCTGCCGCGTCATCTCAGGGGATCGCCGATACTGCGCCTCGAGCTGGTCGAAGCGCGACGCCTGACCTTGGGCCTCCTTGATCACCTGCTCGCGATAGCCCTCGGCGGCCTGGATGATCTTGGCCGCGTCACCCTTGGCCTCATTGACGACCCGGTTGTGATACTTGTTGGCGTCGTTGATGTAGGACTGGGCGTCCTGTCCGGCGCGGGCGATGTCCTGGTAGGCCGGAACCACCTCGGGCGGCGGGTTCGCGTTCTGGATCTGCACCGCGTCGACCGTCACCCCGGAATTGTAGCGGTCGAGGATCCTCTGCATCAGATCCAAGGTGTCGTTCTGCACGGAGCCGCGGCCGCTGGTGATGATGTCCGTCAGCTTGTTGCGGCCCACCACTTGACGCATGGCGCTCTCGGCGACCGATTTCACGGCGGCGTCGGGATCGCGGATGTCGAACAGATACTTGGCCGCATCCGACACGTGCCACTGAACCGTGAAGGAAAGGTCGACGATGTTCTCATCGCCCGTCAGCATCAGACTCTCATCGGGCTCCTGCGCGCCCTGGGAGCCGCCGACCACCGTCTTGTTCTGGTTGGTCACCGAGACGAGTTGCGCCGCCTCGATGGGGGCAGGCAGGTGATAGTGCAGGCCGGGCTCCACGGATCGCGAGTAGACGCCAAAGCGCGTGATGACGCCTTCCTCGTTGGGCTGGACGACGAAGACACCGGTCAGCAGCCAGCCAAGCGCGACCAATGCGACGATCGCCCAGATGGCGGGGGCGCGGACTCCGCGACCGCCGGGACCGCGCAGGAGCCGTTCGGCCTCGCTGCGCAGACGGTTCAGCAGTTCATTCAGATCAGGGCCGGGGCCGCGAGGCGGCGGGCCGGCGGGCCTGCGCGGAGGCTCGCGGCGAGGACCAGTGTCGGGCTTGCGGCGCGGCTCGTCGCCCGGCGGAGGTGCGCCCCACGGTCCGGGATTGGCGTTGTCGTTCCAGGGCATGACGAGCGAGAGACGCTTTCTCCCATTGGCCCGCGCAAAGGGCGGAGCGGCGGCGCGGAGGTTGTAAAGCGGCTCCTCCGGCCGGATATGAGACGGTCTGCGCCGCAAAGCAACTTAAGAAGCGATGACCTCCGACACACATCCCATCCGACAGGCCGTGCTGGGCGCGCTTGACTCGATACGCGATCCCAAGGGCGGCCAGGGCCTCGTTGCGGCCGGCCTGGTGAAGGGCCTCACTGTGGAGGATGGCCGTGTGGGCTTCGTCCTCGAGGTCGCCGCCACTGACGCCGCCGCCTACGCCCCCGTACGGGACGCCGCCGAACGGGCCCTGCTGCAGACGCCCGGCGTCACGCGCGCCCAGGTCGTGCTCACCGCGCCGACGCCCACGGTTGTGAAACGCTCCGCCCAGGTGTCGTCGGACCCCCGCGCGGACCCCGCGGCCATGCCGCCGGCGGAGCGGCTGGCGGGGGTGGCGCGCGTGATCGCTGTGGCCAGCGGCAAGGGCGGCGTCGGCAAGTCCACGGTCGCGGTGAACCTCGCCTGCGCCTTCGCCCGCCTGGGCTTGCGCGTGGGCCTGCTCGACGCCGACATCTATGGGCCCTCGGCGCCGCGCATGACCGGAGTTTCGCAGAAGCCGGCCTTCGTCGACGGCAAGCTGGAGCCGGTCGTCGCCTGGGGGCTGGTGGTGATGTCGATCGGATTCCTGGTGGACGAGCGTCAGGCGATGATCTGGCGGGGGCCGATGGCTTCGTCCGCGCTTCGGCAGATGATCTCGGATGTCCGCTGGGATGCGCGGGGCCCTCTCGACATCCTGGTGGTCGACCTTCCGCCAGGCACCGGCGATGTCCACCTGACGCTCGTTCAGAAGCTGAGCGTGGACGGCGCTATCATCGTCTCGACACCCTCGGAGGTGGCGCTGGTCGATGCGCGGCGGGCCGTCACCATGTTCGGCAAGATCAATCCCCCCGTGCCGATCCTCGGCGTCATCGAGAACATGGCCTACTTCCCCGATCCGGCCACCGGCGCGCGCCTGCCGATCTTCGGACAGGGCGGCGCCCGGGCGGAAGCCGACAGGCTGGCCGTGCCCTTCCTGGGCGAGATCCCGATCGACATCGCCCTCCGCGCCGGGACCGACGAGGGCCGGCCCCTGGTCGCGGCCGAACCCGAGAGCGCGATCTCCCGGGCGTTCATGGAGATCGCCCGCCGCGTGGCCTCGCCCGCGGCGGCCTGAACGCGGTGGGTCAGACCTGCTGGGCCGCGCCCACCAGGGACTCCTCGGCGGCGGCGAGGGAGAGGCTGGCGTCCCGCGCGTCGAGCGCTTCGCGGATCGCCCCGTGCCGTTTGGCGTCGAGCTTGTAGCCGAAGAACATGGCGCCGCCGAAGAATACCAGGATGATCGGCGCGAAGAGGTAGCACATCTCCAGTCCGAAGATGGCGTGAGGCGTATTCACTGCGCCTTCCTTGCCGTTGTAGCCGACCGCCTTGAGGACCGGGAATACGATCACCACGGTGATCACCGTGCCGATCTTGGTCGTCGTGGTGACCAGCGAGAAGAAGAGGCTCGTGAGGTCGACGCCCTTGGCGAGCCGCACTTCGTCGACCACGTCCGCCACCATCGCCCGGATGAGCAGAATGAAGGCGCTGGCGCAGAAGCCGACGGCGAACATGCCAATGGCGGTCGGGAGGATCTGGACCAGCGTGTGTCCTGGCCACACCCGCGGCAGGGCCATCAGGATCGTCTGGCAGATCGCATAGCAGACGCAGGCGATCTGCACCGTCCGGTGCTTGCCGAAGCGCCGGGCGACGCGCCCCCAGGTCGGGGCGCCGAGGAGTCCCGCGCCGATGTAGAAGATCAGGAGGATGCTGACCTCCGCGGTCGAGAACCCTTTCGCGTCGTGGAAGAAGTAGACGTAGAGCGGCGCTGTCGTGCCGGGCCCCAGCGTCAGCGTGAGATCTGCCAGGACCAGGCGAAACAGGGAGGGATTGGCGAGGGCGCTGGCAAAGTCCCTGGGCCCGAAGCGCGCGCGGGCGGGTTGCGCCGTGATGCGCTCGGGCGCGAACGTGGCGCATGTGAGGGCCGCGATCGGGATCGCCACCAGTATGATCATGGCGATTGTGGGCATGCTCGCGGCCTTGCCCAGCACCACCTTGCCGTGAGTGAGGATCGGCAGAAGGAGAAGGCCCACCGAGCCGATCACGGCGAGGCCCTGGGTTACGCCGTACACCCGCGAGCGCTCGTTGTAGCTGGTGGCAAGCACCGCGGACCACGCGGCCATGCTTAGGGTGAGCATGGAGACGCCGACGTAGGCGACGAGCATCCAGGTGATGAGATAGGCCGTGCCGACGGCGCCGCCGGGGATCAGCAGCTTCCAGGTCCCGAACATCGCGATGGGCGCGCCCAGCAGGAGCCAGGGTCGATAGCGCCCGATCGGGGTCTTGGTCCGGTCCATCATCATGCCGATGAGGGGGTCGAACCACATATCGATGAAGCGGACCGTCGCTATGGCTCCCGCCACCGCCAGGAAGCCGGCGCCGAGACCGACATAGAAGCGCGGAACGTAGACCCCGAAGACCACCAGTATCCCGGCCAGCGGCATGCCTGGCAGAGCGAAGGCGAAGAGGGTCGGCAGGGGCGTAGAGGCGCGCGCCGGCGCGCCCGGGTTGGCCACGGTCAAGAGCGTCTCCTCGGTCGTCTTTTTCTTGTCGACTCGGCGACGAGTTCGCCGCCGCGATCAATCAAATGTCCGATGTCCCGGACGCGCAAGAGAATTTCAGGCCGGATCGGGCAGGCGGGTCGGAACCGACTGCTCTCCGTCCAGAGTCTCGAGCACCGGGGCCTCGGGCCTTTCCGCGTCGAGGATCGCCAGCTGCGCCCTGATCTCGGCGTGCCGTTTCGAGTCGAGTCGGTAGCCGATGAAGCAGGCGCCGCCGAGCATCACGAAGACGATCGGGCCGATGATGTAGACCATCTCCATGCCGGAGATGGCGGTGGGCGTGTTCACCGCCCCTTCCTTGGCCTTGTACCCGATCCAGCCGAGCGCGGTGTATGAGAAGCCGATGCTGAGCGCGCCGGCCACCTTCTGGGTGGTGGTGATCATGGCGTAGAGAAGACCGATCCGGGACTTTCCCTTCTCCAGCCGCACGGCGTCGCCGACGTCTGCGACCATCGCCCGGTCGAGCAGCGGAAAGCTCGAGGCCGCGAAGCCGAGCAGGAACATCATCACCGCGGCGATCGCGAAGTCGCCCTTCGGGGCGAACGACAGCACGACAAGGCCTACCGAATAGGCCATGGCAGCGATCATCAGAGTCCGGTGCTTGCCGAGCCGTGTAGCCACCCAACTGAGGGTCGGAGCGCCGAAGACCCCCGCAATGATGTAGATGAGCAGTTGTACGCTCGCGTCCTTGATCGTGAACCCGCGCGCGTCGTGGAAGTAGAACAGATAGAGCGCCGCCATCCAGCCGGGGCCCAGCGCGAGGCAGAAGTCCGCGATGATGATCCGCAGCATGTCCGGGCGCACGATCATCTCGACGTAATCCCGCAGGCTGTGACGTTCGCCGGCCCGCTCGACGACGACACGTTCCGGGGTCAGCAGGATCGCCAGGCCCACGCCCGTGGGGATGGCGATCAGCACCAGCCAGCCCATTGCGCCCACGTCGTGGGCGCCGCTCGATCCGTCATGTCTGGCCATCACGATCGGCAGGATCAGCGAGGCGCAGGCGCCCAGCACGCTCACGAACTGGATCGCGCCAAAGACCCTCGAACGTTCATGGTATTTCGAGGCGATAACCGAAGCCCACGAGGCGTGGGACAAGGTGATGAGCGAGGTGCCGATGTAATATACGAGCAGCCAGCCGAGCAGATAGACCGAGCTCACCTTTCCTGGCGGCTCGAACAGCATGTAGACGCCCAGCGCCAGGACCGGCGCGCCGATAGCCATCCATACACGGTACCGCCCCATCCTGGAGCGGGTGCGGTCCATCGCCACCCCGATGAACGGGTCAAGAAGCGTGTCGCCAAGGCGGATGGCCGAAAACACGGCGCCGACGGCCGCCAGGCCGAGCCCGATGTGGCCCGCATAGAAGCGCGGGAGATAGACCCCCAGGGCGATCGCGAGGGCCCCGATGCAGAAGCCCGGGGTCGAAAATCCCAGGAGCCGCGGCGTCGAGAGCCGGAAATCGGTGTCGGTCGGGCTTGCGCTCACGTCGCCTGGGTCCTCGCCTGTTGTCGCGTCTATTCCGGGCGCTCGGAGCGCGCCTCTTCTCGTCCACAAGAGCAAGGCCCCTTGCGTGGCGCAAGGGGCCTTCGGTCGCCGGGTTCAGGCGGGGGACATCTTCCGGAAGAACTTCTGGGTCTGCTCGCCTCCGGCGACGTAGGCCTTCTGGCCGGCCTCGTCGGCGATCTGCGTCCAGTGGTCACGCACGCCCTCGACCGAGAGGTCGGCGCCGCTCAGGTACACTCCCTCGGTCTCGACGATGCGGGCCATCGCGAAGGCCCCAGCGCCGGCGGTCAGGATGGCGCCGGTTGGCGCTTCTTCCGAGCACAGGAAAACAACGCCCGGCGTCACGGCCTCCGGAGCGAGGCGAGCGACGATTTCCGGCGGCATCAGGTTCTCGGTCATCCGCGTGCCCGCCACCGGCGAGATCGCGTTGACGTGGATGTTGTTCTTCTGCCCCTCGAGCTTGAGGGTGTTCATGAAGCCGACGATGCCGAGCTTGGCGGCGCCATAGTTGGTCTGGCCGAAATTGCCGTAGAGCCCGGAGGACGAGGTGGTGACGACAATGCGCCCGTAGTTCTGGGCCTTCATGATCTCCCACACCGCCTTGGCGGGCTTCACCGTGCCCATCAGGTGCACGTCGAGCACAAACTCGAAGTCGCCCATCTCCATCTTGGAGAACGACTTGTCCCGCAGCACGCCGGCGTTGGCGACCAGGATGTCCACCCGGCCCCAGCGCTCCATGGCGTCGGCGACCATGCGGGCCACGCCAGCGTCGTCGGTGACGGAAGAACCGTTGGCGATGGCTTCGCCCCCGGCCGCTGCGATCTCGGCCACCACCTTCTGCGCGGCTTCGGAGGATCCGCCCGAACCATCCATGGCTCCGCCAAGGTCGTTGACGACGACTTTTGCGCCGCGACGGGCGAGTTCCAAGGCGTGTTGACGGCCGAGTCCGCCGCCGGCGCCCGTCACGATGGCGACTTTTCCGTCGAAGCGGATCTCGGACATTCGGCTCTCCTCGTCTGTTCCCTAAAGGCGTGGCGGCTATGGGGGCGGGCCGGAGGCGTCGTCAAGCGGCTGCGACGCCGCCCCGCCGACCCCGCTTCATCGTCGCAAGTTTATTTCAAAACGATCATCGATCAGTGATGAACAGTTCATAGGGGTTCAGGCGGACCCGAGGAGCCGGCCCAGAAGAACTCTCGCCAGGTCCGTGTCTATCGGTCATTTCGCGTACTCGCTCGCCGAGGGAGTGTCATTCCGTTGCTGGCAAATGACTCCCCGACAGGCTCGCCCTTCCGGCCGCGCGTTCTGGTCGTCGAGGACGAGGGTCTGATCGCCCTTTCGATCGAGGACGCCCTGCTGGATGCTGGGTTCGACGTCTGCGCCGTCACCGCGACGGAGGCCCAGGCGATTCAGGCTGGGCGATCCGCGCGGCCGGAGTTCGCCGTAGTCGATGTCAAGCTTGCCCCGGGGGACGGGCGGCGCGTGGCCAAGGTCCTGTCCGTCGAGTGCGGCGCGATCGTCGTCATGGCCAGTTCCGAGACGCCGGCGAGCCTGCACGGTCTTGGGGCCTGGATTGCGGTCACCAAGCCGTTTGACCCGCGCGCCATCCCTATGGCGCTGATGATGGCGCAGGCCCGCTCGCGGGGCGATGACGCCGAATCCGAACCTGCGCCGCCGCGCATCAGCGCCCTTTGTCCGGCCCTGCGCCCCTGAGACAACCTGAAGCGTCATTCAGTTGTTGTTCATGGCTCCCGCGCGAACGTCGCGTAGAGCAAACCCCGTTCAGACGGAATCGTCTGAACGGGGTTAATTTGCTCTAGATTCAAAAGTGTAGAGCCTGATTCAGCGTTTGCATCTGTTCCGTGCAAACGCATCAGGCTCTAGGCGTCTGACAGGAAGTCTCATGTCGAAGGTCGTTACTGGTCTGCTGTTGCTTGGACTGACCGGGGGGCTCGGCGCCTGCGCGACGGTGGGACCCCCTCCGCCCCCGCCGCCGGGCTACCATGTGCGCTGGTGCCTCGCGCACCACCCCTATTACGATCCGCGGACCAACCTGTTTCCAGATCCGTCGGGCCGGCTGCACCTGTGCCGGAGCTATCCGCCCTGAGGCTTCTCAGGCAACAACACATACCGATCGCGTGCTTAACTAGCTCGGCAAGGCGTCGAGAATCGCCTCGGTCCGGGCCTTGATCAGCTCCGCGACAGCGCGATCGGTATGTATGTAAAGGCTGTTCTCTCGCACTGCCTTGAGAACCATCTCACCGACGTCGTCGATACTGGCGCCTCGCTGAAGCCACTGAGTCGTCACCGCGATCTGCTCCGCCCTCTGCCGCGCCTGTTCCTCCGACAACGAGGTCCGGGCGGGCGCGGCGTCAGCCGACCGCGCGACGATATCGGTGGCGACGGGGCCAGGGCAAAGCACGCTGACGCCGACGCCAAGGGGCGCGAGTTCGAGACTGAGCGCCTCCGACATTCCCACCACTCCGAACTTCGACGTCGTGTAGAGGACCCCGGAGCGTGTCGCCACGAGACCGGCGCCTGAGGCCGTATTCACGATATGGCCGCCCCCGCCGCGCTCGATCATTCTGGGCAGGAATGTCTGCACGCCGTTGAACACGCCGTGGAGATTGATCCCGATCGACCAGTCCCAAAGGTCGTAGGTGAGTCCCTCCACTGGGACTCCAACCGCGACGCCAGCGTTGTTGAATAGAAGGGATACCGGCCCCAGGGCGCGTTCGACGGCTTCCGCCGTCGCCGCATAGGCTTCGCGGTCCCGAACATCGAGTGGGAAGGTCTCGACGGGGGTGAAAGCCTCCAGTTCCACCTTGGCGCGCGCGAGGGCGGAGACATCCACGTCCGCCAGGGCCAGCTTGACGCCTGCGCGCGCAAAGCTTCGCGCGATGCCCAATCCGATGCCGTTGCCGCCCCCAGTGATGAACGCGGTGCGCCCTTGCACGTCCGTCATGCGGCTTCCCCTGGGTCTCGTTCTCCTGGCTACAGCGGCAGAAATCGAAGTCAGCTGCAAGCGGGAGGGCCGTCCTCCGAGTGAGGGAGCATTGCGAAAATCGCTCCCTTTATTCACGTCATCCCGGGCGCCCCACTGAGGAGAATCGGCCTCGCCGCCGCGTGCCGGAGCTATCCGCCCTGAGCGGCGTCCCCCACCGCTGGGCCGGGACCCCAATCGGGTCCTGACACCGTGACGCTGTAGACCTCTTCGGAGATCATCCGCCGGATTTCCTCGGCGGATGAGACGCCCCACGGGCCCACGTGCAGGCCAAGCTCCCGCGCCTCGGCCAGCCGCTCCGGCGTGACGTCGGAGAGGTGGGGCGACCACTCTGAGCCGCCGTGCGCCTTGAGGGCGGCGAGTTCCGAGCCGCCGAAGCGGCGCGGGTCGAAGTCGTCGACCCACGGCGAATCGCCGTTCGGCAGAGGCCGCACCGACCCGGCCATCGCGGCGGGGACGGTGAGATGGGCGGTGGCGATCCCCGGGCGCAGCGCCTTGGTCAGGCGAAGGACCCGCCAGTCGAAGGCGATGATCTTGCTGCGATCTGTCCAGCCCGCCGCCTCCAGATCGCCGAGGGTGGCGCGGGTGATCGCTTCGAAATCCGGCGAAGCCTCGGGATCCTGCGGATCGGTCTTGATCTCCACATAGATCCACCGGCGCGGTTCGCCGGCGTCGCGCAGAAGCTCGAGGATCTGGGGCAGGGTTGGAACACGCGCGCCGTCCATGGGCGCCCTTCCCGGGTAGCGCTCCGCATAGGACGACCCGGGCCTGAGGGTCCCGACGTCGTAGCGGCTCAGCTCCGCCAGCGTCATCGTCTTGAGCGCCGGCCCCCGCGCTTCGAGCCACGCGCCGTCGAGACGCTTGGCGTGCCGGCTCAGCCAATAGTCGTGGTGCGCCACGACGTGGCCGTCCGAGGTGAGCTGAACATCGATCTCGATGCCGTCGACGCGCGTCTCCAGGCACGCCGCGGCGCCCTCCAGCGTGTTGGCCGGCCAAATGCCATAGCCTGTGGCCCCTGCAACGATCAGCGTCATGGTTCCCTCCTGCCGCCCGACCTTGCACTAGGTCCGAGACAGTCGTGCGAAGGTTGTCGGGGAGGCTAAGCGGCCTCCATCTCGACCTGCGCCGCCACGATCGCCTCGTAGGTGGGATTGGCCTCGCCGTCACGCGTGTCCGCCAGTCCCTTGGGGATCAGGAGCAGGACCGGCAGGATGGCGGCGTAGACCACCGTGATGGCGATCACGCAGTAGACGAACCCGTAACGGGGACTGGAGCTGTAGATCGCTGAGCCGAGCAGATCGCCGGCGCGATAGGACAGGTAGAACATCCCGTCGGCCATCATCATCAGCGCGCCCTGCAACCCTGGCGGACAGGAGCGCATCGCGAGATCCAGATAGGCCCCATAGGCGATGCCGCCCATCATGCCGATCGGCGCGGCGAACCAGAGCGCCTGCGCCGGCGTGCGGATGAAGGCCAGCGGGATCATCTGGGGGATCGTCAGGATAGTGCCCCAGAACAGCAGCTTCTTCAGCGGGACACGCTTGCAGAGCCAGCCGTAGAGAAAAAACATCGGCACGAATGCGATTGAGAAGATGGCCTGGAATTCACCGTAGACCGCATCGGATGCGTGCAACGTGTTGGTAAGATAATACTGTAGCGGCGTGTTGGACCCGGGCGAGAACTGAAAGAGGAACAGGATCAGGACAGCCGGATAGGCGGCCTTGTGCCTGACCAGGCGCTTCAGGTCGCCGATCAGATCGGCGCCCTTCGCCTCGGGTCGATCGTAGGCGTGCTCGAACACGCTGCGCGGCTTCCACAGGCCCAGCAGGCCGATCAGGGCCGTGAGGGCCGCAAGTATCAGGAAGGTCTGCTGAGGTTTCAGGTCCCTGGCGACGATCCCTCCGGCCCAGGCGCCGCCGGCGATCGGGATCGCGGCGACGATCTGCCAAAGCGCCGCGAGGCGGCCGGACATCAACTTCTCCTGCGCCACCAGCGCCTGCAGGCCCTGGTACGCGGCCATGGTGAAGCGCGAGGCGAACATCACCAGAAACACGCCGGCGAAGAGGCCGGCAAAGGTCACCTTCGACAACGCGAGCCAGAGGAAGACTACGGCCGTGGCCGGCCCGAAGATCAGGAAATAACCACGATCGCGCCGTCCGAGCGGGTTCCAGAGATCGCGCGTGAAGCCGAACAGGACTGCCAAATAGACAGGCAGCGCCGTGACGAGTCGAAAGATCGAGACCTGCGTCGCGTCTGCGTGCAACTGGTCCTTGAGCATGTACGTCGTCGAGATGTCGACGAGGTATTGGGTCGGCCCCACGAGGTACATGACCAGGATGAGCGGCGTGAAATAAAGGAAGACGCCGCGGGTGGAGGTGCCATCGTCGCCGCTGCTCGAGCTCATCCTCGCTCCCGTCAGGCCTGTCGCCTTACTGGCTAGGCAAGCTCGGTGTGCGGAACAAGACCCCAACGCAGAAAACGCGACCGTTCCTCCCCAACGCCGGTTTATGCGCCGCCCGAAGCGGCGGCTCGGGAAAATTGCGCTCAAGGCGGAGCTTCAGCAGGCGAGAGGCAGCCGCTATATGGCCGCCCACGCGCTTTGGGGAATCACCGCATGACCACCAGTCTTCGCACCTTCATCGACCTTTACGACCGGGTGCTCGACACCGCCGCGCACATCCTGCGCAAGGGCGCCGAACACGCCGCGGGGCTCGGCGTCACAGAAGGCGAGATGCTTGACTGGCGGCTGATCGACGACATGCAGCCTCTTCGCTTCCAGCTGATGGTGGTTTGCAACTTCACGCGCCAATGGCCCGCGCGCGCCGCCGGCCTTCCCCTGCCTGGAGAGATCGGCGCTGACCTCTCCGCGGAGCAGTTCCAGGAGGAGATCGCCGCGAGCAAGGCGTGGCTGGCGACCCTGGCGCCCGATGCGTTCGAGGGGCGCGAGGACGCGCCGCTCGAGGTCACCCTGGGCACGGGCATGAGCCCGACCCTCCCGGCCGCCCGCTGGCTGACCGTCTTCGCCACCACCAACGTCTATTTCCACCTCAACATGGCCTACGCGATCCTGCGCGCCCGCGGGACACAGATCGGAAAGATCGACCTCTTCCCGACCGGGTTGTGAGGGAATTGGATCCTCCCCCATTCCCCCCGGCTCGAGGCCGGGGTCCATGGGGGAGGATCCATTCGGTTTAGCGGCCGCCTTCGGAGCCGGGGCCCGGCATCATTCCGCCGGCGAGATCGACGACGCACATGGAGCCCCAGCGGGCGTGGGAGCCGCAGGCCACCGCGGCGCGGTTCATATGCGGATCGAAGATCGACTGGCGGTGTCCGCGGTCGGCGACCCCGTCATCGACGATGAGCTGGCGGACGACTTCGGCCGGGGTGGATCCGCCGTAGGCGATGTCCTCTTCCATCGCCATGGCGAAGACGCCCGCGCGCCGCATCCGTTCGGCGAGGGTCGCTCCGTCTGAGCCCACGTGGCCAATCCGGCCGGATTCCGCCTGGTCCTCGAGGAGGTTGCGGGCGACCCGGTGCAGGGCGACGTTTGCGCTCAAGGGCGGCGCGGGCGAACGGCGCTCGAGATCGTGGATCGCCTCCTCCACGGCCGATGGGCCTTCAACGGTCATCACCTCGGGCCGTCCCGGCTCCCGCACCAGGCGCCCGCGGAAGGCGGAGAGATAGTCCCGGAGCCGGGCCGCATAGGCGTGCGGGTCGGCGCGGGCCGCGTTGATCTCCGCCAGCACGGCTGGGTCCAGTCCTTCCTCCCGGCCTTCCCGGCTCGGCGCAGCCGAACGATCGCAAGGGGCTCTCACCGCTGCAAAAGCGCGGGAGTCGTAGCCGTCGGAGCGCACGAGGACCCGATTGGGATTGCTCGGATCAATGAGGACGTCGCGTCCTTCCATGAAGTTGGACGAGAGGTGTCGGCCGGTCGCCTCAGCGACCCAGCAGCCCCCTTCGAGAAGGTCGCCGTAGGATCCGGCGGCATGGGCGCCCAAGGCTGCGCCGAAGGCGAGGAGGGCAGCGCCCGTAATTACCGGACCCAGTCGCGCCGTTTGAAATTTCTTTTGAATTTTCAACAACGTGACGCCTCCCAACTGAGGCTTGGATGACGTCACGCCGGTCTTCGCCTGACAATGTCGTTTGTAGGCGATGAGCGCTTTGGCCGCGGTTGATGGAACTCTCAGCGATCGGGCGGCGACGCGGGTCTGAAATCGCTCCGCGGAAAGCGCGCGCCCCGCTTCACCGTGAGGGTGACGGTCTTGTAGGCATGGACGTCGGCGAGGGGGTCGCGCGCGAGGAAAACGATGTCGGCCAGCTTGCCGGCTTCCAGCGCGCCCAGGTCGCGTTCGTCGCCCATCGCCTTGGCCCCGCCAAGCGTGGCGGCCTGCAGGGTCGCCAGCAGCGACAGGCCCGCGCCGTCGTGGAGCAGCTGCAGTTCGTCCTGCAGCGCCGGCCAGGGGTCATCCGCCGCGGCAAATCCATCCGTGCCCGCGGAGATGGTGTCGCCCGCGCGCCAAGCCTCGCCCGTCAACCGCTCCGCCAGCGCCAGGCTGCAATAGGGCGCGGCGCCGCCTGGATGGGCCGCATGCTCACGCGCCATCTCGTCATAGACCCAGACCGTGGCGTCCAGCACCGTCCCTCGCGCGCGCATGTCGCTTAAGAGCGCGCTCACCTGGGCGGGCGTCGCGCCCGCGAACCTCGCCTCATCGACTCCCGCGCGTGGCGCATAGCGGTCCGGTATTTGTGGCGAAGCCTGATAGGCGAGCATGCAGGCGTGGGAGACCGCATCGACGCCCGCGTCGATCACCTGGCGCGGCGAGGCGGGGAAGACCGCAGCGTGGGCCCACACGAGCATCCCCTGCCGGTGCGCCTCCGCTGTAATCGCAGCGACGAGATCGCCCGGAAGGTTGGCGTAGATCTTGATCGCGGTCGCGCCCGAGCCGTGCGCCTCCGCAATCGCACGAGGCAGGTCCGTGGTCTTGTCTACCGCACGCATCCAGGGAACCTGTCCGGCGATCAGTCCCTGGGTGACCTCGTGCGTCCGCGGATCCGCGAAGAAGGAGGGGCCCGCCATCACGGCCGCATAGGCTATGTCCGGCCCCGGAATCTCGCCCACAAGCGAGGCGCGGGTGAGATCGGCGACCTGGCGCAGATCATCGGCCATGTCCCTCACCGCTGTGATCCCTCCGTAGAGGTCGCGCTTCATCATCGCTTCGCCGAAGGCTCGATGGGGCGGCGTCGCCAGGTGTTCGTGCGAGTTGATCAGGCCGGGGATCGCGTAGGTCCCGCTCACGTCGACGACTCGGGCGTCCGCCGGGGCGGCGATCTCCGCCTCAGGCGCGACGCGGACGATCCTCTCTCCCGTCGTGAGGATGGCGTAGCCGTGGAGCTCCTTTCCGTTGCGGACATCGATGACCGTGGCGCCCCGGTAGACGAGGGACATCGTCGGGTCGGTGGCGGCGCCTGCGGAGCCGCTCGCCAAGGCGGCAGCGAGGACCAGGACGGTGGCGAGGACTTGGAACCGTGCGCTCATGGGCTTTTGTAGCGTGACTTTGCGGCGCGCCCAGCGCTGATGAGGGCGTTTGGCCTCCGACGACCCCGCCGGTACAGATCGCCATTGCCGCGAGTCGGCTGGTGCGCCACCCAAGGCCGCAGAGCGCCGGCTTGCGCGGGGGAATCATGGGCCTGGACAATGCGCGGAGCCTGATCGGCGTCGGGGTGATCCTCGCCCTGTGCTGGGCCGCATCGGAGCGCAGGAGCGCCTTTCCCTGGCGGCTCGCGGCTGGCGCCGTGCTGGCCCAGGGCGCCCTGGTGCTGCTGTTGTTCGGCGCGCCGGCGACGCGGGCGGTCCTGGCGGGCGCCGGGATGGCGGTGAACGGCCTTTCGGCCAGCACCCAGGCGGGCGTGAAGTTCGTCTTCGGTTTCCTCGCCGGCGCCGATGGCCAGCCCTATCCGGTGACCAATCCTTCGCAGCTCTTCCTGCTCGGCTTCCGGGTCCTGCCGGTGATCCTGGTGATCTGCGCCCTTTCGGCGCTGCTCTGGCACTGGCGCATCCTGCGCTGGCTGACCCAGGCGTTCGGTTTCGTGTTCCAGAAGTCCATGGGCCTTCGCGGCGCGCCCGCCCTCGCCACTGCCGCCACCGTCTTCATGGGGCAGGTCGAGGGGCCGATCTTCATCCGGAGCTACCTTCCCACCCTGTCGCGATCCGAGCTGTTCCTGTTGCTCACCGTAGGCATGAGCTGCGTCTCGGGCTCGACCATGGTTGCGTACGCCACCATCCTCCACGGCGTGCTGCCCAACGCGGCCGCGCACGTCCTTACCGCCTCGATCATCTCCGCGCCCGCCGGCGTCCTGCTGGCGCGCGTCCTGGTCCCGCGCGATCCGGCCTCGGAGGCGCCCGGCGCGTTCGACGTCACGAAGGTCAAGGTCTACGAGAGTTCCGTCGACGCCTTGATGCGCGGCACGGGCGACGGGCTGCAGATCGTTCTCAATGTCGGCGCGACCCTCATCGTTTTCGTCGCATTGATCGCGATGGCGGACGGCCTGCTCGGGATGGTCCCGCCGGTGGCCGGCGCGAACCTCAGCGTCGAGCGGATCCTGGGGCTCGTCTTTGCGCCGCTGGCCTGGATCATCGGCGTGCCCTGGCGCGAAGCGGCGCCGGCGGGGGGCCTGCTGGGCGCCAAGCTGGTGCTCACCGAGTTCACCGCCTTCCTCGAACTCTCCAGGCTGGGGCCGGACGTCATTTCGGGGCGCACGCGGGTGATCATGACCTACGCGCTTTGTGGGTTCGCCAATATCGCCTCGGTTGGCATCAACGCGGCCGGCTACACCGTGCTCGTCCCCGAGCGGAGGAGCGAGGTGATCGCCATGGTCTGGAAGGCGATGGCGGCCGGCTTCCTGGCGACTTGCATGACCGGTGCGATCGTGGGCGCACTGCCCGCCGCCCTCTACGGGCGCTGAACAGAGGGAGAAAGTCGGCCATGAAGCTCTATGACAGCCGCCTGGCGCCCAACCCGCGCCGCGTCCGCTGGTTCATGGCCGAGAAGGGGATCACCGATATCGAGGTCGACGCCTTCGACCTCTTTGAAGGACGCCAGAAGAGCAGGGCCTATCTGGAAGAGGTGGGCGTGCCCAACGTCCCGGCTCTCGTCCTGGACAGCGGCGACGTCATCACCGAGTCGGTCGCGATCTGCCGCTATCTCGAGTCCCTCTATCCGGAGCCGAACCTGTTCGGGCTGGATCCTCTCGAGACGGCCCATATCGAGATGTGGTTGCGGCGAGCCGAACTCCTCACCGCCTATCCCCTGATGGTCGCGGTGCGCCACGGCCATCCGGCCCTCGCCGCCCTCGAGACCCAGGTCCCGCAGCTCTCCGAAGCCAACAAGGCCCAGGCGCAGCGCTCACTCGGCCTCTTCGAACGACGCCTCGGAGCGGTCGAATGGCTCGCTGGCGACCGGGTCACCATGGCCGACGGCGTCCTCTTCATCGGCTTCGAGTTCGCCCGGATGGTGAAGTTCCGCCTCGGCGAGGAAACGCCTAATCTCCTGCGCTGGCAGGCGGCCATGCGCGAGCGGGAGTCGGCGGCGGCGGGGACATAAGCGCAGTCTGAGTGGAGACCGTCAGTCGTGATGATCCCTGTCGGTTACATGTCCAAAAGAATTGTTAGTCGACCCAAGTGGCTAAAGGCTGACGTAGTCAAAGATATATGCGCGGTTAGTGGGTGTATTTCGGAGCCGTTCGCGGATTACATAGATTATTGGAAACACAATGGTTATTGGTTTTTCAATTCGAATGCCGACATTGAACAGTTGTGCCAACAGGCAAATATAGATATTTCTGAGTGCACGCTATTCTACTATGAAGTGTTTGAGAAAGAATACAACGAAAACTCAAAGGAGTGGTCGACGTTTGAGCCAGAGGCGTCGTTTCCCACGCACGTCCACGAGCCCGTAAGCGCCAAATTGGTCGGATACGACGTGACGACATTCTGGGTGCACACAAGCCCAGAATGCTCTCCACTATCCTGCAATTCGTTAGCGACCGAAATCGCGGTTAACTGCCATTGCCTCTTCGATACGTTCGAGCAAGCCGTCGAGGCATTGGAGGCCGGTAAATTCGACGATTCCGAACCAGGTCCGTTCCGGGTCTTCGCTGTATACCGGGTGGAAACTTAGCTGGACGTGTACGTCCCTGCCGGTCGTTCTTGCAGTCTACATGGTGCGCGTTTTGCCATACCGCACGCCATGACTGCTTCGAGTTCGCCCGGATGGTGAAGTTCCGCCTAGACGAGGAAACGCCCAACCTCCTGCGCTGGCAGGCGGCGATGCGCGAGCGGGAGTCGGCGAGCGCGGGGACGTGATGGGACTGTTTCGTCACCGGCTCGCCGAGCCCGCCAGATCGCCGCTCCGAAGAAAGCCCGAAGCGCGACAGACCTAGGCGGGCAAGCCCGATCTGCGCCGCGAGCTGCGCAGAGCCGCACCCAGACCGCCAAGACCTGCCAACAGCAGCGTCCAGGCGGCGGGCTCGGGGACGCTCGTCAGCGGCGTTATGGTGAATGTGCCGCCGGACTGCTGGGGAGAGTAAAAGTAAGCATTGAAGCCGTTGCTCGCGTCAGAACTCGTTTCTGTGTACCCGAGTTGCTGGAAGGACGGTGAAGTGACGAAGTTATTGATATAAAGATAGAAGTCATTCTGTGAAGGGTTCAGTGATAGAAAGGCCGCTCCGTCATTCAGTCCGCCGACAACAAGTTCACCTGCCGACGTTCCGGTGGGGCTATAGCTGAATGAAATGGCTGAATCCAATGGAATATTAAGATTTTTCAGGGAAATGCCTGTTGTCTGATCTGAATAGGTCATCGTCGAATCGAAAGAGATCGTGAATGAGCCTGTTACAGGGTCAGTCGGGACAGGTTGGCCAAATGCCGACGTGAAATCGGTTACGCTGAAAGTGACAAGGTCATGGACAGTCGCGGCGGATGCTTCACTCACGAACAACGCGGCAATGGCGGCGACGGTCAATACAGAAAAAATCCGGTCCCGTCGCCCGAGGCCGGCATGGCGCGCCGACGACGACGTTTCCGGGTCGGGTTGGATGGTGCTCATCGAGGCTCCGATCCTTTGTGAGGTGCAGGGACAAGCCGCAACGGGCTTGGGGCGACGCAAACCCTACAGGGCCGCCGTGAGGGCGCGCATGTCCCAAATGGGACAGCCTTTGGCGCCGAGCCGTCCGGCGAAGCGGGCGCGCTCTGGGCGGGGATTGCTCAGGGTCTTTGAAATTCCGGGGCTTTTGCGGAGAACCGCAACGCGCGTTTCGGAAATGCCGGTCAGACGCGTGCGATCAGAGCCACGAGCTCGGACTGCCGCGTGACGCCGGTCTTGGCGAAGATGGCCTTGAGCTGGTTGCGCACCGTGCCCGGAGTCGTCGAAAGCGCCTGGGCGGTGGCCGTTACGGACCTGGCGTTGCCGATCAGGGCCGCGACCCGCGCCTCGGCGGCCGACAGGCCCAGCAGGCCGGCGATGTGTTGCGCCCGCGCGAAATCGACCTCTCTTGGCGGGGCGCAGGGGGCCAGCACGGCCCACGACGCGAACGGCGTCATCCAGGACGGGGCCATGGCCGCCGCCGGGACGACGCTCAGGATCCAGGGCGCCCCCTCGGGGTCGGCGAGCATGGCGGTTGTCGGCGTCGACTGGGCGCGAGCGCGCTCAACGGCGAATCCCACGCGGGCCTGCTGGCGCGAATCTGACGCAACGAGGCGGCCCGCGCGCACCCTCAAGATGTCGTCGGCGCCCGCGGGGCTTCGGACGACAAAGGCGCGCCAGTTTCGGTCGAAGCCGAACATGGCGCGCCGCGCGTCGCGCTCAGCCGTCGCTGAGCTCGTCAGGCCTCCCATCATCTGGGTTATCGCCGAGGTTGCACGGATAAGAGGCAACTGCGTCGAGATGGCCGCCAGATCAGCGGGCTGGAACATGCCTTGATGAAGGTCGCGCCGGAGGGTCAGGTTGACCGTCTCCGCGCCCGGCGCGCCGGCGAGAAGGGCGCAGGCGTGCCAGCCGAAGCCGCGCGGGCGGAGGAACTCCTGATAAAAAGGGTCGCGCGCAATCTCCTCGGGCGAGAAGTCATCCTGGTCGAGCCTGAAGGATTCCGCGGTGGTCGGATTTACCCGGCTGGGGCGAGGATCGAACGGACGATCCGGGTCGAGATAGGGGGCGACGTGCTCCTGCAGTCCCACGGACGTGATGGCGGCGATCTGGATGGCGCCATAGCTGAAGGTGAGGGTGGCGCCCTCGGCGTTCGCAGCTTCGGCGATGTTCTGCAGCGCGGCGGCTATGCCCTCCGGGGTGAAGAGTCCCAAGAGGCCTTCTTCAGTCGCCAGACCTTGATTCAGAGCCATTTCGGATGAGCTTCATCGAGCGCCCCGAAAAGTATCATGAAGCGAAGTCACGGCCAATCTCGCGACTCAATTCTGTCTGATAGTTGCCACTATTTAACCGTCGCCGTCGCACGTCGCCTGGAACTCGTCGCGGAGATCGCGGCGGCTTCGCCTTGGGCATTTTAACACAGAGGGCGCAGAGGAGACGGAGGACACAGAGGCGTCGTTGGAGCGGAAAGGTCGTTGATTTGCTGATCGCGCGCGAAGCGCGCAGTCGGCTTCGCGTTCGGGGTTCGACCCGAGCCCCTCTGTGTCCTCCGTCTTCTCCGTGTCCTCTGTGTTGAAAGAGGATGTCTCAGTCATCCTCTGATCCGGGGGTGATCGCCCGCCTCAGGCGCTCGCGTTGCGGCTCCGCACCTTTTTCACGATCCCGGAGAAGCTGAGAAGCGGCCGGCCTGAGGTCGTGATCAGCCCACGGATGAACACCAGCGACCGGCCCGCGCGCGTGACTTCGCCGGTGCATTCGACGAGGTCGCCCTCCTGGCAGGCGTCGAGGAACTCGCCATTGAGCGAGGCGGTGACCGAGCCTGTTCCTTCCAGGGCGTCGGAGCCGATGGCGAAGAGGGCGAAGTCGGCGAAGGTCATCAGGCAGCCGCCGTGCATGAAGCCGCTGCCGTTCATGTGCTTCTTCTCGGCCTTGAAGGCGCAGACGATCGAGCCGTCCTCGTGCTTGCGGCGGAAGAAGGGGCCGGCGTGCATTTCGAAGGGATCGTTGCCCCACTGGCTCCAGCCGGCCCACTCGCCTTCGGAGATCACCCCCCGCCAGGGACCCTGTGCGTCTCCGCCGTCCATTCTCTCTCCTGGGTTCCAAGCCGCGCCGCTCTCCGGCCGCTATGGGGCGGAGCGCTGGCCTATTGCGGCCCGCTGGGGGATCATGCAAGCGCGCCGCCAAAGAAGGAGTGACAAGCCGTGGCCTATGACGCCGAGACGCGCGACCAGCTGATCGAGATGGTGCGCCGGTTCGCCGCCGAGCGGTTGCGGCCGATCGAGGCGCAGGTGGCCGAACAGGACGCGATCCCCGACGACGTCCTCGAGGAGATGAAGGGGCTGGGCCTCTACGGACTCTCCATCCCCGAGGAATATGGCGGCCTCGACCTTTCGATGGAGGACGAGTGCCTGGTGGCGATCGAGCTGGGCCGCGTGAGCCCGGCCTTCCGCTCCGCCTTCGGAACCAATGTCGGCATCGGCAGCCAAGGCCTGGTGATGTTCGGGACCGAGAAGCAGAAGCGCCGGTGGCTGCCGAAGATCGCCACGGGCGAGATCGTCACCTCGTTCGCCCTCACCGAGCCGGAAGCCGGCTCCGACAGCGCATCGGTGCAGACCCGGGCCGTGCGCGACGGCGACACCTATGTCCTGAACGGCGGCAAGCGCTTCATCACCAACGCCAACCGGGCGGGCCTCTTTACGGTGATGGCTCGCACCGATCCGGAGAAGAAGGGCGGCTCCGGCGTCAGCGCCTTTCTCGTCCCGCGCGATCTGCCGGGTCTTTCGGTGGGCAAGCCCGAGAAGAAGATGGGCCAGCAGGGCGCCCACATCTGCGACGTGGTCTTCGACAACGTCCGCGTGCCGGCGGAGAACCGCCTGGGCGCGGAGGGCGAGGGGTTCAAGGTGGCCATGCAGGTCCTCGACCGGGGACGTCTGCACATTTCGGCCGTGTGCGTGGGCGTCGCCGAGCGCCTGCTGGCCGACTGCGTGGCCTATGCCAGCGAGCGCAAGCAGTTCGGCGCGCCGATCGCCACCTTCCAGCTGATCCAGGGCATGATCGCCGACTGCAAGACCGAGGCGCTGGCGGCCCGCGCCCTGACCCTGGAGACGGCGCGAAAGCGCGACGCGGGACTGCCTGTGACCCTTGAGGCCTCGGCGGCGAAGTACTTCGCCTCCGAGATGGTAGGGCGGGTGGCCGACAAGGCCGTGCAGATCTTTGGCGGCGCCGGATATGTGGCCGACTACGGCATCGAGCGGCTCTATCGCGACGTGCGCATCTTCCGCATCTACGAGGGCACCAGTCAGATCCAGCAGGTGGTCATCGCCCGCGAAACGCTGAAGCGTGGCGGCTGAGGCGCGCTGAAGTCAAAGGGCTGGGAATCGGATGATGGCTTCGGGCCCGCTGCTCGCCGGCCTTGGCGTGGCCGCGGGCTTCGCCACGTTTGCGGGGGGGTCGCTCGCGCTGCGGCTGGCGGATCGCACGCACCTGATCCTCGGCTTCAGCGCCGGGGCCGTGGTCGGCGTCGCCCTGTTGGACCTGTTGCCTGAGTGCGTGGAGCTGGCTGGACCCGGACAGGCGCAGGGGATCGC
Organism: Caulobacteraceae bacterium; assembly: GCA_036488935.1. GTDB lineage: Bacteria > Pseudomonadota > Alphaproteobacteria > Caulobacterales > Caulobacteraceae > Acaudatibacter. The sequence goes on along the minus strand of DASXGR010000090.1, from coordinate 34,004 downwards.
CAGCCTGATCGCCACGGGCTTCATCCTCTACCTCGTCATCGATCGCGCCCTGCTCGCGCTGTCAGGGGGAGGCGCCGGTCACCGCGGCCATTTCGGCGCCGCCAGCCTGACGGCCCACAGCTTCCTCGACGGCTTGGGCATCGGCCTGGGCTTTCAGGCCTCCGCTGCAGTGGGCGCGGTCCTGGCGGCTGCGGTGCTGGCGCATGACTTCGCCGACGGCATCAATACGGTGAACCTGAGCCTCGCCGGTTCGCGCAGTCCCGTGGTGGCGCGTCGCTGGCTGGCGGCCGATGCGCTGGCGCCTCTCCTGGGGATCGGCGCGAGTCTCCTGATTCGGCTGCCGCATGGCGCGCTCGCGGGAGTCCTCGCCCTCTTCGCCGGCTTCTTCCTTTACATCGGCGCCAGCGAGTTGCTCCCCGAGAGCCATCACCGCCACCCACGCGCGACGACGACGATTGCAGCGGTGGCAGGCGTGGTCCTGATCGGCGCGGTGGTCCGCCTGGCGCGGTGAGGACGGCTTCAAGGGAGTGTTGCGAAACCCCGCATCTTTTTCCCATCATCCCGGGTCCTCGCTCCGCTGCGCTCGCTACGGCACGGGATCACGGAAGAAATTGTGAGCTTCGCAACACTCACGGTCGACGGGAACGGCGCTCATGCAAGCGTACAGCCTCTCCCCTTCCGCGGAAGGAGCGTCCATCTAGCTGGTGCATGGCGCGCGCGAGAGACGACCGGATTGACGGGCCAGCTGTGACCAGCAGCCTGGCAACCCTTCTCGCCGAGATCCGCGCATGCCGGGCCTGCGCCGCGGAGTTCGCGCATGAGCCCAGGCCGGTGGTGTATGTGCGGCCGCAGACGCGCCTCCTGCTTTGCGGCCAGGCGCCCGGGCGGCGGGTGCACGAGAGCGGTCTGCCCTTCGACGATCCTTCAGGAGACCGGCTCCGCGACTGGCTGGGGGTGGACCGCGAGACCTTCTACGGCCATCCGGCGATCGGCGTGGCGGCCATGGCCTTTTGTTATCCGGGGACGGTCAGGGGCGGGGGCGATCTGCCGCCGCCCTCCAGATGCGCCCGACTTTGGCGCACCCGCCTGCTCGAGAACCTGCCCAAGGTCGAGCTGACCCTCTTGATGGGCCTGCCGGCGCAGAAATGGGCTCTGGGCTCCGACCATCCCGGGTCGATGGATGCGGCGGTGCGGGACTGGCGGCGCTTCCTGCCGGGCGCGATCTGCCTGCCGCATCCCTCGTGGCGCAACAGCGGCTGGCTGCGGCGCAATCCCTGGTTCGAGGCCGAGGTCACGCCGTACTTGCGCCAAAGGGTTGCGCAGATGGTGAAGCCGTGACGCCGCAGCGCCTCCAGACCTTCGTCCTCCTGATGTTGGCCGCCCTCCTCGCCAGCTGCGCCCCGACCCTCCAGAGGGCGGGGAAGCCCGGCGCAGGCTTTGCCGGACCTCGCCTCGAGCCGCAGGCCTTCGTCAGCTTCGACGGGACGCGCCTGGGCCTGACGCGATGGGACGCCGTAGGTGGGGCGGAGCCCTGGGCGGTGATCATCGGCGTCCACGGGATGAACGACTACGCCAACGCCTTCCACATGGCCGGTCCCTGGTGGGCGGAGCATGGCGTCACGACCCTTGCGTACGACCAGCGCGGATTCGGCCGTTCCCCCGACCGTGGGATCTGGGCGCCGGACGCCCTGCTCACCGAGGACCTGCGCACCATCGTCGCCCTGGCTCGGGCGCGCTGGCCGCACGCCCTGATCGCGGTGGCGGCGGAGAGCCTCGGCGGAGCCGTGGCCATAGAGGCCTTCGCCTCCGATCGCCCGCCGGCCGCCGATCGGCTGATCTTGCTCGCGCCCGCCGTCTGGGGGTGGAAGGAGCAACCCTTCACCTACCGCGCCGCCCTCTGGCTGGCGGCGAGGCTTGCGCCAGGGAAGGTCTTTACCCCGCCGTCCTGGGTCACGGAGAAGATCTGGGCCAGCGACAACCACGAAGAGCTCTACGCCATGGGCCGCGACCCCCTGATGATCTGGGGCGCGCGGTCGGACGCGCTCTACGGCCTGGTGGACACCATGCAACGGGCCCAGGACGACGCCGAGCGCCTGGGCTCGGTTCCCACTCTGTGGATGTACGGCGCCCACGACGAGATCATCCCCAGGCCGGCGACAGACACTGCGGTGCGAAGCCTGCCAAAGGATGTGCGCACCGCCGACTATCCGGACGGCTGGCACCTGCTTCTGCGGGACCTGCATGCGGAGCTGGTGTGGTCCGACACCCTGGCGTTCATCCGCGACCCAGCGGGCGCTCTTCCCTCCGGCGTCGGGCCGATCCCCGCCTACCCAGCAGCGATCGGCGCCTCCCAGGTCGCAGAGAAGCGCGCCCGCGAACCGGCTGCTCCCTAGAGGCCCGTCCGGCCCATCACCGCCTGCGCGCTGCATGGGGCGTCCGTCAGCCCGGCGACAAGGAAGTCGGCCAGGGCGGAGACCTTCGCAGGGCGGGCGCGGGCCGTCGGCGTGACGAAGTACAGGCCGCCCTCCGGCAACCGCCAGTCGGTCAGGATGGATTCGAGCTGACCTTCCCGGAAGTGTTGGGTTGCGATGAATTCGGGCAGCTCTGCGATCGCCAGCCCTTCGAGCAGCGTCGGCAATAACGACTCGACGCTCGTCACCCTCAGAGGACCTGTCGGCGTGACCGGGCATTCCTCGCCGCTCGTCAAATGGGTGAAGCGCCATACGTCGCGCTTCGCGCGGTTGGCGTAGCTCAGGCACTGATGGGAGCCGAGATCGCGCGGATGCTGCGGTCGGCCATGCTGGGCCAGATAGCCGGGGGAGGCGACCACGAAGCGGCGAACGGGCGCGATCAGCCGCGCGACCAGCGATGAATCCTCCATCACGGCGATGCGCAGGGCGGCGTCGTATCCCTCGCCGATGAGATCGGTCTGAGCGTCGGTCAGGTGGAGATCGATGGCGATCTCTGGATACCGGCGAAAGAACTCCGGCAGGAGAGGCGCCACCCACCGCGCCCCGAAGGACAGGGGCGCAGCGAGCTTCACCAGGCCGCGCGGCCGACTGGAAGCCTCGCGGGCGGTGTCCTCGGCCTCTTCGGCCTGGGCGTAGATCCTGGAAGCGCGCTCGGCCAAGGCGCGGCCGTAGTCCGTCAATGCGAGGCGCCGCGACGTCCGGTTGAACAAGCGCCCGCCGAGCCGGTCTTCGAGCCGTGTGACGGCGCGGGAGACGGTGGCGACCGACACGCCCATGGCGCTCGCCGCGGCGGCGAACGAGCCCTCCTCAGCCACCTTGGCGAACATCGCCAAGCCTTCGAAGTCCGGCATTTTTGGCATCGACAAATCTGCAATGATCGATTTCAATCATTTCTATTCCAAAGGGAGCGTTGCTGCAACATCATCAACTTGTCCGCGAGTTGGGGCGGAGAACTCTTTCAAGGAGTCATTCGATGAGCGCGACCCGATATCTTCCCTTCATTGGCCGGCTGATGATCGGCCTTCCCTTCGCCATGAGCGGCCTGGGCAAACTCGCCGCCTACGGCGCGACGGTCGGCATGATCACCGCCGCCGGTCTGCCTTTTCCGCCCGTGGCCTACGCCGTCGCCGTGACGGTCGAACTGGGCGGAGGTCTGATCCTGGCGATCGGCTACCGCACCCGGATCGTCGCCGCAGTCCTGGCGATCTTTGCGCTGGCGACGGCGCTTACGTTCCACACGCACTTCGCCGACCAGAACCAGATGATCCACTTCCTCAAGAACGTGATGATGGCCGGCGGGCTGCTGCAGATCGTGGCGTTCGGCGCCGGGGCCTTCAGCCTCGACAGCCGGCGCAAGGGCGCGGAACTGACCGCACATCCAGCCGCGGCCGCCTGAGCCGCCACAGCCTGCTCGAGCGGGGGCCAAGCCCCGCTCGCACGCTCCTTCGAGAAACAACCGCCGTCATCCAGCTCTTGCAGAGCTCGACATCAGCCGGAGTACGACCATGTCCGACATTCCAACGCTGTTGCTCCGCAATCTCCACGGGGTCTTCGGCGAGAACGACTCGGCGCGCCGGCGCGCCACCATCGAGGAGATCTTCCACGAAGACGGGGCCTTCTATGAGCCAAGGGGCGTCTACCGGGGGCGCAACGAAATCGATCGTATCGCCGGGGCGATCAGAGCGACCCACCCGGACTTTCGTTACCAGCCGATCGCCGAGCCGGAGGTGCGGGGCGATGTGGGCCGGGTCCAATGGGTGTCAGGGGTTCCCGGCGAGAAGCCAGCCTACGCCGGGACCGATGTCATCGTCGCCCACGACGGGCGGATCGCCGGCGTCTATCTGTTCTTCGACAAGCTGCCCTGACGAGGACCGTTAACAGGCTACCTCAGCGCAGGAACCCCGCCTCCGCGAAGTCGAGCATGCGCTTGAGCAGGGCGTCGACGTCGCTTTCGCGCGTGATCCCGTCCGAAAGGGCGTGCAGCCTGTCGAACTCGGCGAAGCGGTTGTTGTGGATCATGCCCAGGGTGAAGTGCAGCCGCCAGTACACCTCTTCCGGCGGCAGATGGGGCAGGGCGGTCATCAGCGCTTCGGCGAACGGGCGCAGATGCGAGACGTCCGTGCGGATCACCTCGCGCACCGCCTCGCTGCCCTCGCTCCGGGCGCGGATGATGAACTGCATGGCGATGCGCCTGACGTGCGCCGGATTGGACCAGCGCAGCGGAGGCTCCATCAGCGCCGCCAGGATCTCCCGGACCGGCGGCTTGCCATCATGACGGGCGGTCGCCTCGTGCAGCATGCGCGCCCGGTCCCGGCTGAGCTCGGCCGTGCGGCGGCGGAAGATCTCGAAGACCAGGGCGTCCTTGGAGCCGAAGTGATAGTTCACGCTGGCGAGGTTGACGCCGGCCTCTGCGGTGATGTCCCGCACCGAGACGCAGCGCAGTCCGCGCACGGCGAACAGTCGCTCGGCGGCGGCGAGCACGGCGGCCTTGGTCGCCGCGTCCCGCTCGGTTTCCGGCGGGAGATCGGGTGCGGGATCCTGTAGCGGTCTCGTCGACATTGGCGGCAGGAGGCGCCCCCGAAGGGCGCCCTAGCGAACCAGCTCGCGCATGGCCTGTTCGAGGCCCTGGATGGTGAGCGGGAACATCCGCTCGCCGATGATCTGGCGCATCACCCCGATCGAGGGGGTGTGGTTCCAGTGGCGCGCGGGCGTCGGATTGAGCCAGGCGACGCTGGTCCAGGTCCTGGTCACTCGGTCCATCCAGAGCGCGCCGGGCTCCTCGTTCCAGTGCTCGACCGAGCCGCCCGGATAGGTGATCTCGTAGGGGCTCATCGTCGCGTCGCCGACAAAGACGATCTTATAGTCCTTGCCGTACTTGTTGAGGATGTCCCACGTGTCCAGCTTTTCCGCGTGGCGCCGCCGGTTGTCCTTCCACACGCTCTCGTACAGGCAGTTGTGGAAGTAGAAGAACTCCATGTTCTTGAATTCGGTGCGCGCGGCACTGAACAGCTCCTCACAGACCTTGATATGGCTGTCCATCGAGCCGCCGATGTCGAAGAACAGCAGGACCTTGATGGTGTTCCGCCGCTCCGGCTGCATCACCAGATCAAGATAGCCCTTGTTGGCCGTCTCTTTGATGGTGCCCTTCATGTCCAGTTCGTCGGGAGCGCCCTGGCGGGCGAACTTGCGCAGCCTGCGCAGGGCGACCTTGATGTTGCGGGTGCCGAGTTCGACCTGGTCGTCGAGGTTCTTGTACTCGCGCTTGTCCCAGACCTTGATCGCCCGGCCGTGGCGGCCCTTGTCCTGGCCGATCCGGATGCCCTCGGGGTGGTAGCCGTCGGCGCCGATCGGGAAATTGCGCCCGCGGCCGCGGGCATCCTCGTCGTCCTCTTCGTCGCCGTCGCCTTTGCCCTGCTTGATGCGCTCCTGGAGCATCTCCATCAGTTTGTCGAAGCCGCCCATGGCCTCGATCTGGGCCTTCTCCTCGTCGGTGAGGAAGCTTTCGGTCAGGCGCTTGAGCCATTCGGCAGGGATGTCAGTCGCCTTCTCCAGGCTGATCAGCTCCAGCCCTTTGAACACGTGTCCGAAGACGACGTCGAAACGATCGAGGTGCCGCTCGTCCTTCACCAGCGCCGCGCGCGAGAGGTAGTAGAATTCCTCGACCCGCCGATTGATGACGTTCTTATCCATGCCTTCCATGAGCATGAGATATTCCTTGAGCGTGACCGGCACCTTGGCCGCTTTCAGCTCGGTGAAGAAGCGCATGAACATGGGCGGGCCCTCTGCCTCGGGCGCCTGAGCGGCCTGCGGTTACGGCGCAGGCGTCCGGGCATTCGAACGAACGTTTGGAAAGCGAGATTGGAGGCGGGCGCGTTCCCTGTCCAGTCCTGGGCGCGTTTCGCCCGTCGAGGAGCGCGTCACGCCCGGCGCAGGATGAAATCCTGATCGCGGATCGTCCCGACCGCAAAGTCATATTCGCCGACCCTCTCGAAGCCGGCGCGGGCGTAGAGCCGCTGGGCGCCATGGTTTTCCGACCACACGCCCAGCCATATCGGCCGGCGGCCCTGCGCCTCGAGCCAGGCGAGACCGGTCTCCATCAGCCGCCTGCCGACGCCGCCGCCCTGCTGGTCCTTGCGCAGGTAGATCCGCTTGAGCTCGCCGCACCGATCGGTGACGTCCGGGTGAGGAAGACCACATGGTCCGACCAGCACATAGCCGATCGCCTCTTCGTCGCTCTCCGCCAGCCAGGCCGCGTAGCGGGAATCGCCGATCAGCGCGGCGACGGCTTCGGGCCGGTGATTCTCTTCGAGGAACGCGACCAGATCGGCCTCGGGATAGAGGTGGCCGAAGGTCTCGACGAAGGTGCGCGCGCCCAGTTCCGCCAGCGTCGTGACGTCGCACGCGCCCGCGCGCCTGATGATCGTTCCGCTCATGTTTTGCGGACCCGTAACGGCGGGAGTGGGCCGGGGCGACAAATCCGCTTATGGACGGGGATCATGGCGGTCGCCCTCTACACCCATCCCGACATGCTCGGCCACACGCCCCCCGGCCGGCACGCCGAGCGGCCGGCTCGCCTGGCGGCCGTCAGCGAGGCGCTCGCCGCCGAATCGCGGCTCGACCTCGAACCCCGCGAGGCGCCTCTCGTCGCGCGGGAGGACCTCCTGCGGGTCCATGACGAATCGTACCTGGCCGCGATCGAGGCGGCCGCGCCCTCGAATGGCGTGGTCCAGCTCGATCCGGACACCTTCATGTCGGCGGGCAGCCTGATGGCGGCCAGGCGCGCGGCGGGCGCCGCCGTCGCCGCCGCCCGCGCCGTCGCCTCGGGCGAGACTCAGCGCGCCTTCTGCGCGGTGAGGCCCCCCGGGCACCACTCCGGCCCCGGCTTCGCCATGGGCTTCTGCATCTTTTCCAACATCGCCCTGGCCGCGCGGGCGGCGCGGGCCGCCGGCATGGCGCGCGTGGCGATCGCCGATTTCGATGTGCACCATGGCAACGGCACCCAGGCGGTGTTTGAGACCGATCCGTCCGTGCTGTTCGCTTCCGTCCATCAAAGCCCTCTTTACCCGGGCACCGGCGATCCCTCCGAGACCGGCGTCGGGAACGTCATCAACGCTGTCGTTGCGCCTGATTCGCCGCGCGAGGCCTGGCGGCGCGCGTTCGAAGGGCTGGTCGACAGGATCGACGCCTTCGAGCCGGAACTCCTGCTGATCTCGGCGGGCTTCGATGCGCACGCCCGCGATCCCCTCGCCAACCAGAGGCTCGAGGCGGAGGACTTCGCGTGGGCCACCCGGGCGCTCGTCAGCGTGGCCGAACGGCGCTGCGCCGGCCGGATCGTCTCCTCCCTGGAGGGCGGCTACGACCTCGAAGGGCTGGCGGCCTCCGCGACCGCGCACGTGAAGGCGCTGGAGGGCCGATGAAGGCTCAGCCGGGCGCGGTGACCCTGGTCCGCCACGGCGAGCCGGCGCTGTCGCGCAAGATGCGACTGAGCTCGAAGGGCTATCGTCAGTGGTGGGCGACGTACGAGGAGGGGGGGCTGAAACCGGGCCAGTCCCCGCCGCCGGCCCTGGTGCAGATGGCTGCAGAAGCCGACGCCATCTTCTCTTCCACGCGCCGCAGGGCGATTGAGAGCGCCCAGGCGATTGCGCCGGTTGCCGAATTTCAGCGTGACGTCATCTTCGTGGAGGCGCCCCTGCCTCCGCCGCCTCTGCCCGACTGGATACGCCTGCCGCCGCGGTGGTGGGGCGTAATCGCACGAATCTGCTGGTGGCTGTTCGATCACCACGAAGGTCAAGAGTCGCGGCGGGAGGCCCGAGCGCGGGCCCGCGCAGCGGCCGAACGGCTGGCGGAGAGGGCTGCCAAAGGCGAGGCCGTGATGGTAGTTGCGCACGGCTACTTCAACCTGATGATAGGTTCGGTTCTCGAGCGCCGGGGCTGGCGGCGCACACATGACCAGGGATTCCGCTACTGGTGCGCCCGACGGTTTGAGCCCCCCGATAGAGGTGCGGGTTCGGACGGGGCGGCCGCGGAGGCCCTTCGATCTCCCGGCGAGTCAGAGCGCCGAGCTAGTCCATTGAAAACGCCACAGTTTTAGTTCGTTAGCGAACTGAATTTTTCGGCGAGGAACAAATAGGGCTTCGATTCCGTGAAGCTCGCCACTAGTTTGCGCCCGCTGCGGCGACCAGATGTGAAGAAAGTGATGATCGACGACGAAGAAGCCCAGATCGCAGCCCTCTCATTCGAGCAGGCCCTGCTCGAACTGGAGCGTATTGTGGCGGAACTGGAATCGGGGGACGCGGACCTGGAGCGGGCCGTGGACGTCTACCGGCGGGGCGCGCTGCTGAAGACTCACTGCGAGTCGAAGCTGAAGGCCGCCCAGCTCAAGGTGGAGAAGATCATCCAGGGTCCGGCCGGGTCCGTTGGCGTCGAGCCGGCCGAGTTCGCCTGACGTGGATCCCAAAGATTTTTCCCGCCGCGTGGCGGAGGCCGCAGACCTCGTCACGGTGGCCCTCGATGAATTGCTGCCGCGCGCAGAAGGGCCCGAATCGCGCCTGACCGAGGCGATGCGCTATGCGGCGCTCGGCCCGGGCAAGCGCCTGCGCCCCTTCTTCGCGATCGAGACGGGGCGGATGTTCGATCTGGCAGAGCGCTCTGTGCTGCGCGCCTCCTGCGCCCTCGAATGCGTACATGCCTACAGCCTGGTCCATGACGACCTGCCGTGCATGGACGACGACGACCTGCGGCGTGGGCGTCCGACCGTCCACAAGGCCTATGACGAGGCGACTGCGGTGCTCGCCGGCGACGCGCTGCTCACCGTGGCTTTCGAGATCATGGCCCACCCGGACACGCATGAAGATGGCTCGGTGCGCGCCGAACTCGTGCGTCGCCTGGCGGTCGCCTCAGGCGCCCAGGGGATGTGCGGCGGGCAGATGATCGACCTACTTGGCGTTCGCGGCGATCTGGGCGCCGTGGCGCGAATGCAACGCATGAAGACCGGCGCGCTGATTGCTTGTGCTTTCGAGTTGCCGCTGACCATGGCGGGGGCCAAGGATGCGGAACGTCAGGCTTTGATGGCGTTTGGCCGTGACATCGGTCTTGCGTATCAGATTGTTGACGATGTGCTGGACGCCGAGGGCGATACAGCCTCATTAGGCAAGGCCGCGGGCGGGAAGGACGCGGCCCGTGGCAAGGCGAATTACGTGACGCTACTCGGCGTCGACGCGGCTAAGGAGAGGATCGCCCATCTGGTGACCCAGACCAAGGCCCATCTTGATCCGTTCGGGGAACGGGGGCGATTCCTTCGGGCGGCTGTTGACTTCGTGCTGGACCGTAAGTCGTGATCGACTTGGGTTGCGGAACAAACCGACGGCGCGGCGTCTGAAATTCGCAAGGCGCGCGCAAGACGTTCCTTACAGGCTGGATAATGCTTTCATCGACCCCCCTTCTCGACACGGTCTCGGACCCTGCGGACATCCGCGATCTGTCGGTAGCCGACCTGAAAAGGCTGGCTGACGAGCTTCGCCACGAGACGGTTCAGGCCGTTTCGGTGACGGGCGGCCACCTCGGCGCCGGTCTCGGCGTCGTGGAACTCACTGTGGCCCTGCACCACGTCTTCGAGACGCCGCGCGACATCCTGATCTGGGACGTCGGCCATCAGGCCTATCCCCACAAGATCCTCACCGGCCGTCGTCCACGGATCCGGACCCTGCGCCAGGGTGGGGGCCTGTCGGGCTTCACCAAGCGCTCGGAAAGTCCGTACGACCCCTTCGGCGCGGCTCACGCCGCGACATCGATCTCGGCTGCGCTCGGCTTCTGCGTCGCCCGCGACCGCCGCGGCGACGACAATTCCGTCATTGCGGTGATCGGCGACGGCTCGATGAGCGCGGGCATGGCCTATGAGGCGATGAACAACGCCGCTGAATCGACGCGGCGCCTCATCGTCATTCTCAACGACAACGACATGTCGATCGCCCCTCCCGTCGGGGGGATGAGCGCCTATCTGGCCGGGCTCGTCTCGGGCGGCGCCTACCAGACGGTCCGCAAGCTGGGGAAGGGCGTCGTCCGCCGTCTGCCCCGACCGCTCAAGGACATGGCTCGCAAGGCCGAGGAATACGCCCGGGGCATGGCCACCGGCGGGACCTTCTTCGAGGAGCTCGGCTTCTACTACGTGGGCCCGATCGACGGCCACAACATGGAGCACCTCGTTCCGGTGCTCGAGAACGTCAAGAAGATCAACGACGGCCCCGTGCTGATCCACGTTGTGACCCAGAAGGGCAAGGGCTATCCGCCCGCCGAGGGTTCCGCGGACAAGCTCCACTCGGTGGTGAAGTTCGACGTGGTCACGGGCCAGCAGGTCAAGCCGGCCGCCTCCAACGCGCCGGCCTACACCAAGGTCTTCGCCAACGAGCTGGTCAAGCACGCCGAGCGCGACGACAAGATCATCGGCATCACCGCGGCCATGCCGTCGGGCACCGGCCTCGACGTCTTCGCCAAGCGGTTCCCGGACCGCACCTTCGACGTCGGCATCGCCGAGCAGCACGCCGTGACCTTCGCCGCCGGTCTCGCGGCTGACGGCATGAAGCCATTCGCGGCCCTCTATTCGACCTTCCTCCAGCGCGGCTACGACCAGGTGGTCCACGACGTGGCGATCCAGGGTCTGCCCGTGCGCTTCGCCATCGATCGCGCCGGCCTTGTGGGCGCCGACGGCGCCACCCACGCGGGCAGTTTCGACGTCGGCTATCTGGGACAACTCCCCGGCTTCGTGGTCATGGGCGCCGCCGACGAGGCAGAGCTGGCGCATATGATCTCCACCGCCGTGGCGATCGACGATCGTCCGAGCGCGTTCCGCTTCCCGCGCGGCTCGGGGGAGGGAGTCAACATTCCCGACCTCGCTGAGCCCCTGGAGATCGGCAAGGGCCGCATCGTCCGCGAAGGCTCGGCCGTGGCCATCCTGTCGTTCGGCACTCGCTTGGCCGATAGCCTCAAGGCCGCCGACATGCTGGCCGCGCGCGGCCTGTCCGCGACGGTGGCTGACGCCAGGTTCGCCAAGCCGCTCGACGTGGACCTCATCCTGCGCCTGGCGCGCGAGCACGAGGCTCTCGTGACCGTGGAGGAGGGCTCGATCGGAGGCTTCGGGGCCTTCGTGCTGCACGCCCTGGCCGAGCACGGCGCCCTGGATCGGGGGCTGAAGGTGCGCACCCTCACGCTGCCGGACATCTTCCAGGATCAGGACACCCCCGAAGCGATGTACGCCGCGGCGGGGCTCGATGCAGAGGGCATCGTCCGGGGCGCGCTCGCGGCGCTCGGGCCCGAGCGGGTGTCCAGCGCTCTTCGCGCCTGAGCTGCGCGCCCGGCTTGCGGGCCTAACGTCGGGGGCGCGATCGCCGGTTTCCCGTGCACGCTTCCCTCGAGCGTAACCTCCGGGACGGGGCGCGCGTATGCCGGTTGGGCCAGTCCGGGATTGGCTCGCCAGAGGGGAGGGGGATGATCGTCTTCGACCGTGTGGAGAAACGCTTCGGCGGCCGCACGGTCGTGGGTCCCCTGACGTTCGAAGTCGTCGAGGGCCAGTTCGTCGCCCTGCTTGGCGGTTCGGGCAGCGGCAAGACAACGACCCTGAAGATGATCAATGGCCTGGTGACGCCGGACGAGGGGATCGTGAGCGTGGAGGGCGCGGTCGTCGGCGCCGGGCCTCTCGCGCCCCTGCGCAGGCGGATCGGCTATGTGTTTCAGGAAGTCGGCCTGCTGCCGCACATGACGGTAGCCGAGAACATCGCGCTGGGACCGCGCCTTGCCCGCTGGGACCGAACGCGGACGCAGGCGCGAACGGCTGAACTGCTTGAGCTGACCGCGCTGCCGTCCGAGGTCGGCTCGCGCCTGCCCGCCGCGCTCTCGGGCGGTCAGCGCCAGAGGGTGGGCGTCGCCCGGGCCCTGGCGGCCGGCCCTCGCCTGATGCTGATGGACGAGCCGTTTGGGGCGCTTGATCCGATCACCCGCGACACCCTGGGGCGTGACTACCGCGCCCTGCACGATCGTCTGGGTCTCACGACCGTCATGGTGACGCATGACGTGACCGAGGCCCTGCTCCTTGCAGACCGGATCCTCGTTCTGGGGGAGGGTAAGATCCTCGCCGACGGAACGCCGCGGGCGGTGATGCACGCCAAGGACGACGCGCGCGTGAGCGCTCTGATGGCGACCCCTGTGGATCAGGCGAGACGACTCGAAGCCCTGGCGGGCAGGCCGGCCGATGGATGACCAGTGGGCGGCGGCCTGGCGCCTGCTGCCAGGCTATCTTTCGCAGCATGTGTTGCTGAGCGTCGTCGCGCTCGGCCTGGGCTTCGCCGTCAGCCTTCCTCTCGCCGTCGTTGCGAGCCGTAGCCAGGCCGTGCGCTGGCCCAGCCTGTTCATCGCCAGCCTCATCCAGACGATCCCAAGCCTCGCCCTGCTGGCGCTTTTCTATCCTCTGCTCCTTGCGCTTACGATGCTCTCGCGACGCGTCTTCGGCGTGGGGTTCTCGGCGCTCGGATTCCTGCCGTCGGTGATGGCCCTCACGCTCTATTCGATGCTGCCAATCCTGAGGAACGGCGTGGCGGGCATCCGGGGCGTCGATCCGGCCGCCGTCGAGGCGGCGCAGGGCATGGGAATGACCGGGCTGCAGCGACTCTTCTGGGTCGAGCTGCCGCTGGCCGCGCCGGTGATCATGGCGGGCGCGCGAACGGCGGCGGTTTGGACGATCGGCGCGGCCACCCTGGCCACACCCGTGGGGCAGACCTCGCTCGGCAACTACATCTTCCTGGGCCTGCAGACCGAGAACTGGGTCTTCGTCCTTTTCGGTTGCTTCGCCTCGGCAGGTCTGGCGCTCGCCGCCGACCAGCTGCTGGGTCTGATCGAGTCGGGGCTGGCCGCGCGTTCGCGCCTGCGCATCTGTAGCGGAGCCCTTGGTCTGGCGCTGGGGACGGTGGCGGCCCTCTCCCCGCTGGCCGGAGGTCACGGCGTCGCCGGCTACAGGATCGGGGCCAAGAACTTCAGCGAGCAGTATATCCTCGCCGAGCTCATGGGCCTTAGGCTGGATGCGGCTGGCCTCCACGCGAGTGTGAAGGAGGATCTCGGTTCGGCCACCGCTTACCGCGCCCTGGCCGCCTCGGAGATCGATGCGTACGTGGACTATTCCGGGACCTTGTGGGCCAACGTGCTCGGCCGTCGCGACAACCCTGGGCGTGAGGCCGTGCTGCGGGATCTTACGGCCATCCTCGATCGCCGGGATCACGTGAGGGTGCTGGGCTCCCTCGGATTCGAGAACGCCTATGTCCTCGTCATGAAGGAGAAACGGGCGCGCGAGCTGCGGATCTCGAGCATCGCCGACCTGGAGGCTCGCGCGCCTGAGCTTCGGCTCGGGTCCGACCTGGAATTCCTTTCCCGCCCTGAGTGGACGGACCTGCGGCGGGCCTATGGGCTCAGGTTCAGGTCATCCACGGCCTATCAGCCGACCTTCATGTATCGCGCCTTGGAGGACGGTCAGGTGGACGTTATCTCGGCCTTTTCGAGCGACGGCCGGATCGCCTCCGAACATCTGATGGTGCTCAGCGATCCCCGGCGCGCCTTACCGCCGTACGATGCAGTGATCCTCATCTCGCCTCGTCGCGCGAAGGACGCCAGGCTGATCGGCGCCCTTTCGCCCCTCGTGGGCGCCATCTCGGTCCAGATGATGCGAGAGGCGAACTACAGCGTGGACCGGCCTGGCGATGCGCTCACGCCGACCGCGGCGGCCCGCGCACTGGACGCTCGCATCGAGCGGAAGTGATATTAACATATTGAATTTATTAAATACCGTCATGGCCGGGCGTCAGTCCCGGCCACCCATCGGACGGCTTCGCGAGCGCCCGCAGTGGCCGCGCTGGCGCGGCCACGCCAAGCCGTTCGACTGCGCGCTGACTTGCCTGCCTGCATTCGCAATGGAACGCTGGTTCTCAGGTATGCCGTCCGTTCGAATCATGTCCGCGCTCTGGCGCGGCCACGGCCGAATGCTCGCCAAGCCCATCGATGGGTGGCCGGGACTGACGCCCGGCCATGACGGAGTTTGAGGGGACAGACCGACAAGCATGCGCCTCCGACTGCCCGGCCGGCCCCGCCCGGAGCCCGAGCTCCTGCCCCAGGCCCTTCTGGACGCCGTGGCCCAACCGGCAGCCGTGTGCGATCTGGCTGGGCGGGTGGTCCTGGAAAATGGACTGTGGCGCGACCTGGCTGGCGGCGTGGGCCGGCTCGGGGGCGAAGAGCTCTATGGAGCCTTCCGCACTGCGCGGCGCGGGGGATCGGGGGAGGGCAGACTTCGCCTACCCGGGGGGGAACGGCTGGCGCGGGTCAGTCTCGCGGCGCCCGAACTCTTCTTGGTGCGTCTGCAAAATCCAGAGTCCGCAAGTGACCCTGGCGATGCCGCCTCCCGCGTGGGGGCGATTCTGGCGGCGGCGCCGTTCGCTGTGGCGCTGGTGGACGGCGAACCCGCGTTCGAGGGGCGCGTGCTCAACTCCAACGCGGCGTTCGACCGTCTCGTTGGGCGCCGCGCCGCCGGTTCGCGCCTGGATGAGCTGGTCATGCCAGCGGGCCCGACAGCGGATGTCTTCGCCGGTCTCCTCGATGTGACCATCTGTGCGCGCCCCGACGATTCGGCCCAACTACGCCTCACCCGCGCCGCCGGGGCGGTGATCGTCCATATGGCCGACGTCACCGAACAACGGGCGATGCAGCTTCAGCTGTCGCAGCGGAACAAGATGGAGGCGGTGGGCCAGCTTGCTGGCGGCGTCGCCCACGATTTCAATAACCTGCTCTCCGCCATCCGTCTGAGGGTGGAGGACCTTCTCCAACGCCATCCCCTGGGCGATCCCGCCTATGAGAGCCTGAGCGAGATCCGCGCCACCGTCGCGCGCGCGGCAGACCTCGTGCGCCAGCTCCTCACCTTCTCCCGCAAGGCGACCGTCAAGCGCGAGGTGCTTGACCTTGCCGAGACGCTTGGGGACTTCGAGGTTCTGCTTCGGCGCCTGCTGCGGGAGAACGTGGCCCTGGCGGCCACCTATGACGAGGATCTGCCGCGCGTCCGCATGGACAAGGGCCAACTCGAGACGGCGGTAATGAACCTTGTGGTGAACGCCCGCGACGCCATCGGCGCGGCCGCAGGAGGGCGCATCGTTCTGACCGCCCGCCGACTCGAAGCGAGCGAGGCGACTTCTCTGGGCTTCGTGGGCGGCGCGCCAGATGAGCTGGCGATGATCGAGGTCGCCGATAACGGTCCGGGCATCGCGCCTGAGATCGCCAATGCAATCTTCGAGCCCTTCTTCACCACCAAGCCGGCCGGCGAAGGGACGGGTCTGGGCCTCGCCACGGTCTACGGCATCGTCCGTCAGGCGGAGGGCTGGATCGTGGCTGACTCCGCCCCGGGAGAGGGCGCCAGGTTCCGCGTGTTCCTGCCGCCCTACGTCCCGCCCCTGCGCGTCGAGACTCCGCCCGCGGCCGAGCTCCGCCCTGCAAGCCGCGATCTCTCCGGCCAGGGCCGTCTTCTGCTGGTGGAGGACGAGGCCCTGGTGCGCGGTATCACAGCTCGCCTCCTTCGCGCGCGAGGCTACGAGGTGCTGGAGGCTTCCGACGGCGAGGCGGCGCTCGAACTGGTGAAGGCGAACGCCGGCGCCATCGATCTGATGATCTCCGACGTCATCATGCCGGGCATGGATGGTCCCGCCCTCCTCGCCGCCGCCAGACCCTTCCTGGCCGGGGCGCCGGTGATGTTCGTGTCGGGCTATGCGGAGGCGGAGGTCTCCGACCTTCTGGAGGATCAGAGCGAGGTAAGCTTCCTGGCCAAGCCGCTCGACATCAAGACGCTCGCCGAGGAGGTCAAACGCCGCCTGGAGGGGCGACGCAATGCGTGAGCGCGCGACGGCGCGGGTCCTGCTCCTGGATCCGCAGGACCGCATCCTGCTCATGAAGGGACGTCTCCCAAGCAGCCCCTCAGCGCCCGGAGCCTGGTTCACCGTCGGCGGCGGGATCGAGCCGGGCGAGGACGAAGCCGCGGCCGCCTGGCGCGAGATCCGCGAGGAGACAGGCTGGGAGCCCCTGGAGGTCGGGGCGGTCCTCTGGCGCAACGAGCAGACCTTCAGCGACCGCAAGGGACGGCCCATCCTGATTCGGGAGGCCTTCATGGTCGCGCGGTGCGCAGGCGGAGAGCCCTCCCGGGACGGATGGGTGGCTCTCGAGCGCGAGTTCGTCGACGACATCCGGTGGTGGACGCTCGAGGAGCTCCACGCCTGCGAAGAGCCCGTCTATCCGGCGGACCTGGCGCGACGGCTGGCGACGATCCTGGGTCTTGCCCGGATGCCCGACCTAGGGTGAAATCCCCACATGTCGCAATCGCGTTTGTTCATGATTGCAGCGAGCGTCTCGGCGCTGATTCCGCTCGTCGGCCATGCCCAGTCGGATCCGAACTGCCTGAGGGAAAAACGGGCCGACGAGGTGGTCGGCGGCCTGGTCGGTGCGGGCGTGGGCGTGATCGTCGGCAGCCTGGCGAGTCACGGAGGTACGGCGGCGACCATCGGCGCCGGCGCGGGTGGCGCGGCGGCCGGCGCGCTCATCGGAGGGGCGGCCTCCCACTGCGGGCAGAACCGCTACGGCTACTACGACGACCGGCGCCAGTGGGTGTCGTACCGCTCGACCGACTACGGCTATGTCGGTCCCGACGGCAAATGGGTCGCTCAGGCCGCACCGCAGGCCTCGCCTGACGACACGCGGACGCGTGAGATGCGGATGCAGGCTGAACTGGATCAGCGCATCGACGATGGCCGGCTGGATCGGCGCGAGGGACGGGAGGCCCTTCGAAACCTGAGCGAGATCAGCGCAATCGACGCCGACTACCGCCGCGACGACGGACGCCTCTCGCCCTCTCAGCGTCAGGACATCGAGGCGCGCCTCGACCGCCTGGCCCACTCGACGGCCTTCGTCGAAAATCCCTGAGCCGTGCAGCGGGCCTGATCGCCAGCCAGACGGTTATGCTCCGGCGAGCTGGGCGAACTTCCAGGCGGCCTCGCCGAGCGCGGGCACGCGTGCGGCCATCGCCGCCGCCTGCGGGCTGTTGGCCGTCCCGTCGCGCGCGCGGCCGACGATCCCTTGGACGATCCCCGCCAGGCGGAAGATGTTGTAGGCGAAATACCAGTTGAGGTCCGGAAGCCCGCTGCGCCCCGTGAGCCGGCAGTATTCGGCGACGTATTCCTCCATCGTCGGAATGCCGTGGGCTTTCAGGTCGGGGATGTGTGAGATCGACCCGTTCACCCACTGCATCAGAAGGTTGGTGAAGTCGGCGAGCGGATTGCCGAGCGTCGACAACTCCCAGTCCAGGACGGCGATGACGCGCGCTTCCGTGGGGTGCATCACCTCGTTGTCCAACCGATAGTCGGCGTGGACGATCGTGGTCTGGTCGTCCTCGGGCGCCGTCCGCGGCAGCCACTCGATCAGCCGCTCGACGCTCTCGATGTGCTGGGTCTCGGAGGCCTTGTACTGCTTGGTCCAGCGGTCGATCTGCCGGGACATGTAGTTGCCCGGGCGTCCGAAGCTCTCGAGGCCGACCGCCTTGTAGTCGGTGTTGTGCAGGTCGGCCATCGTCTTGAGCGCGGCCATGTGAATGGCGTGGCGCTCCGCCGGAGCATAGGCCGGAAGGGTCTGATCCCAGAGGATGCGGCCCTCGACCATGTCCATGACGTAGAACATCGTG
This sequence comes from Caulobacteraceae bacterium, assembly GCA_036488935.1. Lineage (GTDB taxonomy): Bacteria > Pseudomonadota > Alphaproteobacteria > Caulobacterales > Caulobacteraceae > Acaudatibacter. Next base: position 15,794 of record DASXGR010000090.1, on the reverse strand, counting down.
CCGATGACGGCTTCGTCCGTGCACAGCCCGTACGGTCGGGCCACGGGAAAGCCCGTGGGATAGAGGGCCGAGATCACCCGGAATTCGCGATCCACGGCGTGGGCCGAGGGTAGAAGCTTGCCCGGCGGCTTGCGTCGCATGACGTATTTCCGGTCCGGCGTGACCAGCTGATAGGTCGGATTGGACTGGCCGCCCTTGAACTGGCGGACCTCCATCGGCCCTTTGAAGTCGGGGATGTTGGCCTTCATCCACTCGGCCAGCGCCCCCTCATCGAAGCGGTGAGATTCGACGACGGGCTTGGTGCCGGTGTTGAGCTGCTCGCGGGCCTGCTCTTCCGTGGCGTTGTCTGCGGCCATGGGGGTCCCTCCGAACCAAACGCTTGTTCGAAGGACGTCCTAGAGCATGATGCGATCAGGCGGAATCGCCTGATCGCTGAATCATGCTCGTCGATTCAAAAAACGGGAGCGCGTTCCGATCGCAAAACCAGTTCCCACTTTTGCGGAACGCGCTCTAGCCGGACTGCGACGAGACGGAAAGCGCCCGCCAGCCGATGTCGCTGCGGTGGAAGCTTTCCGGCCAGTCGATGCGGGCGATGGCGGCGTAGGCCCGCTCCCGCGCCTGGGCCAGGGTCGGCGCGCGCGCGCACACGTTCAGCACCCGACCTCCCGCCGCTACGAGGTTTCCGTCGCGCAGGGCGGTGCCGGCGTGGAACACGGTGACGCCGTCGCCAAGGTCCCCGGCGGGCAGGCCGATCCGTGTGCCGCCGAGGGGTGATCCGGGATATCCGCGAGCAGCGAGGACGACGCAGATCGCCGCTTCGGCGCTCCATTGGGGGGGCGCCAGCCGGTCGAGCCCGCCGCTCGCGCAGGCCATCAGGTAGGGCACGATGTCGCTCTCGAGCCGCATCATCAGCACCTGGGTTTCCGGGTCGCCGAAGCGGGCGTTGAACTCCACCAGTCGGACGCCCGCCGGGGTAAGCATCAGGCCGGCGTAGAGCGCGCCGCGGTAGGGCGAGCCTTCAGCCGCGAGCCCCGAGATCGCGGGCTGCGCGATTGCCGCAAGGGCCTCCTCCTCCAAGGCCGCCGTAAACACCGGCGCGGGCCCATAGGTCCCCATGCCGCCGGTATTGGGTCCCACGTCGCCGTCGAAGGCGCGCTTGTGATCCTGGGCCGAGCCGAACGGGATCGATGCGCGGCCATCGCTGAGGATGAAGAGCGAGACCTCTTCGCCGGCCATGAACTCTTCGATCACCACCTTGGCGCCTGGCTTGCCCAGCATGGCGCGGACGGCGTCCAGGGCCTCTGCTTGGGTGTCGGCGATCACCACGCCCTTGCCGGCGGCCAGGCCATCGGCCTTCACCACATAGGGCGGCGTGCGTCGCCCCAGCGCGCTCTTCGCGGCCTCGAGGCTCTCGACCACCTGGAAGTCCGCCGTGGGCAGCCCGTGGCGCTGGGCAAATCCCTTCATGAAAGCCTTGGAGGTCTCGATCCGCGCCGCCGCCGCCGAGGCGCCGAAACACGGGATCCCCGCCCGGGCGAGAGCGTCGGCGAGACCAGCCTCCAACGCCGCCTCCGGCCCCACGACCACCAGATCGGCGGCAATCCGCTGCGCCAGGGCGACCTGGCCGGCGACATCGGTCGCCGCCACGGACTCGATCTCCCCGAGCTCGGCCATACCGGGATTGCCCGGCGCGCAGACGAGCCGGGTCACCAAGGGCGAGCTGGAGATCTTCCAGGCGAGGGCGTGTTCGCGGCCGCCCTGGCCGACGACGAGGATGTTCATGCGAGGCGAGGCTTTGGGTCGGCGCGCCTCACGCCGTCAACCCTGCTTGAAGCGCCGTGCGCCCAAGTGGGAACGGGTCAGGCGATCGACGGCGCTCAAGGCTTTGAATCTTGAGCAAGCCCTGGCGAGACGGAACCATCTGCCCGCGGTTTGCTCGGGGTCTCAACGGCCTGCAGAGCGGGAGCCATCGGGAAATAGGCTGTGAACATCGAGCCTTCATCCACCCCGCTCTCCACGAGCAGACCGCCGCGATGGCGGTTCACGATATGCTTGACGATGGCCAGTCCAAGACCTGTCCCGGGCCGCTCTCGCGCCTTCTGGCCCTCCACCCGGTAGAAACGTTCGGTGAGACGCGGCAGGTGGCTACGCGCGATCCCCGCGCCGAAGTCCCGCACCCTGACGGCGACGTATGTGCGACCCAGGGCGTGGTCGGGCGTGAGCAGCGAGAAATAGGCGCTCAGGCCGGCCACCGGAGTGGCCGCGGCGGTCAGGCCCAGCCCATCGGTGACCTCCACAGTGACCCCCGCCCCTCGCGCGGTGTATTTCGTGGCGTTTTCCGCAAGGTTCTGGATGACCTGCATGACCTGGTCACGGTCGGCGATGGCCAGCGCAACGCCTGCCGGCGGCAACTCGGTGGCGAACGTGACGCAGCGTTCGGCAGCCAGCGGCGCCAGGGCGTCGAGTACGTCGGGGACCAGCATGCCCAGGTCGACGATGCCCGCGGGCGGTATGTGTTCGCCCAGTTCGATCCGCGAGAGGCTCATCAGGTCGTCGATCAACCGGCGCATCCGCTCGGCCTGACCATGCATGATGGTCAAGAACCGCTCTCGCGCGGCCGCGTCGTCGCGCGCGTGGCCTCGCAGGGTGTCGATGAAGCCGCTGAGGGAGGCCAGGGGCGTGCGCAGCTCATGGCTGGCGTTGGCCAGGAAATCGGCGCGGGTTCGCTCGATTCGGCGGATCTCGGTTTCGTCGCGCAGCCAGAGCACGGCCAGTCGCCCCGTCACCCCCGCGTGGGTCAGGGGCAGCGCACGCGCGCGCCAGACCCGATCCTGGACGCCGCGCAGCTCATAAACGGCGTGACCGGCCTGGCGCTCGTAGAGCGCCTCCTCCACGGCGTCGAGCACCTCAGGGGCGCGAATCGCGGTGGCGAGAGGCCCCTCCGGGCGCTGGATGCGTAGAAGATCCCGCGCTGCCGCGTTGGCGAACAGGAAGCGGCGACTCGTGGGTTCATCCCGGGCGCCGCCCTCGATCAGGAGAAGCGGATCGGGAAGCTGCTCGAGCACGGCCGCGAACGGACCCGATGGGCGAGGCGAATCGGCGGGCGGCTTCGGCGCTACCGGACGTTGGGTCCGCTCCTCGACCGCGATGGCCAGCCCCACTGCGCCCACGGCCAGCGCGGCGATCGCCGCCGCGATCGGCGCCGCGCCGCCCACCAGCGCCATGGCGATCGGGGCGGCCACGCCGGCGGCCGCAGTGATGGCGACCCGGCGCCAGGCCCGGTCGCTACCACCTCGCGTCTCGGCTGTGTCGCTCATCGAACAGAAGCCGCCAAACCCTTGATTCTCGATCTTAGCCCATCTGACCCTGGACGTGTGTCGCAGGCGTGACAGATCGACTTGTCGCGCCCCGCAGCTTGAAAAAGGCCGCAATGCGGTCGTATTGCGCAGGCCCCATGCTGGGGCGGCGACCGGGGCGTGTGAGAGTTTCCTAGCAGACCATGACTCGAAAACTCCTCGCTGCCGCGGCCAGCCTCGCGCCCCTGATTCTCGCCGCCGGCGCCGCACACGCGCAGGTGTCGATCAGCAGCGCCACCACCACGCCGGTGGTCACCTCGACCGCCAACAACGGCGCGCCCGCCTCCACGGTGGACATCACCTCCAGCGGCTCGGTGGGACTGACCGCCCCGGGCACGGCGGTCACTGTCAACAGCAACACCGTGTTGACCAACGAAGGTGAGATCGGCGCCACCGACGTCCAAAATGCTGTGGGCGTGAACCTCCAGGCCGGCAACACCGGCTCGTTCACCAGCACCGGCTCGATCCTGATGACCGAGTCGTACACAGCCTCCACCGACAACAACAACGGCCTGCTCACCGGCCCCTACGCCGTGGGAGGCAACCGGACCGGCATCCTGGTTACCGATCCCACAAACTCGGGCTTGAGCTTCAACGGCGGGATCACCACCACCGGCTCCCTGACGGTGCACGGCAACGGTTCGTATGGCGTCTACATCGATGCGCCGATCACCGGCTCGTTCCTGATGCAGACGGTCTCGCCGACCACCTTCACCTCGAGCACGACGGTCACCGTGACCAACGGCTCGATCGACGTGCTGGGGAACACTTCGACCGGCTTCTACATCACGTCCAAGGGCGGCGTCGGCGGCAACATCCAGCTCGGCACGATCAACGCCAACGGCGGCGGAAACACCCAGGGGGCGGTGATCAACGGGACAGTCGGAGGCGTGGTCAATGTCTCCGGCACGGTGAGCGCCACCGGCTACCGCACGACCGCACGCGGCACCGATCCCACCATCGAGGCGACCTACACCGCCCAGGAGCTGCAGCAGAGCGGTTCGGCCATGACCGTCGGCGGGACGGTGAACGGCGGCCTGATCATCAGCACCCCGCCGCTGCTTCTCTCCACCACCAATCCGGACCTCGACGGCAACGGCGTGCCGGACGCCCAGCAGACTCCGGGCGAAGTGATCACCTATGGCCAGGCGCCGGCCCTCGTGATCGGCACGCCGGGCCAGAACGGTTTCCTGGGCGTGGTCGGAGCCGGCAACGGCGTCACGGTGCCCGGTCCGAACGGCACTTTGGCCGTGGGCGGCGCCAACCAATACGGCCTGGTGATCCAGGGCGAGGTCATCGGCGAAGGGGTCTTCGACCCGATCACGACGCCCGACATCATAGGTACGGGCCTGCCGAACAATGAGATTTCCGGCAACGGCCTGCAGATCGGTCCCGGCGACGGAATCCATACGGCGACGATAGCGGGCGGCATCCTGAACACCGGCCTCATTGAGGGCGAGGCCTTTGAGGGGAGCGCCACGGCGATCCACTTCCTGTCAGGGGGGATCACGCCGCAGATCGTCAACGACGGCTCTATCTTCGCCATCTCGACTCAGGTGACGACCACCGCCGGCCCCAGCGCCTTCGCCCCGGTCAGCGTCTACGGCATCCTGCTGGACCCGGGCGCCAATGTCGCCAGCATCGTCAACAACAGTACAATTGAAGCCGATATCACCGGCAGCGGCGGTTCGGGCGCCACTCAGGTTGGCGCGATCATCGACCGGTCCGGCAACCTGGCCAATATCACCAACACCGGCACCATCCTGGCGCAGGCGACCCAGACCGAGCTTGGCCAACAGATGCCGGTCGGCTCCGTGGTTGCCATTGACCTCTCGCAGGGCACGGGGCCCCAGACCCTGACCCAGACGGTTAATCCGAACCTGCCCGCCTCGGCGGCCTATGTGCAGACCAACACCTACACGGTCGGCCAGTTCGTCAACTATCAGAACCAGGTCTACGAGGCCCTCACCACAGTCTCCACCGCCCAGGACCCGGTCGACTTTCCCACCCTCTGGCGCCCGGTCGGAGCGCTCACGCCGTCGATCGTCGGCAACGTCTTCTTTGGCAGCGGCGGGACGACCATCACGGTCAACGCGGGCACGATCACGGCCCCGATCCTCAACCTGGGCACGGGCGCCAACACCATCAATGTCCTCGGGACCAATTGTACGGGCATAAACTGCGCGGAGGTCGAGGGCGCGATCGAGGAGGCCCCGAACACCGCCGCCAACTACGCGGCGGGCTTCGCCAATTCGGCCTCGCTTCAGGCCTCGGGCAGCGGCCGCCTGACGATCAACATCAACAACGGCACGCTCACTGACCTCAACCCGAACACCATGACCGCCAACGCGGTGAACGTCGGCGCAAACGGCCGGCTGATCGTCTCGGCCGATCCTCTCAACGGCACGAACACTAAGTTCCTCACCAGCGGCGCCTCGACCTTCGCCCAGGGCGCTCAGCTCGGCATCAACCTGGTCACTCTGCAAGGCGCGCAGCAGCAAACCTACACCATCCTGCAAACCGTCGGCTCGGGCACGCTCAGCGCGGGGACCTTCGCGCTCAATTCGGTCGGCAACGCTCCGTTCCTCTACTACGCCAACGCCAGCGTTATTCCGGGCGCCGGAGGCGGCGGCGCGATCGATTTGACGGTCACCCAGAAGACCCCGGCGGAGCTTGGCCTGAATACGGCGGAAGGTAATGCGCTGCAGGCCGTGCTCGCGGCGGCCCCGCTCAATTCGGCCATCCAGAGCGCCCTGCTGGCGCAGACGACGCAGGGGGGCTTTCGTTCGGTCTACGACCAGCTGCTGCCCAACCAGGGCCAGGGTATCTTCGACGCCCTCAGCTCCGCCGCCCAGCAGGTCTCCACCCTCACCGCAGCGCCGCCGGACAACGGCGCCCGGGCGGCGGGCTCCAGCCTGTGGCTTCAGGAGGTCAACGCACAAGTCAACCGCGACGGGATCGACAGTCCCGGCAGCTTCACCAAGCTGGTCGGCCTCGTCGGCGGCTGGGAGCACATGGGCGTCTCGGGCGGCGCGCTCGGCATGACCTTGGCCTACTACAACGACAGCGAAATCCCCTCCGCCTCCCAGGGCGGCAGCGGGGTGGTCGCCAACATGGTCGAGGCCAGCCTCTATTACCGCCGGTCCATCGGCAACTTCACCTTCGCCGCCCGCGGGGGCTTCGGCGGGGCCTTCTTCGACAGCGACCGGGAGTTCCTGGCGCCGGGCACGACCCTGAACGCGCGCGCTCACTACAACGGCTATTTCTACGACGGCCACGTCGAGGTGGCCTACAAGCAGAACCTCGGGCACTACTACGTCCGCCCGATCCTGAGCGCCGACTACCTCGGTCTCCATACGGGCAGCTATGTCGAGCAGGGCGGCGGCCCCGGCTTCGACCTGGCGGTGGACAGCCAGACCGATTCCCGCCTGACCGGAACGGCGCAACTGGCCCTGGGCCGCAGCTGGGGGCAGGAGGCCTGGCTCCAGTCCGAGTTCCGCTTCGGCGTTGAAGAAGTGCTCGAGGACGGGATGGGCGACACGGTCGCCGCCTTCGACGGCGGATCGCCCTTCTTCATGACGCCGGACAACTATTCCGGCGGCTGGGCGACCGTGGGCTTCTCGATTCGCGCCGGTTCGCCCTCGTCCTACTTCGCGCTCGAAGGCGACGGCCAGTTCCGCAACGGCGAACAGATCTACAACGTGCGTATCGCCGGCCGCACGATCTTCTAGGTCATCCCGACGCCAGCGCGCGCGTCGGCCGGTGCAGCCTTTCCGATGGCCGGGCTTTTCAGCTGCGGGGCGCGAACTCCCGCGTCTGTTGGACGCGCGGAGCATGACGGATCAGGCCGCGAATCTCCTGGGTGTGGCGGCGGCGGCGTGCTCGATGACAAGCTTCGCCCCGCAGCTGATCAAAATCTGGCGCGAGCGTGACGCCAGCTCCGTCTCTCTCCGGATGTACCTCGTGACTGTAGCCGGGTTTGTCCTGTGGGCTTCCTATGGCGCGCTTATCGGCCGCTGGCCGATTGTGGGCTCCAATCTGGTCTGCCTGATCATGTCCGGCGGGGTCCTCGCCCTTAAGTTCCGGTTCGGTCAGCGCTAAGGCGTATTGTTCCGCCTTCGCCCCGCCACGAACGTGAGGCACGAGCGGAACTGATGGCCACCCGTCTCGTCCGTCTTGTCGCCCTGGCTGCGCTGGCTAGCCTGAGCGCATGCGCGACGGGTGAGCGCGTGTCGGCCGCTGGTGACGTACGTAGCCTGCTGGTGGCGATCCGCGACAACGATCGTGCGACCTTTGACGACCACGTGGATCGCGTGGCGCTCGAGTCGGAGATGCAGTGGATCGTCGTTCAGCGAGCCAAAGCCTCGGGCCTGGGTTCAGCGGGGACGGCTCTGGGCGTGCTCGCGTCCGGACCGCTCTCGCGGGCCGCGGCCACGATCGTCTTGCGGCCGGACGTATTCCGCGCCATCGCCGAGTATTATGGCTACCGGCCGGACCGGCCGCTTCCTGGAACGCTAGCCCTTGCTGCGGCCCTTACTCCAGTGGACGACGGCAAGGTCTGCGCGCGTGACGCCAGGACCAAGGCCTGCCTGCTGACCTTCTCCGACGAAGGCGGCGTGTGGAAACTCACTGGGTTCGATGCGCGGCGAATCGGCCTCGCAACTTCCGGATACTGACGATGAGACTATCGCTTCGACTCCTCCCGGCCGTTCTCACCCCGATCGCTGTCGCCGGCGCGGCCCAGGCGGCCACAATGCACCTGTATTCCTACGATCCGGCGGACGACAGCGCCAAGCAGGCGGCTGGCCCCGTGACCTTGCAGGTGCGCCAGGGTCTGTTTCACACGACGGTACTGAACCTGCGCTCCACCGTGGCCCAGGCCACTGCGGACCTGGTCCCCGCAGACGCGCGCGCCCTGGGCGGCGGCGGCCTGGCCGCACTGATGCCCGCCGGGGGCGGCGAACGGGATCTCTATGCCGTGCAGAAGAAGGACGAGGGGCCTGAGCTTGTGTCGGCGCTGTGCCCAGGCGCGTCACAGGCCTGGCTCGCCTTCAGCAAGGTTGGCATGGACCGTGACGTGAAGATCGCCGTGATCGGCGCCACGCCGGGAAAGCCGGCCCACGTTTGCCATGTCCTGGCCTACAGCTTCCACGGCGAATGGCGCGCGCCCTCGACGGGACCCATCATGAATGAAAACGACCTGCCGCACGGTCGCTTCCCTGGGACGTAAGGGCTACTCCAGCAGGCGTTCGGCGACGCGTTCGCGCATCGGGTTCGTGAGGCCGATCACCTTCGTGAGGTAGGCGTCGAGGTCGCCGCAGGCGTCGTCGATCGCCTGGAAGGCGGCGGCAAGATATTCCGCCTCGACGCCCATGGCGATCATCAGGCTCGCCTCGTCCGCGTCACGGCCGCTGATCTCCTTAACCACGGCGGCGACATGCGGCAGGCGGGTGGCGAAGCGCTGCGGGTTGTTGGTCAGCAGATAGTCCGCGACGATGTCCTCGGGGTCCACGCCCGCGACGTGGTGGGTCAGGGCCGCCAGCACGCCAGTGCGGTCCTTGCCGGCGGCGCAGTGGATCAGAACCGCCGCGTCGGTCTCGGCCAGGGTCTCGAAATACCGACGGAAAAGGTCCACGTGGCGCGGCTCGAACGGGGCGGCGCGGTAGTATTCGACGAGGTAGCGCCGAAACGACTCGGGCGTCAGGTCCGATGTCCGGATGTGCTCGTGCCAGGAGTCGGGCTGCTCGGCGTCGTTGGCGATCACCACACCATCGAAGGCGGGGTGACGGCGCGACGGATCGCGCTCGCGTTCGGGCTTGCGCCGAAGGTCCACCACGACACCGATGCCCAGGGCGGCAATCGTCTGGAGGTCTGCGTCTGTGGCGCGGGCGTGGCTGGCGGAGCGATACAGCCGCCCGCGCTTCATCGGCCGGCCGTGTCGCGTCGGATAGCCGCCGAAATCGCGAAAGTTGTCGACGCCTTCGAGAGTGACCGCGCGTTGCATGGCGCTTCGATAATCCCGCCACACGACATTTGCGAGACGGTGGTGGCGAATACCGTCCGGCGTCGCCTCACGTCAGATAGGAATGAACGATCTCAACCAGTTCTTCCGCCGCCTGGGTGCGCTTGTCGTCCTGCGGGGCCGATCCGTCCATCAGGTGCTCGCGGATGTGATCCTCGATCACCTCGGCGATGAAGCCATCCAACGCGCCGCGACAAGCTGTCGCCTGCTGCAGGACGCGCGCGCATTCGCCATCGTCGCCGACTGCCCGCTCGATGGCTTCGATCTGGCCTTTGATCCGGCGCAGGCGATGGAGGAGCTTCGTCTTCTCTTTCTCGATATGCGCCATATCGCGCCGTTTTCGTCCTTGAACCAAGCTGGGGGTGGGTATAGCACGCGCCGCTGCCGTTCGGTAAGCCCTCAGGCTCACCGTGACGTCGGCCGCCCACTCAACCACGGGATCTCATGAGCTGTCGATCTAGCAGCCCGCGTTGCGGGAGCGGCGAGCGGCCCCTGGCCGACCACGCTGTCGCGAGCGGCTCCGACCCCGAGGGACGCCTATAACCATTCCGGCCGCCGCGTACTGACGCCCCAGCCGGTACGGCCGGCGCCTCTCGGGTTCAAGTTCAAGCTTGAGCACACCAGAGGCGCAAAATGGCCTGTCTGAACACTTTTCCGGCGCGCTGCGAGCGCTCCATCCTCGCCCTCCGCCCTGTGGACCGCGGCGCCTTCGGTCCCGCTAAGCCCGGAGGCGGCCGTTTTCCGAATGACGGCAAGGGATCGCGCAAGACCGGCGCCGGCGGGAACGAGTTCCTGATGGCCTCGGCTGTGCTCGGCGCAGCCCGGTGGCTGCATCGCCGCGGGCTGATCGGCGTTCACGGGTTCCGGGTCGCCCTCACCCTGGCCGAACGCCTTTCCGCGCAGGGAATCGCCAAATGGCGCGCTGCACGGTGTTTTGATGCTCCCAAGGCGCACAAAGGTCCTTGAAGCATAGCCCAGGAGGGTATACCTCCAAATTGACCTTCGCAGACGCCGGTTTTCCGTCACTGCTGAGGTCCGGTCGCTGGCCATCCGGCGGCGGCCGATATCTCAACCGTCAAGGGACCCCATGAACCCGCGACCTAGCCGTCCGGCCCGGGAAGACGATGCCAGGCGCCCTGCGTCTTCGTCGCGCCTCGAGGTCGGCTTCATAGCTCGGGTGGTACGACCCACGGTTATGGCCTCTCGCTGAGGCCTCCGGGCCGCGCCTCCCGAGCTCAGTCAAAAGCCTGAGCAGGAGGAGAGGCGCCATGGCCTTTCTGATGTCCCGTCTGTCTGGTTTCGACGGCCACGCGATGCCGCCGGTCTTTGCCGTCGAAACGCGTCGCGGCGGATGGCCCCGCCCCGTCGACAGCATTCCCCGCTGTCATTGGGAGCGCGATGGCGAGGGACGCATCGTTCGCCGCTGGGTGCTCGAGCGCCCGTCGCGGCGGATCGACCCGCTCTCCTGATCTGCAGCACGACCGTGGCGAGCGGGATAGCCCGTTTGCCACCTTCGCCCTGCGCGCCACGCGCGTGGAAGGGCCTGGCCACTTCCGAACCGGAACCCGCGATGACGACCGAAGACACCCTCGACCTGCCGCCCTTTTCGGCCCGTCCCCTGCGCCGGACTGCGGTCCTCGACGACGCCCACCTGGGCGACATCCACGGGGCCCTGGGATCGATCGCAGAAGATGATCTGGGCGACCGCACGAGCTGGCGGCGGCGGTTGACCACCCTGCTGGCCATCCTCGGGCCGGGCCTGATCGTGATGGTCGGGGACAACGACGCCGGCGCGTTCGGCACCTACACCCAGGCCGGCCAGAACTACGGCTCGAGCCTGCTCTGGATCCTGCTGCTGCTCGTGCCGGTCCTCTATGTGAACCAGGAGATGGTATTGCGCCTGGGCGCCGTCACCGGCGTTGGTCATGCCCGCCTCATCCTGGCGCGCTTCGGCAAGTTCTGGGGCGCCTTCAGCGTCATCGACCTGTTCGTCCTCAACGCCCTGACGATCGTGACCGAGTTCATCGGCGTCAGCCTGGCCCTCGATTATCTCGGCATCCCAAAGGTCGGTGGCGTCATCATCTCGGCGCTCCTCGTCATCGGCGCAGCATCGACCGGGAATTTCCGCCGGTTCGAGCGGTTCTCCCTCATCCTGGTCGCCGGCAGCCTGCTGCTCGTTCCCGTCTTTCTGGCCGTGCATCCGCCGCTCGGAGAGGTCGCCCGCAACCTCGTCACGCCCAGCCTGCCCAAGGGCGCAAGGCTCAGCGAGGTGATGCTGCTGATCATCGCCATCGTTGGGACGACGATCGCTCCGTGGCAGCTGTTCTTCCAGCAGAGCTACGTCGTGGACAAGCGGATCACGCCCCGGTTCATCGCCTATGAAAAGCTCGATCTGTGGATCGGCATCACGCTCGTTCTTATCGGCGCGGTGGCCATGATGGCCTTCTCCGCGGAGGCCTTCCGCGGCGCGGCCCAGTTCGGCCACTACACCGACGCCGCCGGCACGGCCGCGGGGCTTGAGAAGTGTGCCGGTCGCACCGTGGGCGTGCTGTTCGCCGTCGCCCTGCTGGATGCAAGCATCATCGGAGCATCCGCCGTCTCGCTGTCGACGGCTTATGCGGTGGGCGATGTCCTGTCCCTCAAGCACTCGCTGCATCGCAAGGCGACGGACGCGAAGGGCTTCTATCTCATCTACGGCGGCCTGATCGCCCTCTCGGCGGCCCTCGTTCTGGCGCCGGGAACGCCGCTCGGTCTGCTGACCAACGCGGTGCAGACGCTCGCCGGTGTCCTGCTGCCCAGCGCGACGGTATTCCTGCTGCTTCTGTGCAACGACCGCGCTGTCCTTGGGCCCTGGGTGAACTCTAACCGCACCAACCTTTTCACCGGCGCGGTGATTGCGGTCCTCGTGGTGCTCTCGATCATCCTTACCGGATCGGTGCTGTTCCCGGGCATGGGCAGCGGCGACATGCTCGCCATACTGGGCGGCGGCCTCGCTATCGCCCTGGGAGGCTGGATCGCGACGGGGCTTCTCAAGGTAAGGCAGGGGGAGGATCCGATCGATCGGTCGGGCCGTGCAACCTGGCGGATGCCGCCGCTCGAGACCCTGGCGCCCAAGCCGCTCACCGCGCTCAGCCGGACGTGGATGTTCGTCCTACGCGGCTACCTCATCCTGGCCGCCGGCCTGGTCCTGTTCCGGATCGTCCAACTGGCTTTGGGCCACCACGGCGTCGGCGGCGGCTGAGGCCGCCGGCGCTCCACAACCACGAACTGTCATCTCTCGGCCTTATCCAAGGGCGCAATTCCGCACGCCTGCGGACCATCGCCAGCGTCGAGTTAACCGGATCCGCCGAGAGCCAAGCAAAATCAGGGGGACTCTCGATGACTTATGCCATTGCGCCACTGATCGAGGCGCGGCGTCGAGGAAAGCGAGGCCAATGGGGCGCAGCCGCCGTCGCGGGCGGCGTCCTGATCTGCGCCTCCTCTCCAGCCTTCGCCGATCTGTCAGCGCCGTCGGACAGCCTGCAGGGCGATCCGGTCACCGCCGTCCCGCCGGCGCCCGAGGCCGAGCCGGCGGCCGAACCGGCCCCCGCGACGCAGACCTGGGCGGTCCACGGCCAGAGCACCTTCGTCTATCAGGGCCACCCCAGTTTCCGATCCCCTTATCAGGGCGCCAATAGCCTGGACCCGGTGGCGAACGCCCGTGAGACCTGGGATGTCACCGCCTATGTCGGGTATCGGCCGTGGGCGGGCGGCGAACTCTGGATCAACGGCGAGATCGACCAGGGTTTCGGCCTGGACGACACCCTTGGCGTCGCCGGCTTCCCGAGCGCCGAGGCCTACAAGGTGGGCAAGACCCATCCCTACGTCAGGTTGCCCCGCTTCTTCTTCCGCCAGACTCTCGACCTCGGCGGACCCGCCAAACCCGTAGACGCGGACGAAAACCAGCTCGCCGGCTCAGTGACGGACAATCGGCTGGTGTGGACCGTTGGTAAATTCTCGGTTGTCGATGTCTTCGACACCAACAAGTACGCGCACGACCCTCGCCAGGATTTTCTCAACTGGTCGATTGTCGACACTGGCACCTTCGACTACGCCGCAGATTCGTGGGGATACTCGGCGGGTTCGTCGCTCGAGTGGTATCAGGGCCGCTTCGCTGTGCGCGGCGGCGCATTCCTTCTATCCGCTATCCCCAACGGCGAGACCCTCGACACCCGTTTCAAGCAGTTCGAGCTCGTCGGTGAAGTTGAGGAACGACATACGATCCTTGGACACCCCGGCGCCGTCAGGTTCACGACCTTCGTCAACCGCGGCTACATGGGCCGTTACGACCAGGCGATTGAACTTGGACTCGAGACGGGACTGCCGCCGAGCACCGCCGATGTCCGACACTACGCCGGCCGAGCCGGCTGGGACATGAACCTGGAACAGGAGCTGACCCGCGATCTTGGCGCCTTCGCCCGCGTCGGTTTCGTCAACGGCCACTACGAGACATACGACTTCACGGACATCGACAAGACCGTCGCAGCAGGGCTGTCCCTCACGGGCCGGAGCTGGAAGCGGCCGAACGACACGGTTGGTCTCGCCGGGGTCGTCAATGGCGCTTCCAACCCGCTGCTCGAGTATCTGAACGCCGGCGGCCTAGGTGTCCTCGTCGGCGACGGCAAGCTGCCCAATCCCGGCTGGGAGCACATTCTCGAGAGCTACTATTCCATTGGCGTGCTCAAGGGTTGCTCAGTCTCGTTCGACTATCAGCTGGTCGACAACCCCGGCTACAACCGTGACCGCGGCCCGGCGAACATCTTCGCGATCCGGCTTCACGCCGAGTTTTGAGGGGGAACGGGCGCCGTTAAAGTTCGATGATCCCCCGCTTTGCGGCCACCGTGACTGCGTGTGTGCGGTCGGCGACGTCGAGTTTGGCGAAGGCGCTCTTGAGATGTCCTTTGACGGTGTCTTCGGTGACTGAGAGCTGGTGGGCGATCTGCTTGTTACCCTTGCCCGCCGCCACCAGGCGCAGGATGTCGATCTCCCGCGCGGTCAGGGGATCGTCCACGGCGTGGACGGCGATCTCCGTGGCGACGCCCGCCTGAAGATAGTGGAGTCCGGAGTGGACGGCCCGGATTGCGTCGAGCAGTTCCTTGCGCACGCTGTTCTTGAGCAGATAGCCCACCGCGCCGGCTTTCAGCGCCCGCATCGCCTGGGCGTCGCCGGCGTAGGTGGTCAGGACGATGATCCGCGCCTTTGGGAATTCGCCGCGAATGGACGCGATGGCGTCGACGCCGTTCATCACCGGCATCTGCAGGTCCATCAGCGCGATGTCGGGCTTCAGGTCGCGGAACAGGCGCACCGCCTCGGCGCCGTCGCCGGCTTCGCCCACCACCTCCATCTCGCTGGAGGACTGCAGCACCATCGCCAGGCCCTCGCGCACGATGGGATGGTCATCGGCGATCAGAACGCGAACCGGTCGTGCGCCGCCAGCGTCGGACATGTCATTCTCCAACCTTCGCCAGGATTGGCCGTTCCGGCCGCGGGGCGACCCGCTGGCCGCGGGCGAACGCGGCCGAGGCCGGGATGTTCAGGACCAGCTCGACACCCGCGCCTGGCCGGCTCGAAAGGGTGAGGACGGCGCCGATCTTGCGAGCTCGCTCGCGCATGCCGACAAGCCCGAAGTGTCCCTCGCGGCCGCCGCGCTCGAGAACCTCCGGATCGATCCCGCGACCATCGTCGCTCAGCTGCGCCGCGAGTCCCTTGCGGCTGTACCGCAGCGCGATCTCCACGTGCCGCGCGCCCGCGTGCTGGACGGTGTTGGAGAGGAATTCCTCGGCGATGCGGACGAGTTCCTCGCCCACCAGGTAGGTCACGGCGCGGCGTTGTCCCTCCACCGTGAGCTGGAAGGTCACGTTCGACTCCGCGAGGATTCGCTCGGCGGTCGCCTCCAGGACCTGCGGCAGGGTCTGGTCCGGGGCGGCCTTGCGCAACCGGATGACACGGTCCCGGCCTTCGGCGAGGACCTCGTCGGCGCGGTCCAGCGCTTCCTCCATCAGATTGCGCGTAGGGTGTTCGCGCGGAATCTGCGAGGCCACGGACTGGAAACGGAAGATCAGTCCCTGGACGCTCTGCAGCAGGGTGTCGTGCAGCTCGCGGGCGATGCGCTCGCGCTCGGCGATCCGTTCCTCGAGGCGCAGCTTCAGCCGCGAGGCCAGCTGGTTCATCCGCATACGGTAGGCGAGGCCCAGGAGCGCGGCCGCGGCGAGGCCGCACAGGAGCTTGAACCAGATCGACTCCAGGAAGGTCGGCGGGATGACGAAATGGATTGCGGCCCCGGTCGTGTTCCACACGCCGTCATTGTTCGAGGCGATCACCTGGAAGCGGTAATGGCCTGGCGCCAGCTTGGAGTAGAACGCCTGGCGCCGGCCGCC
>DASXGR010000084.1:0-4337 GCA_036488935.1 Caulobacteraceae bacterium | reverse complement strand
ATGGATCGGCTGTGCGGGCGCTTGCATTGACCGCGCCGGGCGGCGCGGTCACGGCCCGTCGAACCGCCCGGTCGTTCCACCCGTCTTGGCCGCGCCGCCCGGCGCGACCACCACGAAGTGCTCGCCAGGTCGATCCATGGGGCGCCGGCACGGAGGCCGGCGATGACGGAATTTAGGGGGCAAGCGTGCGGCGCCGGCTCGTTCTTTGGACCGCCGGCGTCTCGCGCAGTTCAGTCGACGACCTCCCCCTTCACCCGTCATCCCGGACGAAGCGCCCCCGGCCTCGAGCCGGGGGAGCGCGAAGATCCGGGACCCAGCATCCCGCACCTCGCCGCCGCGCTCCAAGGACGTTGCGGAGAGATCACGCCAGTGCACCCGCCATGTCGAGGCCGTGGATGCTGGTGGTTTTGGTGGCGCCTTACCAATCGCCGGTCGCCCGGGATCTAGACCGGCTGGTCACTCGCATGGCTGGTCGAGACGGTCACTTCATTGCCGTCCGGGTCCCTGGCCTTGAAGATGTAGTGGCCAAAGAAGCGCTTGTCGGAAATCGGATCGGGCTCGACGCCGCCGGCGATCAGAGCCGTGCGGTAGGCGTCGAGATCCTCGAACGTGCGGCCCTCGATCATCAGATCGATCGCGCTGGCCTGGGCTTGCTCGAAAGGGCTCTCCACCTCCGACCCGGAGGATGGGCCGCCGCGCTGGAACAGCAGCAGATGCGTTCCGCCGCGCAGCTCCAGGATCGACATGTCGTCGCGCTTGCCGACGACGCGCAGGCCGAGCGTCGTATAGAAGCGGTGGCTGGTCTCCACATCGGCGACGGTCAGCGTCATGTGGCCCACTCCGACCGGCGGCTTGGCGAGATTCGCGTCCGACATTGCGGCTCTCTCCCTCAGTGTGGACGTGAAGACCCTAGCTCAATTGTGAGAACGCAGAAACGCGACCGGCTCGGATGGGCGGCGGGGAAGGTCAGCTTTCCGCGACTGTGAACAAATCCGCTTTCGACCACGTTGCAGACCTCCGCCCCCTACCGTCCGTCATCCCGGACGGAGCGCCCCCGGGCTTGACCCGGGGGTCGCGCAGATCCGGGACCCAGCCTCCCCGGCCTGGCCACCGCGCTCTACGGGCGCTGGGTCCAGGACAGCGGACCTTCAGGTGTCTCGAACCATTCTTCGGACAGATCCCGCCAGTGTGGGTTCTCAGCTTCGACGAAAGCGGGTCGACCGCGCCGCCTCCCTTGCGAGGGCGTAGAGCGTTATCGTACATAGAATTGGGCTGCGCTTGAATCAACGGTAGCGACCGTTATCGAAAGCGAAGGGGTTCAGAGTCATGAGCAAGTATACGCTAGGCGTAATCTCCGGCATCGCCGCTCTCACCGCCTGCGCGTCGGCGGCTCAGTCTGCAGCTATCATCACATTTCGGGACTCAGGTGCAAACGTCGTCGGCGTGCTCTCGGGCATTCTCGACATTACTGGTCTAAGCGGTAGCGGGCCCTCTTACAGTACCACGAACGGGGCAATGACCCCGAGTAAAGGTCAGCTTGGCATCGAGTCTTATCTTGCACCACAGACCCTCTATGTCCTGAGTTCTGGCCCTGCGAGCTTTGGCCCGGGCGGAATCTCCTTCGCCGCGGGGTCGACGGGTGACTCGGTCTTCCTCTGGGGCGCAAATGACGATCTGTGGCTGCCGGCCGGCTATGTCAGCGGCGCGGCCCTGTCCGCGACAACCACCTACGCCGGCGCCAGCCTCAGCAGTCTCGGCCTGACCCCAGGCGATTACATCTACACACTGCCGACGGGTGACACCCTCACGCTCGAAGTGGGCGTCCCTGAGCCAGGAGCCTGGGCGGTTATGTTGATCGGCCTTGGTCTGACTGGCGCAGCCATGCGCTCGCGCCGGCAGGTCGTCGCCTAAGCCACCCTCACCGCCGTGGCATAGGGCGTCGTGGGCATCTCCGGCGGCGCCCTTTTTGCACGTCTGCGGTCATGTCTGAGCGCAGCGAAAGTCACAGTTCCGCGACGGCGATCAGGAACGCAGATCGCCCTGCGTGCTCCGACGACCCGCCTAACCGAGAGGCATGCGAACGCGATCGGAATGGGTCCCTTGCGCCAGACGTCTCGCCGCTACCACGCGCCGGTCTGCGCGCTGTCAGTCCCATGACCGCTTCCCACCCGGCCGGTCATTCCGGACGGCTGCTTTCGGCTCCGTGCGCCGTCCCAGGGCTGAGGGCTGCTCAGCGCCAGGAGTGGACATTGGGTCCGGCCTCCAGAGCTGACGTTCGTTGGCATCGCTCAACGGGCGAGATCGACCATTCCCGAGCATAAGCTTGGATTCGTTCCGGTGGTAAGCTGACGCGCGCAGGTTGCTTCGCGATCGGGCTGGAATCTCATGCAATGATCGTATGCGTGCCGCTTCCATTGATAACCGCCAAGAAATTCCCCTGAAGGCGGATGGAGAAAACCACAATGGGGATATTATTCTCACGCATAAGGCTAACAGCGGCAGCGTCCATCACGCGAAAATCGTTCGCCAAGCATTCTTGATAGCTAAGTCTTTCGTACCGCTCAGCGCCTCGGTCTATCTTCGGATCCGCCGTGTACACACCGTCCACGCTTGTACCCTTGAACAGCGCATCGCAGCCCATCTCGATGGCGCGAAGCGCCGCGGGTGTGTCGGTGGTGAAGAATGGTGTCCCCAAGCCGCCGGCGAAAATGACGACACGACCTTTATCAAGGTGTCGGAGCGCCCGCCTGCTCCCTCGCCGCCATCAGCAGCTCCAGGTCGCGCCGCACGGTGTCGGGGCTGTATTTTGAGCGCCCCGTCGCCAGCGAGGCCGCGCCGCTGTCCGTGGAGCCGGCGTCCAGAGCGATGGCGTGGGGCCTGAGGCTGAGTCCTGCCTGAAGTTCGTCGGCGCGCACGCCTGAGCCGAGCTGCCCGGCCGGCACCAGCACCCGCGTTGCTTCCCTCATGCGGTCGCTCCTCCCGGCCCGACGGCGGCCCTCGCCCACCGTCAGTCTGGCCGCCTTTCGAAGCAAGGCCAATCACAGCATCCCCTGGAGGCCAACCGAGTTACTTAGGAAAATCCTCGGCTTCAAGTCCGCAAGGGCGCAGTGAGTGTCGTCCGGTGAAGGTCAAGACCATCGTTGTCAAAGATACGATGCAGAAGGGCTACCGTTACACCCTCGCGGCGCCCACGGGTCGGGACTTCGACCCTGGGTTTGCGCCTGAGCTCACGCCGAAAGAAATGCTCCGTCTCGGAGTTTTCGGCGGGAAGTATATGACGGACTGCAAGAATGAATTTCCTGTCGACTGGTTCGACGGCGCCAAGCTGTCGCCCCGAAAGCATGACCCGGCGCTGAACTATTTCGGCGTCTCGGCAAGCCAGTCGCTCTCCATCTGGCGCAACAAGGGATGGATCGCTCCCGTGGACCCGCGTGGCTGGTTCCAATGGTATTGCCGCTATTATTTGGGCCGACGAATACCCGAAGAGGATGCGCGGCAGATCCGGCGCTGGAAAGCGATGCGCCGACATGTCCGGCAGATCGAGCGCAACTGCGAGCGCGGCGACCTCGGATGCCGGCCGCGCCAACGCCAGGCGCTGCTGCAATGGGCCTACGACAGCCGCAATCTGTGAAGCATCATCCGTCATCCCGGACGGAGCGCTTGCAGAGCGCGCAGATCCGGGACCCAGCCTCCCCGGCCTGGCCACCGCGCTTTTCGGACGCCTCGCCAATCGCCGGCCGCCCGGAATCATGGGCCTGCCAATCGCCCCTGATGTCGTCCCCTACTGGCGGGCGGCCACCGGGGCGTGGTTTTCGGCGCCGTCCGTGAGTGGCGCCGGACGGTCGGCGTAGACGTTCGGGTAGCCGATCTCGATTCCCTGGGCGTCGAACGCCAGCTTCAGCCGGCGCTGGAATTCCCGGCCGACCAGCCATTGCTTGCCCGGCCGCGTCTTGATCCGCCCCTTCACGATGACGCCGACGTCGGTGAAGCCATCGACGCCGACCAGTTCCAGAGGCTCCAGGATCATCTCGGAACAGGGCTTCTCGCACCGCAGCTGGCCGCCGATCTCCCGCATGATTTCCTGGGCTTTTTCGATGTCGGACACATAGCTGATCTTCGGCGCCATGACGGCGTAGGAGAACGACTTGGTCTGGTTATGGATCACCTGCGCCTCGCTGTAGGGGAAGACGTGCAGGGTGCCATCGAAGTCGCGCAGGCGGATGGTGCGCAGGGTCATGGTTTCCACCTGACCGCCGACGCCGCCGATCTTCACGTTGTCCCCCACTGAGACAATGTCCTCGAGGATCAGGAAGAGGCCGGTGATGAAGTCCTTGACC
>DASXGR010000027.1:0-45458 GCA_036488935.1 Caulobacteraceae bacterium | reverse complement strand
CCCACCCTCGACACCCTGCACAAGGACCTCTACCGCGCCCGCGCCGCAGGCATGTCGATGATCCCGACGTCCACCGGCGCGGCCAAGGCGCTCGGCCTGGTGCTGCCGGAACTGGCCGGAAAGCTCGACGGCTCCTCGATCCGCGTGCCCTCGCCCAACGTCTCGGTGGTCGACCTCAAGGTCGTGACCGGCCGCAAAGTCACCCCGTCCGAGATAAACGAGGCGATGAGCCGCGCCGCCGAACAGGGCCCGCTTCGCGGCATTCTGCAGGTCACCAGCGAGCCCCTCGTCTCGGTGGACCTGAACCACGTCGATGCTTCCTCAACGGTGGCCCTGCCCCAGACCCAGGTGGTCGACGGCACGCTGGCGCGGGTTCTGGCCTGGTACGACAACGAGTGGGGCTTCTCGACGCGGATGGCCGAGACGGCCCTGGCGCTCGCCGCGGCCTGACGCAAACTCGACCGACATTGGGGGGAGACCATGGCCTGGCGCAGCCTCGACGAAGCCAAGCTCTCGGGCGCACGCGCCCTCGTTCGCGTCGATTTCAACGTGCCCATGAGCGGCGGCCGGGTGAGCGACGACACCCGCCTGCTGGCAGCCCTGCCCACGATCCAGCGGCTGCGCGCCGGCGGGGCCAAGGTCGCCCTCCTGGCGCACTTCGAGCGCCCCAAGGGCAAGCGCGTGCCTGAGCTGAGCCTCAAGCCCGTGGCGAAACGGCTGGCCGAGGTGTTGGGCCAACCGGTCACCTTTGTCGACGACTGCGTCGGCGAGGACGTCAGGAAGGCGCTCGAGGCGGCCAAACCCGGCGACGTGCTGCTGCTGGAGAATGTCCGGTTCCACGCGGGCGAGGAGTCCAACGACGCCGCCTTCGCCCGCGATCTGGCCGCCAATGCGGACATCTACATCAACGACGCCTTCTCGGCGGCGCACCGCGCCCACGCCTCCACTGAAGCGGTGGCGCGTCTCCTGCCGAGCTACAGCGGCGAGGCGATGGCTCGCGAGCTGGAGGCGTTGCAGGCGGCGCTGGGCGACCCCAAGCGACCGGTGATGGGCATCGTCGGAGGATCCAAGGTCTCCACCAAGCTCGAGCTGCTCGACAACCTTGTGACCAGGCTGGACATGCTGGCCATCGGCGGGGGTATGGCGAACACCTTTCTCTTCGCCGACGGGGTCGATGTGGGCGGATCGCTCTGTGAGAAAGAGATGGCCGACACGGCACGCCAGATCCGCGCGCGGGCCGCCGGGGCCGGATGCGAGCTGCTGCTCCCCGTGGACGTCGTCGTCGCGCAGGAGGTGAAGCCCGGGGCGGCCTTTCAGGTCCGGGGACTGGGAGAGATCGGCGCCGACGAGAAGATCCTCGACGCCGGGCCCAAGACGGTCCAGCGCCTGACCGCGGCAATGGATCGCGCCAAGACACTGATCTGGAACGGGCCTCTGGGCGTGTTCGAGGTTCCTCCATTTGATGCGGCGACCAACGCCGCCGCGCGACACGCTGCGGAACTCGCGAAGGCGAAGAAGCTTATCGCTGTGGCGGGCGGGGGCGACACCGTGGCCGCGCTCAACCACGCCGGGGTGGCGGGCGACCTGACCTTCGTCTCGACGGCGGGCGGCGCCTTCCTGGAGTGGATGGAGGGCAAGACGCTTCCAGGGGTGCAAGCTTTGCAACACTGAAGTCCCGCAGTATTCTCGCGACTTCAGGGGATGAAATTCAGGGACGGGTGATAGAAATATGGCGCGAATTACACTTAGACAGCTTCTCGACCATGCCGCTGAGCATGGTTACGGAGTTCCAGCTTTCAATATCAACAATATGGAACAAGGACTGGCGATCATGGAGGCCGCCCGGGCCACCAATTCGCCGGTGATCATCCAGGCGAGCCGGGGGGCGCGCCAGTACGCCAACGACGTGGTGCTCGCCAAGCTGATCGAAGGCTACATCGAGCTGTTCCCCGAGATCCCCGTGTGCATGCACCAGGACCACGGCAACAGCGAAGCCACCTGCGCCACGGCCATCCAGCACGGCTTCACCAGCGTGATGATGGACGGCTCGCTGATGGCCGACGCCAAAACCCCCGCCCCCTACGACTACAATGTCCGCGTCACCCGCTCGGTCGTCGACATGGCCCACTGGGTCGGCGCCTCGGTGGAGGGCGAGCTTGGCGTGCTCGGCAGCCTCGAGACCGGCATGGGCGACAAGGAGGATGGCCACGGGGCGGAGGGCAAGCTCTCGCACGACCAGCTGCTGACCGATCCGGACCAGGCGGTGGACTTCGTCCGCGCGACGGAGGTGGACGCCCTCGCCATCGCCATGGGCACCAGCCACGGCGCCTACAAGTTCAGCCGCAAGCCCGACGGGGCTGTCCTGGCCATGGGCGTGATCGAGGAGATCCACCGGCGCCTGCCCGACACCCATCTGGTGATGCACGGCTCCTCGTCCGTGCCGCAGGACCTGCAGGAGATCATCAACAGCTATGGCGGTGAGATGCCGCAGACCTGGGGCGTGCCGGTGGAGGAAATCCAGCGCGGCATCCGCCACGGCGTGCGCAAGATCAACATCGACACCGACTGCCGGATGGCGATGACCGGCGCCATCCGCAAGGTTCTGTCGGAAGACCGCAAGGAGTTCGACCCGCGCAAGTATCTGAAGCCCGCCCGCGAGGCGATGCAGAAGGTCTGCGAGCAGCGATTCAACGAATTCAGCACGGCGGGCTGGGCCGACAAGATCAAGCCGCTCCCGCTTTCGGCGATGGCCAAGCGTTACGCTGGGGGTGAGCTGTCTCCTAAGTTCGCGAAGACGTTGCAGGCGGCGGAATAGTGATCCTCCTCCGCAAAGCGGGGGAGGGGGACCACGAAGTGGTGGAGGGGGGGGCCGCGGCACGGCCCTTGATCAGAGCGTCTGGCGCCACTCGCAGCTGAAAGACTTCACGAACCCCGCCCCCTCCACCGCCCCCGGAGGGCCCCCCCCGTCTCGGTCCGCTGCGCGGTCCGATCCACCTCCCCCGCTTCGCAGGGGAGGATAGGCGGTCCCCCTCCCCCATTTCATGGGGGAGGATCGATCAACACCCGCTGTAGGCGCGGATGCCGCCGATGAGGACCTGGTCGTTGCGGCGCGTGGTGGCGACGTTGGCGGCGCCTGTGCACGTCCGGCCGTCAGCAGTGACGAACTGGTAGCGGACAAAAATCGTGGAGGGGTCGAGCGGATAGATGCTCGTCAGCTTCAGCGGCTGGCGCAGGGAGCTGTAGAAGCGCGTGATGTGCTGGGCGGACAGGGGTCCGGCGCCGCGTTTGGTCGGCTCCACGAGCGAGGCCGCACGGGTCCCGTCGTCGTCGCTAAGCGCCTCGTAGAAGGCCCGCACCGTCGCCATCGACTGGTCGACGTCGGGCGGCTGCAGCGACGGCCCGACCTGGGGACTGGACGGGCTGGCCGGCGGCGCCACCTGAGACGCCAGCTGAGCTGCGAGATCTCCCTCCGGGAGGTCGGCCGGGCGCGGATTCTCTGCAACATGCCGTGCATGCGCCGGCTCCCGGACGGGCGCGATAGGTGACGCGGCCGCCTTTACGGGCTGTCCGTCCAGCCCGGCCTCGAGCTGGCCGGTGGCCACGCCGTTGCGACCGGCGCAATCGTTGAGGGGCAGATCGCCGACTGAGTGGCCGTCCACATAGCAGGGCAGCGGGCGCGCCGCGGCCGTAGCGGCGAGAGCCGGCTTCCGTGATGGCGCCGCGACGCCCTCGGCCGACGCAAATTTGGCGAACGCCGGCGGGTGTCGCCACAGGACATAGGCCCCGGCTCCGAGCGCCGCGATCAGAAAAAGGCCAACCATCAGCGGCGCCGCGGAGCGCCGCCGCCTGGGTGGCGGCCTGCGCGCGGCGCCCTCAGGCTTCAGCACCAGCGGCTCGGCGGCGGCGACGGGCGCGGCCCTTGCGGCGAGCGCCGCGGCCGCCTGGGCGCGCTCACGACGATGCTGGTCGTAGGCCCGGCGGACCTCCGGGTCCTTGAGCAGCTCGTAGGCGCCTTGCACGGCGCGGGTGCGCGCGTCGTCGCCCACCGGGTCCTCCGGGATGCGCCCGGGCGTGGTGTATTTGTGCAGCAGCGCCCGATAGGCGGCTCGGATCACCACGTCCTCTGCGTCGGGCGAGACGCCGAGGACGGCGTAGGGGTCAGGTTCAGCCTCGACAGGCGTCGTCGGAATCGAAAGTTCGGCCACGGAATCCCTTCTTCATTGTTTCAGACGCCGGGGATTTAACGCTTACTGCGCAGGCTGGACACAGGTCGACTGGACACCGCCCGCGTCCGGAGCCCTTATGACAGCGAAACAAGGCAAAAAGGGAAGCGCGTGGGGCGGACAGCCGGCGGCCGGTTCGGATGGGGCGTGGTCGGGCTTCTCGCCCTGGCGGTGTTCATCAACTACGTCGACCGCGGCAACGTGGCGACAGCCGCGCCCCTGATCAAGGATGATCTCCATCTGTCGGCGAGCCAGGTCGGCGTTCTGATCGCGGCGTTCTTCTGGACCTATACGCCCTGCCAGCTCCTTGCCGGATGGCTGATCGAGCGGATCGACGCCTATCGCACCCTGGCTCTTGGGCTCGGCCTCTGGTCGATCGCGACGGCGCTTACCGGCCTGGCAGGCGGCTTCGCCGCTCTCATCGCCCTGCGCCTGGCGCTGGGCCTCGGCGAAAGCGCCGCCTTTCCCGCCTCCTCCACCCTACTCGCCCGCCACTTGCCGCAGGACCGGCTGGGCGTGGCGAACGGGATGATCGGCCTGGGCCTGTCGCTCGGGCCCGCCTTCGGCACCTTCGCCGGGGGCCTGCTGATGGCCAGGATCGGGTGGCGGGACGTGTTCATGCTGTTCGGGCTGGTCTCCCTGCTCTGGATGGCGCCATGGCTCTGGCGGACGCGCCATCTTTCGCGCGCATCGGCCGCAGCCCCGCCGGGGAAGGGGCCCTCCTATCTGTCGTTGCTCCGGCGGCGGGACGCCTGGGGCGCCTACCTCGGCCACTTCTCGGCGAACTGGGCCACCTACTTCGTCCTTTCCTGGATGCCGCTCTACCTGGTGAAGGCGCGCGGCTACTCGGTCCCGGCGATGGCGACGATCGGCGGGCTGATCTATGTCGCCTACGCCGTCTCCAACGCCCTGGCCGGCTGGCTGACCGACATGCGGATCCGCAACGGCGCGAGTCCTAATTCGGTGCGCAAGACCGCGGCTGCGGCGTGTCACCTGACCATCGCGGTGGGTCTGGTCATCGGGGCGATCGCCGACCCGCGCATCTCGGTGGCCGGGCTGTTCATCGCCGCGGTCGGCATGGGCTTCAACGTCGCGGGAATCTTCGCCATTGGCCAGACCCTCGCCGGCCCCTGGGCCACCCCCAAATGGATCGGGGCCCAGAACCTCGCCGGCAACACCGCCGGCATGGTGGGCCCCGTCGTCACCGGCTGGCTCGTCGACCGCACCGGCGATTTCACCTCGGCCTTCATCCTCTCCGCCGCCATCGCCCTGGCCGGCGCCGTGGGATGGGCGCTGGTGATCCGCAAAGTGGAACCGCTCGACTGGACGATCGAGCGCGCCGCCCGCGCGCAAGCCCTACCGCAGGGGGCGGCAGGCGGCGCATAAGGGGGCCATGCTCCTGGACTGTCGCCTCTATCTCATCACCCCACCGGCTCTGCCCGACCCGGCCGCCTTTGCCCGCACGTTGTTCGCCGCCCTGGACGCG
Source organism: Caulobacteraceae bacterium (assembly GCA_036488935.1). Classification (GTDB taxonomy): domain Bacteria; phylum Pseudomonadota; class Alphaproteobacteria; order Caulobacterales; family Caulobacteraceae; genus Acaudatibacter. The sequence continues at coordinate 39,749 of DASXGR010000027.1, read as the reverse complement.
GGCGACGTCGGCGCCTTGCAGATCCGCCTGAAGGACGTTTCCGACGAGGCCATCGAGGCGGCGGTGCGCGTGCTTGCCCCCATCGCCTGGGCGCGGGACGTGGAGGTGATCCTCAATGACCGCCCGGACCTCGCCGCGCGCCTGGGCTGCGATGGCGTCCACATCGGCCAGGCCGACGCCCCCTATGCGGTCGCGCGCAAGGCGCTCGGAACCGACCGCACGGTGGGGGTGACCTGCCACGACAGCCGCGACCTGGCCATGACCGCCGCCGAGGCGGGCGCGGACTACGTCGCCTTCGGCGCCTTCTTCCCGACCTCGACCAAGGAGACGCACCACCGGCCGGACCTGGAGATCCTGGAAGTCTGGCAGGAAAGCATGCTCACGCCCTGCGTGGCGATCGGCGGCATCACGGTCGACAACTGCCGCCCGTTGGTCACTGCGGGCGCCGACTTCCTGGCCGTCTCCGCCGGCGTCTGGAACCACCCCTCCGGCCCCGCCGCCGCCGTGGACGCCTTCAACCGCGAAATCACCGCGGGGTTAGCGGCAAGACCGGGTGTGGGGTGAAGGGTTAGGGAATTACGGTTAAGCTTGGGTCGCGGAGAGACCCTGTTGAACCACCAAGCTCACCAAGGACACCAAGCGCTGCCAGCGGCGTTGGAGGATTTGGCTCGCTGCGTGGTGGACGCGGGGCTGGCGGTGCATCGGGAACTTGGTCCCGGCCTGCTCGAGTCTGCTTACGAGCACTGCCTCGCCCATGAGCTCGAGACGCGAAGCGTCTCAACAAGACGACAGGTCCCGCTTCCTCTCACCTACAAAGGCGTCACCCTCGATGCAGGCTACAGGATCGACCTGCTGGTCGAGGAAATGCTGATCGTGGAGATCAAGGCCGTCGAGGCGCTGACGCGCCTGCACGAGGCTCAGATCATCACCTATCTCAAACTGTCCAAGCGACGTCTGGGTTTCCTAATGAACTTCAATGCGCCGCTATTCAAAGAGGGCGTAAGGCGCTTCGCGCTTTGAACTCCCCTTAGTGATCTTGGTGTCTTTGTGGTGAATTCGTCGACACCGGCAGCGACGCCCGCCTTGAGTCCCGAGGCGCGTGCGGGGTAAGGACCGGCGGCGCTGGATGGACTGGCGTGTTGCTTCCGGGGAATTGGTGCTCGAAGTCGCCTCCAGCTGCGCGGGGTCCCGCTGATGGTCGCCGCCGCCAGTGCGCTCATCCGTGTGATGACAGACGCCGCGCGCAAGGCCGGGCGCGCGCTCGCCCGCGACTTCGGCGAGGTGGCCGAGTTGCAGGTGTCGAAGAAGGGCGCCGCCGACTTTGTTTCCGCCGCCGACCTGAAGGCCGAGCAGACCCTGATGGAGGAGCTGACCAAGGCCCGCCCCGGCTACGGCTTCCTGGGCGAAGAGCGCGGCCTGGTCGAAGGCACAGACAAGACCCACACCTGGGTCGTCGATCCGCTCGACGGCACGACCAACTTCCTCCACGCCATGCCGCACTTCGCGATCAACATCGCCCTGCAGCGGGAAGGCCAGATCGTCGCCGCCCTCACCTTCAACCCCGCCAACGGCGACCTGTTCTGGGCCGAGCGGGGCAAGGGCGCCTTCCTCAACGACAAGCGCATCCGCGTCGCCGCCCGCACGCGCATGGATGAGGCGGTGTTCGCCACCGGCATCCCCTTCATGGGACACGGCCAGCACGGCCGCTTCCTCAAGGAACTGCACCAGATCACCCAGCGGGTGGCCGGCGTGCGCCGCTTCGGCGCCGCCGCCCTCGACTGCGCCTGGGTCGCCGCCGGCCGCTTCGACGGCTTCTGGGAGCGCGATCTCTCGCCCTGGGACATGGCGGCCGGCATCCTGCTGGTGCTCGAGTCCGGCGGCGTGGTCACCGACGCCGATGGCGGCCAGGACATGCTGACCAAGGGCTCCATCTGCGCCGCCAACAGCGTGCTTCACCCTATGCTGCTGGAGCGGCTGCAGGCGGCGGCTTAGGGCTTGAGCTACGCGGAGGCGGGCTCCGGCCGGGACGCGAGCATTTTCCTCAGCTTTCGAGCGAGTTCCTCGCGCGTGTAGGGCTTTGAAAGCAGCTCAACGCTCTCATCGAGGTGACCCCCATCCACGAGGGCGTTGTCGGGATAGCCCGAGGTGAACAGCACGGGCAGGCCGGGAAGTCGTTGCTGAGCCTGGCGAGCGAGATCGCGCGCGCCGAGCGCACCGGGCATGACCACATCTGTGAAGAGAAGGTCGATGGACGCCCCGCTGTTCAGGACGACCATGGCCTCGTCCGCGTCGCGCGCGCGAAGCACCCGGTAGCCGAGGTCCATGAGCACATCCGCCGTCGTGGCGCGCACATCGTCGTCGTCCTCCACGAGGAGGATCACTTCCGTCCCTCCGACAACGGCTCCCCTCGCCACGTCTGTGGGCTCGTCCTCCTTCATTCGCGTGCGCGGGAGGTAGAGACGGATCGTGGCCCCGCTACCGATCTCGCTATGGACTGTGATGTGGCCGCCGGACTGCTTGACGAAGCCGTGGACCACCGAGAGACCGAGGCCCGTACCCTCGCCTTCCGCCTTGGTGGTGAAGAATGGGTCGAACACCCGTTCGACGACCTCAGGCGACATTCCGCAGCCGGTGTCGGTGACAGCAATCATCACATATTCGCCAGGCTGAACGTCGACGTGCCTGGCGGCGTACTCGTCGTCGAGCCGGGCGTTGCCGGCCTCGATGGTGAGCTTCCCGCGGCCGCCCATGGCGTCGCGCGCGTTGACGGCGAGGTTCAGCAGAGCCGTCTCGACCTGGGTCGGATCGACGTGCGTATTCCAAAGGCCGCCGAAAATCACCGTTTCGATCTCAATGGCTTCGCCCAGCGCCTGCTGCAGAAGGTCATCCATTCCCCGGATCAGGCTGCCGAGATTGGTGGCCCTGGGTGAAAGGAACTGACGTCGCGCGAACGCCAGCAGCTGGGCTGAGAGCTTCGAGCCCCGCAGCACGGCCTCCATTGCGTTTTCCAAACGCCGCTGAGCGCGCTCGTGGCTGGGAACATCCTTCTCGAGGAGCTGAAGGTTCCCGCCGATGACTTGCAGGAGATTGTTGAAGTCATGCGCCACGCCCCCGGTGAGCTGGCCGATCGCCTCCATCTTCTGCGCCTGCCGCAGCTGGGTTTCCATGGCGCTGCGCTCTGAGATGTCGATGCAGCTGCCGAAGTAGCCGGCGAACTCCCCGTCACGGTAGAATGCGGAACCGTTGTCCAGGATTTCGCGATAGACCCCGTCCCGCCGCCTGAGCCGATAGGTCATCGTAAATGGCCTGCGAGCGTGGAAGGACGAGAGATAGACTTCGAGGCAACGATCGAAGTCTTCCGGGTGAACGCCTTCGGTCCAGCCGTTGCCGATTTCCTGTTCCATTGTGCGACCGACGAAGTCGAGCCAGGGCTTGTTGAACCAGTCGCAGAGCGTATCCGGACCGGAGCGCCAGATCATGACGGGCGCGAAGTCCGCAAGCTCCTTGAAGAACTGCTCGCCTGCGTCTTGCGAAAGCTCCACTGCTGCCACGCCGTGTTCCCCCGATCATCACCGTGAGCTCGCACCTCGCGCCCTCAGCGCATATTCGAGCTTGGCGCCCCCGCCCCATGTCTCCGTTTAGCAGGGACTGGCGTGGAAGTGCAGCATCGCACCGCCGTGTGACGAACGCTTCAGGCGCCGTCCGCTCCGGCATCAGACGTGCTGCGTACGTTTCCTTCATCAGCACGGCGCGAGAGCGCCTCAGGAGGCGGCGAATCTCGCGATGGCGTCGGCGTGGATGGCGGCGCAGTCGATGAGGGGGAAGGGTGCGTTGCGCTCGTCGAAGACCAGGGCGAGATCGGTGCCCCCGAGCATGATCGCCTCGGCGCCGGCGTCTTTCAGCAACCTTTGGCTGGCTTTCGCGAAAACGTCCCGCTGAGCATCCGTCACGACGCCGGACGTCGCCATCGTCGCATAGGCCTGGTGCACGTCGTCCAGATCGCGGCCGCTGGGCGGGATGATGGTTGCGCCGGAAATGGCTCCGTAGAATCGCGTCTCCATGACGGTGCGCGTCCCGAGAATACCGATCCGCTTATAGCCGCCCTTTTCTATCGCCCTGTTGACCTCGGAGATCAGGTCGACAACCGGCAGCGGGGACGACGCCTTGAACGCGTCGATGCAGAAATGCCCGGCGATGGAGGTGACCGCGACGCAGCCCGCGCCAGCTGCAGCCAGGCGGCTGGTCAACTTCATGTAGATCGCGACCTGCAAGGCCACATCATTTCTCGCGAGATTGGCAAGCAACGTTGGCGCGTCGGCGTGGACGATCGTCAGTTCGAGCGGCGACTTGCCAGTTGAGAAAACCGAAATCAGCCTCCGATAGTAAAAATCGGTGGCGGCAGGGCCAATCCCGCCAATAAGACCAATCTGCACCTTCAAGACCCCCGTGAACCATTCATGGTTCGGCGCGCCGCGCGAACACCGGATAGTAGGCTGATGATATGCGGCGCACCTGGTGGCGCGTCAGCCCCTCGGAGCGACGACGGTCCTGCTGTGGCCGCCTGGGCCGGTGACGCGGGCGCCGCTGGCGCTACGCCCGCCCGGGCCGGTGACCGTGCCGGCGGCGGCATGACCGCCGTTGGGACCGTTCACAGAGCCGCCACGAGCACTGCCGCCGTTCGGGCCGCGAGCGTAGGCGCCGCCGCCGCTGACCGCGCCGCCATGGTAGCCGCCGGCATAGCCGCCGCGGTAGACGACGCCGCCGTGATAGTAGGATCCGCCGCGATAGGTGTAGCCCATCCAGCCGGCTCCGCCGCCCCAGCCATAACCGTGGCGCCAGGCGTAGCCGCACCAGTAGAAGCCCGGCCCTTTCCACCCACTGGGATACCAGCAGTATTGGCGGCCGAGATAGACGAACTGCACCGGAGTCAGGCGAGGCAGCTCGCCAGACCGATCGACGCCGACGATGAGGTGCGCCGGCGCGTCGGTATCGATCTGGCTGGAAGCCGCTGAGGCGGCGAATACAGAAACCGCGGCCAGGCCAATGAGGAAATACCGCATGAAAGGCTCTTCCCAGCTTCCGCGAATTCACCGTCCTCGCTTTGCGACACCATCGCGCTAACCTGGACCAACATCAATCTGCGCTGTAATGGCCCGACGGCAGCAGGGGTGCGAACAGACTCCGCACCCCTGAAAAAAGACCGTCGCCAAGCTTAGACAGATAGAAGCTTCTGAACCTGGCTGGCCCTTATGCCGCCAGCTTGATCTCGTGCTGGCTCTCGATGGCATGGCGGATCAAACGGCGGGTCCGCTCGGTGAAGGCGAGTTCGTCGGCGAGACAGCTTTCGAGAAGCACGCCGACGCCGAGGTGGCCCGATACGTCAGCCATCGCTATCAGCGCGATGTATTCGGCGTTGCGCAGGTGCATCAGGTGGTTGGCCTTGACCAGGACAAATATGGCCTTGGCCGCCGGACCCTGGATCTCCGCCAGTTCGCGCCGGAAGTCCTCCATGAACACCTCGTGCAGGCGTCCGTTCAGCGCAACGGGCTTCTCGCCGATAAGGTCGAAGCACCGGTCCAGTGAGTTGAGGATCTTATCCTGAAGAAAGGCACGCGATTGCAGAGCCTCTTTGATATTCTTGTCCTGTGTGGCCGCAACCAGTTCCTCATAGATCTTCGTCGTCTTCTCGGTACGTTGGCGCACATCGCTCAACATCCTGACGAATAGCTCTTTAGGGGTCTTTACGGACATCAATTATTTCCTTCGGAAACCTACTTCCCAACAAGGAGCGTTTGAAACGCGTTGGGCTGGGGACATAGTCAGCTCCTGATTGATACAATAGCATATATTGAATGAGTTTATCCAGACAAATCTCCCCACCGAAGGTAGTTTAACAGGGCGTCATGCTTTAGCTATTCCAGAATTATCCTTGTTGTCTGCGTGTTTTCCGCTAACGCTTGTCACTCTCATCTCTTTGGGTTTCCTCGCATTTCTACAATTTTTTACAAAGAACGACGCTTCCATCTGCCCAAACAACAGACCCTGCTCTAGCTGTTACTGGAGACGTTGCGTGCGGCGACCTGAACGCCTCCGGCCCCCGCCGCGGAGCCGGTCCGCCGAGTTGCTCCGGTTCGGAATCGCGCCTAGCGTGCCGCAGTAAAGGTGGAGGGGATGATGGGGGGAAGTTGGAGGGCGGCCGCGCTCGTGGCGGTGGCGGCCCTGACGATGGCGCTCACTCCGCCGCCCAAGACGACGCCGCACGCCGCCGCCCCGGCCGCAGCCACGCGGCCGCTCCTGCTGGTCATCTCCATCGACGGCTTCCGCGCCGGCTATCTCGAGCGGGGACTGACGCCCAACCTCGCCGAGCTCGCCCGCGCCGGGGTGCGCGCCCAAGCCATGCGGCCGGCGTTTCCCTCGGTGACCAGCCCAAACCATTACACCCTGATGACCGGCCTCTATCCGGACCACAGCGGGATCGTGGACAACGAGTTCATAGACCCCTCCATGCCCGGGATGGCCTTCGGCGGTCCGCACGGCGACACGATCGATCGCGATCCGCGCTGGTGGGAGGAGGCAACGCCGTTGTGGGTGACTGCCGAGCGCGCCGGTCTCAAGACTGCGGCCTCCGACTGGCCAGGCGACGGCGGCGTGGTCATCCACGGCGTGAAATCGACCTATGTGGCCCCGCCGTCCAAGGCGCGAGGCGCCGCTGTGCTCAAGGAGCAGGTCGACGGCGTCCTCGCCTGGATCGACCTGCCGCGAGACCAGCGCCCAGCCTTCATCCGCCTGCACTTCGACCCCGTAGACCTGCAGGGACATCTGTTCGGCCCCGATAGCCCCCAGGTGAACGTCGCGATCGCGCAGGTGGACGCGGCGATCGGCGATCTCGTCGCCGGCCTGAAGGCTCGCGGGCTCTATGAGGGGACCAACATCGTCGTCATCTCCGATCACGGCATGGCGACGATCTCGCCGGACCAGCTGGTCATGCTCGACGACCTGATCGATCTGAAGCGCGTGACCGTGCCAACCTTCGGCGCCGCGACCGGAGTCGATCCGCAACCCGACTATCGCGCCGAGGCCGAACGGATCCTGCTGGCTCCGCACGAGCACCTGCGCTGCTGGCGCCGCCGGGATATCCCCGCGCGGCTCCATTACGGGTCCAACCCGCGTGTGCCTGAGATCTTCTGCCTCGCCGACGTCGGCTGGTCGGCCGGGACGCACGCCCAGTTCGCCCGTTACCCCCGGCTCCACGGCAACCACGGCTACGAGCCAACCGAACCGGCGATGAAGGCCATCTTCGTCGCCCACGGCCCGGCCTTCCGTTCCGGCGTCGTCCTGCCAGAGTTCGACAATGTCGAGGTCTATCCGATGCTCGCGCGACTGCTGGGGGTGAAGGCGGAGAAGAGCGAGAAAGGATCTGAGGACCTGCAGCAAGGCCTCGTTCATTGAACCTCGACGAACGACTTCAGTCGACGAACGTCACGCGTTCAGTCTTGCGCTCGCTGAGAGCTTTCGATAACGCTTAAGACTCTAACCCTCGGGACTCCCTGAGATGATCCGGACCTACGGGTTCATGTGCGCCTCCAGCCAACCGCTTCCGCGAGAAGCGGTAAGCGCCTGCGGCTGCATGAACGCCGAACCCCGTCCAGATCCCCTCTTCGAGACCCGCCATGAAACCCGCCGTCACAGTCCAGGATCTTCGCAAGACCTACCGCCAGCCTAGGCGGCGGACCGGCGCGCTCGGGGGCCTGCAAGGCCTCTTCCAACCCGACTACACAGAACTGGCGGCTGTCGCCGGCGTCTCGTTCAACATCCGTGCGGGCGAGCGGGTCGCGATCATCGGGCCTAACGGGGCGGGCAAGTCGACCACGCTGAAGATGCTGAGCGGCGTGCTCGAGCCGAGCGGCGGCGAGGCGCAGGTGCTGGGCTTCACGCCCTGGCGCGAGCGGCGGGCGCTTGCCTACCGCATCGGCGTCGTGTTCGGGCAGCGCTCGCAACTGTGGCCCGAACTGCCGGCGCGGGACTCCTTTGCGCTGTTGCGGCGGATCTACGATCAGCCCGCCGAGGCGTTCGCCCGGCGGCTGGGCGAACTGGCCGAGCGGTTCGGCGTCGCGGGTCTGCTGGATCAGCCGCCCGGGCGCATGTCGCTGGGCCAGAGGATGCGCTGCGAGATCGTCGCGTCCCTGCTGCACGCTCCGGCTCTGCTGTTCCTGGACGAGCCGACGATCGGCCTGGATGTCACGGCCAAGGCCGCGATCCGAGACTTCATCCGCGAGCAGTCGGCGCGCGAGGGCCAGACCGTCGTCCTCACCTCGCACGACGCGCGCGACATCGAACTGGTGTGCGAGCGGGTGATCGTCATCAACGCCGGGCGCATCGTGCTGGACGAGGCGACGGAGGGCCTGCGCCGCCGCTTCCTGGCGCGCAAGCTCGTCACCGTGCGCTCGGCCGCGCCGGTGCTGGAGGTCGAGATGGCTGGCGTCACGCGCCGCCCGAGCGAGCCGCACACCACGGTGCTGGAGGTCGACACCGCGCGGGCACGGGTCGAGGCGGTCGTCGCCGCCGCCCTGGCGCACGGCGGCATAGACGATGTCAGCGTCGAGGATCCGCCGATGGAGGAGGTGGTCCATGAGATCTACGCCGCCCTCGCTGACTAAGGCCGCGCGTCTTTGGGTGCGAGAAGCCCTCGCCGATCTGCGCGCGGCTGCGGGCGCGTTCCGCCTTGGCCTGACCGGCGCCTTCGCCGCGTGGCCGGCGCTGGCCGGGCGCGTGGCCTTCTACGCCGTCTGCCTGATGGTGCTGGGCGCCTTCTGGGGGAAAGTGGGCGCCTCGCGCCTGCCGGGCACGCTCGCCACGCGCCTGCCGCCGGGCGGCCTAGGCCCCTACGTCGGCGTCACCGAATGGATCATCATCTCGGCGGTGTCAGTGCAGCTCCGGTTCGAGGACGAGGTGCGCTCGGGCGCCCTGGAGGCGCGCCTGCTGCGCCCGAGGTCCTGGGCGCTCCTGCTGATCGCCGAGGCGGCCGGCGGTTCGGCGGCGCGCATGATCGCGATCGCGCCGGCCGGCTTCGTCCTGCTGGTCATGACCGGCCTATTGCCGGGGCCGCAGGCCTTGGTCCGGACCGCGCTCCTGGCGGTGGGCGGCGCGGCGCTGACCCTCCTCGTCTACGCCCTGGTGGGCCTGTCGGCCTTCTGGGTGCGGAGGGTGCTGCCCGCGATGCTGATCGCCCAGAAGCTGATGTTCCTGCTGGGCGGCCTCTTCGCGCCGATCAGCCTCTATCGCGGCTGGTTGCACGTTCTGGCCTTCGCCTCGCCATTCGCGGCCCAGCTCGGCTTCCCCGGCCAGGCGATCCTGTCGATGTCGTGGGGCGGTTTCGCGCACGCCCTGGCCGCGCAGGCCGCTTGGGTGACGGCGCTGGCAGTCATGGTGGCGCTCGCTGCGCGCGCCGGCGTGGCCAAGACCCTGCGGGAGGGCGTGTGATGAGCGTGGCGCGCGCGACCGCCTTCGCCTCCCTGGCCGCAGTGCGCAGCGCCCTGGCCGACCGCACCGCCTTCTGGCTGCAGGCTGGCGGCATGGTGGTGAACAACGGCTTCTGGCTGGTGCTGTGGTTCCTGTTCTTCACCGGCTTCCGCCAGGTCGGCGGCTGGCGGCTGGTCGACATGGCGCGGCTGATCGGGGTCGTTTACCTGCTGTTCGGCCTCTCGACCGTCTTCCTCGGCGGCTACCGCGACCTGGCCGCAGCGATCCTGCGAGGCGACATCGATTCCCTGCTCACCCAGCCGGGCCCGGTGCTGCCGCGTCTGCTCTCGCGCGAATCCATGCCGAGCGCCTGGGGCGACATCTTCGCGGGACTGGTCGTGCTGACTTTCAGCGCCAAATTGAGCCTGGCGGGAGCGGCGGGCGCGGCAGCCGCCGTGGCGATCGGGGCGAGCGTGTGGCTGTCGACCGCAGTGATCTTCGGCAGCCTCGCCTTCTGGATCGCCGACGCCCGCAGCCTGGCGCGCGACCTGATGGATTTCACCCTGATGGTGTCGATGTATCCGGCCTCGATCTACCAGGGCTGGACGAAGATCCTGATCTTCACCGTGCTGCCCGCTGGCTTTATCGCGGTGGCGCCGGTCGAACTGGTGCGCGATCCCAGCGCCGGCGCGCTTGCCCTGGCGGCAGGCGCGGGCGTGGTGTTTCCGATTGTGGCGACGGTCGTGTTCGGCGCGGGCCTGCAGCGATATCGGCGGGGAGCCGCGCCGGCCGGCTGATTGCGACTACTTCGCCTCGTAGACGTGCTTCATCTTCTCCAGCACGCTGGCGTTGCCGGCCCGGAAGAAGGCGTAGAGCTGGTTCGAAGCCGGGTCGGCGCCCCAGCCGGTCACCGTCTCGGTCACTCGCGTGCGGGCCGGGCCGAGAGGCTCGTACTGCATCACGACGACCGTCCGTTGATAGGCCTCGGCGTGCGGCAGCATGCGAGGCGCCTGCACGTTCTGGAACACGATCAGGCGCTCGGGGATGAAGGTGATGATCCTGTGGACGATGTTGTCGGGATCGCCGAGCGGATGGCTGGCGTCGTAGCTCGCCTCGAGCCGGCCTCCGACCTTCATGTCGATCGACGCGACCGGCGCGCCCCACCGCACGAATTCCGCACTGTCGGTGAACGCCTTCCAGAGGACGCTCACGGGAGCGTCGATGACGATCGACTGCTGCAGGTCGCGCGCGCCATCGGCGGTGGCGAACGAGCTCTCCACGATGTCCGGAGTCTTCTCTGCCGCCTCGCGGTCCGCCGGGGTCTGGGCGGACGCTCCCGCCGCCACGACGCCCGCGGCGATCGCGACGGAGAATCCTGTGATCAGAGCCCGCATCCTCATGTCCGCTCCTCCAGGCTGGCGGCGGCCTGCAGCCGCTGCAGATAGTCGCCGAGCAGCCGCACACCCGCGTCGAACCCTTCGAGGCTGCGATGCGTGCGCGCCTGCATCACCCCGCCCTCCATCACGCTGAGGATGAACTGGGCCAGGGCCCGGGTGTCGGCTCCGGTCGGCAAACGGCTCCGGGCCGCATCGAGGCAGCCCTGCACGCCCGCAGTCCACGCCTCGAAGCTTCCGGCGAGGACTTCCCGCACAGGCGGATCCGGCTCGTGCAGTTCGAGCGCGAGGCTGCCGATCGGGCAGCCGTAGACGCAGTCGCTCGACGCGAGAGCCTCTCGGTAGCGGGCGAGCAGGGCGAAGATCCGCGCGATCGGATCGCCGACGCCAGCCCAGGCGGGCTCCAGCAGCATCGGCCCGATGCCAGACCGGTAGGTTTCGAGCACCGCCACCAGCAGGTCCTGCTTGGTGGGAAAGGCGTGATAGAGGCTGCCTGAGTTGGCGCCGGCCTCATGCAGGATGTCGGCGACGCTGGTGGAACCGTAGCCCTTTTCGGCGAACAGTCGCATGGCGGCCTGGACCAGCCTGTCGGCAGTGGATGGCGATCCGGACATGGTTGAACGATCAATCAACAGCATATGTCGAATGTGCATTCAAGTACATTGTGCGGACTGCAAGGCTTGGGCGCCACGACCTTCCAACGCCGCCGGGGCTAAGTTGAAGCCGGACCGATGCGTTGTCGGCGGGAGCCGCGCCCCAAGGGACCGCTTTTCCTTGCGCGCGGCTGCGGTATGAACGGAGCCATGAGTCTCACGCGCCGCACGATTACCGCCGCCGGCCTGAGCCTGGGCGCCGTGGCCCTTGCGGGCGCGGGACGGGCCCAGGGGCGCCGCATCGGGATGATCATTGCGCGCGGCGGTTCGGCGGGAGGCTGGCCGGCCGGCTCGCGCGGGGCCTACGAGCAGGCTGCAAACGACGGGGCGGACTACTTCGAGAGCGGCATCGTCTCGACCAAGGACGGGGTGCTGATCGCGCGTCGGGACGACGAGTTGTCGGGCGACACCAATGTCGCCTCGCACCCCGAGTACGCGGAACGCCGGACGACGCGGGTGATCGAGGGCAATACGCGCGAGGGCTGGTTCTGCGAAGATTTCACGCTGCCGGAGATCAAGAGCCTCACCCTCACCCTCCCCGGCGGACAGGACCGTCGCTCCGGGTCCGCCAAGGCCGAGCGGCCGGTGATCCTGACATTCGACGAACTGACCCGCGCCGCGCGGGCCGCCAGCGTCCGGACCACTCGTGTGGTGGGCGTCTACGCCACTCTGATGGCCCCCAAATATTTCGCCAGCCTCGACCTGCCGCTCGAGCAGAACCTCGCCCGTGCGATCTCGGCCGCCGGATACAACTCGACGGCGGCGGCTGCCTTCGTGGCCAGCGACGATCTCGACAGCCTCAAGGTGCTCGGTGAGCTTACCCGCGCACGCCGGGTCCGGCTGTGGGGCCGGGGCGCCCCCGCCACCGCGCCCACCGACGTGCAAGAGGCGGCCGCCGGGACCCTGAACATTGCGCCTCCCGCCGACTGGCTCCTCGACGTGTCGGATCCCAAAAATCTCAAACTGACTGGCCTTGCCGGCGCCGCCCACACCGCGGGATTTGGCGTCCACGCCTGGGTGCGCGGGTCGGGCGACTTCTTCGCGCCGCCGCCGCTGAAGCCAGGCGATTCCCGGCGCGCGCTCGCCACCCTCTTCACAGACACCATTGAGGGCGTCAGCGTGGACCTCGCCGAGCCCGCAGCCCGAGCCCGCAACGACGCTGCCAAGGCGCATTAGAGCGCATCACCCCGGTCCGCCGGCGTCTGAGCCTGTGAATTAACCTCGGGGCGTCTCACCCCCCAAATATTTCGTCATCGCCGGCCGTCAGTTCCGGCGACCCATCGTTCGGCTTGGCGAGCGCTCGCCGTGGCCGTGCGTGAGCGCGGCCATGACGGGTCGCCAGACTGACCCCGGCTGGCTTGTTTCATTCCCGATGACACCTCCGCCCTGGTCACGTTTTCCGTCTTGGCCGCGCCGCCCGGCGCGGCCACCGCGAAGCGCTCGCCAAGCCCACCCATGGGTCGCCGGCACTGACGGCCGGCGATGACGGAGATAGAGGGGGAGACCGCGTGGAACAGCCAAGCGCGCGGTTAATTTCTCGGCCGGCCTGAAGAGAGAAGAGCCGGCGGGACGCCGGCGGACCGAGGAGGTTGGGGACGGGCCACGACGACCGAGTCCGAAAACCGCGAGACATTGATTGGCGGGCGGCCGATGATCCGCTCATGACGCTCGATCCAGATGTCTGCTACCGCGCGCTTTCCACCCGCGACGCCCGCTTCGACGGGCGGCTGTTCGTGGGGGTGAAGACCACGGGGATCTACTGCCGGCCGATCTGTCCGGCGCGGACCCCCAAGCGCGAGAACGTCGTCTTCTTTCCCTCCGCCCCCGCGGCCCAGGAGGCGGGCTTTCGGCCGTGCCTGCGCTGCCGGCCCGAGTCGTCGCCCGATTGCGGAGCCTGGCGTGGGTCATCGAACACCGTCGCCCGGGCCCTGCGCCTGATCGAAGCCGGAGCGCTCGACGAGGCCGACGTCGAGGCCCTGGCCGGGCGCGTGGGCGTGGGCGAGCGCCAGCTTCGCCGGCTGTTCAAGACCCACCTGGGCGCCTCGCCGATCGCGGTGGCGCAGACCCGCCGGGTCCTCCTGGCCAAGCAGCTCATCCACGAGACCCGACTCTCCATGGCTGATGTCGCCCTGGCGGCCGGTTTCGCGAGCGTCCGGCGGTTCAACGAGACCTTCCAGACCCTCTACGATCGACCGCCTATCGCCCTGCGCCGGACCGGCGCGGCGCCGTCCGCCAGCGCGGGCGAGGAGGTGCGCCTCACCCTTCCCTACCGTCCTCCATATGACTGGGACGGGCTGATCGGCTTTTTGTCGATGCGGGCGATCGAGGGGGTGGAGAGCGTTCGGCCCGACCGCTACGCGCGCTCGATCGAGCTCGACGGCAAATCCGGCCTGCTGGCGGTGAGCCCAGCGCCGAAGGATCGCCTGGCGGTCTCGATCCACTTTCCGAGGCTCTCCGCCCTCCCGGCGATCCTCGCCCGCGTCCGCCGGATCTTCGACCTGTCGGCCGACCCCCAGGCGATCGGCGCGCATCTCTCGCTGGATCCCGATCTCGCCTGGCGGGTGGCCGCCCGGCCGGGCCTTCGGGTCCCAGGCGCGTGGGACGGGTTTGAGCTGGCTGTGCGGGCGATCCTTGGCCAGCAGATCAGCGTCGGCGCGGCCACCACACTGGCCGGGCGCATCGTGCGCGACCACGGCGCGCCGCTTCCCGAGACGCTGGCGTCGGTTGAGGCGGGGATCACCCACATCTTCCCGCCGGCCCGGGTTCTCGCAGTCGCAGATCTCTCCAGCCTGCCGATGCCGCGCGCCCGGTCGGCCTCGATCGAGGCGTTGGCGAAGTCCAGCGCGGACGGCGCTGTCCCGTGGGAGACCTCGAGCGAATACGCGGAGGCTGTGCGCGAACTGCGCGCCCTGCCCGGAATCGGCGAATGGACGGCCCAGTACATCGCCCTTCGCGCCCTACGCGAACCCGACGCCTTCCCCGCCGCCGACATCGGCCTGCAGCGCGCCCTGGCCGACGGCGGCGGAGTGCGGCCCTCGACGGCGGCCCTGCTCGCCCGCGCCGAGGCCTGGCGGCCGTGGCGCGCCTACGCCGCCCTTCATCTTTGGACCATCCCCAACCCCGAGACTGGAGCCCGTCATGACCGAGCGGCAGCCTGAACGCTTTCTTCTGGACCGGTTCGAAACCCCGATCGGCACGGCCATGGTCGTCACCGACGAGGAAGGGAATCTGCGATTCTTCGACTGGTCCGACCACGAGGACCGCCTGCGGCGGCTTGTCGGCCGCTACTACGGCCCGCGCGCGCGGCTGGAGCCCGGCAAGGCGCCGCAAAAGGTCCGCGACGCCCTGACGGCCTACTTCGGTGGGAAGGTCGACGCCCTCGACGGCCTGCCGTGGAAGAGCGCCGGCACGCCCTTCCAGATGTCCGTCTGGCGCGCCCTCTGTGACATCCCCGTCGGAGAGACGATCAGCTACGCCGAGCTCGCCCGGCGGATCGGCAAGCCCAAGGCCGTGCGCGCCGTGGGCCTGGCCAATGGCGCCAATCCCATCGGCCTGATCGCCCCGTGCCACCGCGTGATCGGCGCCGACGGCTCGCTCACCGGCTATGGCGGCGGAATCCACCGCAAGCGCTGGCTGCTTCGCCACGAGGGCGCGCCCTTCCACGATCCCGAGGCCCGGGGCCAGCTCGTCTGAGCTGGCCCTGCCCAGGTCGTGTCTCAGTTTGAGGGCGAGAGACGCCTCTATCTGTTCAGTCGAGACGAGTTCTTCGTCCGGTGCATCACAGATCTGAAGCGTAAGGTTTACTGTATTTCTTCCAGAACAGGGTAGTCGATATAGCCTTTGGCCTCGCCAGCGTAGAACGTGTCACGATCTGGCGTGTTGAGAGGCGCACCCGCCGCAAAGCGTTGCAGCAAGTCGGGATTTGCGAGGTACAGGCTTCCGAATACTGCGGCGTCGGCGCCTCGCTGCGCGATCAGCGATGCGGCGCTGTCCCGATCGAGTCCCCCGCCGAGCAGCAGCGGGCCATTGAACAGCGGCCGCAACAGCGCACGGTACTCAAACGCGCTGGGGACAAGCGAGAGATGCAAATACGCGAGCTGCAGCTTGCTGAGCCGCTGCACAAGGTATCGGTAGGTTTCCTGCGGCGCCGCGTCGGTCACGCTGTTGAAGCCCATCTCCGGCGAGATCTTGATGCCGACTCGGTCGCTGCCCGCTTCATCGATCATCGCGGCCAGCACTTCCAATATGAAGCGCGCGCGATTCTCCAGCGATCCGCCGTAGCGGTCGGTGCGCTGGTTGGTCCCGGACGACAGGAACTGTTCCGGCAGATAGCCAGAGGCGGCATGCAGTTCGACGCCGTCGAAGCCGGCTTGGAGCGCGTGACGCGTGGCAAGCCGGTACTCTTCGATGACGCCAGCGATCTCGCCGGTCTCGAGCGCGCGCGGCGTGACGAAGTCCTGCGGTCCTGTCGCGGTGTACACCTTGCCTTGGGCGGCGATCGCAGAAGGCGCGACAGGCGTAGCGCCGTTCGGCAGCAGGCTCGGGTGAGAGATTCGTCCGGTGTGCATCAACTGCAGGAAGATCACCCCGCCCCGCGCATGGACGGCGTCGGTGACGCCCTTCCATTCGTGGATCTGCGCGGCGGAGTGGATACCCGGTGTTCGCACGTAACCTTTGCCCATCGCCGAGGGCGACGTGCCTTCGGTGATGATCAGCCCGGCATCCGCGCGTTGCGCGTAATACTGGGCGGCGAGGGTGGAGGGCACGCCAGTCGCATCGTCTGCTCGCGAGCGGGTCATCGGCGCCATGACGAGGCGGTTGCGTAGCGTATGGCGCCCGATGCGTAGGGTTTCATTGAGAGGCTTCATTGGGTGGATTCCTCAGGGGTTGACTGACTGATCGAACCCTAATTTGCTCCACCATCAGGATAAATATCGGAAAACGAAAACATTGCTCCGCCCAT
This sequence comes from Caulobacteraceae bacterium, assembly GCA_036488935.1. Taxonomy (GTDB): domain Bacteria; phylum Pseudomonadota; class Alphaproteobacteria; order Caulobacterales; family Caulobacteraceae; genus Acaudatibacter. The sequence goes on along the minus strand of DASXGR010000027.1, from coordinate 23,280 downwards.
GGGACAATCGGCGTGGAATTGCTGAGCTACATGCGTCTGTTCGTGGAGGTCGCGCGCACGAAGAGTTTTCGCCGGGCGGCGGAGGCGCTGGACATGCCGAACTCGACCTTGTCGCGCCACATCGCGGAGTTGGAGAAGACGATCGGCCTGCGGCTGCTGCATCGCTCGACGCGTAAGGTCGAGCTGACGGAAGCAGGCGAGGTGTATTTCAAACGCTGCCAGAGCATCGTCGAGGAAGCGAGGATTGCGCACGAGTCGCTGCTCGACATGGTCGAACGTGCGGCCGGTACGCTACGGGTTTCGATGCCCGCGGACCTCGCCGCCGGTCATTTGGCGCCGATCATCGCGGACTTCGCGAAAGCTTATCCGCTCATCTCATTCGAGTTCGACCTGTCACCGCACCCCGTGGATCTGCAGACGGAGCCCTTCGATCTCGCGATCCGCATCGGTCCGCCACCCGTGGCGCCGTTGACGCTCGTCGCGCGGCCGATCGCAGTGCTGCCGCGCTATCTTTACGCGTCGCCGGAGTACCTGAGGAACGCCGCGCCCCTCACACACCCCAACGATCTCGACAGACACGTGGTCTGCATCGTGGAGGGAGCGACCAGGGCGGGTGACGTTTCGAGAACGTTCTATCGCGGCGACGAGTCGGTCGAAGTGGTGATCGGCGCACGCTTTGCGATGAACAGCGTCGCGCTGAGCCGAGCACTGGCGCTGCAAGGTGCGGGACTTGCCGTGTTGGACAACGTGCTCGCCTTTGATGACGTTACGTCGGGTCGCCTGGCCCGTGTGTTGTCCGACTGGAGCCTTGCGCCGATTCAGGTGCACGCCGTGACCGAAACCCGTCTGCTGCCGGCGAGAGCGCGGTTGTTCATCGAATTCCTGCGGGTGCGGTTGCGCAACTCATAAGTCGGGTGGGTGTTTTCGCGCGCGAATTGGGCGCTTCAGGCCACCACAGCCGCGGCGGCGTGGGCGCGGAGTTCTTCGATGAGAACGCGGGCGTTCTCGGAATAGTCGACGGGCGTCACGACGAGGTGGACGCCGCCCTGGGCGAAGGCGGCTTCGAGCGCCGGCGCGAGGCCGTCCGCGGATTCGACCCGGGTCCCCTTCACCTGGTGGGCGTGGGCGAAGGCCACGAAGTCGGGGTTGCCGAAGGTCATGCCGTAGTCGGGGAAGCCATCGACGTTCTGCTTCCAGCGGATCATCCCGTAGGCGTTGTCCTCGATAATGAGCACCACGAGGTTGAGCCCAAGCCGGTGCGCGGTCTCGAGTTCCTGCGCATTCATCATGAAGCCGCCGTCGCCGCAGACGGCCAGGACGCGGCGATCCGGGTTGAGCATGGCGGCCATCATGGCCGACGGCAGGCCCGCCCCCATGGTTGCCAGTGCGTTGTCGAGCAGCAGGGTGTTGGCCGTGCTCGTGCGGTAGTTCCGCGCAAACCAGATCTTGTACATGCCGTTGTCGAGACAGACGATCCCGTCGTCGGGCATGACCTGCCGCACGTCATGAACGATGCGCTGGGGCGTCAGCGGATAGCGGCTCTCGTCCGCGCGCTCGGTGATATGGCCGAGGATGGTCTCGCGCAGGGGCAGGAGTGCGCCGGCGTTCGGAAGGGCGCCTTCCAGGCGGTCGGCCAGGAGGCGCAGGCTGGCCCCGATGTCGCCGATCAGCTCCGCATGCGGAAAGAACACCTCCTCGACCGTCGCCGGCAGATAGCCGACGTGCAGCACCATGGGGCCCTTGGGTCCCATGAAGAAGGGCGGCTTCTCGACCGTGTCGTGACCGATTGCGATGATGAGGTCGGCGCGGTCGATCGCGTCATGCACGTAATCGCGCTCGGAGAGCGCAGCAGTTCCCATGTACAGGCGGGATCCGCCGGCGACGGAGCCCTTGCCCATCTGGGTGTTCACGAACGGGATCTGCAGGCGATGCACGAACTCGGAGAGCGGTTCTGAAAGTCGGGGCCGGCTCGCTGTGGCGCCGAGCATGATGAGCGGGCGCTCGGCAGCGCGGATCAGGGCCGCCGCCCGATCGAGCGCCGCCGGCTGGGCCACGGGGGGTTCGATCGGGTGCGGCGGGACTACGGGGATGTTCGGCGCCGGCTCGAAGGCGATGTCTTCGGGCAGTTCGAGGTGAACGGGTCCCGGCCGCTCCTGCTGGGCGACGCGGAACGCTTCGCGCACCGTCGCCGGTATCGTCCCCGTGCTGACGATCTGACGAGCCATCTTGGTCAGAGGCGTGAGGGTCGAGACGACATCCACCACCTGGAAGCGCGCCTGCTTGTGGCTGAGAACGCCCTTCTGGCCGGTGATCATCACCATCGGCATGGCGCCGAGAAGCGCATAGGCGGCGCCCGTGGTGAGGTTGAGGGCGCCCGGTCCCAGGGTGGTGAGGCACACGCCGGGCCGACCTGTGAGCCGGCCGTGCGTGGCCGCCATGAAGGCGGCCGCCTGCTCGTGCCTGGTCACCACCAGCTTGATCGAGGAGCGGCGCAGCGCGTCGACCATGGCGAGGTTCTCCTCACCGGGCACGCCGAAGATCTGCGTTACGCCTTCGTTCTCCAATGCGGAAACAAACAGCTCAGCGCCATTCATCGGGTCGCCTCCACGCCTAGTCTCTAAGTCTCCGCTGACTGTAGCTCAGTTTTGCTACCGTTTAGCGGTTGCCCCGCCGCGCGATCAGGCGTGCAGCCACAGGACGAGGAACGCCAGCGCCAGGATGAGCACCGGGAGCACGGCTACGCCCCATCCTGTCCCGCGCGCCTCGAGCCAGCGGCCCAGCCGAAGACGGATGGTGTTCCTCGGACCTGGAGTGTGTGCATCGAAGGTCATGACGCCCTCTCGAACTCGGACTCGTTCCGTCGCTGAAACGGAACATATCATGAACATGGCGCCGACGCGCGTGCCGGTAAACACAAAAAATTGCGATTTGCAACGTTGGTCTGATTCCGTCAGTCGAGCGCCAGGCTCGAGGGACAGAGTGTCCTGGGCGCCGGGCGGTGGCTCACCAGCAGCAGGCCCTGGCCACTGCAGCGTAGCCGCTCGTCCAGGCGTGCGACGACCAGGGCTTCGGTGGCGTGATCAAGTCCCTCGGTCGGTTCATCCAGGACGAGCCAGGGCGAACGGCGAAGATAGGCGCGGGCCAGAGACAGGCGCTTGCGCTCGCCGCCAGAGAGCCGAGCGCCGGCTTCCCCAATGTCCGCGTCCAACCCTGCCGCGTCGCCGCCGATCCGGATATCGAGTGCGGCGTCGGCGAGGGCGGCCCACATGTGTTCGTCTGACGCGTCCGGATCGCCCAAACGAAGGTTCTCGCGCACCGTTCCACCCAGCAAGGTCGGCGATTGCGGCGCGTAGGCGAACTGCGCGCGGGCGGCCGCCGGGCTGAGGCGCGCCAGATCGACATCGCCGATCTGCGCCTCGCCAGGCGAGCTGTCGCGCAGCTTCAGCAGACGCTCCAGCAGGCTGCTCTTGCCGCATCCCGAACGGCCGGTGATGACCAGCCGCTCACCCGGATCCAGATGGACGCCTCGCCCCCTCTCCCTGAGCCAGATCTTCGCCGCCGTCGGAGTCTGAGGCGCCAGGGGCGCCGAGCCGATCCATGGCTCCAGGCGCTCGCGAGCCGCCCGATAGGCGGGTTCGTCCTGAGCCTCGCGCGCGGCGGCGGCGCAGGCCTCGAGCGCGGCGAAGGCGACCAGGGCGGCAAGGAAGGCGATGGGGAGCGTCACGCCTTGCGCGCACAGAAACATGGCGGCTGCGCCCACGCCTGAAAGAGTGGTCGATGCGCATGTCTGCCACGCCTCCGCCCGGCGCATGGCCAGGCGCGCCTCGGCAAGGGCGCGGCTGTCGCCCGACACCTGTCCGGCGGCCCAGTCCTGCAGCCCATAGGCGGCGATTTCGGGCGCCGCCGCGAGCAGGCCGGCGCAGGCGTCCTTGAGGCGGCCGGAAGCCGACTGAATTTCACGGCCCCAGCGGCGGGCCAGGGAGAGCGCGGCCAGTCGACCGCCGACGATCTGAGTCGCCGTCAGGAGGACGAGCAGACCTGCGCATCGCCAGCCGGCGAGGCTGGCCAGGGCGAGGCTCGTCACAAGCGCCGCCGCGACGCCCCAGCGCGCCGGGCGCCGGATGAACTCCGTCTGCAGAGCGTCCACATCTTCGATCAGCCGCGCGCATGCCTCGCCGGCTGAGAGCTGCAGCGCCTGGGTCACGGGCGCGGCGGCCACGCCGACAAAAAGGGCGGCGCGAATCTGGCCGAGGGCCCGGAGCGCCGCGGCGTGTCCCGCCAGGCGCTCTCCGTAACGGCCCGCCGTGCGGCAGATCGCGGCCAGGCGAACCGCCGTCGAGGGCAGCACATAGTTGAACGCAAAGGCCGCGCTGGTCAGGCCCGCCAGGCCGGCGGCGGCGATAAACCATCCCGACAGGGCCAGGAGGGCCACCCCGCCGGCGCTGGCCAGGGCGGCCGCGACGGCCGCGAGCGCCAAGATGCGCCAATGCGTCCTGCGCTGGGCGCGCAGGAGGGCCTCGAGGCGCCCCGCCGGGCGCACTCTGCTGCGCCCGCTGATCGGATGGACCGCCTCCCCCGCGGCGGGGGAGATGAGGCGGTCACGATCGACAGTCAGGGCGTCCATCAGGCGGCGAGCCTGACGACTCGATCGGCCATGCCGGCGAGCGCTTCGCTGTGGGTGGCCACCAGGGTGGTTCGTCCGCGTGCGAGGATGGCGATGGCCTGCATCGCCTCGATTTCGGAACGGGCGTCGAGGTCCGCAGTCGGTTCGTCGAGGAGCGCCAGGCTCGCCCGCGCCACGAAGGCGCGCGCAAGCGCCAGGCGTCGCCGTTCGCCGCCGCTAAGGCCACCGCCTCGCTCGTCCACCGGCCGGTCCAGGCTCTGAGCGGAAAGGCCGGCAAGCGCGGCCGCGCCTGCCACCTCCTCGTCCGATGCGTCGGCCCGCGCCAGCCGGATATTGTCGGCCAGCGACCCTGGCGTCACCACCGGGTTCTGCCCGACCCAGGCCGCAGCGCCGGGCGCGGCGTCGGCGTCGTCGAGGGTGACACGGCCGCTCGAGGGTTGGATCAGGCCAAGCGCGAGGCGCAATAGCGTGGTCTTGCCCGATCCGCTCGGCCCCACTAGGGCGACGAATTCGCCCGGCCGAACGTCCAGGCTGAAGCGATCAACCACCAGGGCCTCGGAGCCAGGATAGGCCAGGCTGACCTCGTCGTACCGGACGGCCGGCGGCTCCGACGGCGAGGCGACGCGGCGGGCGGGCGGAATCTCCTCGACCAGCGGGCGGGCGGCCGCGGTGGCCGCTTCCGCGGTCTCCCGCTCATGGTAGGCCTGGGCCAGCCGGCGCATCGGAAGATAGGCCTCGGGAGCGAGGACGAGGACGAATACGGCGCGAACGAGGTCCAGCCGCTCCGGGGGGCGGAACGGCAGCATGCCCAGAAGGGCGAAACCGCAATAGACGGCGACGAGGGCGACGCTGAGGGTCGCGAAGAGTTCCAGCGCCCCGGACGAGGCGAACGCGATCCGTAGGACCTTGAGCGTTCGCTCGGCGAGCTCCTCGGAAGCGACCTGCAATTCATCGCCAATGCGGCCCGCGCCCTCGAAAGCGAGGATCGCCGGGAGCGCCCGCAGCCGGTCGGCGAAACGGCCGGACAGGCGGGACATGGCGTCGAACTGCCGGCGCGCCTCCTGGGCGGCGGCGCCCCCTGCGAGGGCCATCGCGCCAATGAAAGGAACGAAGGTGGCCGCGACGATGAGGGCGGTCACGGGACTGGCCACGGCCATGGCCGCGACAATGATGAGCGGCGCGACCGCCGCCGCCACGCGGGCCGGCGCATAGCGGACATACCAGCCGTCCAGGGCCTCCACGGCGTCCACGGCTACACTGAGCGCAGATCCCAGCGAACCGGGTTCACGGCCCTCTCGCGCGAGCGCAGCGGCGAAGACCCGGCGGCGAACCTGCTGCTTCACCTCCGCCGCCTGGCGCGCCGCGGCGCCGCCGGCCACTCTGGCCAGCACGCCCCGGACTGCGGCGCTCGCCGCCGCCAGCAGGACGGCGGGGATTGTCGCCTGCCAACCATGCGAGAACCTGCCTACGGCGAGGGCGAGACCTGCGGCGAATCCGATCGCCGCGACCGCATCCAGCACAGTTGAAGCGGCGGCCGAACGCCCCTTGGCGCGGGAGGGCTGTGCGACAGCCGCCAACCAGGCTCGTGGTGGAGAGGCCGGTTGGGACGGGATGACCGTTGATGCGCTCGGCATGTGCGTAGATCCGCCTTTTCCGCGGCTTTCTGCTTGATCGAACGCACGATCGCAGGTCCGAGACTGCTCCAATCGACGCCACCGTCCCGACGCAGGCCGCCCGCCCGCTTTTCAAGCGACGCCTGATGAGGGCGGTTCAGATCGTCGGCCTAGCGCGGCTTCGGCCGTTGCGCGAGTGTTCCGTTACGGCAAGGAGCTCGAGGGCGGCCCGGCGCTAGTAGAACTGGGGTTGGGAGAACTGGGGTCGGGAGAACCGGGGTTGGGAGAACCGGGGTTGGGAGAAGCCGGGACAGGTGAAGCCGACTGAGCAGGGTCAGACGCTGTAGGAGTGGGGGCAGGCGCAGGCGCAGGCGCCGGAGCCGGGGTCGACGCTGGCGCGGACTCGGGCGTCGCGGAGGCGTCGCCGGGCGGGGGCCGATGCTTTGCGGCCACGACGACGCCCGGCCTCACGTGCATGACGCTGATCACGTCGGGATCGTCGTGCAGCTTGACGTAAAGCCGCCCGTCATGCGGGTGCGGCACGTCGATCGAGGCGCCCGGGAAGCCGTTGGGCACCGTCACGGGATCCGAGAACTTCGAGCTGGCCGACACGGCGGCGATCAGAAAGAGATCGTCACCCTTGAGGCGGCACTCCGCGCCCTCGTGACCGCAGACGATCCCGTCGATCTTCGGCAGGCGCACCAGGGTCCCCAGAGGTTGCCAGTCGCTGTCGCCCTTGTCGTTATCGAGGCGCACGCGAACCGGTCCCCAGGCGGATGGCCCGAACGCCTTGGCCGTGTCGAGCGTGGCGACCGCCGCGTGGGAGTCGGCGAGAACGAATTCGTCAGGACCTTGCAGGTGGGTGGACCAGGCGCCGTCCGCGGTCGACGCCTCGGCCGTATCATGCGGCGTAAAGCTCGCGGGGGCGGGCGCGGCGATGGAGAAGGCCAGCACAGCGCCACGCGCGAACTCGCCCGGGTCGCCCAGCTCGAAGGCCGCGGCGCCCGTGTCCGGCTTGTTCTTCAAGGTCAGACCGGAGATGACGATCTGCGGGCGGTCGATCAGGACCTGGGTCTCGAGCTTCTCGGTTCGCCCGTCGACCAGGGTCACCCGCACCGCCAGCTTCGCCCCGGGTTTGGACAGCTGTGCGGGCATCGGATCCGTCGCGTTCAGTTCCAGGCTATCCAAGCCGCTGTTGGCCTGCAGAACTCCGGGCGAGAAATGCGCCCCGGCCAGGGTCAGGCCCGACACTTCGTCCAGGCGCGCGCCCTCGAGCACGCCGCTCTTGTCGCCCGCGTGATAGACGAAGCGGTCCAGGCGCCCAGCCTGGGCGTAGGCCTTGACACCGACGCGCTGGGGCTGCCCCCCGGCGGAATCCACGATCACAGTTGCATCGCCTGGCGGCGTGTTCGCCAGGGGCGCCGTGACCGCGAGAGTGTCGGCGCTGGCGACCTTGAATGAGAGAGGCTCATCGGCGCCGGACGCCTGCAGCTTCAGCGATTCGACGCAGTCAGCAGGTCCGCCGACCAGATGGAGCGTGTCCGTACGTCCCACAACGAGGGCGTCCGTGTCGTCGTCGGCCACGCGCCAGACGCCGCCGCCGGCGGCCTCCAGGCGGAAGGCCGGACCTTCGAAATCCGAAAACCCCCAGCGCCCATGAAGCGTGCCCGTCACGTTCTTCTCGAACAGGGAAGGATCGACACCCGATTCTGCCGTGACAAAGCCTCCCCGCGCCGCATCCGCGCGCAATGGAACGTCGAGCGTCTCGCCCGAGAGCGCCTTCACCCGCAGGGTCATGTCGTGGGCGAAGTCGGTGGCGAAGACGAGCGGCGCGCCTTCCACGGGCAGGACCATGTCCTTTCGAGCGAGACAATAGGCGGCGGAGGGATCCAGCGCCCGCAGGGGCGGCGGCGCAGTGGGCGTCACCGGTGGCAGCGCCACCACCAGCACGGACTTGGGATCGGCAAACGAAGGGGGCGTGTTCAGGTGTAGGTCGAGCCGGCCACCCGAAGCCAGGGCCAGCGCCGGGATGTACTGGAAGTGAGCCGTTCGGATGCCATCAAGGATGCGTACGATATCGACCACGGCGCCCACGTAGGGGCTATAGATTCCGCCGCCGATGACCGGCGCGTAGCCGAGTTGCGAGATCAGCTGGCCGGTGTCTCCCGCGGTCAGGGACTGTACGAGCGATGAGGTGTGGCCGTCGTCGAGCACGAGCGCGGCCTGATCCTGCATCAGGCAGGAGGCCTGCAGGTTCGCCGTCTTGGCGAAGCACGACTCGTCGAGCTTTATGCCAAGGCTGCGCGCCAGGCGGGTCGAGACCGCCTGAAGTTCGCCAGGACGGGTGCTGTCGGTCTTACGGACGGCGGCCAGGAAGGCCTCCAGCCTGGCGCGATCGAGATCCAGTTGCTCCAGGTCCTGGGCCGCGCGGACGAAAGCGCCGGGCCGAGACCTTACCGTGCCGGAGAGCGTGGAGAAGTCACCGCCGGTATGGGGCGCAAGGAAGACCAGGGCCTGCTGGGCGCCCGCCGGCACGGTCAGCTCGAGACCTTTGCTACCCTTCTCCCACGTGTTGGCGGCGAAGAACCAGTTCTTCGGCGGGGGATCAGTGGCCCCGCGGAGGAAGGCCGTGACGAGCACATAGTGCGCGCCCTGTCCGGACGGCATCTCGGCCTTGATGTGGAGCTTGTCGCCGGGCGCCAAGTCCGGCACCGCGGAGATTGGCAGAACCGTTCCGCCTCTGGAGACGGTGATGTCCAAGGATGGCCCGGTGAGATCGAACGGCGCCTTGTCTGCACGCGCCACACCAGCCGTCGCGAGCGCCAACGCTGCGGCGAGAATGAACGAACGAATCGCCATGGCCCCGGAGATTTGGCGCGCAAGAAGGATTTCTGCGCGCTACCACGGATTTGTGGCCATAACGTGCTGCAAAGCACCTTGGTCGGAGTCGTACGGCCAACCTTTGATCGTGGCGCTTGGTCGGGCTGGAGCGCTTCCGGCTCCGACCGTATCGGAGCGGCGCTCCGGCTCCTTTTTGATGCGCTTTCTTACGACGACCCCGTTCCCACCTCGCCGGAAAGCGCTCTAGCCTTCGCCCATGAACCGCTACTGGACCCTCGCCGACCGGCCTCTCGGGCCCCTGCCCACTCCCGACACCTTTGAGGTGCGTGAAGCGCCGGTCCCCGAACCGGCGCCGGGTCAGGCGCTTGCCCGCACGATCTATGTCTCCCTCGACCCTTATCAGTGGGGCTATCGGCGCCGGGGGGTGGAGAAGCCTGGGGATGTGTGCCACGCGCGCTCGGTCGGCCAGGTCATCGAGAGCCGGCTCGACGGCTTTGCGCCGGGGGACTTCGTCTTCTCCACGGCCGGTTGGGCTGAATTCGGCCTGTTCGGGGAGGGCGTGCCGCGGCCCGGCTATATGATCCCGCGCAAACTGGATCCGGCCCAGGGACCGATCTCCTACGCCGTCGGCGTTCTGGGCATGCTCGGCCTCACCGCCTGGTCGGGGATGGTGCTGCTGGGAAAGCCCGAGCGCGGCCAGACGGCGGTGGTCTCCGCCGCTTCCGGCGGCGTCGGCCAGATCGCCGGCCAACTGGCGCGCGAGAAGGGCCTGCGGGTCGTGGGTATCGCCGGGCGCGAGGAGAAATGCAGGTTCGTCGTCGACGAACTGGGTTTTGACGCCTGCGTCTCGCACCTGTCGCCCGACCTGCCTGGGCAGCTCCGTGCGGCCTGCCCGGATGGCGTGGACATCTATTTCGAGAACGTCGGCGGCGCGGTGTTCGAGGCCGTTCTGCCCCTGTTCCGCCCACGGGCGCGGATGATCATCTGCGGCTTAATCGCCCACTATGGGGAGACTGGCGATGCGCGCGCCGAGCTGATGCGCAAGGGCGCGCCGGTGTTCGCCGACCGCGAGGTCGAGGTGCGCGACCTCTTCGTCGGGGACTTCGTCGCCGGCCATCACGGCGCCTTCCTGGCCGAAATGGCGCCTCTCGTCGCCGCGAAGAAGTTGAAATACCTGGAGGATCGTCGGCGCGGCTTCGAAGCCCTGCCCGGCGCCTTCATCGACATGATGTCCGGACGCAACTTCGGGAAGACGCTCGTCCAGCTTGGTCCCGACACGAGCCTCGGCGAGAAATAATCAAGCGGCGCAACCCGTTATGAGGTGCGACTTCTGTACGAATTGACACTGATTAAAATTTTAGGCCAAGTTGGCTCAGTACGCATGGGACGGCGTAAAATGGGCAGCACACCGGACACCGCGCCGCTTAACGGCAAGCGCGTCATGATCGTCGAGGACGAGTTCCTCGTGGCGATGGAGCTCGAGTCAGAGCTGACGGATCAGGGATGCGTGGTCATCGGACCCGCAGGGCGGGCGGCGCCGGCGTTCGCCCTGCTGGAGGACCAGAGGCCTGACGCGGTGCTGCTGGACATCAATCTCGACGGTGAGACCACCGCGGCCCTCGCCGAGGCCCTGACGCGGCGGCGCGTGCCGTTCATCGTGGTCACCGGCTATGACCTGCGCCGCCAGGAGCCCGCGATCCTGCGCGACGCCCCCCGGGTACAAAAGCCCGTCCGCAAACCCGAACTGCTAGCCGCCCTGACCGAGGCCATGGCGGCTTAGGGCGATACGTCCACGGACGCGGACGTTACGGCAGTCCCTGGCGAGCCAGCCTGCCGCCTCGGCGCGGGCACTCCGATTCTTACCTGCAAATGCGGGACCCGCGGGACGTGCCGTCGGTGAGCTCGGTCCCCATCTTCTGATTTAAAAGCAAGAGCCGGAGTGCCGCCCTGGAGGCCGTTCGACATGATCGAGGCTGATCGATGCGAAAGGCTTCACAGATGACCCAGACCATAGACGCGCCCGAAAGACTGGTCGCCACGGCGGACGACCCTCGCTGGGCGCGAGTAGTCGCGCGCGACCGCACCGGGGATGGCCAATTCTGGTATTCGGTCGCGACGACCGGGATTTACTGCCGGCCGTCCTGCCCGTCTCGAACCGCAAATCCGCAGAACGTCACGCTGCACGACACCCTGGCATCCGCCAAGGCCACGGGCTTTCGGCCGTGCAAGCGTTGCAAGCCGGATGCAGAGTCGATCGATGAAGAAAACGCGGCGCTGGTCGCGAAGGCGTGCCGCCTGATCGAGGACAGTGAAACGGCTCCGTCCTTGACCGAACTCGCCGAGGCGGTCGGTCTAAGCGCGGCCTACTTCCATCGGCTGTTCAAGTCGTGCACGGGCCTGACTCCGAAGGAGTATGTGGCGGCGCAGCAGGCTGATCGGGTTCGAGAGCGCTTGGCCCAAGGCCAGTCCGTCACCACCACCTTCTACGACGCCGGTTTCAACTCCAGCGGCCGCTTCTATGAAAAGGCCAACGCGATGCTGGGCATGACACCCAGCAAGTACAGGGCGGGCGGCGCCGACGAAGACATCCGTTTCGCGGTCGGCCAGTCGTCGCTTGGCTCGATTCTGGTGGCCTCCAGCGACCAGGGCGTGGCCGCGATCCTGCTGGGCGACGATCCCGGCGACCTGGTGCAAAACCTCCAGGACCGCTTTCCCAAGGCCAGGTTGATCGGCGGTGATGGCGACTACGAGCAGCTCGTGGCCCGTGTCGTCGGCTTCATCGAGACGCCCCAGCTCGGCCTCGATTTGCCGCTGGATGTGCGGGGGACGGCGTTTCAGCGTCGCGTCTGGCAGGCACTTCGCGAGATCCCCGCAGGACGGACGGTCAGCTATGCCGAGATCGCGCGCACCATTGGCGCCCCTAAGGCGACCCGGGCCGTGGCGGGCGCCTGCGCTGCAAACAACATCGCCGTCGCCATCCCGTGCCACCGTGTGGTGCGTAACGACGGCTCGCTCTCAGGCTACGCCTGGGGCGTCGACCGCAAACGGGCGCTGATCGACCGCGAAAGCTCCGCCGCTCCCCGCACCGACCAGATTGAGATGGTGGGATAGGGTTTCGATCCTCCCCCATGCAGCGAAGCAGAATGGGGAAGGATCCAGATCGCAATCGTTCAGATCGCGCCGAAGCACCAGGCGAGGATGGATTTCTGGGCGTGGACGCGGTTTTCGGCCTCGTCCCACACCAGGGAGCGCGGGCCGTCGATCACCTCGCAGGTGACCTCTTCGCCCCGGTGAGCGGGCAGACAGTGGAGAAAGATCGCGCCCGGAGCGGCCGCAGCCATCAGGGCTTCGTCCACCTGGTAGGGCGCGAAGGCCTTCACGCGATCCTCGTAGTCGGAGTCGCCCATCGAAACCCAGCCGTCGGCGACCACGCAGTCGGCGCCCTTGACCGCCGCCCACATGTCGCTGGTGACCTCCACCCGGCCGGGCGCATGGTCGAGATCGCTCTGGCGCGGGCGGTAGGCTTCGGGACAGGCGATGACGACGCGGAAGTCGAACTTGGCCGCCGCGTGGATGAAGCTGGCGCAGACGTTGTTGCCGTCGCCGATCCAGGCGATCGTGCGGCCCGCCACTGGCCCGCGATGCTCCTCGAAGGTCATCAGGTCGGCCATGATCTGGCAGGGGTGGCTACGGTCGCTCAGACCGTTGATCAGGGGCACGCTCGCCGCCTCGGCGAAGGCCTCGATGCTGTCGTGGCTCACCGCACGGATCATCACCGCATCAACCATGCGCGAGAGGACCCGGGCGGTGTCCTCGATCGTCTCGCCGCGGCCAAGCTGCATGTCGCTCGCCGTGGCGATGACGCTGGCGCCGCCCAGCTGACGGATACCCGCATCGAACGAGAAGCGGGTCCGGGTCGAGTTCTTCTGGAAGATCATCGCCAGGGTGCGGTCCCTGCCCGGCGCGTCGGCGTCAACCCGGCCCTGGGCCCAACCCCGGCGCGCCGCCTTGCGGGTCTTGGCGTCCTCCAGGATCGTACGCAGCGTGTCCGGCTCGAGCCGCCAGATATCGAGGAAGTGGCGGGGCGAGTTCATGATCCCGCGCTCCGCCGGACGTCCTCACAGGTCTGCTCCAGCTTCTCGATCGCCTCTTGCACCTCGGCTTCGGTGATGAGGAGCGAGGGGAGCAGACGCACGCAGTTGTCGCCGCCGCCGGCGATCAGCAGGCGACGCTCGCGCGCCGCCGCCATGAACGCGCGGTTGTTGGGGAGGAGCTTGAGACCAATCAGCAGGCCCTTGCCGCGGATCTCTGAGATCACGTCCGGGTAGCGGTCCTTCAGCCCCGCCAGACCCTGGGCGAAGCGGCCGGTCGCACGGCGCACGTTTTCGAGCGTCTCTGGCCGGGTGAGCTCCTCGAACGCCGCGAGACCGACGGCCATCGCCAGCGGATTGCCGCCATAGGTCGAACCGTGGGTCCCCACGACCATGCCCGAGCCCGCCTTGGCCGTGGCGAGGCACGCGCCGACCGGGAAGCCGTCGCCGAGCGCCTTGGCCACGCACATGATGTCGGGCGCGGCGTCGGCCGCCCACTCGTAGGCGAACAGTTTGCCCGTGCGTCCAAGGCCGCTCTGGATCTCGTCGTAGATCAAGAGCACGCCCTGCTCGTCGCACAGCTTGCGCAGCTCTGTCAGGCAGACCTCAGGGAAGGCGCGCGCGCCGCCCTCGCCCTGCACGGGCTCAAGGATGACCGCGGCTGTCTTGGGCCCGATCGCCGCCTTGAGCGCTTCGTGATCCCCGAAGGGCAGGGTGCGATAGCCGGGCAGCGGCGGGCCGAAGCCCTCGACGTAGGAGGGATTGCCCGCGGCGAACACCGCCGCATAGCTGCGCCCGTGGAAGGCGCCGTCGAACCCGATCACCTCGATCCGGTCCGGCTCGCCTTTAGCCCAGTGATAGCGCCGGGCCATCTTCAAAGCGCACTCGATCGCTTCCGTCCCGGAATTGGTGAAGAACACCACCTCGGCGAAGGTCGCCTCGCACATCGCCTTGGCGAGCGCCTCCTGCCCCGGGATGCGGAAGATGTTGGAGACGTGCCAGAGCTTCTCGGCCTGCGCCTTCAGCGCCGCCACCAGCTTGGGGTTGGCGTGGCCGAGGCCTGTGGTGGCGATGCCCGCCAGGCAGTCCAGATAGGCCTCGCCCTCAGCGGTGTAGAGACGCGCGCCCTCGCCTCGCTCGAAGGCCAGCGGGGCGCGGTTGTACACGCCCAGGATGTGGTCTTCGGGAACAGTCGGGCTCGCGGTCGAGGCCATGGTCTCTACGCCTCCTGGAATGATGAAGAGGGCGCGGAACGACCCTGCGCCCTCCAAGTGGACCTGTACGTCAGGAAGCCGCGGGTTCTCGCTGCCGCGCTCGCCCATGTCAATGCGGCGCCGCACACCGGATCGACCCCCCGAACATCCCCAGAAGTCAGGGGACTGAAGGTCTCAGCTCTTCAGTCGGTAGCCGCTCCGGAACATCCAGTGGCAGACGCCTGCCAGGAAGAGGGCGAGGATCGCCGTCGAAGCCACGCCGACGGCGATGGAGCCATCGGCCTGGCCGACAAAGCCGTAGCGGAAACCCGCGATCAGATAGAAGAACGGGTTGAACTTCGAGGCGCTGCGGAAGGGCTCGGGCAGGCGCGAGACCAGGTAGAAGGTGCCCGACAGGAACGTCATGGGCATGATGATGAAGTTGCTGACCGCGGCGATGTGGTCGAACTTCACCGACCAGATCGCGGCCATAACGCCGAGCAGACCCATGATCAGCGCCGCGCCCAGGCCGAAATAGGCCACCGCCCACAGATGGACGATGTGCAGGTTCGCAAAGGGCAGCACGGCCAGCGCCGTGACCGCCCCCACCATCACCCCGCGCGTCGCCGCGCCGAGCGCGAACCCGGCGACCTGTTCGGACGGCGTGAGCGGCGGCATCAGGAAGTCGCTGATCAGGCCATTCATCTTCGCCTGCAGCAGGCTCGAGGAGGAGTTGGCGAAGGCGTTGGACAGGATCTGCATCATGATCAGGCCCGGCGCCACGAAGGTGGAGAAGGCGACGCCCTCGATGGGCGGACGCGCGCCGCGCACGGCCACGACGAAGACCAGCATGTAGAGCAGGGCCGTGACCACCGGCGCGGCGAGGGTCTGGGCGCCGACCTTCCAGAACCGGCGGACCTCGCGCTTGTAGAGGGTTCTGAGGCCCTCCCAATTCGGGCCGTGATACTCCCGCGGAAGCGGGGGTGAGACCATCGGCGCCGGCATGTCCTTCATGCGGGGGCATGTGCGCGAGGGCGTGGCCCGACGCAAGCCCGCCGTTGGATCGACCCTCATGGACCCAATTCGAGCCAAATGCGCTGGGGTCTGCTCTACATGTTGTAAGCTGTGGATGGATGCACGGCGCCTATTGTATCCCTGCCCCTAAAGGTTAACGATATGTTGTGTCAGCGGCCGCCCGGAGGCGACGGCGACACAAGATGTAGTCGGCAGCGCGGCGGAGGCTGTGATGGGGTGGACAGACGAGAGAGTCGAGACGCTCAGGACACTCTGGCTGGATGGGCTATCGGCAAGTCAGATCGCCAAGCAACTCGGCGGTGTGACGCGCAACGCGGTGATCGGGAAGGTTCACCGCCTCGGCCTGTCGGGCCGGGCTACGCCCTCCCAGCCCGCACCGGTCGCCTTCAAACCCCCGCGCCCCGCTCGCCCGGTCAGCGCAGCGCCCGTGACGCCGCGGCGGCCCGCGCCCGCGCCCGTCCTGGCGGCTCAACCGCCTCGCCCGGTAGCCCCTCAGGTTCCGGCGCGAGTCGACGAGCCTGGCGGCGCCACCGTGCTCACCCTGGGCCGCCACATGTGCAAGTGGCCGATCGGCGACCCGTCGAGTTCGGAATTCACCTTCTGCGGCCGCCGGGCCGTGGACGAGCGGCCCTACTGCGTCGAGCACGCCCAGGTCGCATATCAGCCCCAGCAGACCAAGAAGAAGACGAGCCCCAACGAACTGGCGCGTTCCCTGCGGCGGTATATCTGAAAATTCGTAAAGGGCGTCTCCGCTCATACGGTGGCGGCCCGCACGCTTTCGGAGGGGACACACACCTCTAGGCGGCCGGAGCCAGCCGTTGGAGCGGAGACGCGGGAGCGGCGACTCGGTCAGCGTTTGGCGCTTGGCTCGATTCGCAGATCGACAAGGCCGCCTCGCAGCTGAATTTCCCGCCCTGCGCTTTCGGCGGCCAGTCGCGCCGCCCCTTCCGACACGTAGTCGCCGAGAAAATCACCGTTGCGGGTGACGTGCCAGACCCCGCCGGACCGCGCCGACCGGATCACCACCCTCGAGTTGGCGCCACGGATCACAGGACCTGCGGACGTCGCCGGGCGGGACCCCGAGGGGGGCCCCCGTGTCGCGTCCCTGTTAACTCGACCAAGACGCATCACCCCACGAAGAAAGGCCTCCGCATAGTCTGCGGTCTCGACATAGTCGTGTTCATGGGCGCCCCGCCGGGCGCTCGCGAAACGCTCGCGCATGCGATCAAGGAATCCCGGCCTCCCTTCCGCCAATTGGGCCATCAGCGCTTGCAGGATCTGCTCGTGCGCCAGAACTCGGCGTTCGAGGTCGGTGTTTTCGACGGACATCGGGTACTCCAGGGAACATCAGCTCCCGCTGTCGCTGCGCAGCAGAAACGGGTCGTCCGCAGCGCCAAGGCGGTGTTCACAGATGGCGATCCGGGGAGGCGACCGCTACGCCACGAAGACTTTATTATCTCGGCGGGGATCGGGCGCCCTCGCTGAGGGTTACCTTTCCACAACCGTAGAGCCGAAGTCATGTCCCAGAAAAAGACGCCCGAGCTTCCCTCGTTTCCTCGCGAATCCATCGAACACCTCCCCAATGAAGACCGCCTGGAGCGGTGGGAAGGCGAAGGCGGGGCTGTGCACACCGCTCCTGCGGTAAGGGCGCCCGCGCGAGGCGTCACGGCGCCCGTTGAAGCGGCCTAAACCTTAGCTGCGACCTCTGCAGCTCTAGATTCAAGCAATTATTGAACACCGTCTCATCTAGTTCCCACTTAGGCGACGTCGCTGTAATCAGGAAGCGAAGAGTCGTTTTGGTGAAATGTCCAGGCAGTTACCAGACCATACTCGCCTCATTGCTAGACGGTCGCTGGCGCTGTCGCTTGGATTGCCGGGCGCAATGGCGGTGCGGAACGAACCGACAATCAGCTAGCCGCGCCCTGCACGAACGCGCGTTGAGTAGTTTCCGAGGCTGCCCAAAGCCACCTCGTTCGGCCTAACCTCACGCAAGTTCCCGATGCGCGCGACATCGTCGTGAGCCGCAAGGAAAACGACGATGGAAATGTACGTCTATCTCCTGCCAATATTCATCTTCTCCGCCTTCACTATACTCTTGCTGTCCATCAAGATATTGCGCGAGTATGAGCGGGCGGTGGTCTTCACCCTCGGTCGATTCGATCAGGTGAAGGGACCCGGGCTCGTGATACTGATCCCGCTTGTCCAGCAGATGGTGCGAGTGGACCTGCGCATTCAGGTGATCGAGATCCCGACCCAGGACGTCATCTCCAAGGACAACGTGTCGATGAAGGTTGACGCGGTGCTCTACTTCAAGGTCGTCGACCCGGAATCCGCTGTCATTCATGTGCAGGCGTTCCTCAACGCCACGATCATGCTGGCCCAGACCACCCTGCGCTCAGTGCTCGGGCAGCACCCGCTGGACGAGATGCTGTCGGAGCGGACGAAGCTGAACGCCGACGTCCAGGCCATCGTCGACGTCCAGACGGAAGTCTGGGGCATCAAGGTCACCAATGTCGAAATCCGCACCGTCGAACTCGGCGAGAACATGGTCCGCGCCATCGCCAAGCAAGCGGAGGCCGAACGCGACCGCCGGGCCAAGATCATCCACGCGGAAGCTGAATTCCAGGCCTCCCAGACGTTGGTCAACGCCGCCACGATCCTGGGCAGCGTCCCCGCGGCCATGCAGCTGCGCTACCTTCAGACCCTCACCGAAATCGGCGCGGAGCGGAACTCCACCGTGATCTTCCCGATGCCGCTCGACATCGTGAAGCCCTTCCTCCAGATCATGGATACCGCATCCAGCAAGACCAACGGCGCCGGCGTCCGACAAACCACCGCCTTGCCCGAAAGTCCGAGCCTGATCAGTTGAATCTCGGCGGGCTGGCGACGTGTCCACAGAATTCAATTGTCCTGAGCCAACAGGCCAGGCGGGCCGGGAACAGCGGGGAGCTGTCGCGGTAGCCTCCAGCGGAATTGCGCCGCTGGAGGCCGGGAGAATTGGGCCCGACAACACCGTCCCTGAGCCTGCGCCGCACAACTTCCAGGAGGTGAAGGGCGGGCGCGAATGGGCCAGACACCTGGCCAGATATCGCAGCCCCGATGTCCGCCGCAGCGCGCGGGAACTTATCGTCACGGCCCTACCCCTCGCAGTCTTGTGGCTTCTCGCCTGGTTGGCGCTAGGGCGCGGCTGGTGGTGGGCCGTCCTGCTGACGGTCCCGGCCGCCGGATTCCTGGTGCGCCTGTTCATGATCCAGCACGATTGCGGTCATGGCGCATTCTTCCGCAACCGCATCGCCAACGACTGGGTCGGACGAGCGATCGGGGTTCTCACCCTGACCCCCTATGACCATTGGCGGCGCACGCACGCCGTCCACCACGCCACCTCCGGCAACCTCGACCGCCGCGGGCCTGGGGCGATCCACGTGCTCACCGTGCAGGAGTATCTTGCGCTGCCACCCGTCCGCCGATGGCTCTACCGCCTTTACCGGCATCCGTCGGTTTTGTTCGGCCTCGCTCCGGCCTTCGTCTTCCTTTTGCAGAACCGGTTTCCACTGGGGTTCATGCGGGCGGGCTGGAGGCCGTGGATCAGCGTCATGGGCACAAACCTGACGATCGCCGTCTTCCTGACGGGGGGCGCGTGGCTGTTTGGCGCCGCGCCTTTCCTGCTCGTTCAGGGGCCCACCCTGCTGCTGGCCGCGACCATCGGCGTGTGGCTGTTCTACGTCCAACATCAGTTCGAACAGACGTCCTGGGCGGACCAGCAGGCCTGGGACCGAGACGAGGCGGCGTTGTGGGGAAGCTCCTATTACGATCTCCCGCCGCTGCTCCGCTGGTTTTCCGCGAACATCGGCGTGCACCACGTCCACCACCTGAACAGCCGCATCCCGTTCTACCGCCTGACCGAAGTGCTGCGCGATCATCCGCAGCTGAAAGCCTGCGGTCATCTCAGCCTGAGCGAGAGCATCAGGAGCGTGCGGCTGGGGCTCTGGGACGAGGCCAGCCGCCGACTGGTCCCCATCCGCGAAGTCCGCAATCACGCTGCGGATTGATCCGAGCCCGCACGAAGAACCGAGAATTTCTGGGATAAGCTGCGAGATCTGGCCGCTTCAGTCCGGCTCTTTCGGTGACAGCGTCGGTCGTCCGAGTCTCCTGCCCATCGCCATCGTCACGGCGTGGGCGAGTTGCGGCTCGAGGAAGGGTTTCTCGATCACGACCGCACGACCCTCGAGCTCCCTAAGCGCGGCAAGGTCCCCGCTCGTGAACACATGGGGGACGAATCCGCGTTTCAGGATCTCCTCGACGGCGAGGACGCCGCTGCCCGCGCCGAGCCGGGCATCGACGATCATCAGATCGGGGCTGCAGCGGGCCGCCGCCGCCACCGTACCGGCCTGGGTCGATTCGGTCGCGCAGACCTCATGCCCCATCTGGGCCAGGATCTCATCGAGAAGCATGGCGATGAGCGCATCATCTTCGGCGACCAGTATGCGCAGCCTATCCATCTTTTGGCCTCGCTCCCGTGAACGGCCGAGCGAAACCATAGGCCGACTGGTCATTGAGGCTATCTTCGGAAACTACTCATCCCCCGCGGGCCGGATTGTCATCGTATCTCTACGGCTGTGGTGATAAGGTCACGCCGGGCTCCTTCGAAGGGCCCCGTCTGCAGAAAAGAGCCTCCCATGGCGGGACGGCGCCAGCATCTCACCAAAACCAGTCGCAACCTGGGCCCGGGGTCATCCGGAGCCGCAAGGCGCGCCACAGAGGCGTTTGCGGTCGTCGGGATCGGCGCCTCAGCGGGCGGCCTCGACGCCGCGAGCCAGTTGCTGGAGGCGCTCCCGAAGGACTCGGGCGCCGCCTTCATCCTGATCCAGCATATGGATCCAACACACGCGAGCCTGATGGCGGGCCTGCTTGCCGATCACACCGCCATGCCGGTCAGCGAGGCGACCGATGGCCTGCAAATCTCGCCTGGTCATGTCTACGTCATCCCCCCGGGGACCTACCTGGCGGTTGCCGAGGGCGCTTTGCGTCTTTCGCAACCGCAGGCCCGGCATGGCGCTCGGCTGCCGTTCGACTTCCTTTTGCGGTCGCTGGCCGACGCCTACGGGTCGCGCGCCGTATGCGTCGTCCTCTCTGGGTCCGGCGCAGACGGTAGCCTGGGCCTGAGGGCCGTGCGCGAGAAGGGTGGCCTTGTCATCGCTCAGGACCCTCGCGAGGCCGCCTACGACGGAATGCCAAGAAGCGCGATCGCCACAGGCGCGGTCGATCTTGTCCTGCCGATCGCCGACATGCCGGCGGCGCTGGCGCAGTTCGCCCGTCACCTCGAGCGCGCGCCGGCAAATGCGGCGGCGTCCGCCAGCGCGGGCTCTCTGGCGACGGACATCGACTGGACGTCACGCATCGTCGATCTCCTGCGCCGCAGAACCGCCCACGACTTCACGCTCTACAAGAGCGGCACTGTACGGCGGCGGATCGAGCGCCGCATGTCGATCGCCGCCGTCGATCCAGAAGACTGGGGCCGATACCTCGATCTCCTGGAGACGAGCCAGGCAGAAATCGATCTGCTGGCCAAGGACCTGTTGATCAACGTCACGTCTTTTTTCCGGGATCCGACAGTCTTCCAGCGGCTAAGCGACACGACGATCCCCGAGATGCTGCGCGAACGTTCCGCGGATCAGAGCCTGAGGGTGTGGGTCGTCGGCTGCAGCACAGGGGAAGAGGCCTATTCGATCGCCATGCTGCTGCGCGAGGCGATCACGGCGGCAGGGTCGAACCTGAAACTGCAGATCTTCGCGTCGGACGTGGATTCCGACGCGGTGGCGATCGCCCGCGACGGGCTTTATCCGGAGACGATCGCCGCCGACGTGTCGGCCGATCGGCTCGAGCGCTTCTTTTCGAAGGAGGAGGCCGGCTATCGGGTGTCCCCCGAACTGCGCTCGGCGATCGTCTTCACCGTCCAGGATCTGCTTGTCGATCCGCCGTTCTCGCGCATCGACCTGATCAGCTGCCGAAACCTCCTGATCTATCTGACGCCGGAGGCGCAGACCCGGGCCATCGCCTTGTTCCATTTTTCGCTTCGTCAGGGCGGCGCTCTCCTGCTCGGCAGCGCCGAAACCATCGGCGACGCCGAGGATCGCTTCGCGGCGATCTCGAAATCCGACCGGCTATACCGGCACGTCGGCCGAAGCCGCCCCGGCGACCTCGCCGCGGCGATCATCGCGCCGGACGGGTTGCGTGTCCCGACCCGGGCGGGAAGGCCGCCCCAGCCCGCGCGGCAAACGGTGCTCGCCGAACTGTCCCGCCGGATGGTGATGGAGACCTACGCGCCGGCGGCGGTTCTGATCAACGCCAAGAGCGAGTGCCTCCACCTGCTTGGCCCGACCGACCGTTACCTGCGCGTACCGCCGGGTGCGCCCACCCATGACCTGATCGCCCTCACGCCACAGGGCCTGCGCGGCAAGATGCGCTCTGCGATCCAGCAGGCTCGCCGCGACGGCGCGCGCCAGACGGTCGGGGGGTGCTCGGTCGCCGGCGCGGGCGGGACCATTCACTTCAGCCTCGACGTCCAGCCCGTCACGAGCGAGGGCGAAGACCTGCTTCTGATCAGCTTCGTCGAACAGCCGTCGCCGGAGCAGAGGCGCGGCGCCACGCAGATCGGGGCAGACGCCACCCGGGTCGCCGAACTCGAAGCCGAGCTGGACGCGAGCCGGACCGAGCTCCAGGCCGCCGTCCGCAGCCTTGAACTCTCGAGCGAAGAGCAGAAGGCCATCAATGAAGAGGCCCTCTCCATCAACGAGGAATTCCAGTCCACAAACGAAGAACTCCTCACCTCCAAGGAAGAACTTCAGTCTCTCAACGAAGAATTGACCGCGCTGAACAGTCAGCTTCAAGAGTCACTTGAGAAACACAAGACAAGTTCCAACGATCTTCAGAATATTATTTACAGCACAGATCTCGCCATGCTGTTTCTGGATGTGGATCTGAATATCAGATTCTTTACGCCCACAACGAAATCACTGTTCAACGTCATTCCCTCAGACATCGGGCGCCCTCTGGCCGATCTCTCCTCGCTGGCCCCCGACCTCGCCCTTGCCGGCGACGCCCTCGCGGTTCTGCACAGCCGCGCGCCAGTCGAGCGGGACATCGAAACCACGACCGGGCTCTGTTTCACCAGGCGGATCCTGCCCTACCGGACGCTCGACAACGGCGTGGAGGGCGTGATCATCACTTTCACCGACGTCACCGAAGCCAGGCAAGCCGCCCAGGCGCTGGAAGCGGCGAGGGCGAAGGCCGAGCTGGCCGACGCCGCCAAGTCGCGGTTCCTGGCCGTGGCGAGCCACGACTTGCGCCAGCCGCTCCAGTCGCTCGCGCTGATTCAAGGGCTACTTTCGCGAACGGCCCTGGATGACCGGGCCAAGGGACTGGTCGCCCGCTTCGAGCAGACCGTCGGCCTGATGACCGGCATGCTCAACACCCTGCTCGACATCAATCAGATCGAAGCCGGCGTGGTCCGCCCGACCCCGGTGAGCTTCGTGATCGACGATGTCCTGCGACGGATCGAGACCGAGTTCAGCCTGCAGGCGCAATCCCAGAAGCTCGACCTGCGCATCGTCCCCTGCCGGCGGTCGATCCGGAGCGATCCTCGCCTGCTCGAACAGGTGATCCGGAACCTCGTCTCCAACGCTTTGAAATACACCAAGACCGGAAAAGTCCTGATCGGCTGCCGGCGGCGCGGAGACCAGCTCGCCATCGAAGTCTGGGACACGGGGATCGGCATCGCGCCGGCGGACTTGCCGGCGATCTTCGAGGCGTATCATCAGATCGACAACGCCGCCCGCGAACGGGGCCGCGGCCTGGGGCTGGGCCTTGCGATCGTGGACCGCCTG
>DASXGR010000004.1:0-6568 GCA_036488935.1 Caulobacteraceae bacterium | reverse complement strand
CCGGCTGAGTCTGGAAGGGTCACGCCCACGAAGGCGTCGCCCAGCGCATCGTGGAGCGTCTGGAATCGCTCGGCCCGGCAGAGGGTGTCTCCGGCGAAGCGATAGCCGCGCACCTCGAGCCCCTGCTCGCGCGCCCGTTCCGCGACGATCGCGAGATCGGACCTGGAGATATCGATCGCGCCGGGAGGTCGGTCCGGCAGTCCGGGCTGGGACAGCACTGGCGCCATGACCGTGGGGTCCACCGCCATGGCCAGGGCGAAGCCGCCCGTCAGGCACATGCCGATCACGCCGACACCTGGCCCGCCACACTCTGCGTGCGCCTGCCGCGCCAGAGGCTTGAGCCACTCGACCACGGGACTGCTCTTGTTGCGGGCGAACAGGGTGAATTCATGCGAGACGCACAGGGCGAGCATCCGTCCAAGGGACTGCTTCTCGGGGTTCGAGGCGTCGGGGCGGCCGAACAGGATCGGCGCATAGACCTGAAAGCCCGCGTCGCGCACGCGACGGCAGAAGCGCGCCAGGGTCGGCGTGAACCCATAGACCTCATGGATCACGATGACGGCCGGCCCGATCTCGCCCGTCCGGAGAACCGTGCGGGTTACGCCGCCGAAGGTGAAACTCTCCGGACGGAAGTCCGAGAGTTCTGTCGTAAGGCCGATGTCCGACATGGCTCGCCGCTCGCCCCGTGATCGTACGGTAACGTTTAGATCCGTACATGCCATCGTCGCAACCGCATGGCCCAACCCTTGCCTTGATCCTCGTCCCCTTGTCCCCGCGGCGCGGCTTGTGGGAGTCGCCACGGTTCTGGTTTTTCCGCGACGAGGCCGCCATGGACAACCTTCGCCGCCTGCTGTTGGCGGCGCGTCATGAGGCGGGGCTGAGCCTCATCCTGCTCCTGCAGGTGTCGCTTATGTTCGTCGTCGCGCCGTTGGCGGCGACGGGCTGGCTGTCGCCGCCGGTGGTGGAGGCGTTCCGTTTCGGCCTCGCCGCCGCGGCAGTGCTCACCTTGGTGCGCGGCCCGCTCTCGGTGGCGCTGATCCTGGGGACATTCGGGACTTCGATCCTGCTGGCGCATGAAATGCGAGCTGGCGTCGGCGCCATGGCGCTTTCATTCGGCCGGCTCGCCGTCACCTCTCTCTTCGACCTCGTGGTCGCCGTGGCGGTCGCCCGCGTCGCCTTCGCACCAGGTCGGGTGACGATCCACCGGATCCTCGGCGGGGTGATCCTCTATCTGTCGATTGGCCTCATCTTCTCGAACATCTATCGGGCGGCGGCGATCGGCCTGCACCCGTCCTTTTCCGGATTGCCCCTGGTTCGCCGCCAGGCGCTCGGCGAACTGCTCTACTTCAGCCTCGGCGACCTCACGACCGGCGGGACCGGGCCGATACAGCCTCTGCATCCCTTCGTGCGCAGCCTGGCGAACCTGGAATCGGTCATCGGCCAGCTGTTCCCGCCGATCCTGCTGGGGCGGCTGGTGTCGCTCCACGCAGCTGCGGCGGCGACGGAGGAGCCAAACGGCGGTAGGGGGCGTAAGCCGGCGCCAGCCGTCGAGGCTCGATTGGATCGGAGGGGCGTGTGATCGTCGCGATGCTGACCGCCGGCGTGGTGGCGGCCATGCTGCTGGTGATGACCGGCGGATGGCTGACCCAGCGCGCGCTGCGCAATGGCGGCTGGATCGATGTCTTCTGGGCGTTTGGAACGGGCGCGGCCTGCGCCGTCGCCGCCCTCGCGCCTTGGCAGACTGAACCCCACGCTGCGTGGCGGCGGATCATGGTCTCGGCGATGGTGGCGGCCTGGGGCCTGCGCCTTGGGACCTATCTCGCTTTGAGGGTTTCGGGCGCGAAGGCTGAGGATCCCCGCTACGCGGCGCTCCGCCGCGAATGGGGCTCGAGCTTCAATAAGCGGCTCTATGGCCCGATGATCGTGCAGGCGCCGATAAGCGCGGTGCTGGGCCTTTGCGTCCTCATCGCCGCGCGCGAGAACCACCCGGCCTTCCGCGTGCAGGACGCGGTCGGCCTTGCCGTGTTCGTTCTGTCCCTGGCCGGCGAGACCCTGGCCGACGCCCAGATGAGCGCGTTCCGCTCGGACCCGGCGAACAGGGGCAAAGTCTGCGACCGCGGGCTCTGGGCCTGGTCGCGCCACCCGAACTACTTCTTCGAGATCGGCGTCTGGCTGGCCCTTCCGATCCTCGCCATCGACCCCAACGGTCCGCGGTCGTTCGTATCGATCCTGGCCCCGGTGCTGATGTACCTGATGCTCCGCCACGCCTCCGGGGTCCCGACCCTGGAAGAGGCGATGCTCCGCACGCGTGGCGACGCCTACCGGCGCTACCAGGAGAAGGTGAGCGTGCTGATCCCGCTGCCGCCGCGGCGAGGCTGAACCGCTTGGAGGTCCAGCGGACCGGCGCTAAGCTGCGCTGAAATCAAGACGATTCCAGGATCAGGGAAGCGGGGGACCAATCATGGGCAAGGCGGACGACTCTGTGCGCGTGGACCGGCGCGACCTGTTCGGACTTGCCACGGCGGCGGCTGCGGCTGGCGTGCTTGGCCCGGCCCGCGCCCTGGCCGACGATCCGCAGGTCGCCCACATGGGCCAGGCGGCACAGGGCGCCGGGATCCCCACGCCGACGCCTGTCGTGCGCACGCGCAGCGGACCGGTGCAGGGGCTGGTCGACCGCGGGGTCTGCGCCTTCAAGGGTATCCCCTATGGCGCGCCGCCGATCGGACGCCTGCGCTGGGCGCCTCCGCAACCGCCGCGACCCTGGACGTCGACTTATGACGCCTCGGACTTCGGCGC
Source organism: Caulobacteraceae bacterium (assembly GCA_036488935.1). Classification (GTDB taxonomy): domain Bacteria; phylum Pseudomonadota; class Alphaproteobacteria; order Caulobacterales; family Caulobacteraceae; genus Acaudatibacter. The sequence continues at coordinate 3,772 of DASXGR010000004.1, read as the reverse complement.
GCCGGCGATGCAGATGGCCGGCGGATCCTCGATCGAGGCGTCCAACGACTTCGGCTTCCAGATGCACCGGGTCTTCACCACGCCTTCCGAAATGAAGGTGATGAACGAGGACTGCCTTTATCTGAACGTCTGGACGCCCGCCGCCGACGCCAAGCGCCGGCCGGTGATGGTGTGGATCCACGGGGGCGGCTTCGCCTACGGTTCGGGCGCGCAGCCGATCTATCAGGGCGACGGACTGGCGCGCGCGCAGGACGTGGTGGTCGTTAGCCTGAACCACCGGCTCAACGTGTTCGGCTATCTCGACCTCTCCAAGGCCATGGGCGCGGACTACGCCAGCTCGGGGACCGTGGGCATGCAGGACCTGGTCCTGGCCCTGCAGTGGGTGCGCGACAACATCGCCGAGTTCGGCGGCGACCCTGGCAATGTGATGATCATGGGCCAGTCCGGCGGCGGGGCGAAGGTCTCGATCCTGCTGTCGATGGAGAGCGCCAAGGGCCTGTTCCACAAGGCTGCGATCCAGAGCGGGCCGGGACTGGCCGTAGGCCGCAAGGCCACGGCGGAGGCAGCCACGGACAAGGTGCTCGCCGCGCTCGGCGTCGCGCCAGGCGATATCAAGGGGCTGCAGGCGATCCCTGCCCCCATGATCCTCGAGGCGGCGGCCAAGGCGGGGGGCATGGGCTTTGCCCCCATCCTCGACGGTGTCGCCATCACCCGCGATCCCTTCTCCCCCGACGCGCCGGCGGTCTCGTCCGACGTCCCGATCCTGGTGGGCTGGTGCAAGGACGAGTGGACCATCTTCGACGCCAACGAACCCTGGTTCGGGCATATGACCGAGGCCGACCTGGAAGCCCGCGTCGCCCCTCTGGGCGAGCCGGGAAGGAATTTGCTGGCCGCCTTCCGCAAGGCCTATCCCACCTATTCGCCGACCTACCTGTGGATCCAGATGATCAGCTCACGGATGATGGCGGGGAGCGAGGTCCTGGCTTCGCGCAAAGCGGCGCAGGGTGGCGCGCCGGCTTTCGTCTACATGATGACGTGGGACACGCCGGCGGCGGACGGGATTTTCAAGTGCCCGCACACCATGGAAATCCCGTTCATGCTCTACAGCTACGACAAGGTCCGCACCTTCGTGGGCGAGGGCCCCGCGGCGGCGCACATGGCTGCCCAGATCGGCGGCGCCTGGGCCGCCTTCGCCCGCACAGGCCGGCCGGACCATCCGGGGATCCCCCAATGGCCCGCCTGGAACGCGCAGCAACGGCCGGTGATGGTCTTCAACACCCAAAGCCGCGTGGAGAACGACCCCTTGGCCGAGGTGCGCACAGCGCTGGAAGCCATGCCAGCGGCGATGACCCTGCGGGGGTGATCCAGAGAAGAATTGGACCACGGACCTCACGGACTCCACGGACGGGTTCTAAGGTCCCGGCCGTTCGCGAGTTCATTTAGCGCCGAAGGCGCAGACAGAACGTCTGCTCATCTGACGCCTGTCCGAGTTCCTTGTCCGTGAAGTCCGTGAGGTCCGTGGCTCATCCTTCGCGATAAATCTTCACTGGGCGGGGCCAGCCTTAGGCTCTGTCTGCCGCCAGGATCTCGCCCGCCACGGTGAAGCCGGTGTTGGCGGCGGGGACGCCGGCGTAGATGGCGGTTTGCATCAGGACCTCCTTCAGCTCCACCTCCGTGAGCCCGCCCTGCTCCAGCCCCGCCCTCACGTGCAGCCGGAATTCCTCCCAACGGCCCAGCGCCGCGGTGATGGCGATGACCACCAGTCGGCGCGTGCGATGGTCCAGCCCCGGACGGTTCCAGATCTCATGCCAGGCGATGCGGGTGATCATGGCCTGGAACTCGGCGTTGAACGGGGTGCGGCCGGCAAGCGATCGATCCACCCACGCGTCGCCAAGCACCTTGCGCCGGGTCGCCAGGCCGGCCTGGTAGAGTATGTCTGCCGCCTCTGCGATCGCGGGCTGCTCCAGAGCCCTAACGAAGTCCACCACGGCGCCGACGAAGGCTAAGGGCGCTTCGACCTGGGCCAGATGGCCCGCGTTGAGCAGAGCCGTGCGCGCGCCGGGCACGGCCTCGGCGATCAGCCGGCCGTGCTCGGCGAAAGGGGTCGAGACATCGTGCTCGCCGCCGATCACCAGGACGGGGACGGTGATCTCCGGCAGGCGATTGCGCAGATCCGCGTCACGCAGGGCCGCGCCGCAGGCGGCGTAGCCTTCTGCCGACATGGTCGCCAGGCCCTCGCGCATGCCGTCCGCCACCTCTGGGTGGGTCGCGCTGAAAGTGGGCGTGAAGAAGCGGGCTAGCGCGGCATCGGCGATGGCCGAGGTCCCGCCGGCCCTCACCGAGGCGATGCGCGTTCGCCAGGTCTCGGCGTCCATACGCGGCGAGGTGCAGGCCGGGACCAACGCGCGCACCCGCTCGGGCGCGCGCAGCGCCAGGGTCATGGCGATCATGCCGCCCAGCGAGACGCCGCAGATGACAGCCCGCTGGGCCCCGGCCGCGTCCAGCACCGCCGCCGCGTCCTCGGCCAACAGGTCCAGGCTGTATTCGCCGGCCGGCGCGTCTGAGGCGCCGTGGCCTCTTGCATCCATCCGCAGCACCCGGAAGTGAGCCAACAGGTGCGGCAGGGCGCGGTCCCACGAGCCCATGTCCGTGCCGATGGAATTCAGCAGCAGGATCGGCGGCATGTCCGCACGTCCGTCGGCTTTCCAATACAGGCGGGCGCCGGCGTTGCGGGCGAAGGGCATGGCGGACTCCTCAACCGAGGGAACGGGCGGTGAGCACGGCGGCGACCAGGGCCTGCGCTTCGCCAAAGTCTTGGCCGACGTCCGCCGCCTGCAGGTTTCTGGACATGGCGGCAGCATCGATCTCCAGGCTCGCCAGGACGGGCGCCATGGCAGCGAGCGCCCCGTGGGCCAGCAAGAACAACTCGGCGAGCACCGGACCCTCAGCCTGCCAGCCGCCGAGCCCACGCTCATGCTCGCCCGGCAGCGTCGCAATCAGGGTGGCGGCCAGGCCCGGCGCGCGGGCCGCGGCGGACAGGACGACCTGGCAGCCGGTGGGGTTGCGCTTGTGCGCCATGGCCGAGGAGCCGCCCCGTCCCGCGACCGTCGGTTCGAAAGCCTCGCCCACCTCGCCCTGGGCCATCAAGGCGACGTCGCGCGCGATCTTGCCAAGAGCGCCGGTAAGGATCGCCAAAGCGCAACCGAGCCCCGCCACCCTTTCGCGCGCGGCGTGCCAGGGCGCCGCCGGGTCGGCCAGGCCCAACGCCGCCGCCATCCGGGTCGCGATAACAGCGCCCTTGCCTTCCAGCCCGGCGCGCGTCCCAGTGGCGCCTCCGAACTGCAGCGCCAGGGCGTCCCTGGCCTCGCGCGACAGTCGCTCGGCCGCGTCGTCCAGGCCCAGCAGCCATCCCGCCGCCTTCAGCCCGAAGGTGATGGGCAGCGCCGGCTGCAGCAGGGTGCGTCCGAGCATTGGCGTGGCGGCATGGGTCTTTGCCAGGGCGGCCAGCGCTCCGCGCGCCTGGGCCAGGTCGCGCTGCAACAGGGCCACGCCGGCCTTGGCCTGCAGCATGAGCGCGGTGTCGGCCAGGTCCTGGCTGGTGGCGCCCCTGTGCACCGACTTTGCGGCCAGAGGTTCGATCTGAGCCACGCGCTCACGCAGGTCCGCCACCAGCGGGATGGCGAGTGTTCCGGCATGGGCGGCGGCCTCGGCGAGCGCCTCCGGGTCGAACACCGCCTGCCGGCACGCCTGAGAGATGGCGGCGGCGTGACCC
>DASXGR010000250.1:0-8750 GCA_036488935.1 Caulobacteraceae bacterium | reverse complement strand
ACCAGTTGCGCGCGCTGGCGTAGGACCGACCTGCTCTAACTCCGTCATCCCCGGCCTTGTGCCGGGGACCCATGAACACCGCGATCGCCGACGAATTGGCTGTGCACCTGTTCATGGATGGCCGGGACAAGCCCGGCCATGACGGATGAAGTGGGAATTGCATGACCCGCCACCCGCCGCTGCGCTCGTTCGGCCGCATCAAGTCGCGCACCATCAAGCCGCGCCAGGCGGCGCTGATGGAGACCCTGCTGCCGCAACTGCGGGTTCCGGCGGCGCCGTTCGAACCGCGCGCCCTCATGCCGCAGGCGGTCGAGACCTGGCTCGAGATCGGCTTCGGCGGCGGCGAGCACCTGGCCGAGCAGGCGGCGCGGCGGCCCGACGCGCTGCTGATCGGCGCCGAGCCGTTCCAGAACGGCGTGGCCAGCGCGCTCCGCCACATCGACGCGCGCGGGCTTGCCAACGTGCGGCTGCACGATGGCGACGCGCGCGACCTGCTGGCCCGGCTGCCCGACGCGAGCCTGACCCGCGTCTTCATCCTGTTCCCCGATCCCTGGCCCAAGGCGCGCCACCACAAGCGCCGCCTGGTGAACCGCGACCTCGCCGCCGAGCTGGCGCGGGTGATGCGACCTGGAGCGCGCGTCCGCTTCGCCACCGACTGGGCCGACTACGCCGACCACGCCCTGCGCGCCCTCACCGCCGAACCCCGCCTGGCCTGGCTCGCCCAGCGCGCCGACGACTGGCGAACACCCCCCGCCGACCACGTCACCACCCGCTACGAATCCAAGCGCCTGGGCGACTGCCCCCCCATCTTCCTCGACTTCGAGCGCATTGCTGACGCGCTATGAACTCTCTCCTGCTTTCTTTCCTCCCGTCATCCCGGGCCGTAGCGAACCTGGCCGCAGGCCGGGTGGAGCGAGGACCCGGGACCCAGGGGCCACGCCAGCGGCGCTGGGGTTCGCGAACCCAGGCGCCCGCCACGGTCACCTGGGTCCCGGGTCCTCGCTACGCTTCGCTCGCTACGGCCCGGGATGACGGAAAAAAGAGAGCGGCGAGTTTGCAACGATCCCGCAAGGGGAGAAGGACGGACAACGGACGATTGGACACTTCCGCCCACGGCTCGATTTGTCGGCCCATCTCGGTCACAACGGCCCCGTCATGAAGTTCCTGGACCAGTGCAAGATCTACATCCGCTCCGGCGACGGCGGCGCGGGGGCGGTCTCGTTCCGGCGTGAGAAGTTCATCCCCTTCGGCGGACCGGACGGGGGCGATGGCGGGCGTGGCGGCGATGTGTGGATCGAGGCCGTGGACGGGCTCAACACCCTGATCGACTACCGCTATCAGCAGCACTTCAAGGCCGGGACCGGCGTCCACGGCATGGGCAGGAACCGCCACGGGGCAGGGGGCGCCGACGTGGTGCTCAAGGTCCCGGTGGGAACCGAAGTGCTGGAGGAGGACCGCGAGACCCTGATCGCCGACCTCGACCATGCCGGCGTACGCGTGCGCCTGGCCGCCGGGGGCAATGGCGGCTTTGGCAACACCCGCTTCAAGGGCCCGATCAATCAGGCCCCGCGCCACGCCAATCCCGGGCTGCCGGGCGAGGAGTTGACGATCTGGCTGCGGCTGAAGCTGATCGCCGACGTCGGCCTCGTGGGCCTGCCCAACGCCGGCAAGTCCACCTTCCTCGCCGCGGTCTCGGCCGCCACGCCCAAGATCGCCGACTATCCCTTCACCACCCTGGCGCCCAACCTCGGCGTCGTGGACCTCTCGCCCAACGAGCGCTTCGTCCTGGCCGACGTGCCGGGCTTGATCGAAGGCGCCTCGGAAGGCGCGGGCCTGGGCACGCGCTTCCTGGGCCATCTCGAGCGCACTTCGGTCCTGATCCACCTGATCGATGGCGCCGGCGAGGATCCGGCCGAGGCCTGGCGGGTGATCCGCGGCGAACTGGAGACCTATGGCGCGGGCCTGGAGTCCAAGCCCGAGCTGGTGGCCCTCAACAAGGTCGACGCCCTGGACGAGGCGGCCCGCGAAGAGGCGGCCGCGGCGATCGAGGCCGCCAGTGGCGAGCGGCCGTATCTCGTTTCCGGCGTATCCGGCGAAGGCGTGCGCGACCTGCTGCGCGCGGCCTGGGCGCGCGTGGGGCGCGGGCCTTCCGAGGACCCCGATGCGACCGGGACCGAGGCGGAGCCCTGGCAGCCATGAACGCCCTGGGGGAGGCCCGCCTCGTCGTCGTCAAGGTCGGCTCGGCGCTCGTCGTCGACGAGGCCACCGGCCTGGCCGACAGCGTCTGGCTGGCGAGCCTGGCCGCCGATCTCGCTCACATGCGTGAGCGCGGCCAGCAGGTCGCCGTGGTGTCTTCGGGCGCTGTCGCCCTGGGCCGCAGGCGCCTGGGCCTGTTGCGCCGCAAGCTCGGCCTGGCTGAGAAGCAGGCCGCCGCGGCGGCAGGCCAGTCGCTGCTCATGCGCGCCTGGGAGGAGGCGCTCGAGCCGCACGGCCTGCGCGCCGCCCAGGTCCTGCTCACCCCCGACGACACCGAGGTCCGCCGGCGCTTCCTCAACGCCCGCGCCACCCTCGAGACCCTGCTCGCCTGCGGGGCGGTGTCCGTCGTCAACGAGAACGACACCGTGGCCACCCAGGAGCTGCGCTACGGCGACAACGACCGCCTGGCCGCCCGCGTGGCCCAGATGGTCGGGGCGGACCTGCTGGTCCTGCTCTCGGACGTGGACGGCCTCTACACCGCCGATCCGCGGGAGGACCCGGGCGCCGCGCACATCCCGCGTGTCGAGCGCATCGACGCGCGCATCGCCGGCATGGCCGGAGGCGCCAACAGCCGCGTCGGCATGGGCTCGGGCGGCATGGCGACCAAGGTCGCGGCGGCGCAGATCGCGGCGGGCGCCGGCTGCCGCACCCTGATCGGCCTGGGCCGGCGCGCCTCACCCCTGGCGGCGATCGAGACGGGCGCGCCGCACACCCTGTTCGAGGCCTCGGCTTCCCCCGCCGCGGCCTACAAGGCCTGGATCGCCGGATCTCTGACACCGCGGGGCGTCCTGGTCGCCGACGCGGGCGCCGCCGCGGCCCTGCGCGAGGGAAAGAGCCTGCTGGCGGCAGGCGTGAAGGCGGTGGAGGGGCGCTTCGGGAAGGGGGACGCGGTGGTGATCCGCGACGAGGCCGGTCACGATCTTGGTCGTGGCCTCGCCCGCTACGACGCCGCCGATGCGCGGCGGATCGTCGGTCTGCGCTCGGGCGATGTCGAGGCGACCCTGGGCTACTGGGGCGGACCGCTGGTCCACGCCGATGATCTCGCCCTGGCGCCCCTGCCGGTGGAACCGGCCTGAGCGACCGCGCCATGCATCGCGCCCTCGCTCCCCGGCGATCCCCTGCGGGACGGCCCCAGGCCTCGCGCACCGCGCTGCGGCTGGCGCCAGGGCTGCGCGTGGGCCTCTACGGTGGATCCTTCAACCCTCCGCACCTGGGCCACGCCCACGTGGCGGACTACGCCCGTCGGCGGCTTCACCTCGACCGGATCCTCTGGCTGGTCACGCCGGGAAATCCGCTCAAGGACGAGGGGGAGCTCGAGCCCCTCGAGCAGCGCCTGGCGGAGGTCCGCGCCCTGGCCGGCCGCTCCGACAGCGTCGTCACCGATCTCGAGCGGCACATCGGGTCGCGCTACACCGTCGACACCGTCCGCTGGCTCAAGGCGCGCTATCCGGGCGTGCGGTTCGTCTGGATCATGGGCGCCGACAACCTGGCCGGCTTCCACCGCTGGAAGGGCTGGGCCGACCTGATGCGCGAGGTTCCCGTCGCGGTGGTCTCGCGGCCTGAGCTGGCCCTGCGCAGCCGCTTCTCGCCGGCGGCCCGGCGCTTTGCGTCCAAGCGGCTCCCGCTCGAGGCGGCCGCACTGCTGCCGGAGACGACCCCGCCCGCCTGGGTCTACATCCCGGCGCCCTTCCGCTTCGTCTCTTCTACCGCGCTGCGGAAAACGCGGCTCAAAAACGGGCGGGGACATGCTATATGACGAGAGGCGATTACCGCCCTGCAAAAGGATGCCTGCCCTGGCCGCCGAACCTGTGACCTCGTCGATTACCGTTCGCCCCGCCTCTGAAGCCGCGGACGCCAGGCCCCTCGAGAAGCTGATCCTCGACCGGCTCGATGACGAAAAGGCCCAGGATATTGTCCTCATAGACATGGCGGGCCAGAGCTCGATCGCCGACGGCCTGATCATCGCTTCGGGCCGCTCGCACCGGCACGTGGGCGCGATGGCCGACCACCTCCTGCGCGCCCTCAAGGACGCCGGCTATGGCCGCGCGAAGATCGAGGGCCTGCCGTCCTGCGACTGGGTGCTGATCGATGTGGGCGATGTGATCGTCCACCTGTTCCGCCCCGAGGTGCGCAGCTTCTACAACATCGAGAAGATCTGGTCCGTGGACTCCGGCCACCGGATCGCCGCGAACTGAGCCTCCAGATCGTCCTGCTCTGCGTCGGCCGCCTCGGCGGGGCGCCTGAAGCGAAGCTCGCCCTCGACTGGGCCTCACGAGCCACCGCCGCCGGCCGCGCGCTTGGAATTGGACCGGTGGAAATCGTCGAGGTCGAATCCCGCAAGCCGGGCAAGGTCGCGGAGGCCGAAGTTATCCTGGACCGCATCGATCAAGGCGGGGTGCTCATCGCCTGCGACGAGCACGGCCGCGCCCTAGCCTCGCGGGCCTTCGCCGACAGCCTGGCGCGCCTGAGGGACGAGGGGATCCGGCGCGCGACCTTTGTCATCGGGGGCGCCGATGGCCTCGACGCCCGGGTCCTGGGCCAGGCGCGCGAACGGCTCGCGTTCGGCCCGCAGACCTGGCCGCACGCCCTGGTCCGGGCCATGCTGGCCGAGCAGGTCTATCGCGCGGCCACCATCCTCGCCGGCTCGCCCTATCACCGTGACTGAACCGCGCGGCGCCCCTGTTCAATCGCCCGCAGGCATAGGCGCCCCTGTTCAATCGCGTGCATGTATAGGATGGTGGCTGCGAGGGCGCGCCACATTCCCGGCGCCCCATTCAGGCATGGCGTTGGTCATGAAGAAATACATGCTGATCGGCGTGTCGGCATTTGTGCTCGGCGCCGGAACCATGGCCTATGTCAGTCAGCAGGCCGCGGCTCAGTCTGAAACGGCGTCCACCGACTATCATATGCTCCGGCTTTACGGGGACGTCCTCGAGTCGATCGTCGACCGGGACTATGTCACGCCGGTCGATAACAAAAAGCTGATCGTCGCATCGCTAAAGGGCATGCTGACATCGCTGGATCCGCACTCGGATTACCTGAGCCCTGAAGACTATCAGGAGATGCAGGACCAGACGCGCGGTGAGTACGGCGGCCTGGGCATCGAGATCTCCAGCGAGGACGGCGTGGTCAAGGTGATCTCGCCGATCGACGGCACGCCCGCGGCGCGCGGGGGGATCAAGCCGGGCGATTACATCACCGCGGTCAACGGCCAGAGCATCCTGGGTCTGTCGGTCAACGACGCGGTCAAGCAGATGCGGGGCAAGATCGGCGAGCCGGTGACCCTGACCATCGCGCGTGAAAAGACAGATCCGTTCGACGTGAAGCTCGTGCGCGAGGAGATCGTGCCCAAGTCGGTCACCTCCCGGTTGGAGGGTGATTACGGCTATGTCCGCCTCTCCAGCTTCAACGAGCGGGCGACCGAAGACACCAAGGCCGCGATCGACTCCCTCAAGGCCAAGGACCCCCACATGAAGGGGCTCGTCTTCGACCTGCGCAACAATCCCGGCGGCCTGCTCGATCAGGCGGTGGGCGTGGCCGGTCTGTTCCTCGACGGCGGGGAAATCGTCTCCCAGCGCGGACGCGATCCTCACGACATCGATCGCTACAACGCCAAGCCGGGCGTGAAGCTTGATGGAATGCCGGTCGTGGTGCTGATCAACAGCGGCACAGCCTCCGCGGCCGAGATCGTCGCAGGCGCCCTGCAGGACCGCCACCGCGCCGAGATCGTCGGCCTCACCAGCTTCGGCAAGGGCTCGGTCCAGACCGTGATCCCGATCCGAGGCGGCCTCGACGGCGCGGTCAAGCTCACCACCGCCCGCTACTACACCCCGTCCGGCCGCTCGATCCAGCGGACCGGCATCCAGCCTGACCTGGAGGTCGCAGAGAGCCGCGAGCAGGCCCAGGAAGTCGCCGACGAGGCCTTCCAGTTCAGCGAAGCGAGCTTCAAGAACGCCCTGAGCACCGACGACGGAAAGACGAGGGTCGGGCCGCACGAGCCGGCCGAGGAGCCGCCTGCCAGCTTCGATCAGAAGAAGGGCGACTTCCAGCTCACCCGTGCGCTGGACGTGCTCAAGTACGGCTCCGTCGCCAACACGCCCAAGATGGAAAGACCGAAGGCGACCTTCGCCGCGGCGGTCGCCCTGCACGCGGGCAAGGGCGAGGTGGTCAAGCCCGGAGCGACGGTCCCCACCCCGGCCGAGAAGCCGAACTGACTTGTCGGAGGCTGGCTTCCGCGCGGGCGAGGACGTCGATCCGCCCTCACCTGCGGCGCTGGCGCGCTACCGGCCCAACGTAGGCGTTGTCCTGATCAACCGGGACCGGAAGCTCTGGCTTGGGCGCCGGAGCGATGCGTCGGGTCCGCGGAACTGGCAATTTCCACAGGGCGGCGTCGACGAGGGCGAGCCCCTGCTTACCGCCGCCTTGCGCGAACTGCACGAGGAGACAGGGGCGAGATCGGCGGCGCCGATTGGGCGGACCAGCGAATGGATCGCCTACGCCTTCCCGTCCACCTACCGCCGCGGCCGGGACCTCGAGCGCTGGATCGGGCAGAAGCAGATCTGGTTCGCCCTGCGCTTCACCGGCCAGGACAGCGAATTCGACCTCGCAGCCCACGACACGCCGGAATTCGACGCGTGGCGTTGGGTCGATGCGGACGACGTGCTCCCCCATGTGGTCGAGTTCAAGCAGGCCACCTATGAGCGGGTGCTCAAGGCATTCCGTCCCCTGATCACTGGCGACCCCGGCGCAGATTGACGCGGCGCCCATTTGGTTGCGTGTCCGACTTGCCACAGCGGTATAGCTTCACGCGCCGCCCGGGAACGTCGCCCAGGCGCGGAGGATTTGGGACCGCGTGAAACGACCTGTAGTGATGGTGCACGGCGCCTTCTGCGGTGGCTGGGCCTTCAACCGCTTTCGACGTCCCTTCGAGCGCGCCGGTCACCAGGTGACGGCGCCGGACCTTCCCGGTCATGAAGAGCTGCCCAACCGCCAGCCGGTCGCCGGTCTCTCCATGTCCGACTACGCGCAGGCGATCACCAAGGTCATCGCCGCCCAGGAGAGCCCGCCGGTCGTGATCGGCCATTCGCTGGGCGGACTCGTGGCTCAGCTTGCCGCGGCCCGCGCGCGCGTCTCTGGGCTCATCCTGCTTGCGCCATCGGCGCCCTGGGGCGTCACGGGCTCGAGCCCGGAGGAGGCCGCGTCGGCCATGAGCCTTTACGCCCTTGGGCCATTGTGGCCGATGACGGCGGTCGACCCGTCCAGGGATCTGGCTCATCGCTATCTCGTGGATCGCCTTCCTCGCGAAGGCCGTCGCTGGGTCTATGAACGGATGAGGCCGGAGAGCGGGCGCGCCCTGTTCGAGACCCTCAACTGGTGGCTCGACCCGTTCGCCACCACCCTCGTGTCGCCCCACAGCATCCGCGCGCCGGTCCTGGGCGTGGCTGGCGGCGCAGACGCCATTCATCCCGTGGCGACGGTCCGGGCGACAGTGAGCCGACTCGGCGGCAGCGTGAGCGTTTTCAAAGGCGCCAGCCACTGGCTGCAGGGCGAACCTGGGTGGGAAGAGGTGGCTGAGGCGTGCCTCGGCTGGATAGAGAATTCCGAGGACCGCGTCGCCGCGTGAGCGGTCTCAGGGACGCCAGTTCAGTTCGATATTCACGCCGTTGAGATCGCGGACGAACACCTGACGGGCCGCCGACCCCGGAACGTCGGTGAGACGATAGCCGATGCCGGCCTCGTCCAGCCGGCGGACCACGCCGTCCAGGTCGTCTATGCGGAATGCGAAGTGATCGAGCGCGGCGTCGGCCGAAGGTCCCTTGGCGGCCGGAATCTCGACCAGATGAACCACCGCCGTGTCGCCCGCATAAAGCCACGCCCCGCCGAAAGAGAAGGGCGGGCGCCAACCTTCGGTCAGGCCCAGGACGTCGCGAAAGAACCGCTTGGTCTCCTCCAGGCGAGGGGTGCCGATGTTGATATGGTCGATGCCCCGGATGGTCATTGGAGCGCTCCTCTCCCATCGTAGCGCACTCCCCGGCGAGACTGGATCCGACTCGCGGTGAGAAAGCGCACGAAATCAAAAAGCTAGAGCGCCGCTCTGGTTCAATCGGCGCCGATCGCGCTCTAGCGCCGCCGCTGCAACAGGAGGCGAAGCAGGCCGAAGGCTGCAATCGCCGCCCAGGCGGCTTCGACAAGGAAGGCGGAGAGGTTGAACCTCCGCAAGAGCGAAAGGATGATCATCCCCGACCCGGCGAGATTCATCCACAGGGAGGGCGCGCGGGTGGGATCAAGACGGCGCGCCTGCGCCCCCGCATAAGCGGCCAGGATCAGGCTCACGCCGACCAGGCCGCACAGATCCCACCCGTTCACTTGAGGCGCGTCGCGCCTCAGCTCGCCGGGTGGTTGGAGTAGATCAGGGTGGAGGTATCGCCGGCGCGGCTCTGGGGCGAGTTGTCCGCCTTGCGGGTGGTCGTCAGCACGAGGGCTTCGTTGCGGCC
>DASXGR010000249.1:0-11656 GCA_036488935.1 Caulobacteraceae bacterium | reverse complement strand
GAGCGGACTCTGGGCTCTCAGTGTCGCCGCATCACCCCGGGCCCTTATGCGCCCTTCGTCCAGCAGCACGATCTCGTCGGCCAGGAGGAAGGCCGCGCGCCGATGCGAGACAGCAAGGCAGGCGCGGCGTCCGTCCTTGAAGAGGCCGCGCCAGAGCTCCTGCTCGGTTGGTGTGTCGAGGGCGCTGGAGATGTCGTCGAACACCAGAAGGTCGGCGTGGCGTATGAACATCCGCGCCGCGCCCGCACGCTGCAGCTGTCCTCCCGAGAGGGTCACGCCGCGTGTGCCGACGAGTGTTTCCAGGCCGGCGTCGAATCCGGCGACGTCCTGACCGAACACGGCCAGCGACACCGCCCCAGCCAGCAAGTCGTCGGAGACGGCGGCGCCCATCAGGATGTTGTCCTTCAGGCTTTCGCTGAACAGCCGGGGCGTCTGGGAGGTGTAGGCGCAGCGTGGCGGGACCATGAAGGTGGCCGGATCGTCCACGGTCTCGCCGTTCCAGAGAATCGCTCCGCCGTCGCGGGGGATCAGCCCGAGGAGAGCGCGCAGCAGCGTGGTCTTTCCCGCTCCGACGCGGCCTGTGATGACGACAAACCGCCCGCGGTCGAGATCGAGATCGATATCCTCCACGCCGCGGCCCACGCCGGGATGCCTGCACGAGAGCCCGCGCACCTTGAGAGTCCGCAGCGGAGCGACCGCGCGCGGTGACGCTGGGGCGGGCGCCGAGCCCGCCACGAGCGAGAGTGGCGCGGATCCGTCCATCAGGCTGCGCATGCGCTCGATCGAGACCCCTGATTGGCGCTCCAGGGCCAGGATCTGGCCAACGAGCAGCGGCGCGGCCGAAACCATGGCCAGGTAGCTGGCGAAGAGCGTGAAGTCGCCGACGGTGAATGTTCCGCGGCGCATCGCCTGGGCGGCCAGCAGAAGCACGCAGCCGGAGGCGACAGAGGCGATGTTGGTGTTGAGGAAGGTCAGCACCGAGCTGAACATCAGGTCGCGGATCGAGGCCCGGCGCCGGTGCTCGTTCAGGACTTTCAGGTGTTGGGCCACCCGCACTTCCGCCGCGGCCAACTTGATTGACTGGACCGCCCCGAAGGTCTCGCCGATGAAGCTGGTGACCGCCGCCGTCGCCTCGCGCGCGATCTTGCGATAGCCCTGGATGCGCCGGCTCACCAGGTAGGTGAGGGCCACCGTCGCCATCATGGGCGCGACGATCACCACGGTGATCTGCGCATTGATGCGCAACATGATCGCGAAGGCGACTGCGCCGGTCAGCACCTGCGGGCTGACGATCATCACGGTGGAGAAACCGACGGTCTCGAGCGTGTCGTCGCGAAACCGGCTCACCGCCTCCCCCGGCGAGCCTGGCAGAACGCGGGGCCCTGGGCCGCCCACCAGCCAGCTCATCATGTTGCGCTTCAGGAGCGCCTCGCTGGAATAGTAGAACACGTTGAACAGCACCCCGCCGAAGTACTGTAGGCCGAAGCGTCCGAACTCCACGCCGATCACCAGGCCGATCAGAGTCCAGACGTTGACGCCGGCCCGCGCGTGGCCGCTCAGCGCGTCGAAGATCGCGCGGTTGATGAGACCTGGCGCCAGCGCCAGGGCGAAGAAGCCGATGTAGAAGGCGACGCTGCTCCCATACGACCAGATGTTCGCGCGGATGATGCCCGCGCTGTGGCGCCATGCCCCCGCGGTCATTGCAGCGCCTCGCTGAGGCCGGCTTGAAGGAGGCAGGAGAACCGCGAGGCCGGGTCGGCCGCCAGGTCCGCGCGCGGGCCGTGTTCGACAATGCGGCCACGGTCCAGGATCATGATCTGGTCCACGCGCCGCACGGTGGACAGCCGGTGCGCTACGATGATCGTGGTGCGCCGCCGCGCCCCGCAGGACCCGCGGCCCATCAGCCTCTCCATGGCGCCATTGATTGCGCGCTCGGTCGCCGGATCGAGGCGCGACGAGGCCTCGTCGAGCAGCACGACGCCGGGGTCCCTGAGGAAGACCCGCGCGAACGCAAGCAGCTGGGCCTCCCCGGCCGACAGCCCGCCACCGCCGGCCAGCACCGTATCCAGGCCGTCCGCTTGGCGCCCAAGCCAGTCGCCCAGCCCGAGGTCGGCCAGAACGGGCATCAGCTCATCGTCGGTGACGTCAGGGTCGAAGAAGGTGAGGTTGTCGCGGATGCTGGCCTGGAAGATCTGTACGTCCTGGGTGACCACGCCCACCTGGGCGTGCAACTGGGCGAGCGTCGCCTGGCGTATGTCGTGGCCGCCAAGCCGAATGGCGCCCGCATCAGGATCGTAGAAGCGGCAGAGGAGCCGGGTGAGGGTGGTCTTGCCGCTGCCCGTCCGTCCGAGCAGCCCCAGCGTCTCGCCGCCCTCGAGACGAAACGACACGTCCCTGAGCACGGGCTCGTCGGTTCGGTAGCCGAAGCCGACCTTGTCGAACTCGATCCGCGGCGCCGCATCGAGCCAGTCGACCCCGGGGCCGGGGCCCACTGCCGGGCTCAAGGCTCGCAGCTCCTGAACACGGCCGAGGCTGGCCAGGGCGCGCTGCACCTCCTGCATCTGCGCCCCGATCGTCTCCAACGGCGCACGAAGCATCGCCGTGTACTGAACGAGCAGATAGATCTCCCCGATCGAAGCCTCTCGGCGCTGGAAGAGGATGACGCCTAGGCACAGGGCCACCGCGAACCCCGAGATGAACACGCCGTTGGTGATCAGCACGATGTAGACGGCGGCGATCTTGATGGCCCGCACGCCCTTGACCGTGAGATTGGTGTTGAGGGCGCCCAGACCGCGCATGACGTGCCCGCCGCCGCCGTTGGCGCGCACATCGTCGAGACCTCCGATCCGCTCCTCGACGAACCCCGCCACCTCGGAACGCGCCTGACGCACCTCGGCGAAGAGCGGCATGTCGATACGCCGGGAGACGTGCAGCACCGCGAAGGCCGCCGCCGCAAAGAGCCCGAGGATGGCCCCGATCCAGATGTTCTGCGCCGTGAGCACCACCAGGATGCCGATCACCAGGAGACCCGATCCCAGGACCTGGAACACAAACTGAGAGAACACCGTCGCCAATGAAGAGACGTCGCCGTCGACGCGCTCGATCAGTTCTCCAGGTGTGCGGGAATTGTGGAAAGACATGTCCAGCGCCAGGCAATGGCGCGCCAGATCCTCGCGCAGGCGATTGGCGGCGTTCCAACCGACCGAGGCGCTGAAATAGGCGCCGGCCAGACGCACGAGCTGCGCCGCCAGGCTCGCGGCGACGAAGAGTCCCGCGAGCGACCACAACTGCTCGAGCGGGGCGGCCCTACCCCGCCGAACGACGAGGTCGATGAAGCGCCGGGTCGCCTGCGGCGCCAACAACTGCAGCCCGACGCCGGCGACCAGGCAGAAGCCCAGCCCCAGCACCCGCGGCCCTTGCGGCGAGATGTAGGCCCACAGCAATGGCCCCAGTCCGGCGATGGCTTGCCGAGCCTTGTCAGGCGCGGCGCGTGGCGCGCCCTGATCGTGTAATGACCGGCGCCCAAAACTCCGGGCTCGTCCCCCAAATTGCATGAAGCCCCCATCTTCTTGGAAGGGTGCGAAAACTATGCAGGTTTTCGGAAGGTGGGCAGTCTTGAACTCAAGTTTGTTGTGGCCATCTACTAACCATGACGCCAGTCATGGCGCCAGTCATGGCGCCAAACCTCGGGCGCGCGTTCACGCGCCCTTGCTGAGACGCCGGCGATTTGCCCGCACCTTCGGGCGGTAGTGGGCGAGCGTCCTGGAGGTCATGCTTGACGGGGTTGAGCCGAGTGCGCCGGTCCAGAGCTTGGCCTGAAGCGCCAGACCCGCGTCCAGCTTCTCCTGGACCATGCGTTGCGCCTCGGCGGTGGCGGGCGCGCCGCCCGCGGCGATCTTCAGCGTTCGGAGGGTCATGACCGAGGCGGCTTCGACGCCAAGCGTGAAGGCCTTCCATCCAAGTTCTGGCCAGGGATTGTACCGGTTCGCCATCAGTCCTTACCTTCGCGCGCGCATAGCGCCATCGACGGCGCGGGCCTGCAACGCGGGAGCTCCGCACATGGGTCCCCGCGATTATCGCTGCCTGGCCCCCGCAACCCGTCGTCGACGGCGGCGCTTTTGGCCGACAGAATGCGGTCGTGACCCGCATCGTCCTCGTCCGTCATGGCCACGTGGAGGGCATCGATCCGCCCCGCTTTCGCGGGCGCATGGACGTGCAGTTGAGCGATCTTGGTGAAAGGCAGGCCGACCTCACCGCCGAGCGTATTTCGACCCAATGGAGTCCCTCGGCGATCTACAGCAGCCCCCTGCGGCGAGCCCTCCAGACAAGCCAGGCTATTTGCCGCAAGACGGGACTGAACGCCCAGCCGATCGAGGGCCTGCACGACCTCGATTACGGGGACTGGCAGTGGAAGACGTTTGAAGAGGCGCGCCAGCTCGATCCACTCCTTTTCGAGCAGTGGTTCTCGACGCCGCATCTCGTCCGCTTTCCGGCCGGCGATTGCCTGCAGGACCTTGTCCTCCGTACGGCCGATGCGCTTCGAATGGCGTTGAGCACCCATGCAGCGCAAACCGTGGTTTTGGTCGGCCACGACAGCGTCAACCGCGCGCTCCTGCTCCAACTGCTGGACATGCCCTTAGGCGCCTACTGGCGACTGTCGCAGTCGCCCTGTGCAATCAGCGAAGTTGTCGTCGAAGCCGGAAAAGTACGGGTGGAGCGCGTCAACGAGACGGCTCACCTCGAGATGCGTCCCTGAGATCTGCGGCAGCGCGCATCCGTACGGATTCTACAATGCCCCTGGTTGCCCAACAGGTGTTGGAGGGCGCAAGCTGACCCTCAGGGAGTAACCGGGAGAGTTCCGATGCACGTAGGCATGGCGCTCATCTTCCAGGGCCGTCACGACGGCGTCACCGACCGCGAGGTCTACGCCCGCGAGTTGGCCATGGGTGATCTGGCTGAGCCGCTCGGCTTCCAGTCGATCTGGGGCGTCGAGCACCACTTCACCGACTACACCATGTGTCCCGACGTGCTGCAGTACCTGACGTACTTCGCTGCGCGCACGAAGAGCGTTCAGCTTGGCTCGATGGTCGTGGTTCTGCCCTGGCACGACCCCATGCGTGTCGCCGAGCAGGTGGCGATGCTCGACCACATGTCGAACGGGCGCTTCATCCTGGGCCTCGGCCGCGGTCTGGGACGGGTGGAGTTCGAAGGCTTCGGCAAGGATCAGGAGCAGAGCCGGCAGTTCTTCGTCGAGGCGGCGCAGATGATCCTCGAGGGTCTCGAGACCGGGACCTGCGAATTCGACGGCAAACTGGTCAAGCAGGCCCGGCGGGACATCCGGCCGAGGCCGTTCAAGAGCTTCCGTGGCCGGACCTACGCGGCGGCGGTTTCGCCGGAGTCTTCCGCGATCATGGCAAAGCTCGGAATCGGGCTGCTGATCATCCCACAGAAGCCCTGGGAGGCCGTGGAGGAGGAGCTTTCCAACTACCGGCGCATCTACCGCGAGACCATGAACGCCGAGGCCCCGGCGCCCATCAATGCGGGTTGGGTCATCTGTGACGAGGACGAGGGCCGCGCGCGCGACATGGCCGTCAGACACATCGGCGGCTACTGGCATTCGGTGGTGCGCCACTACGAGCTGAAGGGCACGCACCTGCAAACCATGAAGGGCTACGAGTCCTACGCGCCGATGCAGCAGGCCATCAACCAGCCAGGCGGTGTCGACGCCATGGTCGAGTTCTTCCTGGGCCTGCAGATCTGGGGCACGCCAAAGCAGTGCTTCGAAAAGATCACTGCGTGCACCGATCGCTGCGGAGCGGACACCTTTACCGGCGTCTTCAGCTACGGAGATATGCCGTTCGAGTACGCCGAGAAGAGCATGCGTCTTTTCGCCAGAGAGGTCATGCCGGCGTTGAAGAATTACCAAAGGCAGCGCGTTGCGGCCGAGTAGGTCCCCCTGAATAGACTGCGGCAGGGGTAAATATTCTCGCGACCGCTGGTGAGACGGGTGATTCCACTGTCGGCGCAGCCAGCTGTTTTGCGCCGCGATTGTGCCACGGTTCAATGACCTGAAGGGGCCACCCTGTCAGTGAGTCGATCAAGTCTTCGTTCAAGCGGGAGCAGGGCTGTCAACGCTGCTGTCGGCTACGACGGCTGCGTGGTGAGCGCCTGAAGGGACGGATGCGTCCGTCTTTTTGGTGGCCGCCTCCTGGGGCGGGACAAATCCGTTCACGTGGTTCCGTCTGAACGGGGTTTGCTCAACACCGGCGCGCTGCGCCTGGCCTTTACCACCGCAGCGTCCAGCGCCTGCAGGAAGCGGGAGCGATCCGCCGGCGAAAAGGCGCGTGGGCCGCCCGTGATCTCGCCCATGGAACGCAGATGCTCGCCGATCGCACGCGAGGCCAGAGCGCCGCCGATATTGTCGGAGGTGAATGGCCGTCCGGCCGGGTGCAGGGCTAGGGCGCCAGCGTCGAGCGAGCGTCGGGCCAGCGGGATATCGGCGGTCACGACAATATCGCCTGGGCCGGCGCGTGCGGCGATCCAGTCATCCGCGACATCGGGGCCCTCGTCCACCACCACGAGCGTGACCCGGGGGTCGGCCGACACCCGGATCCAGCTATTGCAGACGACGAAGACCTGAAGACGGTAGCGCTCCGCGACCCGGTAGACCTCGTCCTTAACCGGACAGGCGTCCGCATCGACATAGATGACTGTCATGGCAGGGCCCTACAGGCAGAATGCGACGAGAGCGCGCCGCCTCGGGACCTTCGCCCCGCGGCCCCTCACCATCGTCACCCGCCACGCCTGTTCATAACCCCAGGTCAGGCCTTAATCATCCGGCCTGCGCTGCGGTGAAGACCGCCAGCTGAGCGTCGAAAGCCCGCTTGTAGGCGGGCCGCGCTTCGCCGCGGGCGACGTAGGCGGCCAGGCTAGAATATTCGTCCAGGATACCCGAGGCCCTCAACCTGAGCAGCACTGACACCATCATCAGATCGGCGGCGCTAAAGGCGCCGTCGAGCCAGTCGGCATCGCCGAGGCGCTCTGAGAGCTGCCCCAGCCGTTCGCGGACGCGATCCCTGACCAGAGGCATCCGCTCCGCTGTCCACGGCTTGTCGCCCTCCACCATTTTGGCGGTTGAGAGCTCAAGGATCGGCGGCTCCACTGTGTTGAGCGCGGCAAACATCCATGTGATCGCGCGCGCTCGGGCCTTGGCGTCGTCCGGCAGCAGGCCCGCATGGCGTTCGGCGATATGCAACACGATCGCCCCCGTCTCGAACAGGGCCAGGTCGCCTTCCTCATAGGTCGGAATTTGTCCGAAGGGATGAAGCGCCAGATGCGCGGGCTCCTTCATCTCGCCGAACGAAACAAGCCGAACTTCGTAGGGGCGCCCCACTTCTTCGAGCGCCCAGCGAACGCGAGTATCCCGCGCCAGTCCCCTACCGCGATCGGGCGAGAGTTCAAATGCGGTAATCGTGGGGGTCATGAGGCGGCTCCGGAGGGCGGTTTTCGGGGCGGCCCGATCGCCCCCGCTCTTCAATGTATGGACGAACGGGCGGACCGTGTTTCGACAAATCGCCCCAACTATATTCGCCAAGGCGTGGCCTCACGCTGCTGTTTCGGTGAGGCCTCCTGTCGGAACAGGGTCGGTTCGATCGTCCTAGTCTCGATGCGGCGGTCAGGGCGCCGCGGCCGGCCTGATCCTAGAGGGGCTGAAATCGATGCTGTACCGCACTTTGAGATCTGCCGCTGCAATCTGCGCGGCGTTGCTCTGCGCATCTGTCGCGCGCGCGGCGGATTACCCAAACATGGCTCCGCTGGAACAATACCTGATGGATCGCCCCGCCGAGATCGGGCTGGCGAAGAGCGCAGCGCCGCCTTCGATCGCGGACAAGGCGAGCGTGCTGGTGCTTACGCGTCATGGCTACGTCACTGCAGTCAAGGGAAGTAACGGATTCGTTTGCGCGGTCGAGCGCGCGTGGATGTCGCAATACGACTTTCCCGGGTTCTGGGATCCCCGCATGCGCGGTCCGCTTTGCTTCAATCCGCCGGCTGTGCGTTCGATCCTGCCCTACACGATCAAGCGTACCGAGCTTGTTTTGGCGGGACGCACGAAGCCTCAAATGATCGCCGAGATCAGGACTGGCATAGAAAAGCGTGAGCTACCGAAGCTTGAGCCCGGCGCCCTGACCTACATGATGTCAAAGCAGGGCTATCTGAATGACGAAGCGCGCAATTGGGTCCCGCACCTCATGTTCTATTTTCCGCGCTCGCCCGCTGCGACATGGGGCGCAGATCTGCCCGGCGCGCCCCCGATGCTGAACCCGCAGTTTCAGGAATCGCCGGAGGCGATCAGCGTGCTGATGGTAGCGGTAAAACATTGGTCCGACGGGACGCCCGCGCCCATGATGCACTGAACGAGGGTACCCGATTTGAGTAATATCGTCCTTCTCCCCTTGCGGGAGAAGGTGGCCTCGCGGAGCGAGGTCGGATGAGGGGTCGACGCATCTATCGGGTTCGTTGCGGGGCCGCTTTGCGGAGAGTTGGGCGAGACCCCTCATCCGTCCGCCTGCGGCGGCCACCTTCTCCCGCAAGGGGAGAAGGGAATATTTCGCCCTGTTTGATACTTCACTTCAGGCCAGATCGGCTGTGGACTTCCTGCGTGAACGCAGGGCGGCGCCCAGGCCGGCGAGGCCGATCAGCGTCAGAGTCCAGGCAGCCGGCTCGGGCACGGTCGCGGGCGGGATAACGAGCACGTAGCTGTTCGCGCCGGAGTTCCAGGTCCATGTGTAGGTTCCCGGCGTCAGGCCGAGGCTGTGGATTGTGCCCGTATAGCTCGCGCTGCCCAAAAGACTGGAGCCGGAGGCGTAACCTTGAGGAACCTCGAGATCCAGCCCGAAATCCTCGAGGAAGACCGAGTTTCCGCTGGTGGCGCTGGGGAAGAACGCGCTGCCGGGGCCGAAATCGAACGGCCCAGAGGGTCCAGTATAAAGGTCGATCGTGCTCGACGGCCCGACGCCGAGGATCCCGTGCGCAGCGTAGAGTTCGGGAGAGGAGGGAGAGGAGCCAAAGGACGTCAGGCCGGTCAGGTCAATGGTTCCGCTTCCAGTTGCGACAACGTCAGGCCCGACCTGTGCGAGCGTCACCGTAAATGTCGAACCGGCATGAGAGGTCGAAGCGGCCAATAGAGTCAGGGTAATCGTAGCAATGGCCGGTGGGAAGCGTCCAAGCAACAAGCGTGACAGTGTATTCATTGTCTTCCTCCCTGGCGCCTATACGCAGTCCATCGTCCTGAGAGGCAGGACACGCCGCAAATTTGTGTCTATATCGCCATAATTTGTCAATATGTACAGAAATGTCGCCCCAGTTTTCCTCGGGGCCAGGGTGGATTGAACGGCCATCTGTTCGAGGCGCCGCAGCTTGCCCTAACCTCCGCCCCAACAACGAATCCCGGGGAGCACCTGATGGCGCCATTCAACGGCCTGGGCATGGGCCTGGGCAATCTCGCCCGGCTGTCGAACGCCAGGACGCGCTCGATCAGTCCGGAGAACTTCACCGGCGAGAAGGGCAGGGGAGGGATGTCGACCGACGGGCCGGCCGCCAACGCCGCGCGCGGGCTTGGACAGGGCTGGAAGGTCTCGCCCTACATCATCGTCGAACCTGGCCAGACGTTCGACCTGGCCGACGTCCATGGGGCCGGCGCGATCCAGCAGATCTGGATGACCCTGGCTCGCGGCCGCTGGCGCCACACCATCCTGCGCGTCTACTGGGACGACCAGGCCCAGCCATCGGTCGAATGCCCCGCCGGCGACTTCTTCGCCTGCGGCTGGGAAAGCTATGCGCAGGTGACCTCGCTTCCAGTCTGCGTGAATCCCGGCCGGGCGTTCAACTGTTACTGGGAGATGCCGTTTCGCATCCGGGCGCGCATGACGCTGACCAATCTCAGCGACGAGGCGATCTATGTCTACTATCAGATCAACTACACTCTGACCGAGGTTCCTGAAGACGTCGCCTATTTCCACGCCCAGTTCAGGCGAACAAATCCGCTGCCCTACAAGAGCGACTACACCATCCTCGACGGCGTCCGTGGGCAGGGCCAGTTCGTGGGAACCTACATTGCCTGGGGCGTCAATAACAACGGCTGGTGGGGCGAAGGGGAGATCAAGTTCTTCATGGACGGCGATGGCCCATTCCCGACGATCTGCGGCACCGGGACCGAGGACTATTTCTGCGGCGCCTACAACTTCGATCCCGGCTCGATGGCCAGGCAGCTCGACAGGGACAGGTCCGCCGTCCCCGCCTATGTGGAGTTCACCACGCCCTACGCCGGCCTGCCCCAGGTGATCCGGCCGGACGGCCTCTACGGATCGCAGCAGCGCTTTGGCATGTACCGCTGGCACATCATGGACCCGGTGCGGTTCGAAACCGACCTTCGGGTGACGATCCAGGCCCTGGGCTGGCGAACCGACAAGGATCGCCGCTATCTCCCCCTGCAGGACGACATCGCCTCGGTCGCCTTCTGGTACCAGACCCTCCCGACCGCGCCGTTCCCCGAGTTACCCGAGCGGGACTATCTCGAGGTCATCTAGGTTGGGCAATGAAGCGCCGCGTTCAAACCTGTCCTAGCGGCGATAGTCTCGTACAAGCTAGCGATCTGCAATTGAGCAAGCATGCGTCGGCCCGTCACCGAAGGACAAACCCATGCGTATTGTCCACTTCGAGAATGCAGGCGTCCCCGGAATAGCGGCAAATGACGGCTCGGGCTGGCATGGCCTGACCGAGGACGAAAGCGGCTTTCCGGGCGTCCTGTCTGAACTGATCGCGCAAGGCGCCGATCTGCCACGCATAGGCAGAGCCCTCCTGCCGATGCGCGCAATCGACCTGGATGCAGTGCGAATACTTCCCCCGGTTCCCAAGCCGCCGAAGATTATCTGTGTCGGCCTCAACTACGACGATCACCTCGCGGAAAGCGGACTCGAGAAACCGGTCTATCCGGAGATCTTCGCACGCTTTGCGACGAGCCTGATCGCGCACAGTGATGTGATCCGGCGGCCACGTGAATCCTCCTTGCTCGATTATGAGGCGGAACTCGCCGTGATTATCGGCCGAGGCGGACGCCGTATCCGCCGCGACGGAGCTCTGGATCACGTCGCCGGCTACTCTCTGTTCAACGATGCGACGCTTCGAGACTTTCAGCTCCGCACGCCGCAATGGACGATGGGCAAGAATTTCAATTCGACGGGGGCGTTCGGCCCCTGGCTGGTGACGCCCGACGCCGTGCCGCCAGGAGCCAGCGGGTTGCGCATTCAGGGCCGCTTGAACGGCCAGGTGATGCAGGACTCGCGCACCGATCGGCTCATCTTCAGCGTCCCGTTGCTGATCGAGACGATCAGCGTCGCGATGAACCTCGAGCCAGGCGATGTGATCGTCACGGGCACTCCCGGTGGCGTCGGGGCGGCGCGCAAGCCGCCGGTCTTCATGAAACCGGGCGACGTGTTCGAAGTTGAGATCGAGGGGATTGGTGTCCTGAGCAACCCCGTCGAAGACGAGTGAGGGAAGGGGACCGTCGATGAAGAAGCTATTCTCATCGGGAGGGAGCGACGCCCATGGGATATTCCGGCTACAGCTGTTTCCGGTTCGAATTCGATTCCGGAGTCGC
>DASXGR010000198.1:0-70515 GCA_036488935.1 Caulobacteraceae bacterium | reverse complement strand
TCAGAGACTCTCCCACGAATGTCTGGACGCGACTGCGCGCGAGCCACGAGTTAACGGCCCGCGGCATGGTTTCGTTGCGCTCTGTGGGAGCTTGTCTAAGGCAAGCGAAACCAGTGCTTTTTTTCGCCAACGACTGAGGCCCCTGCGGCGGAGACAGCCGACCCATCGAGACGCCCTTGGCGACGACTCAGGCGACCATCAAGGCGATGGTCACGGCGCGCTGACGCCTGCGCCGGGCCTCGATCCCGATAGACAGTGGCCGGGCGTCGCTGCCCGGCCACCGAAGTCCCGGCGGATGGACGCCGGAGCTTACTGCGGTTGGTTCGGACCCGACATGTCGGGCGTGCCCTCCGCGGGCGTGCCGACCGTATCGGAGCTGTCGTGGCCCTGACCCATCGTCGGGACCTGATCCGCCGCGGCCGTGATGGCGCCGTCCACCGGAGGATTGCTGTCCATTGGGCCCGGACCGCCGGTGTCGGGACTTCCCATGGAGTCCTCGGGCGCCATCGAGGCGCCGGAGGAGTCGGCGCCGGCCGCCGGGGCCATGGCCGAGGTGGACCCGGCTCCCGCCGGGGCGCCGGGGGCAGTCTGGGCGGCGGCGGCGCCAACGGTCAGGACGGCGGCCACGACGCCCGGGACCAGTATCTTCACATTCATCTCAAGAATAATCCTATGGCTACAAGCGCGCGACTGTCGCGCAGGCTGATTTAATGGTCGTTGGTTGGTTTCGTTTCGCTCTGCGGGACCTTGTCGAAAGTAAACGAAATCAGCGCGTGTTTCTGACAACGACTGAGGATACCGCTGTGATGATCGCCGATTCATTCGGAAGTTGCCGTTGCGACAGATTCGGGATCGCGAGGCGTACTCGCGTGGTCGGCCAGATACCTCTAGCCAAGAGAGCCGCGAGGGATTTACCACTGCGCTGACGATCAAGGCCTGCCGCACGAGCCGAACCATGGCCACAGCCAAGCCCGCCCTGCTGATCATGCAGCCGCATCTGGCGATGCTCGGCCCATTCCTCGAGCCGCATTTCACGGTCTGGCGGTTCTGGGAGCATCCCCCCATCGAAGCCCAGGCGACGATCGAGGCGATGGTGGTCGCCGGAGAATTCCCGATCGACAAGAATCTGGCGGAGGCCCTGCCACGCCTGTCCCTCATCGCCTGCTTTACCGTCGGCTATGACGGCGTGGACCTCTCCTGGGCGCAGGCGAGGGGGCTGAAGGTGACCCACTCGCCCGGCGTGAACCATGAGGACGTCGCCGATCACGCGATGGGGCTCATTCTTGCGACCTGGCGGCGCATCGCCGAGGGCGACCGCCAGCTTCGGGCTGGCGAGTGGAAACCGACGGGCAAGATGATCACGCCGACCCTTGCCGGCAGGAAGGTCGGAATTGTGGGCCTGGGAGACATCGGGACCGCGCTGGCGCTCAGATGCGCGCCGTTCGGCCTGAGGGTCGCCTGGTGGGGGCCGCGCGAGAAGCCGGAGGCGCCGTTCCCGCGCGCCGAGAGCGTGGTCGATCTGGCCCGTGAGAGCGACATCCTGGTGGTCGCCGCCCGCGCCATCGAGGAGACGCGGGGCCTGGTCTCCGCCGAGGTGATCGAGGCCATTGGACCCGAAGGCCTGCTGGTCAACGTCTCGAGAGGCCAGCTGGTAGACGAGGACGCTCTCATCGCCGCCCTCAAGTCGGGTCGCCTCGGCATGGCGGCGCTGGATGTCTACGCCCAGGAGCCCACGCCGCCGGAGCGGTGGGCGGATGTGCCCAACACCGTCCTGACGCCGCACACCGCCGGCGCCACCAGCGCCGCCGTTCCGAAGATGGTGGCCCTCACCGTCGCCACTCTTCGCCGCCACTTCGCCGGTGAAGCGCTGGAAAACGAGGTGGTTGGATGAGCGACGACACGGGGACCGTCCTGATCGCCGGCGCCAGCGGGGTGATCGGGCGCTCCGCCGTCGCCCATTTCGCCAGCCTCGGCTGGCGCGTCCTCGCCCTCTCGCGCCGCCGCCCGGACCTGCCCGAGACCGTGCGCTTCGAGCATGTGCCCGTGGATCTCAACACCTGCGCCGACTGCGAGGCGGCCGCCGAGCGCTGCGGTGATGTCACCCACATCGTCTACGCCGCCCTGTTCGAGAAGCCCGAGGGGCTCGTCGCCGGCTGGCTGTCCGCCGACCAGATGCAGACCAACCTGGCGATGATGCGCAACCTGATGGATCCCCTGCGCCGGTCGGCCAAGGGCCTGCGCCATGTCAGCGTGCTGCAGGGGACCAAGGCCTACGGCGCCCACATCCATCGCATCCCCATCCCCGCGCGCGAGGCCGCGCCGCGCGACCAACACGACAACTTCTACTGGCTGCAGGAAGACTACATCCGCGAGACGAGCGCGAAGGAGGATTGGCGCTTCACCATCTGGCGGCCGCAGATCGTCTTCGGCGGCGCCTGGGGCGTGGCCATGAACCTGATCCCGGTCCTGGGCGCCTACGCCGCCGTCTGCCGGGAGCTTGCCCTGCCGTTCCATTGCCCCGGCGTGCACGAGACGATCATGGAAGCGGTGGACGCCGACCTCGTCGCCCGCGCCCTGGCCTGGGCGGCGACCAGCCCCGCCGCCGCCAACGAGACCTTCAACATCACCAACGGCGACGTCTTCGTCTGGGCCAACGTCTGGCCGGCCATCGCCCGGGCTGTCGGCCTGGAGCCCGCGCCACCGAAGGCGATCTCCCTCACGAGTTTGCTGGGCGAACAGGCCGAGGTCTGGGAACGCGCCGTCGTCCGCCACGGCCTGCGCGCCCCCGCGATCGGCCCGTTCGTCGGCCTCTCCGACCAATACGCCGACCTCCTCTTCTTCCACGGCGCGCCCGAACCGCCGCCCTCCATCTTGGTGAGCACGGTGAAACTCCGGCAGGCGGGGTTCGGCGACTGCGTGGATACGGAGGAGATGTTCGGCCGGTGGCTGGGGGATTTTGCGCGGCGGCGGTTGTTGCCGGCGCCGTGAGCTCGTGAGATTGTCGTGCGCCCCCACGGAGAGGTGATGGGGGAAACAGACCTCCTGCTCCGAATGGCTTGTGAAGCGAACGAGGCGGGAGACTTCGAGCGAGCGCTCGCCCTCTACGCTCAAGCAGCCCGCCTGGGCGACGACCTAGTGGTCAAAATCTGACACTTGAGTCCCCGTCGCGCCGCGGCCCGAACGTCCGCTTCCTGCCCTGAGGCCAAAGGGGAATTTCGACCCGTCTCGGACATTCGGGAAAACGGGGCTGAATAGCCGAACCTGACTCTTAGGCGACCTTTGGTAGGGTTCGATTTTGGCGCCGGTCGTGGCCGCTCTCGGCGCCCATCTTGACTGATTGTGACAAGGCGGCCGTGAGAGCAGGCTTATTGGCGCGGCCTAAATTCGCGGCGATTGAACTGAGCGCCGACGCCAGCAAGAACTGTCGACCGTCGCTTTTGGCCCAACAAGAATGCTATCTCGTCGCCTTGTGGGCTGCGTCCCTGGCCTTCCCGACCGCTTCCTTTGCGGCGCCGGCGGCCTTGTCGGCCGCGCCCTCGGCCTTGAGCTTCTCGCTGCCGACCAGCTTACCGGCGGTCTCCTTGGCGGCGCCAACACCCTTTTGGGTTGCGCCCTTGATTCCCTCTTTACTCACGAAACTCTCCTTTTACCGGAAGGCGGGAGCGGAACTTAGGACAATCACAAGGTCCGACGGCGGACGACGCCGTGGTAGATCAACAGAATCACGACTGCGCCAACGAATGCGACGAGAATGCTGTAGAGGTTGATGCCGGTCGGCGCAGAATGTCCGAAAAAAGTGAATATGAAGCCGCCGACGAAAGCGCCGACAACCCCGATCACGATGTCCATCAGCAGACCTGAGCCGGTCTTGTTGACAACCTTACTTGCCAGGAAGCCAGCAACCAAGCCCACAGCCAGCCATGCGAGAATAGACATTATACGGAAAACCTCCGAGCCCTACCGGCTGTGGAGGAAAGCAGCGGCCTCAACTTAGTTCCCTGGTCAGGCTTGAAAAATGCGCAAAACTACACAATCTCTCGAGTTCCATCTCCGGAGGACCGTCCGTGACCAGTGTCGTATTCGTCGCCCTTGTGTCGGGAACCCAATCGGCCGGATACCGCGCCTCGTTCCATGATCTGCCTGACTGTGTCGCGGCGGGGCATGACCTCTCCGAACTCCTGATCAACGCCCGCCAGGCGTTGATGACTCGCCTGGAAGCCCGAGAGACGTCCAGCGAAGCCTGGCCGTCCGCAACCCCGATTGAGCAGATCTCGAGTGAACAAGGGGTGCTATTGGTTCCTATCGACGTGGCGGTCGACGACCCGCCCATTCGTGTGAACATATCGTTGGGCGAACGCTTGGTGCAGCGACTGGACGCCGCCGCTGAAGCTCGAGGCATGACGCGGTCGGGATTCATTGCCCAGTCGGTGCGAATGAGCCTGGGAGAGGCCGCTCGAGGAGGCGCCGACTTCGACCGCGCGAGCCGCCGACTTCAGGATGAGCTCATCGCGATGGGCCGCCGGATCAACGACAGCCTCGGGCCTGAGTCGGCCTTCGCGCGGCGGATGAACGAGCTGGACGATGTCGTCTACGATCGGGTGCGAAAGGCCGCCGACAGTGTTTCCGCCGCCATGACGCGCCGGCGCGACGCCAACAGGCCTGCCGACGTCCGAGAAGCGCCTACGTCCGAGGTTTGACCGCAAACTTCGGACCGGGACCGTGGACGCTGCAGTCGAATAACTACGCTTTCAAGCCGATCGACTATGAGGTCCTGGATGCCCTCGCCTCCGGCGGCCCCTCGGTCTGACGAGGAAGCAGAAGGCGGATACTGGAAGGTTGGAACCGCGGATCAAGTCATTGGTGTCAGGGTGGCGCAGCGCGCGCCCTGAACGGCCACGAGGCGCATGGGCCGCCCGCGAACCCAGACCCGGTCGACTTCGATTGCCGCCCAGCCGGCCGGCAAATGCAC
Organism: Caulobacteraceae bacterium; assembly: GCA_036488935.1. Classification (GTDB taxonomy): domain Bacteria; phylum Pseudomonadota; class Alphaproteobacteria; order Caulobacterales; family Caulobacteraceae; genus Acaudatibacter. The sequence goes on along the minus strand of DASXGR010000198.1, from coordinate 65,546 downwards.
TGGCCGGCTTGGCCAAGTGGCCGGGTCACCCTCGACCGGAGACAAGCCGGTGAATCCGAATAACAGGCTCGTTATGAATCCGGCGATGTTGGCGAAGAAGGGACCAGCCTGAGGTTGTTCTGGAAATTTGTCGGCTCGGTACTCCAGCGTCTGGCGAAAACGATCGACGCAGAATTTCCCGTAGCCTTCTTCAAGCAAATCGAGAGCCAAGTCGTGCTTGCCGACCCTTGCCGCCCATGCCCCATACAAGGCGGATAGCATCGGGCTACCGACATATTTGTTCGCAAACCCCAGGTATAGCTCGGTCGTCTCGACCTCGCCGGTCGCGTCTACCGGAAAGCCGACAGGAAAGATGCCCATCAGCGGATCAGGGGTTGCCCCCTTTTCTTCATTGGACCGATAGCCGTCGTGCGAAACGATCGCCGCGCCGCGCCGCGGAATGGCGAGGGTGTCGCGAATGAGGCGCCATTCGGCATCCATGTGTTGTCCGAGCCGCTCGCCCGTACGGATGGCCTCGTCGAGCACCACGACGGCAGACATGTTGGTGAAGGCGGCGTTGTCGACGGGAGACTCTCGCTCGGCGATGCCCATGGACGCGGCGATGGCGTAGCCTTCTGCGGTCTTGGTCACGCGCGTCGTCAGCCACTCCGCGACACCGCGGAGCACTGGCCAAGCCTGCGCAACCAGGAATTCGCTGTCGCCGGTCATGGCCGCGAACTGCGCGAAAGCATGGGCGACGTCGAGAGAGACGTGATCTTCATGCCAGGCGGCCGTGCCAGGCATAGGCGCCGCCTCCTCGCCCGATGCGGGGGCGCTTTCCCACGGGAACTGCAGGCCTCGGCGACCAAAAAGGTGGGCGTTGCGCTTCGCGCTGGCCAGATTGCGGCTGCGGTAATCCAGCAAGGCCCCGGCGGCGTGCGGCTGCAGGAGACAGAGGGGCGGCACCGCGAAAGCCTCAATGTCCCACATCACGTGGCCGAAATAGTAATGATAATCGTGCCATGTCGCAAGTCCAAATATGGACGTGGAAGCTGGTGATGAAGAATGTACAGAAGTATTAAGGTAGAAAAAGGCCGCGTCTGCCAGTCCTTGCCAATATTCGCCAGCTCCTTGCAGGACAATGCGGCTCTCCCATAGTTCAGCCCAGACCTGCCTATTCTGGTCGCGGATCGTCTCGAAGCCGTCCTTCTTGGCCTTGGCGGCTAAGCGGACCGCGTGTTGGTCCGGGGCGCCGTGCAGCACGTGGGGAATGAGGCTGGCGATCTGCCGGAGTCGGATGGGTCGGCGCGCACGGGCGCGGCTCGCGTACTCGCTGACCAGGCGCCCTCCGCCAAAGGGAGGGCGGGTAGGATGTTGCTCGCCGGCGCCGAGCAGCTCAGTCACCAGCGCAATCCCGCATGTCGAAAGGCCGCCTGCCGACTCCCACAGCAGGGCGCCGTCGACCGCTGGCTCATCTTCGCCAGGCGTCTGCCGACTGTAGCGTACGGCGCGGCCGTCCGCTTCGGACGCATCGACGATTGCGCGCACCGCAAGGTCGCAGGCGGCATCGACGGAAACGGTGACTTCCTGACAGGCCAAGCTTGGATCGGAGCGGCTGCAGAAGGTGAGCACCTCGATCGAGGCCGCTTTTCCACATGCGTCATAGACAAACCGCGTCGTCAGCTCGGCGCGCCCGAAGTCATAGATCTGTTCCAGATCTCGGACCTGATGGGGAACGTCCGAAAGCCAGACACCATCGATCGCGATATCGGCGGCGAGGGGGTAGGGCGCGACGGCCGCCGCCTCAATCTTTCGCTCGGTATGTTCGCCGGTAAAGCCGTTGAGGAGGGTCATTCCGGCGGTGAGAGGCACGTCTCGCACGCGCAACCCTATGACGCCATTGGAGACATAGGCCGGAAGTTCCCGCCGCCCGGACCCGAGCGCCGGTGGCGGGTTGATCGGCATGGTCATGTCGACCCCTCCTCTTCAGTGTTTCTTCGCTCTGTTTCCAGGTGACAAACGCGGTCGCAGGGAACGACAGAAAGGAAGCGGAAACAGTACCTTAGGCCGAAGGATTATGAGCCGCGCCCTTCGCGACGATGAAGTTTGAGTGCACAAAGCGCCAGAGGGCCCGAAGCGTTCCTGACCTTCCAGCGGACTTCTGAAAGCGTGCCCGAGCCAGGCCCCCGGCTAGCTCTAGTCACGCTCCTGCCATGGCAGCGCTGGGTTGAGCTCGCGTGGACCGTCTTCGAGCCAGAAGCGCAGTAACTGAGGGCCTACGTCAGTAAGGTCTTTGATAGTCCTTCAATGGGCGGTGATCGCCGTGTCGAGCGCAGCAGCGAGTTCGTCCAGCCGAAAAGGCTTGCCGAGGACCCGAACGCCGCCGCCCAGCGCGTCGTCGCGCGCGGCCTCCGCGTAGGCGGTGGTGAGAAGAACCGGCAGATCTTTGCGTCGGCGGCGGATTTCCCGCGCGAGCTCCACTCCGTTCATGCCCCCCGGCATCATGATGTCCGAAAAGACCAGGTCGATAGACCGGCCATTGGCCAAGGCGCCCAGCGCGGCGGCGGCGCTGCTGGTGCGCGTGACCTGATAGCCCAACTCCTCAAGCATCTCCGCGACCAGGGCGGCGACTTCGTCGTCGTCCTCAACAAGCAGCACCGAACCGACATTTCTAGGCCGCTGGGTTTCGACCTGGAGATCGACGAGGGCGGTCTCGCTACGAACGGGCTCCGCAGTCGAGCGCGGCAACAGGAGGCACACGGCGGTGCCTCGACCGACCTCGCTGTCGATCTCGACAGCGCCGCCCGACTGTACGGCAAAGCCATAGACTTGCGCCAAGCCAAGGCCAGATCCGCGCCCCACCTCCTTGGTGGTGAAAAAGGGCTCGAAGACGTGCGCCTTGACCTCGTCGGACATACCCGTGCCGTTATCGATGACTGAGAGGCGCACGTAGTCGCCAGGGAGCACTCCCTCGTCGTATCCGCCAACGTTCTCAGCCTTGATCTCAATGGTGCCGCCGGTCGGCATGGCGTCACGGGCATTCACTGCCAGGTTCAGGACGACGAGCTGAAGCTCGCCAGGATCGACCGCAACCGGCCAGAGACCCTCGGCGAAACTCAGTGCGACGTGGACGTCGCCCCGCAGGCTGCGGTCGAGCAGCTCGCGCATGGCTCCGATCTGAAGCTGTAGATCGACAGGCTCGGGTTTGAGAGAAGACCGCCGAGAGAAGGCCAACAGCTGGCGCGTGAGGCCGGATCCGCGCTGGGCCGCCTGTTGCATGCCCTCCAGCAGCCGTCGCCGACGCACCGGATCCGATTGCCGCTCGAGCATTTCGAGGCCGCCGGAAATCACCATCAGCAGATTGTTGAAGTCGTGGGCCACGCCGCCGGTCAACTGGCCGATCGCCTCGATTTTCTGCGCCTGCCTCAGCGCTTCCTCCACGCGTGCCCGCTCAACCATTTGCTCGCGCAGCTCCGCGTTGGCTCGAGCAAGATCGGCGGTGCGCGCCTGGACCTGCCGTTCGAGCTCCTGGGCGGCCGTAGCCTGGGCTTCTAGGAAGGCTCTTACCTCGTACTGACGCAGGCGCGCGCGAACCGCGGCGCGGATCGTGCTGGTCAAGGTGATGGTGTGAACCGGGCGCTCTAACAGCGAGACGTTGCGCAACTCCAAGACAAGTTTGTTGCGCCATCGTCCAATTGCCGGCTGATCCTGATGACTCGTCAGCATGACGAACGGCAGATCGGACCACGCCGGCTGATCGGCCACCCATCTGGTCAGCGATGAGATGTCGCGCCCGAACAGGCCTTCTTCGGCCAGGAGCACCACCGCTGCGCCGCGGGGCGCTTCATGGGCGAGCTCCGCCAGCGTCGGGCACACCATGGCGCGCAGGCCAACCCGGTTGATGAACTCCGCCGCCGCCGGACCGTCGCGGCCCACGGGCGTGAATACCAGCACTCGGGCGTCGAGATCAGGCGTCTCGGTCATCGAATTCATCGAACAACGGCCCGGCGTCGCCGAGGTATTGAGGCGCGCCCGTCAGAACGCCTGCGAACTGCCTTAACGGCGGCCCCAACTTGATGCCTTCGCCGGTGAGCTTGAATTCGCGAATGGTGTGCTCGTGATTGCCGCTGCGTTTCTTCACCACCGAGAGCGCCCGTCGCACCGTCCCCGCGACTTCGAAGTATCGGAGCATGACCACCGCGTCGCTGAGATAGCTCATGTCCAACGGGGTATCCATGGGGCCGACCAGCCCATGCTGGGCGAGCACCAGGATGGTGAGCACGCCTTGCTGAGCAAGGTAGCTGAGCAGTTCATGCATCTGCAGGATGAGGAAGCGCTCATCCGGCATGGCGTTGAGATAGCCATTAAGGCTGTCGATCACGACAATTCGCGCCCGGTCTTGCTCCACGCTGTGCCGGACGTTGGCTGCAAATGCTCCCGGTGACATCTCGGCCGGATCAATCTGCTGGATTCGCAAAGCTCCGCTATCGATGCATTCGCCGAGCGGCAGGCCGAGTGTGCCCGCCCGCGCTTCCAGCGTGCCTCGTCCTTCGTCGAAGGCGTAATATATGGCACGCTCTCCGCGTTGGGCGGCGGCAATGGCATAGGTGAGCGCTAGCGAAGACTTGCCGACACCGGCCGCGCCAATGAACAGCGCATTGGTCCCCCGCTCGAGGCCACCGCCCAGCATCTCGTCGATCGCCGCGTGGCCGCTTGGTGTGAAGTCCCCGGCAAAGGGCGTGTGATGTTCGGCCGCGACAAGGCGGGGGAAGATCTTGAGGCCCCCCTTCTCGATGGCGAAGTCGTGGAAGCCGCCTCGGAAGGCGATTCCGCGCATCTTCACCACCCGCAGCCGCCGCCGCTCCGCGCCATAGTCGATCGCTACTTGCTCGAGAGCGATCACACCATGGGCTATCGAATGCAGCTGCAAGTCATCCTGATAGGACGTCAGGTCGTCGAGCAAGATGACCGTGCACTGCCGTTCGGCGAAGAAATGCTTCAGCGCGAGTACCTGGCGACGGTAGCGGAGCGGGCTCTGAGCCAGCAGGCGCAGTTCCGAGAGGCTGTCGATGACCACCCGCCTGGCGTTGAGCTTGGAGACTTGCTCGAAAATCAGCTTGGTGGTTTCGTTCAGCTCGACCTCGGCCGGGTGGAAGACCGTCAGTTCCTGCTCGGGGTCGAGGGTCGTCTCGGGGGGGACCAGCTCAAAAACGCCGACATTCTGCAGCGACCAGCCGTGGCGCTGGGTTACAAGCTCGAGTTCTCGTCGGGTTTCGGACAAGGTGACATAGAGCACCTCCTCGCCCTGGCGCACGCCCTCCAGCAGAAACTGCAGTGCGAGCGTCGTTTTGCCTGTGCCGGGACGCCCCTCGTAGAGGTAGACCCGGTTAGGGTCCAAACCACCGGCCAGAATGTCGTCCAAACCGGAGCTGCCGGTGGAAATCCGGGCAGATTGCCACTCCGCGTCGACCGTATCGATCTGAGTCATCGGCTCCTTCACGGGCGTCTGCGCTCCGGGGGTGGAGCGCGCCGCTAACGTCATCCCACGCCCCCATCGGGTAAACCGTCGCCGGGGCGAGACGTTGCAGTGCTGGCCGTAGGTGAACAAGAAAGCGCGGTCGCTTGGAAGGCCGGCCGTGAGTCAACCCCGAAGGCGGAAGTCGCGGCCGTGCTCGAAGTAATGGGGGATGTGAATCGCCCAGAGACATGGTCTCTAAGCGGACCATGCCGGTCGGGCCCCCTGTGGCGTTTACGAGATCGATGTGTTCGGCGAGGCCGCCGGAAGTCCGGAAGGATTCATCGAGGTAGATTGCCTGACCGGCGGGACATCGGGCGGCAATGCCGTCACCGACCTCTCGCGCGCCATCCAGCTTTACGCGAAGGCTCTGCCGGGCTTGTGTGAGCGCCCGGCAGGGGGCTGGCGGAGCGGCGGGAAGAACCGTTCCGCCCGCCTGATCCAGGCGCCAGAGCAAGCCCCGTTCAGACGGGACCTCCGAACGGGGAGTATTACTCTAGATTCAAGAACATAGAGCTTGATTCACCATTTGCATCTGTCCCGCGCAAACGGATCAGGCTCTAGTGCCGACGGTGCTCCCAACCGCGACGTGACGCCTCAGAGTGGCCTTCAGGATCGCCCGACCAGCCGCCATGGCCGCGCGAGCGTCCGTCGCGGTCGTCCTCGTCATCGTGGCGGCCGCGCGCGTAGCTGCTGCGGCTTTCGCCGCCGCCCCGCTCTTCCCAGCCGCGACGCGAGGCTTCCGAGTGGCCCTCCGGATCGCCGAACCACCCTCCCTGTCCGCGGTCGCGAGAACTGCCGCGCGAGCGATAGCGATCATCTTCGTCGTAGTTCCGGTCGCGGAAATAGCTGCCACGTTCGCCGCGGCGCTGTTCCCAGCCGCGACGCGACGCCTCCGAGTGGCCCTCACTATCGCCGAACCAGCCGCCCTCGTCACGGGAGCTGCGGCCGCGACCGTCGTCATCATAGTCGTGGCCGCGCGCGTAGCTGCGGCCACGATCGTCGTCATCATAGTCGCGGTTTCGCGCGTAGCTGCGGCCTTCGCTACGGCCCCGCTCTTCCCAGCCGCGGCGAGAGGCTTCGGAATGGCCCTCCGGATCGCCGAACCACCCGCCCTCGCCGCGACCGCGGGACTCACCGCTGCGAGAGCGGTACCCGCGGTCGTCGTCGGTGAAGCGTCCGCGCTCGTCACGGTTGCGATCGTTCGAGGCGTAGCGCGAACGGCCGCGGTCGTCGTCATCTGTGAAGCGTCCGCGCTCGTCGCGGTTGCGCTCGTTCGAGGCGTAGCGCGAACGGCCGCGATCGTCGTCATCGTCCCGGCTGCTGGAGCGATACCCGCGCTCGCTACTCGTGAACCGGCCCTCGTCGTCCCGCTCGCGATAGCTTGCCATGCTTTCCTCCTGTCGTGATGCATCCCCGAAATACTGGAACGAAGCCGGCCTGGGCTCGGGGAGCCGCCCTGCCTCGGCTTTCTGCTGCAGCTGCTGCTTCAGAGCGGCGAGTCGCTGGCCCAACTCACGGGTGTTGATCCCCGCTTTCTGCGCCTTGGAGAAGACGCCGTCTGCCGCTTCTTCTTCCTTGACATGCTGCTTGATCTGCTCCGTCAGCACCTTGAACTTGGCTTCCCGGTATCGGTCAGCCGACCCACCCTCCATCAACTCGACGATCAACACCTTGGCGGCGTCGTGTTCGACCTGGGATTCCTGGACCTTACCTTCGTCCGCCTGCTCGACCGCCGGATAGAAGATCCGTTCTTCCAGCAGGGTGTGGATGTTCAGTTCACGGCAGACTTCCTCGATAATCTCGTTCTTGCGTTCTTTGTCAGCCCCTTCGAACTCGGCAAAGAGGCCCTCGACCTTGCGATGGTCCTGCTTCAGCAGGGAAATGGCGTCACTACGCGCCGCGCCGCCGGTCTCGGCGCGGGCTCCAGCCGCGGCTGTCGTCGTCTTTTCGGACCCGTTCGTTGCAGCGCCCTGTGCGGCGACAGGCGAAGCGGCTGGGGCGCCGGCAGAGCCGGCCACCGAGGTTGCGGATGCATTACGCCCCTGGCCGGGAGCATCGGCGGCGGCTGTTGACTTGGTGTCATCGTCAGGTTTCGGCATCGACTCCTCCCTCTCAAGCTTGCGGGCCTGGCACAACGTGTACGTCGCGGAACATCCCCGTGGGCTCACCAACCATGAGGCGTCCTCGTTGTTCCATCGGGGGTGTCACAGTCTCATTCCGAACATTTCTACATCTTCCTTCAACCGTCGCCATTAAATATAGTCGCGCTACGAACAGCTCAGTTACAGTAACAAAATCCCTGCTAAATGTGGGAACGACGCTCGGGCCGTCAACGCTAGGGCTTGCAGTTCGAACTCTGGAGACGCCCATGGCCGACGCACGACTGAAGATGCAGGATCCCCGCCATCAGTACCCGGAACCGCCGTTTCCCGAACAACCGCAGTTGGCGCCCGGGCTCGCCGCCGAGATGCGGCCGAGGCCCGATCATGGCGAGGCCACTTATCGGGGCTCAGGCAAGCTCCAAGGGCGCAAGGCTCTAATCACCGGTGGCGACTCCGGGATCGGCCGGGCGGCCGCGATCGCCTTCGCCCGCGAAGGAGCCGACGTCGCGATCGTCCACCTGCCCGAGGAGGCGCGCGACGCCGAGGAGGTGGTGCGGCTGATCGAGGCCGAAGGCCGCAAGGCGATCTCGATCGCCGGCGACATCAAGGACGAAGACTTCTGCCGCCGCCTCGTCGGCCAAGCTATCGAGGCTCTGGCCGGCCTCGACATCCTGGTCAACAACGCCGGCAAGCAGGCGACCCGGGACTCCATCCGCGAGATCTCGAGCGAGCAGTTCGACGCCACGCTCAAGACCAACCTTTATGCGATGTTCTGGATCACCAAGGCGGCGATGGAGCACCTGCCCGAGGGCGCGGCGATCATCAACACGGCCTCGATCCAGGCCGTAAAGCCCTCCGCAGCTCTCCTGGACTACGCGATCACCAAGGCGGGGATTGTCGCCTTCACCAAGGCCCTCTCCAAGCAGATGATCAAGAGGGGAGTGCGGGTGAACGCCGTCGCACCCGGGCCGATCTGGACTGCGCTTCAGCCCAGCGGCGGCCAGACACAGGAAAAGGTCCAGCACTTCGGTGAGGAGTCGCCGCTCGGCCGCCCCGGCCAGCCCGTGGAACTGGCGCCTGTCTACGTCCTCCTCGCCTCGCAGGAGGCGAGTTTCATCACCGGCGAAGTCTACGGTGTTACAGGCGGTGAAGGGGTCGTGTAGCGGCCCTCTCTATCCAGCCACCGCCGTGAAGTCGGCAGTCGCCCTTTGCCGATAGACCAGCGCCTCCGCGACATGGACGCGCTGGAGTGGCCCGGACCCGTACAGATCGGCGATGGTGCAAGCGAGGCGCAGGGTGCTCCAGCCGCGAGCGGTCAGGCCGCGTGGCGGCCTTGGCCAGCGGGCTCTGTCGGCGCACGGAGCGCGTCAATGCGCTCCAGCCACTCGCGGCCCGGCCGTTCAGCGGCGAGCCCGCGCCGTCCGCGGCTTCGACCCGCTCGGCAGCCAGGGCGTGGGCCGCCGCGACGCAAATTTCAATGATCGGAGGTCTTGAACAGTCGAAATCGGACTCCAAATCAATCGCGGCCGCGCCCAGGCGGCGAGAAAGGATAGGCACTTCTGGAGGCGGAGCCATGCGGTTGGCCACGTCAGAACGTCAATTCGAAATGCAAAATCTCGGGACGGCCCTTAAACGATGGTTGCGCCCCGCCGTCGGGTTTTCCCATCCCCGCGATGTCCTCAAGGATCCCGGACTAACCTTAGCCGAGAAGCGCGAGGTGCTGGCGTCCTGGGCGTCGGATGCGTGCAGCGTACGGGACGAGCCGAGCTTGAGGTGGCTGCTCGGTACCCCTGAACCGGCGCCGCTTGCTGATATCCGGGAGGCCCTGATACGCCTCGACCTATGGGAAGCTGCGGCGGCATCCAGCCTCCCGAATACGGGTCGCTCCTTCAACACCCACCTCAACTAGCTGTCGGTGCGAGCGGGCGCCAAGACGCCAGCCGGCCATTTGGCGCTGCGCTCAGCCCTTTCAAAGGAGAGAGCCACATGGCGCGATTGCCAAGCCCTTTCGATACACTCCAAAACTTGCAGCAGGCGCTGGACTACTATCGGACCAGTTCGTGGCTGAACGCAGGCCCGAGCGGCGGCGGTGCGTACCCGCTGATAAACGTCTTTCGCAAGGGCGAGGATTTCGCCCTGATCGCCGAAGTCCCCGGCGTCAAGAAGTCGGATATCGAAGTGCAGGTTAAGGGCAGCACCGTCCGCATCTCGGGCGCCAAGTCTGTCGACTACTCGAGCGGCTCGGCCGTGCATCGGCGCGAACGGCTCGGCGGTCGTTTCGACCGCGCACTCAGCCTCCCGTTCGAAATCGACGCCGAACGCGTGCAGGCCGAATGTCGCGACGGCGTGCTCGCGCTGCTGCTGCCGCGGGCCGAACGCGACAAGCCCAGAACCATTAAGGTGAGCTAGACCGATGAACGACACGACTGCGAAATCACAAGCCACGGCGACACCGCAAGAGTTGGCGGTTCGCGAGAAGCGGGAACTGGCCGGCGAGGAAAAGACCATTCCCGGCCGGTTCTTCGTCCCGAGCACCGACGTCTACGAGACCGAAGACGGCCTGACGCTGGTGATGGAAATGCCCGGCGTGGCCCTCGACGGCCTCGACGTCTCGCTCGAAGACGGGGTGCTCAGGGTGGAGGGTCGGCTCGACCCGTCGAAGTACCAGGGGCTAGCGCCCGTCTACACCGAGTACAATGTCGGCCACTATGCAAGATCGTTCGCGCTTTCGGACAAGGTCGATCAGGACAACATCGGCGCGAAGCTCGAAGATGGAGTCCTGACTCTGACCCTGCCAAAGGCGGCCTCCACGCGGCCCCGCCGGATCGCGGTGAGCTGACCCTGCGTCCTGGTCGCCTGCCGCGCGCGGAAGTCACCCCGGGGGGACGGCCGAAGTTGCTAAAAAATTCTGTAGGTCATCCCCCGCAGCGGATGCTACCTAGCATGCGTTTGTGCGTGTCCCGTGTCCGGGCAAGTTCAGATGAGCAAGGCAAAGAAACTTTCTGCGCCGACTATAGATCGGCGCCCGGCCTACGATATCCTCCTGGAGGACGTGGCAGATGGCTTCGCCGTATGCGAAGCCATCTGGGACGCCGCAGGCGAGCTATCCGATTGCACGATTCTGGAGATGAACTCGCCTCTTCGGCGGATGCTGGGCGCCGGTCCAGAAGCCATTGGAACTAGGCTGAGTGAGAGCCTCGGTGACCACTCGGCCTGGCTTAGGGTCTGCCAGAATGTCCTGAAGACCGGCGAGCCGGCAAGCTTCGAGTTCCACACCGCCACCCGCGACATCTGGCATGAGGTGCGCGTCACCCGCGTGACCGCGGACATCGTGGCGCAACTCTTCTTCAACATCACCGAACGAAAGCACGCTGAGCTTCGTCAGGGCCGCCTCTTCGACGAGCTCAATCACCGAGTCAGCAACAACCTCGCGCTCGTGGCCAGCATCTTGGACATGAACGCGACGCAAACCGGTAACGGCGAAGTCCGCGAGCAGCTTCTGCGGGCAGCAAATCGAGTCCACGGCATCGCCCAGGTCCATCGTGCCCTCTATCAGCGTGCGAACCGCGATGTCGTGGAGTTCAGCGAGTACCTTTACCAGCTGTGCAAGGCGATGTCGGCTGCTCTTGGCGATGACGGCCGGATCAAAATCGAAGTCGAGGCGGAACCTGTATCAGTTCCAACTGACACCGCGATTGCTCTGGGAATGGTCGTCAACGAACTCATCACCAACTCCTCGAAGTACGCCTATCCGCACCCTGCGGGGGGTGTCGTCTCTGTGCAGTCGTCAGGGTCCGGCGACACCCTTCTCCTCAGGATCCGCGATCACGGCAGAGGCTTGGGCGACGACTCAGGTGGCCGGCGGGCAGGCGCGGGTCTGGGTCTTAGGCTAGTGAAATCCCTCGTGGCGCAAGTGAATGGCGAGCTGACGATAGATGGTCCGCCTGGGTTCACTGTCATCGTCGAACTACCGCTGCGGCAACCCGACGCGCGCCCCCGCAGCCGAGAGGACCTTAGCGCCAGGGAGCGTTGTTGATGATCAGCTTAAGTTCGTGGTCATTGGTCAAGGCCTCGTAAAATCATCCTGCGCCGGGCGACGTCATGCGACGTCACGTCCGACTCCCAAGGAACCGGCCGCTCGGCGAGTTCCACAAGTTCGGGGACAGGAACGGGCGGACCGGACAGGGCGGCCAGGAAATCCGCGAAACCTTCCGGACTCATGCGGATCAACCGATTCTCCAACAACACGTCCTCGGCCGCGCGAACGGCCGCCTCGCGCACGAAGTCCGTGCGTGAGCGACCCCGCAAGCCGGCGGCGCGGTCGATCATGGCGATGTCCGCCTCTGGCAGGCGCATCGAGATCGTGCTGTCCTTGCGTTTTGGGTTCGTAGCCACGGCAAGTCTCTCCAGGGCGAGAACTTAAGCCGTCTTAGTGCAGATTCCGATACGGCTGCTTGCGCGCCACCAATCCAAATCCGACAGCTCCCGCCGCCTACCCCCGCTTGACATCAAATATTGGAACGCGTTCTCATTTTCTGGGGAGTGACACGACAACGAAGGTGTAGGGAATGCCCACGCGCGAGGAGGTGCTGGCTGCGCTGACGCAGCAGGGGCCGTTCGAACTCGTTCTGGACGAGAGCGCCGGCTACCCTCTGCGGGTCTACCGCAACGCTCCGGCCTCATTCCGCGAGGTCCTGATCGCGAGCAAGGCTCACGGGGACCGAACCTTCGCGATCTACGGTGAAGAGACGCTCTCCTACGCCGAGCACTTCCGCCTGGCGGCGGCCCTGGCCCACCGGCTGCAGCAGGCAGGCGTGCGCAGGGGCGACCGTGTCGCCATCGGGATGCGCAACTATCCCGAGTGGAGCGTCGCCTTCTGGGCGTGCCACGCCATCGGCGCGATCGCCGTGGCGCTCAACGCCTGGTGGACGGGGGGCGAACTGGCCTTCGCCCTGGCCGATTCCACGCCGTCAGCCCTGATCATCGACGGCGAGCGCCTCGAGCGCCTGCGTGAGAAACTGCCCGAGATGAACCTCAAGGCCGTCGTCGTCGCGCGGCGCGGCGGCGCGGGCCCAGGAGGGATGGATTTCGAGGAGGCCGTCGGCGCCGGCGCCGATGACCTGCCGGACGCGGAGGTCGGCCCGCAGGACCTGGCGACCATCCTCTATACCTCGGGAACGACGGGCAATCCGAAGGGGGCGATGGCCACCCATCGGAACCATGCGACGAACCTGATGAACACGCTGCTCGGCGGCACGGTGGCGCGGGTGATGGCGGGCCTTCCCGTCCAGCCGGATCCGGCTGCGCCGCAGCCGGCCTCGCTGCAGACCTTCCCCTTCTTCCACATCGGCGGACTGACCGGCCTCTACATCTCCGTGGCCACCGGCGCGAAGCTGGCCATGATGTACAAGTGGGACCCGGTCGAGGGCGTGCGCCTGGTGCAGGAGCACGGGCTTACGGGCGTCGCCGGCGTGCCAATCGTCGTGCGTCAACTGCTCGAGACGGCCGCGCACATGGGTGCGGACATGACGAGTCTGATGGGCGTCGCGTCCGGCGGAGCGCCGGTGCCGCCGGACCTGATCCGCCGGATCGGATCGCAGTTCCAGCAGCGGGCGGCGCCCGGCAATGGCTATGGGCTCACGGAAACCACCAGCGCGGTGATCGCCAATTCGGGCGCCGACTATCTCGCCCGCCCCGACAGCATCGGCCGGCCGGCGGTGACGGTGGACGTGCGGATCGTCGGCGAGAGTGGCGAGGACGTGGCTGACGGCCAGATCGGGGAGCTGTGGATCCGCGGGCCCAATGTCATCCCCGGCTATTGGCTCAACCCCCAGGCGACGGAGGCGGCGTTCGGCGGTGGGTGGTTCCGTACGGGTGATCTCGGCTACCGCGACGCCGAGGGCTTTTACCACGTGGTCGACCGCATCAAGGACGTGATCATCCGCGGCGGCGAGAACGTCTACTGCGCGGAGGTCGAGGCGGCTCTGCTGGAACACCCGCGGGTGCGCGATGCGGCTCTGATCGGCCTGCCTCACCCCGACTGGGGCGAGGAGGTCGCGGCCATCCTCCAGGTGCGTTCGGAAGACCTCCACGACACCATGGCTGAGGACATTCGGGCGAGCCTCGAGGGCCGGCTGGCGCGCTTCAAGATCCCCACGGCCATCCGCCTGACCGACCTCGAACTGCCGCGCACGGCCACCGGCAAGATCCTCAAGCGCGAATTACGCCAGCGGTATTTCGTCGAACCGGCCAATGCTGAGGCGGCGCACGCCTGAGGCGCGGCGTCGGGAAACAGGGAAGCTTCAATGCTGCTGAGCGATGTGCCTGTGCTCGGGGCGCACCACGCGCCCGATCTCGACGCCATCATCTTCGGCGAGCGGCGGATGACCTATGTCGAGCTTCGCGATCGCTGCTGGCAATTATCGAACGCCCTGGCCGGCGCGGCCGCGCCGGGCGATCGGGTGGCGATCCTGTCCGAGAACTGCCCGGAATACGCTGAATGCTACTACGGCGTGCCGGGGGCGAGCATGGCGCTCACGCTGCTCAACTATCGCCTGACCGGGCGCGAGCTGGCCTACATCATCGGAAACGCCGAGCCCTCGATCCTGGTGGTGGAACCGAAGTACCTGCCGACGATCCGCGAGATCCGCGGTCAGATCCCGTCGGTGCAGCGAATCCTGCTGATCGGCGGGGAGGCGGAGGATTGCCAGTCCTACGAGGCTTTCCTGCGCGGCGGCGCGCCGGAGGAGCCCCGCATCCGTCCCTCCGAAGCCGACCTTTGCTGGCTGCTTTACACCTCGGGCACAACGGGCCTGCCTAAGGGGGCGATGCTCTCGCACCGCAATCTCATGACCGGCGTGCTCAATTCCATGAGCGGTTGGGAGTCTGCGGGGGAAGAGGTGTGCATGTTCACCTTTCCGCAGTTCCACGTGGCCGGCTACGTCATGCCGCTCTACCACCTGCGCAGCTATCCCGTGGTGCTGATGCGCAATTTCGATCCGGCGACCCTGCTGGCGGCGGTCGAGCGGCACGGCTGCACCAACACCGCCATGGCGCCCACCATGGTCGCCATGCTGCTGGAGGATCCGAACACCGACCGCTACGACCTCTCGTCCCTCCGCCGACTGGGCTACGGCGCCTCGGCCATGCCGGCCGAGGTGCTCCGGCGGGCGAGGGCGCGATGGCCGAATGTGGGCTTCTCCACGGGCTTCGGCATGACCGAGCTGTCGGGGAATGTCATGGCGCTCTCGAAGGCCGACCATGACCGCGCTGCTGAGGAAGGTCTGCCGGTATTGGGTTCGGTCGGCCGGCAGATGCCGCTGGCGCGCGTGCGGGTCGTGGATGATGCAGGCCTCGACTGTCCTCCCGGGCAGCCGGGTGAAATCTGGGTCAAGGGCGACCAGGTTCTGACCGGATACTGGCGCAACCCAGAGGCTACGGTGTCGTCCTTCCACGACGGCTGGTTCAAGACCGGAGACGTGGGGCGGTGGGACGAGGACCACTATCTCTACATTGTCGACCGCAAGAAGGACATGATCCTGACCGGCGGCGAGAACGTCTATCCACGCGAAGTCGAAGAGGCGCTTTACCAGCACCCGGCGGTGGTCGAGGCGGCGGTCGTCGGCGCTCCCGATCCGCGTTGGGGCGAAAAGGTCGTCGCCGTGGTCTGCGCCCGCGCCGGGCACGAGGTGGACGCCGCCGAACTCGTCGCCTTCTGCCGCGAGCGCATCGCCAGCTACAAAAAGCCCCGCCACGTCGTCTTCATCGACACCCTCCCCAGGAACGCGTCGGGCAAGGTCCTCAAGCGCGAACTCCGCGACGCGATCGCGCGCGGCGACCTGGGCCTGGAAGAGCCATAGGGCCAGAAAGTTCAACGCAGAGACACGGAGGCGCAGAGACGCAGAGGGGCGCGGAAGCTCCTGCATGGAGTGGTCTGTGAGCTTTATCGCGCCTTCGGCGCAGTCTCGGCCGACAGATCTCAGTTCAACGAACGACCACCTCGCCGCCGCGTCGCGCCGAAGGCGCAATCAATCAGATCTCTCAATGACCGACGCGAAGCGGGGTAGCCAAGTCTTCTCTGTGTCTCTGCGTCTCTGCGTTTAAATCTTCAGGCAGCTTCGCTGCAGAAACGACCCCCTACAACCAGTGCCAGATGAAGGTGGCCCCGAACGTGGCGGGGAAGCCGGTGTAGCGGACCAGCACGTCGTTCACGTGATAGGCGCCGGTCCAGTACCACTTATCGGTGACGTTGCGGCCCCAGATCTGGAAGGTCCAGTTGTTCTTCGTCACGCCCGCTCTCAGGTCGAGCAGAGTATAGCCCGGCACCGCGAGCGGATTGTTCGGGTGGTTCGTCGGGCACGGGCCTACCGGCGTGGCCGAGGGCGCGCCGCTGCAGGTCAGGAAGCCGCCGAAGTGGGGATCGGGCCCGTTGGCGCCGATGTTCAGATAGGCGGGGATCGGGGTGTTGTTGACGAAGAAGGTCGTCGTGCCGGACGTGAACTGGACCGAAGCTCCGACAAAGGCCGTGATCTCGTTGCGGATCTTCCAGTCGTATTCGACATCGCCGTGAGCCTGCCACAGGGGAGCCGACGGAAAGTGCTCGCCGGTGAAGTCGGCGTACTCGCCGAAGGCGTCGAAGCCGTAGAAGTCTCCCGGCACGCAGTTGATGATCCCGGGAGGCGAGAGGGGGCCCAGCACGCCCGGTCCGCTGACCGCGGGATCCTGGGCCGGCGGCGGGGCGCAGACGTTCTTCGACGACTTGTCGATCTTGCTGTTCTGGTAGCTCACCGAGCCGCTCACCACCAGGCCGCGCAGCCATTGCGGGGTATAGGCCTCCGAGAGCTCAAATCCCACGACGTGGGAAGCGGGCACGTTCACCAGGGAGGGCAGGGCTCCGTACACCGGGTCCGCCACGGCGCCGAGGATCTGCTTGTTCCTGTACTTGTAATAGAAGAACGCGCCGTTCAGTTGCAGGGTGCGGTCGAGGACCAGGGTCTTGAAGCCTGCCTCGTAGGACAGCAGGCCCTCCTGGCTGATCGCGTGGGCCTGCACGTCGGAGGCCAGGGCGACAGTGGGGAAGGAGCCGCCTTTCCAGCCCTGCCGCGCGTTGAAGTAAAGCAGGGTGTCCTGGAAGCCCGTGTAGTCGAGACCGAGCAGCCACGAGACGTTGTTCTGATTCAGTTTGCTGAAGATCAGGCCTCCCCCGGGAGGAGAGTTGTAGGTCGGTCCCGGGCCGGTGCTGGCGCAGGTGCCGGGGGGAGAGGCGGCCGGCGAAGTGCTTGGCGGGATGTAGAAGTACTGCAGCGAATAGGCGACCTGAGCCCAGTCGCCATCGCCGCCGTCGTTGCCGCATACCCCGCCGGTCTTGTTGTCCTGGGTAAAGCGCGCGCCCGCCTCGAACTTCAGGGCGTCGATGATCGGATATTCCACATTGAAGTAAGCCGCCGCCTGGTCTGTCGTCTGGAGGTCGGTCGGTCGGGTCGGTCCAAGAGGGATCGCGCTGTTGCCGAAGAGAATGGGCAACAGCCCGCCCGGAACGATGTTGTAGTTGATGCCGGGCGACGGCGAGGGGAAGACCAGCGTGCTGCCGGTGGTGTTCACGGCGCCTGCGGTCGTCGGACAGAAGGTGGCGCCCGGGATGTTCAGGCAGGTTCCCAGGAAATTGGGGTTCAGGAAGATCGTCGGGCTGGCAGACGACGCGTTATACGTCTGCAGGAACTGATCCCAGGTGTGATCGTACTCGTAGTTCGCCCCGACGATCCAGTTACCCTTGCCCCAGAATTTACCGGATAGGCGGAATTCCTGATAGAAGCTGGTGATCTTGCCATGCTGCAGGCTCTGGTAGTCCTGCACCTCCATACCCGACCCGTCGATCCCCGCATCGCGGAAGAACCTCTGGAAGGAGGTGAGCGAGGTGAAGGTGACGTCGGGCGTGAGGTCGTAATCGACCCGCAATGTCGCGTCGAAATAGGTGTTGTGCTTGCGAGGCGCCGTGCAGTCCGTCGGCTGGCCGCCGGCCTGCACAATCGAACCTGGTCCCATCGATTCCGGCGGCCCGTTGGGAATGGCGTTCGGCCCCGGATTGGGAATGGTGTTGTACGTCGTCCCGAGCTGTTGGTTGGCGATCGGGTCGAAGGCCGAGGTGTTGACGCACTGGTTCCATCCCGCGGCCCTGTCGTTCTGCGGAGCCAGTGGATAGTTGGCGATCGTCGGGGACAGCGGCGCCAGGGGGCTCAGTTCGGCGATGCCGAAGAACTGCGCCATCTGGGTGTAGCCTCTATCGCGCCACCCGTTCAGGGTGAACAGAGCGCGCAGCTTGGAGTTTGGCTTCCACAGCACCGAGATACGGCCGTTGAGGAAGTCCTCGCCTCCGATCTCCTGGCCATCATTGAGGGCGTAACCCTGTTGCCAGGCGCCGCTCTCGTTGACCCGGCCGGCGAGGCGAATGTCCAGGGTGTCCGTGACGGGTGTATTGATGAATCCCTGGATGTCGGCATGGTCGAAGCGACCGTAGGTGGCGTCGATGCCGGCATCGAAGTGGTCGATGGGCTTGTTGGCGATGTAGTTGATCGCCCCGCCGGTAGCGTTCTCGCCGAACAGGGTTCCCTGCGGGCCCTTCAACACTTCCACCCGCTCCAGGTCCAGGGTGGCGCCATTGGTCAGGACCGAAAACGGCAGTGGCGCCTCGTCGAGATAGACGCTGACCGTCGGGCTGCCCGCGAGAGATGTATCCTGAAAACCGACGCCCCGGATCGTGAAGACGTTGGTGCCGTAGTAGGTCGGCGTGAACAGGAAGCCCGGAACGATCTTCTGCAGGTCCTCGGTGTTGGTGATACCGAGTTTCTCCAGGGTCTGGCCGCTGGCGGCCTGCACCGACAAGGCGACCGTATTGATGTTCGCCTCACGCTTCTGAGCCGTCACGACGACCTCGCCGATCGTGACCCCGCCGGCGGCGGCGCCCGTGCGAGCCGAGGGCGGCAGGGGCGCGGCGGCTGCTGCGATCGGCGCCGGCGCCGCCTGCGCGGCCGCCGAGACGGGCGCGGTTACGGCCGGTTGGGCTTCCTGGGCGAGGGCCGGAACGCCAAGTCCGACGAGCGCAATACACGCGACGCCAGCGGACAGACCTAGCTTGTAGCCAGTCATCCTAATCCTCCCTCATCGGCCGCGTCTGGGCGCGACCATTGCGTCGGTGAAGGGATGGAGAGAAGACCGAGCCAAGATGGCGCCGACCTGCAACAAAGGTCGTTCGCCGTGCGCGGACTTGAAACCCCCGCCCCGACTTTGTTGCAGGAAGGCTATATCACGTTATAGGTTTTGTCCAGCACAAGTGCGAAGGCGAACAAAATTGTGTCGGCGACGCGCGTCGCAAGCTACTTGAAGCGGTAGGAAATCAGGACGCCGTAGGTCACTGGCATTCCTGCGTAGCGGACCAGCACGTCGTTCACGTGATCGGCGCTCAACCAGTAATAGGCGTTCGTCACGTTGTGACCCCAGAGTTGGAGCCGCCAGGGACCCTTCGACACTCCCGCCCGCAGGTCGAGCAGAGCCCGCGAGGGGATCTGGAGCAGGCTCGCCGGATACTGCGACGAAGCCGCATCGTCGGTGAGGAAGCTGCTGGTCGCGCTGGCGTAATTGACGTTGGCGCCGATGAAGGCTGTCATGTCGTTTCCGACCGGCCAGTCGTATTCGCCGTCGAAATCGAGAGTGAACTCCGGCGAGTCGGGGAACGCTTCGCCGGTGAAGTTGGCGTACTGAGCGAACGTGTCAAAGTTGTAGTACTGGCCATTGACGCAATTGACCGGGTCGTCCTTGGCCGTGCAGCCGTCGATCCGGCTGTGCTGGAAGCTGACCGCCGGCGTGAGGGTCAGACCCTTGATCGGAATCCAGGTCGACGAGAACTCGAAGCCGATGACATGGCTGTGCGGCACGTTCACCAGCGCCGGCAGGGCGCCGAAGATCGGGTCATCGAGAGCGCCGAGGATCTGCTTGTTCTTGTAGTGATAATAGAAGAATGCGCCGTCGAGCTGCAGGGAGTGATTGAAGAACGCGGACTTGAAACCGGCTTCATAGTCGTCGAGCCGCTCCTGCACCGCCGGGACGAGTTGCTTGAACGACGAGGTGGCGACGGTGGGGAAGGCGCCGGACTTCCACCCCTGGCTGGCGGTGACATAGAGAAGGGTGTCCTCGACCGGGTGGTAGTCGAGGCTGACGCGCCCGGAGACATTGTCCTGATCCAGCGTCTCGTTGAACGGCGTTGGATTGAACGTGGGTCCGGGGCCGGTGGTGCCGCAGCCGTAGGGACCTGGATTGATCCCCTGACCCTGCACGCCGTTCGGCGGATTGTAGACGCTCTCCAGATAGTTCTGGATCTGTTGCGATATCGCTGACCACGTCCCGTCGCCGCCGTCGTTGCCGCACCCGTGGTAAGTCTTCCACTGATCGGTATAGCGAAGTCCGGCATGGATCGTTAACCGGTCGGTCACCGGGTATTCGGCGTTGCCGTACACTGCGGCTGTCGCCGTCTTCTGCCGGTCGACCGGATTTGTCGGACCCAGGCGCAGGCCGAACACCGGGCTTGCCGAGGAGTCCCCATAGGTCTGCAGGAAATTGTCCCAGGTGGAGTCGTGTTCGTAATTGGCGCCGACGAGCCAGTTTCCCTTACCATAGAACTTACCGGCCAGGCGAAGCTCCTGGTACCAAGTATCTATGATGCCATGCTGGATCGACTGGAAATCCTGATAGATCATGCCGGAACCGTCTAGCGGCTCGAAGCGAGTGAACATCTCGTAAGCTGTGATCGAGGTCAGAGTCATTCCATCAGGCAGATCATAATCCATGCGCAGATCAGCGCTGTAGAAGATATTGTTCTTGTGATAGTTGACGCAGCTTGTGGAGCCGATGGGCCGCGGGCCTCCCGTCGCGGGCGTATAACCCCAGGGAGGCGAACCCGTGGTGTTGAAGGGCGGATCGAACGGGGAGCTGTTGACGCAGGAGCCCCAATCGGCGGCGCGATCGTTGGCCGGGGCGAAGGGGTAGTGCCCCGGCGAGCCGTTCCAGACATCGCCGCCGATGTAGGGCCCCGTTCCGATGATGCGGGGGTCAACGCCGTTGACCGGATTCAGCGGGGCGAAACCATAGAGCTGAGGCTGCTGAGTATCCCCATTGTCCTGCCAGTAGCTCAGCGTCAGTAAGGCGCGGAAATTATCGGTCGGCTTGAACGACAACATGGCGC
Source organism: Caulobacteraceae bacterium (assembly GCA_036488935.1). Lineage (GTDB taxonomy): Bacteria > Pseudomonadota > Alphaproteobacteria > Caulobacterales > Caulobacteraceae > Acaudatibacter. The sequence goes on along the minus strand of DASXGR010000198.1, from coordinate 44,716 downwards.
GGGTATTGAAGAATCTCTGCGCTCCGCTCGTCGCGTCGCGATTATAGTCGTACTGCCAGTCGTCGCTGCGGATCACGCGTGCTGCGAGACGAAAGTCCAGCACGTCGCCGACAATCGGTCCGCTGACAAAACCCTGGGCGTCGAGCGTGTTGAACCGGCCGTAACTCAGGTCCATCCCCGCCTGTAGAGTGTCGGTCGGCTTGTTGGAGATGTAGTTGACCGCTCCACCGGTGGCGTTCTCGCCGAACAGTGTGCCCTGCGGTCCTTTGAGGACCTCCAGGCGCTGCAGGTCGAGCGACGCGCCCTGGCTCAGGATCGAGTAGGGCAGGGGGATCTCGTCGCGGTAAACACTCACCGTCGGACTGGCGGCAAGGGAGGTGTCGACGAAGCCAACGCCGCGAATGGAGTAGACCGGCGTGCCGTATGGGGTGGGCGTATAGTTGAACCCCGGGACGATCTTGGTCAGCTGCTGGGTGTCGACCACGCCCAGCCGGGTTAGCTGGTCCCCGGTGGCGGCCGAAATCGACATCGGCACTTCGTTGATATTCTGCTCGCGCTTGTTGGCGGTGACAACGATCGCGCCCACGGTGGTTCCGTTCGCCTGAGACGGGGGATCGGCGGGGGGCGTCTGGGCGGGAGGGCGGTTGACGGGCGGCGCGGCCGCCTCCTCGGCCCTCGCGGATGCGCACATCGCCAGGATCGCCAGCGACGCCGCGGCGAACAGACTCCTCCTGTACATTGCCATGGTCTTCTCCCTGCTGCCTTTCGTCCGGGCTGAGCCCGGCCGTCCGCCGGCAGGGAGAAATCTGCAGGTATATCCGCGCGCCGCCCCTTGCCGGGCCCCGTCGTGTCGCAGGGCTCCGAGGCGCCGTGCAGGGAGCCCTGACTTCCCCCCAAACGACGGTGTTTTCCCGTTGGCTATATCGCGTTATAAGTTTTGTCCAGCCATCAACGGCCGGATGGGATTGAAGCTTTTCGGCTTTCCTCTCCCCGGCGCATCGACGGCGCCCAGCCACGGGCGGCGCGGATAGGGAGCAAACGCATGGATTTCGCGATCCCGAAGGAACTGTCCGATTACCTCGCCGAGCTGGACGACTTCATCGCGCGGGAGATCAAGCCGCTGGAAGAGGCGGACGACAACATCCGCTACTTCGACCACCGCCGCGAGTGGGCGCGCACCGACTTCGACAACGCCGGCCTGCCCAGGCCCGAGTGGGAGGCGCTGATGCGGGAAGCCAAGCGCCGCGCCGACGCCGCCGGCCACTATCGCTTCTGTCTTCCTGAGGAGTTCGGGGGCAAGGGCGGCTCGAACCTCTGGATGACCGTGATCCGCGAGCACCTCGCCGCCAAGGGCCTGGGCCTGCACTACGACCAGCAGACCGAGCACGCCATCGTCGGCAATCATCCCTTCGTGATCATGTTCCGCGACTTCGCCAGCGACGCGCAGAAGCAGGAATTCATCTTCGGAATGCTGGAGGGGAAGCGCCGCGTCACCTTCGGCCTCACCGAACCCTATCACGGCTCGGACGCCACCCACATGGCGACGCGGGCCGTTCCGGAGACCCGCGACGGCGTCCCCGGCTTTTTGATCAACGGCGAGAAGATGTGGACCACGGGCATGCACGTGGCGACCCACTGCGCCGTCTTCGCCCGCACCAGTGGAAAGGACGGCGACGCACGGGGCATCACCTGTTTCCTCACGCCCGCCGACACGCCGGGCGTGAAGGTCGAGCAGTACCTCTGGACCTTCAACATGCCCACTGACCACCCGCGGGTGAGCTTCACCAACGTCTGGGTCCCGGAGTCCGCGATCCTTGGACCACCCGAGGGCGGCCTCGCCCTCGCCCAGTCCTTCGTCCATGAGAACCGTATCCGTCAGGCGGCGGGCTCGCTGGGCAGCGCCGTCTACTGCATCGAAGAGAGCGTGAAGTATGCGCGCGTGCGCAAGCCCTTCGGCGAGGATCTGGCGCGCAACCAGGCCATCCAGTGGCCGCTCGTCGAGTTGGCGACCCAGTGCGAAATGCTTCGCCTGCTGATCCGCAAGACGGCCTGGGAGATGGACCAGATGCCCCATCCCGAAGTGGAGAAGCGGATCTCGGACAAGGTCTCGATGTGCAACTACTGGGCCAACCGCCTGTGCTGCGAGGCGGCGGACCGGGCGATGCAGGTTCACGGCGGGATTGGCTATTCGCGCCACAAACCCTTCGAGCACATCTACCGCCACCACCGCCGCTACCGCATCACCGAAGGCAGTGAAGAGATCCAGATGAGGAAGGTCGCCGCCTTCCTGTTCGGCTATCTCGGGCCACGCCGCGAGCAGATGTCGAAGCTCACCTGGCCCGACGTCGACTACCGCCGCAGCGACCCCGCCGCGCCTGCGCCTGCCAGAGCGGCTGCGGAGTAGATCCGCTAATCCCTCCCCTGCTGGGGAGGGTGGTCGAGCGTAGCGAGACCGGGTGGGGAACGCTGGGGAAGGACCGCGGCGCCGGTGTCTTTCCCCTGGGGTTCCCCACCCGTCTCGCCGCTTTGCGTCGAGCCACCCTCCCCAGAAGGGGAGGGACAGGCGTCCTCACGGCTGCGCCCACATCCGGACCAGGTTGTGGTAGGCGCCCACTAGCGAGACGGCGGCGGGATGCTGATCGCCCAGTCCCTCGCGGGCGGCGCCAATGGCCCGATCGAGATCGCGCAGAAGAGCGCGCTGGTTTGGGTCGGCGATGAGCGACTGCACCCAGAAGAAGGACGCCCAGCGCTCGCCCCGCGTGACCGGTTCGACGCGATGGACGCTGGTCGTTGGGTAGAGGATCAGATCGCCGGCCGGCAGCTTGACCCGCGCGGCGAAGGCGCCTTCGCCGATGACGAGTTCTCCGCCATCGTAGTCGTCCGGATCGCTCAGGAAGAGGGTGGCGGAAAGATCGGTGCGGTAACTCTGGCCCGTGACCGGCGAGGTGCGGATGGCGTTGTCGACGTGGTCTCCGAAGCTCATCCCCTCTCCGTATCGGTTGAACAGCGGGGGATAGACCCGAAGCGGCAAGGCGGCAGACATGAACGTGGGACTGCGCGCCAAGGCTCTTAGCACCCGCTCTCCCACCAGGGTCGCTTCGGCCGACGCCTCGGCGGCCTGCAGGTTCCGCTTCGCCCGCGCCGACTGGTCTCCCGCCGTCACCCGTCCGTCCGCCCAGGGCGCATCAGCCAGGGCGGCTCGGCACAGCCGGACCTCCTCGGCGTCCAGCACGCCCGGGATACGGAGGGTCATGGCGGATTCCCCCCGTCCGGCGCCGCGAGCGCGGCGACGCAGGGCACGGGATGGCGTGCGAGCAGCCGGCGCATCGCGTTGGCGCTTTCCGCCGGAGCGTCGTCCAACGCCGATCGGAAGAAAGTCAGGGCCGCTTCGATCTCGCCGTCCGCGGCCAGGAGGGTGGCGTAGTTGAATTGGGCACGGAAATAGCCGGCCTCGGCGGAGCGCCGGTACCAGTCGCGAGCCTGGGCCGGATCCCGTTCCACGCCCCAGCCCTCCTCGAGGCAACGCGCCAGGACGTTCATCGCCCGGGCGTGGCCGCGAGCCGCGGCGCGGCGGTAGCCCTGCACGGCCCCTGTGAGGTCGCGATCGACGCCGCGTCCATCGAAGAGCAGGTTGGCGTAGTTGTACTCGCCCCACGCATAGCCGCGCGCCGCCGCCTCGCCGTACCAGCGCGCCGCTGCGACGAGATCCGCCGGCCCGCCCCAGCCGTTCTCGAGGCATCGGCCGGCCATGTTCATGCCCTCGGAGGAGCCTGCCTCCGCCGCGCGGAGGAACCATCTCAGGGCGCGTTCCGGGTCGCGTGCGACGCCGGCCCCATCCAGCAGCATCTGGCCCAGCGCCACCTGCGCCTGGGCGTTGCCATACAGTGCAGCGCTCTCCAGCCAGGGGGCGACCTGCGCCGGCCCCGCTGACAGAAGACGGCGCAGGGAGGGGGTATCCATGCGACGCAGGCGGGACATCCGAAGGTAGTGGGCCTCCGCCGTGCGCGCCGCCGCCCACCGATCGCCCGTGGGGTCTGCACGTCGCGCCGGGCTCATCAGAACGAAACCCTCGCCGTGAGCTTCACCGTCCGCCCGGGTCCCGGGAGCACGTGGTTCTCCGACGCGGAGGTGTAGTAGACGCCGTCGTAATAGAGCCTGTTTCCCAGGTTGAGGGCGTTCAGCTGCAAGGTGAGTCTGTCGCTGACGTGGCAGGCGGCCATAGCATTGAAGACGACGTAACTAGGCACGGTGGCCAGGGGATTGCCCGGGGCGACGATATTGGCCGCCCGGTTTCCCAGATAGTTGAGCCCCGCGCCGAACTCCCACGTGTGGCTGAGTTCGTACTCGGCCCAGAGGTTGAAGGCGTTGGGGGCGAGATTGGGGACTGCGACGTTGGAATACGGGCCGGTGGACGCCGCCCCGCTCGTCTTGCCGTCGAGGTAAGTATAGCCGGCGGTGATCTCGAGACTCGGAGCGATATGGCCGGTGGCGCCGAGCTCGAAGCCCTGCACACGCTCGTTGCCCTCCAGGACCGTGAGGGTAGGATTGTCGGGATCGTTGATCTGGGCGTTGTTCACCTCGATGTGGAATACCGCTGCGGTGAGCAGCAGACCGCCCGAGAAGACACTGGTCTTCGAGCCGGCCTCGTAGCTCGTCGACTTCACCGGCCCAAGATTTGCGGTCTTGGTGGTCAGGGTCAGGGCTTCCGCCGAGGGGTCGAACGAGGTGCCGTAGGAGACGTAGAGGCTCTCCCACGGAACCGGCTTGAACACCGCCGCGAGGCGGGGGCTGGCCGCCTTGTCGACATGGGCGAGGTCCAGCACGGCACCGCTCGCCACGGTCACCTGATGGTAGGTCGCTGCGAAGCGATCGAGGCGGACGCCGGCGATGAGGTCGAGATGCCGGCCGAGGCTCGCGGTGTCTGTGGCGTAGACCGCTTCCGAATTGGCGTCCGTCACCTGCGTGGCGGAGACGGGCTCGATGGGGCCGCTCACGAACGGATCCGGGTTCAGGAGGGGGGTCGGCGCGATCCAGAAATTGTTCTGGTTGAACGGGTTGACGTAACGGTCAAGATCGTTGGTCTCGCGCGCGAGCTCCTTTCCCGCGACCAAGACGTGGCGGAGCGGACCCGTGACGAAGCGGGCGGTCAGGTCGAACTGGCCCGTGAGGTTCGTCTGCGCGCCGGAACTGCTCGGAGAGTCACGTCCGACAAGAACACTCGACAGTGCCGTTGAAGGTCCAGGCGCGCCGCCCAACCCGCCGGGGCTGCCGAAGTTCGGCGCGTGGAATTGATAGTCGAAGCGGTAGCTGGCGTAGCGCACCGTGCTCGTGAATGTCACCGCGGGCGACACCTCGTGTGTCAGGCGCAGGGTGCCGACGTCGACCCAGGATTTCGCGCGGTCGGAAGCGAGGCCGTAATAGGAGCCGCGCGGGACCGGGGCTGGCAGGCCGTTCACGAAAGGCACGCCGGAGTCGGGCGTGTCGTCCTCCTGCAAGTGCATGTAGTTGAGGGTCACCGTGGTCGCCCCACCAAGCCCGAAGGCTGCTGATGGCGCCACGCCCCAGCGGCGGTTCCTCACCACGTTGCGGCCGGCGACACCCGAAGTCTCGGCCATGGCGTTCAGGCGGACCGCGGACGCCGGGCCTAGCGGCTGGTCGATGTCCAGGGCGCTGCGGACCTCATCATTCGTCCCGACGTCGGACGTCAGGGTGCGAAACGCGTCGAGGCCCGGCGCCTTGCTGACCTGGTTGATAGCCCCGCCGGTCGAACCACGGCCGAACAGCGTCGCTGACGGACCTTTGAGCACCTCGACTTCCTGCATGTCGAAGCTGTCGCGGTTGTAGACCGCCGCGTCCCGCACGCCGTCGAGGAAGAAGTCATTGAAGGCCGAGAAGCCGCGGATGTTGACGGTGTCGCCACGGGCGGCGCCCTCGCCAGCGTTGAGGGTCACGCCGGGCACGTTCTTCAGGGCGTCTTCCAGCCGATGGTCGGCCTGTTCCTGGATCAGCTTCTGCGGGATCAGGTTCACGCTCTGCGGCGTGTCCTGCAGGTCGAGCGGGATCTTGTCGCCAAGGAGGGCTCGCACGCCGCTTACGGTCACCGCGGTGACCTCCGGATTCGCGTCGCTGACCGCGGGCTGCGCCTGGGTCGCCGCGCTCTGATCCATCCCCGCCATACTCGCTTCTGACCTCCCCTGCCGACGCATTGCCCCGGGACGCCAACACCCGGTGGGCGGCGGCCGTAGCACGGTCAGTAGCGATTGCGAAGCATTATCATCTAGCGGAAAGCGGGCGCCCTTTCGGAAGGAGTCTTCAGGCGAGACAGCTCTGCGCGTCTGCGACCGCGGCGACGAGGTTCGCGCGCCGGTCGTCCGTCACCGCGCCGGCGAGAATCAGGGCGTAGCCGAGGCGGGCGGTCGCGGCGAGCCGTTCCGCCGGGATCAGGCCTACCGCCCATTCGAACATCGCGGAGCGCCGGATGAAGTCGAGGTACTGGCCGATGAAGTTGGGATTGACCCCTTCGCGCAGAGCGCCAGCTGCGGCCGCCTCATCCACCAGCCCACGCCAGAAGGCGTCGCCTTTGGGCCCGAGGATCTCCTCACGCACGCCCTCGCCAGCGTCGAACACAGCGGTCCAGAGCGTCCGGTAGAAAGGCGGGTCGCCCAGATAGAGCTCGATCGCCGTGTCCAGAGCCGTGAAGATGCGGTCGATGGGATCGGTCGGACGGCGCGCGCTGAACAGTTCGTGGAACTCCCGAACGTCCTGAAGCATCGCGACCACGATCGCGCGCTTCGAGCCGAACAGGTTGTACGGGGTGGCCAGGCTGACTCCGGCGCGCGCTGCGAGCGCCCGCATGGAAAGACCGGCGTTTCCCGTCTCGCGGATCAATTCCCGCGCCGCCTTGATGATCGTGCGGCGCCGTTCGGCCTTGCCCGCCTCGCGACGGCCCCCGACGGGCAAGGGTTCACCCTGCGGAAACGTCTCGGCTTCGGAGGTCGTTGTCTCGCGGGCGAGGGCGGAACGCTTGATCGGCATCGCAGTCATTCCATGAATGGGATGGAGGCGCCGCACAGCGGCTGTCTCACCAGCGCCCCCGCCTTGACGGAGGAGTGAAATTTAGAACATGTTACCAAAAAGAGGGTGCGTCGGCGATGCGCCGTTCGGACGCAAACGGGCGGCCTCTCGCATCGGTTTAGCGCCCCTGTCCAATCCGGAGGAGGCGGCACAATGTCCACGACGCTCGAAATCGAAACCGGCGCCAAAAGCAAACCAGAAGTCGAGGTCGTCGCGGAGGGCCTGCAGTTCCCCGAAGGACCCATCGCCATGGCCGATGGCTCTGTGGTGCTTGTGGAGATCCAGCGCCAGACTCTCACTCGCGTACGCGCGAACGGCAAGACCGAGGTGATCGCTCACCTGGGCGGCGGCCCTAACGGCGCCGCGATCGGTCCGGACGGCAAGGTCTATGTGACCAACAACGGCGGCTTCCAGTGGGTCACCCGCCCGGACGGGATCACCGCGCCGCACGGCAAACCCGCAGATTACAAGAGTGGATCGATCCAGCGCGTCGACCTGGCGAGTGGAAAGGTTGAGACGGTCTACGACGCCTGCGATGGCCGGCCCCTTCGCGGACCCAACGACCTCGTTTTCGACAAGACCGGCGGCTTCTGGTTCACCGACCTGGGTAAGTCCGACGGCGACGTGATGCAGATGGGCCATCTGCTCTACGCCCGGCCCGACGGTTCGAAGATCGTCCGTGTACGGGAGGGCATGATCACCCCTAATGGCGTGGGGCTCTCGCCTGACGAGAAGACGGTCTGGGTGGCCGAGACTTACACAAGCCGTGTGTGGGGTTTCGAAATCGCCGCGCCAGGCGAGTTGGCGCAGAGCGCCGATATGTGGGCGCCTGGACGTGTGCTGGGACCGTTGCCGGGCTATCAGCTTCTCGACAGCCTGGCGGTGGACTCGGCCGGCAAGGTCTGCGCAGCCACCATCGTCAATGGCGGGATCACCGCTTTCGACCCGGACGGCTCCACCGAGCATTTCGCCGTCGCCAATGATCCGATCGTGACCAACATCTGCTTCGGCGGCGCGGACATGCGCGACGCCTGGATCACCTCATCCGGCCGTGGCCTCCTCCTCAAGACCCGCTGGCCCCGGCCGGGTCTCAAGCTCAACTTCAACGCCTGAGAGGCTCGGGTGACAGAACGCGCCGCCTTCGCCAATCCCTCCCCTTCTGGGGAGGGTGTCTCCGAGCGGAGCGAGGAGACGGGTGGGGAAGTCTGGGAACACAGCGAGGCGCCCGGGATGATCCACCGTTCCCCACCCGCTTCCGCTTTGCGGAAGCACCCTCCCGAGAAGGGGAGGGAAGCAGGAAAGACGTGGTGATGAATTACGAGGCGATCAGGGCGGAGACGAAGGGGCCGGTGCTGACCGTGACCCTCAATCGGCCGGACAAGCTCAACGCCTACACCGCCCAGATGGGGGCCGAGCTCGCCGACGCCTTCCATCGGGCTGACGCCGACGACGCCGTGCGGGTGATTATCCTCACGGGAGCGGGGCGGGGCTTTTGCGCCGGCGCCGACATCTCCGCCGGCGCCGGCAGCTTCGACACCGAGGGCGGGGAGGGCGCGAAGAACTTCGGCGATCCTGCAGCGCGCGGCGCGCGTGCGCTGGGGCGAAGCTTCACTCACGCCATGTTCGACTGCAAGAAGGCCACCATCGCCGCTTTCAACGGTCCGGCGGTGGGGGTGGGGGTCACCCTCGCCTTGCCGACCGACATCAAGATCGCCTCTGCCGCCGCGCGGTTCGGCTTCGTCTTCGCCCGAAGGGGACTTGCGCCAGAGGCTGCAAGCGCCTGGTTCCTGCCCCAGATCGTGGGCCTTCCCCAGGCCTTGCGCTGGTGCCTGACCGGCAATGTCTTCGGCGCGGAGGAAGCCCTACGCGGTGGCCTGGTGAGCGAGGTGGTCGAACCGGACCAACTGCTGCCTCGCGCCCGCGAGATCGCCCATGAGATCGCCGCAAACACCGCCCCGGTGTCCATCGCGCTCACCCGTGCGCTTCTCTGGCGTTTCGCTTCAGCGCAACTCCCCTTCGACCTGCTCAAGGTCGACGGCTCGATCGTCCAGAGCCTCGGCTCGCGCGGCGATGTGAAGGAGGGCGTCAGCGCCTTCCTCGAAAAGCGCGCTCCCGTCTTTCCTGGCCGCCCTAGCACGGACATGCCGCCTCAATACCCCTGGTGGGGGGAGGGGGATGGGTGAGTATTTGAGACGATGTCTGGCCGGAAAGCCAAGCTGAAGACGGACCTCAAGGAGACCGGCGTCGCCATCCTGCCGGGCGTGCTCACTGCGACCGAGGCCGCAGATGCCGTCGAGCGGTTGTGGGCGGCGGCGGAGGGGTTCCGGCGGATGGGCGGATCGACCTTCATGCCCCAGCTGGATCCCAATGAGGCGAACGTGCGCGTGTTCGCCCTGCTCGAGCTCGATCCCCTGTTCCGCGATCTGATCCGCCACCCTACGGCGCTCGAGCTGGTCGAGGCGGTGCTGGGCGAGGGCTGGATGATCTCCAACTTCACCGCCAACATCGCCCGGCCCGGCGCACAGTCGATGTCGCTGCATTCCGACCAGGCCCTGGTCGTCCCAGAGCCATGGCTCGCGCCCTGGTCGGTCAACATCATCTGGTGCCTGACCGATGTGCGCGCCGAGAACGGCGGCACCCTCTACGTTCCTGGCAGCCATCGCTTCGAGCGCCACGCGGACCTGCCGGCCGACGCGCCGGCGCAGCTTACGCCCATCGTTGCGCCTGCGGGCTCGATCGCGGTGATGGACGGGCGGGTCTGGCACACGTCCGGCGCCAACATCACGAAGGACGAGGATCGCGCTCTTCTCTTCGGTTACTATTCGGCCGACTTCCTGAGGCCGCAGGTGAACTGGAACGCCCTGCTTTCCGCCCAAACCCAGGGATCGCTCGACCCCTGGATGCGCGCACGCCTGGGTCTGGACGCAGCGGCGAATGTGCGAATGGCGGGGCGCCTCCTGGGGGCCCGGCCGAAATCCCCGGCGAGCACGCAATGACCCTCGCCGAACCGCGGGTTCGCCCCGTCATCCCAGCGCCGGTCGAAACCCTGCAGGCCGGCCTGGCGTGCGTGGCCGAGCATGGCCTTGCGATCCTGCCGGGCGTGCTTGCCGGCCAGCGTCTGGAGGAGGCGCGGGCGGCCCTCTATCACGCCGCCGCCCAGGACCGTGCGCGGGGGCGCGAGCAGAAGTTCGCCCTCGACTATGCCGCGGACGAGACGAACCAGCGGGTGTGGAACCTGCTCAGCCGCGATCCGGTGTTCGCCGACCTGGCCGAGCATCCGACGGCGCTGGCCTTCGTCCGGGCAAGCCTCGGCTGGCCGGCCCTGCTTGGAAACATCTCGGCCAACATCACGGGGCCCGGCGGCGGCGAGATGGTGCTGCACGCCGACCAGATCTTCGTGCCCGAACCCTGGGCGCGCGACGCCCAGGGCCTCAATGTCTGCTGGTGCCTGGACGACTTCACCGACGAGACCGGCGCCACGCGGATCGTCCCGGGCAGTTACCGGCTGAACCGTGCGCCCCGGCCCGACGAGGCGCAGGTCGAGACAGTCGCGGTGGAGGCGCCGGCCGGCTCCATCGTCGTCCTCGACAGCCGTGTCTGGCACAAGACGGGGAACAACCGAACGTCCGACCGCCGGCGCGCAGGGGTGTTCGCCTGGTACACGCGGCCGATCTATCGCCAGCAGGAGAACTGGTTCCTGTCGCTGGACCCGTCGGTGCGCCAGTTCGCGTCCGATGAGATGCTGACCCTGCTGGGATGGAAGACGACGGGGCTTGGCCTGGTGAACGGAGCCTCGCCCGCGTGAGCCTCCGGTCATTACGGTGGCGGGAGGCGTTCGTCCCCCTTCTCGCGTTACAGGAGAAGGGACGCGAGGCTCGATGAGTTTGCAGTCCAGGAGGACGCCATGAGCGAAGCCGACACGATGGACCGGCACGACACCAAGCCGAGGTTCCAGATCTATCGCAACAGCGAGGCCAAGGATTTCGCCGAGTTCGACCTGATGGACTACAAGGGCGTCACGGCGGAGCTCTCGGCGAAGTTCGCCGAGCTCGGCGAGGCCGGCGTCAATGACGGGCAGGTGGTCAAGCTGCTGTTCGCCGCGCCCGGCTTCTCCTTGACCTATGCTTGGTTCAAGAGCGGCTTTCCCCTGCCGCGCCACACCCACAGCGCCGACTGCCTCTACTACATCATCGCCGGGAGCCTGCAGCTGGGGACCGAGACCCTCGGACGGGGCGACGGCTTTTTCCTGCCCAAGGACATGGCCTATGCCTACACGCCCGGACCGGAGGGAGTGGAAGTGCTGGAGTTCCGCACCGCCGAGCGCTTTGACATCCACTTCATGGCGGCGAACCCCGCCTTCTGGACCCGCGCGATCGACGCGGTGAAGCGCGAGCACGCTGGTTGGGCGGAACAGCGTCGGCCCCAGGACGTGGGGGCGTGAAGTTGAGTCCGGTCCGCCGGCGTCCCGCCGGCTCTTCCGTTCTCTCAAGGCCAGCGACCAAAGAAAGAGCCGGCGGGACGCCGGCGGACCAGAAGAGGGGCGGTCCAGGAGCTCCATGACCGACGCTGAGACGTACGCCAGGGACGGGGTGGTGCGCCTGCCGCAGGCACTCGACGCGAAGGGACTCGCACAGGCGGAAGCGGCCTGGGCGTGGAGTGTCGCCAATCCCGGGCCGCTGGCGAGCCGCATCCCTTCGGCCACGTCGGCCACCTTCTACCAGGACCTCTACAATCCGCGCGTGCTGGAAGGCTACGGAGCCATGTTGCGCGCCTCTCCCCTGCCGGGCCTGATCGCCGAGATCTGGGGCGCGCCGGACGTGTGGTTCATGTACGAGCAGGTGTTCCTGAAGGAGGGCGGCGAAGCGCGACGCACCCCTTGGCATCAGGACTCGTCCTACCTGTCCGTCGGGGGCGAGCACCTGGCGGTGGCGTGGATCACCTTCGAAGCCCTCGCCGCCGAGGACTCCCTGGAGTTCGTGCGGGGTTCGCACCGGGGCGTGCTCTACAACGGGTCACGCTTCACCCTGGGCGACGACACAGCGCCGCTGCATCCGGGCGAGGAGCTGCCGCGCCTCCCTGACATCGAGGTGGACCGCGCCACCTTCGACATCGTCAGCTTCGCAGTCGAGCCGGGCGACGTGGTGCTGTTCCACCCGCGCATGCTGCACGGCGGGGCGCCGACCCACGAGGGGCAGCGCCGCCGCACGCTCACCCTGCGCTTTTTTGGGCGCGATGCGATCTATGAGGAGCGGCCAGGGCCCACGGGGCCGCGACCGTCTGGAGAGCGCCTGAACCTTCGGACGGGCGATCCCCTGCGCCATCCGGCCTTCCTGAAGCTGGCGTGAGCGAGGCGCCGGAGCTGGAGGCCGCAATCGGCGCGGTCGTGCGCCGGATCTTTCCGGTCGCGCTGGGCGTCGCTGCCTTCCGTCGCCTATCTGGCGGGGCGAGCCAGGAGACCTGGGCCTTTGACCGCATCGACGCCGACGGAGCGCGCACCCCTTTCATTCTCCGCCGCGCCCCAGGCGGGACGCGCCAGGCCGAGACCGCGGTGGGCATGGAGACTGAGGCGCAACTGATGCGCCTGGCGCGGGAGGCGGGGGCGCCCGAGCCAGTCGTCCATCACGTGCTGACGCCCGAGGATGGCGCCGGACGCGGCTTCATCACCAGCTTCGTCGAGGGCGAGACCCTCGGCCGCCGGATCGTGCGTGAGCCGCGCTTTGCGCGGGCGCGCGACGTGCTGGCGGCCCAGTGCGGACGCGCCATGGCGGCGATCCATGCGATCGATCCGGACCGCCTGCCGCCCCTCCGCGTGGCGACCGCGCGCGGACGGCTGGAGGAACTACACGCCCGTTATAAGGCGACAGGGCGACCCAAGCCGGTGTTCGCCCTGGCGTTCGAGGCCCTGCGCGCACGCCTGCCGCCCGAGCCGCCGACGCCGCGCCTCGTCCACGCCGACTTCCGCAACGGCAACATCATCGTTGGGGAAGAGGGCCTTCGCGCGGTGCTGGACTGGGAGATCGCCCACCTGGGCGATCCGATCGAGGACCTGGGTTGGATCTGCGTCAGCTCCTGGCGCTTTGGCGGCGAGGGTCCTGTTGGTGGTTTCGGAACACGGGAACAGCTTGTAGCGGCCTACCAAGCGGCCGGCGGTGAACGGGTCGAGCCGGAGCGATTGCTGTTCTGGGAGCTGCTGGGCGTGGTGAGCTGGGGCGTGAGCTGCGCCTCCATGGTCGCCGGATTCCGCGGCGGGATCGACCCCAGCTCCGAGCGGGCGATGATCGCGCGGCGCAGCAGCGAAACCGAAATCGACATCCTTAATCTGCTCTCGCCGCGGAGCTGAGTCATGCAGGACGAACCCACGCCGCCAGAGATGCTCGCCGCCGTCGCCGCCCTGCTGCGCGAGATGGTCATGCCGCAACTGAGCGGCCACACCGCCTTCCTGGTGCGCGTGGCGGCCAACGCCCTGGACCTGGTTCGCCGGCAGGTGGAGTTGGAGCCAACGGCGAACGCCGAGGAACTCGCGAGGCTGCGGCGCCTGCTGGGGCGCGACGGGGGGCTGTTCGAGCTGAACCAGGCGCTCTGCGCGGCGGTCGAGACGGGTGAGCTTGGACTGGAGACGCCGGGCCTCGTGGACCACCTGTGGGCGACGACTCTCGAAAAGCTGGCGATCGACCAGCCGTCGTACGCGCCCTACCAGCGGGCGGTGGAGCGCTGAACTCCGATCCTCACCCGCTTTCCAAGATCTCCAATGCCCTCTTCGCCAACTGCGGGCACTGGTTGACCGCAGCCGCCTCGGACGCCGCGGAACCCGACAGGATGCGGCGATAGACGCCCTGCATGATCGAGGCCAGGCGGAAGAGGCTGAAGGCGAGATAGAAGGTCCAGCCTTCCACGCGCTCGCGCCCTGTGCGTGCGCAGTAGGCGGCGACGAACTGTGCTTCGGTCGGGATGCCAGGCGCTGTCATCTCAGGCGCCCCGGGGGCGGTCGAGCCGTAGATCCCGCGCCAGGGGAAGGCGCTGTAGGCGAGATCGGCGAGGGGATCGCCAAGCGTCGCCAGCTCCCAGTCCAGCACGGCCACGATGCGCGGCTCGGTGGGATGGACCATGACGTTGCCCAGCTTGTAGTCGCCATGAACGATGGCGACGCGCGCCCCGCCAGGCGCCACGCCGGGCAGGCGTTCGATCAGCGCCTCCATGGCAGGGATGGTCTCGGTCTGGGCGTCACGGTACTGCCGGGTGAAGCGGGCGAGCTGGCGGGCGACGAAATCCCCCGGCCGGCCAAAGTCGGCGAGGCCCACTGCCTGCGGATCGACCTGGTGCAGGGCCGCCAGAACCCGGCCGAAGTCGTCATAAAGCGCCGCGCGTTCGGCCTGGCTGAAATCGGGCAGGCCGGCGTCGGTCAGGATGCGGCCTGGGACGAAGTCCATCACATAAAAATCGGTCCCGATTACCGAGCGGTCCTGGCAAAGGGCTCGGGCTGGCGGAACGGGCACGGTCGAACCTGCCAGGGCGCGCATGACGCGGAACTCACGATCCACCTGGTGGGCGCTGGCCAGCAAGGTTCCGGGCGGCTGCTTGCGCATGACGAAGCGGCGCGCCCCGCCGTCGGTCTCCAGCAGGAAGGTCGGATTGGACATGCCGCCGTGGAACTGGCGCACGCGCATGGCCGAGCCAAACTCGGGGATCTCTCGCTGGAGCCAGGTCTCCAGGGCCGCCTCGTCAAACCGGTGCGCCGGCGCCACCTCCACCGTGCGGGCTTCGCTCATGGTCGCGCTCCTTCCCGCGACGTGCGTAACGTGGGTAGCTATAACGCGCTATAGGAAAACTTCGCCTGTAGGTTCAGACCGCCTGGGCGTGGGCGCCGGCTTCCGGCGACAACTGGGCGCGGACGCGGACGGGATCAGGCGAGAGCACGACGACGAGGTCGCCCGCTCTCGCGATGGCCAGCGCTCCGGCCACGGCGTCGGCCTCGCTGGACAGGCACACGATGTGGCTTAGGGGAACGCCCGCGGCGAGCACACCGGCGGTGAGCAGGCCCAGGACCTGGCCGGGGGGGCGAAGGCCCGCGGCGTCGTCTTCCGCCAGGAGCAGCCGGTCGAACAAGCGCCCAGCCAGGGCCGCCGCCTCCCGGATCTCGCCATCGAAACAGCGCGCCAGGGCGCAGACCACGCCTATCGTGCGCCCGCCCGGCGGCCTGATGGCGCGCAGCGCCGGCGCGAGGGCGGCGAGGGCCGCAGGACTTACAAGACGTTCGACGATCACTCGCGCATCGCCGCTGTCTGTGGTGGGGCCGCGCAGGAGACGGGCAAAATCGGGCACAAAAAAAGCCTCCGTTACTGACGACCGCAGCTTTGAAACGGGACCTTGGGACGGCCGGTTCCTCCGGCACAGCCTTAAGGCGCCCCCAGCCTATGGTTTCGTACGTTTGTCATGGCGGAGCGCGTACAGAACGCAGGCCTTCCTCGCGGCTGGAGGACGATCAAGCGCGGCTATGACGCATATCCGTCGCATTTCGAAAGATGTAGATACCTGACAACTGCGTGGCGACAGGACGCGGGATTTTGCGCGTGAGGCGCGACCCCCGTGCATGTTGCGGATTCTTTGCTATGCTGCGCATCTGTTTCCGATTGGAGAGGTCTGTAACTATGGTCGGTCGGCCACCGTGGGGGCTGGGCTGCGTCGCCTTCGGCGTGGCGCTGCTTGCCGTCGCCGGCTGCTCGCGGTCCGCGCCGACCGGGACCATGGCCTCGGCCCAGATGGCCGCAGCGGCCCAGCCTTCGAATCCTGCTTCTGCAAATGACGACGGGGATGACAGCGCTCAGCGCGAGGATCCTGCCGTCAGCGAGCCGCCGCTGCCCTCCACCGCCCGTGACGAGCGCACCTTGGCCGAGGACCACCCCTATCGGTCGCGCCACGGCTTGGGCGCTTGCGAGATCGACTGTTCGGTGCACGAAGCCGGCTACAAATGGGCCGCCCTCCACTCGCTTCACGACGCCCGTTATTGCGCCGGCCTGACCCCCGCATTCGTGGAGGGCTGCCGGGCCTATGTGGGGGACCACAGGGGGTAGGCGGGGAGCCAACGCTCGTCTGCGCCTGATCTGCAGCGACCGGACGTTCATGGGCGTCCTGGCGGCTGGGACCGCGAAGGGGGCGGCGTCGAGGGGTGGCCTACGCAGCTATTTAGGCGGCGGCGCCTCGCCCGCGTCCCCACTCCTGCAGGCCAGAATCCTGGGGGCGCCTGTGCAGTTCGGCTTCGACGAAAGCTGCAAACGCGCGTGCTTTGACATTGCTCATGCGTGCGGAAGGAAACACCGCCCAAAGATCGCTCGTCGGAAGCGCCCAATCGGTGAGGACAGCTTGAACCGAACCGTTTGTCAGCTCCGGATCGAACATCCATTGGGATGTAATCGCCAGGCCGATTCCGCCCAGCACGGCCGCTCGCAGCCCTTCGCTCGCGCTCACCCTCAGCTGACCAGAGAGAGTCACGGAAATCTCTGAGTCGACCCTTCGGAACTGCCAGGTGTCGGTCCCGCCGGGGTCTTGGGTGTAGATTACGGCGGCATGTCTGGTGAGATCCGCCGGCGTAGTTGGAACGCCCGTGCGCTCGAAATAAGTCGTCGAGCCGAGAACCAACCTGCGTCCTGTCGCGACCTTGCGCGCGCGTAGCAATGAATCGGGAAGCGGCCCGAAGTGCAGGCCAACATCTATGCCTTCCCCAACGGGGTCGATCGTGCGGTCATCCAAGACCAGATCGATCGAGAGGTCGGGGTTCGTTGTGAGAAAGGCCTGCAGCAGCGGCACAAGATACAGGTTTCCGAACGTGACGCCCGCAGCGACACGCAAGCGGCCATTCAACCCACTGTTCGACTCACGGGCGGCAAGGTCCGCGGCGTCTGCTTCCTCAATCGCCCGCCTGGCGCGCTCGCAGAAGCGACGGCCGGCCTCAGTCAGCGTCAGCCCTCGGGTTGATCGCAGCAGCAATGACACGCCGAGGCGATCTTCGAGCTTCGCAATACACTTCGAGACCGCCGGCTGACCGATGTTTAGTTGCCTTGCTGCAGCCGAGAACGAGCCGGTCTCCGCGATCCGCACCAAGGTTTCCATGACTGCCAGTCGGTCCATACCGATGCTCCCTATGCTGTATAAACGGACGGCGAGGTGTCACCCGTGGACCAGCATGGAAAAGTCAGAAGAACCGTAACGCCATGTTCGTTGAATTCCCGATGAATACGACCTCCAATTTCTTGCGCGAGAGCTGCGACAATGTGTGTGCCGCGACCCGACGCTAAACCAATCGACCCGCCTCCATTGTCCGATACACGACACTCAACGGTTGCCGGGCCCGATACGACTTCGACCTCGATGACGCCGCCGACGTGCTTCCAACTTCCGTGCCTCACGGCGTTCGTGACGAGTTCGGATACGATCAAGCCGACTCTCCATGCGCGGTGAGCCTCTACCGAAACTGAGGCCTCATAGAGCACCAGAGATACGCCGCGCTCGGCTAGAGTTGCGTGGGTCAGCGCTGAGCACAGTTCCTGAAGATATTCCCCAAGATCGACGGCGATCTCACCCCTCGGCAGCAACAAGGCGCGATGCACAGCAGCGAATGCCTTTAGCCGCTCAGACGTCTCTACCAAAAAGGCTCGGATCGGATCGGCACATCCTTGAGCGCGGCGATTCAGGCTTGCGACCAGAATCGCATATTCATTGACCACCCGATGCTGTATCTCCTCGACTAACAGCAATTCGTCACCCGTCTCGGAGTTGGCGGTCATGCTCAGATTGTCTAACATCCGACTTCCTCGATCGACATCTTGAGCTCCGTATCAATTATGTCAGCAACGCTTCAATTTACGCATCTCCGCATTGTCATCTGAGCGGGCCTGAACCTTCGTACTGAGGCGGAGCCTGTTCCCAGATCAGCGTGGTTCCATCTCCCGGCGCGCGCGAGTATAGAATTGTAGGCTTGTGTAAAACTTCGTTGCCCAGGGAAGCGGCGTCCGAAACCACAACTCGGGGCGGCTGGCCCCCGGCGCGAAGGCCACGCCGCAGGAGGATTGCGAGCGATCTAACGCCTTGAGCCGACCGCGCCTTCTGGCGCAGGCTGTGTCGGCGAGGTGGGTAGGGCGCCGCTATTGCAGACAGGAGATTGGATGGTGGAAGGCGGCGCGGGCCTCGACACCACCGAGATCGTCCGGTTCGGGTCGTTTCTGCTGCGCCCTGTCGAACGTGTTCTCGAGCTGGATGGCCAACGGGTCCCGCTGGGCGGGCGCGCGTTTGATATCCTGGTGGTCCTTGTCGAGCGGGCCGGAGAAATCGTCAGCCAGAAGGTTCTGTTTGAGCGGGTCTGGCCAAACCTGAGCGTCAACGAGGCGGCGCTTCGGGTCCAGATCAGAGCGTTGCGGGTGGCGCTGGACGCCGGGGGCGGCGGCGTAACCTATGTGACAAACGTTCCGGCGCGCGGCTACTGTTTCGTCGCGCCAGTGTCGGGAAGGCCAAGCGCAGCGCGGCCCGTCGAGGCGCCGCCTCTGCCGATAGCGCCGCAGACCAACCTGCCGCGACCGGTCGACGCCTTTGTTGGCCGCCAATCCGAGCTCGCAGATCTGGATGAGCGCCTTGGGACACAGCGGCTGATCACCCTGGTCGGCCCGGGCGGGAACGGCAAGTCGCGGCTTGCAGTGGAGCTCGGCTGGCGCCTCTGCGAGCGGTTTCCCGATGGCATCTGGTTCGTCGACCTGGCGCCGGTGGCCAAGGACGAGTTCGTCGCCAGCGCCATCGCCGCTGCGATCGGCGGCAACCTGCACGGCGAGTTGGGCGCAGCCGAGGCCCTGGCGGCCTCTATCCGCGGACGCCGGATGCTCCTGATCCTCGACAATTGCGAACGGCTGGTCCGTCCAATCGCCGACCTGGCGGACGTCCTGCTGCAGAAGACGCCGGCGCTGTCGATCCTCGCCACGAGCCAGCAGCCGATCGGACTGGCGGGCGAACACATCTACCGCCTGAACCCCTTGGACCTGCCGCCGCCCGGCGCTGCCGACATCGCCGGTCACAGCGCCGTCGCTCTCTTCGTCGAGCGCGCGCGCCAGACCGATCGCACTTTCTGCCTCAACCCCGAGAATGCGCCGATTGTCGGCGAGCTCTGCCGGCGGCTTGACGGCGTTCCGCTGGCGCTGGAGATGGCGGTCACCCGCCTGCCGCTGCTCGGTTTGGAGGGGCTCAGACAAGGGCTGGACGAGCGGCTGCGCATGCTGGCGCCTGGCCGGCGTGTTTCGCTGGGCCGCTATCCTTCGCTGCGCGCCATGGTCGAGTGGAGTTATGAGCTGCTGGACCCGGTGGACGCCCAGCTCTTCCGTCGTCTCGCCGTCTTTCCCGGCGCCTTCTCACTCGACGCCGCCGTTGCGGTGGGAGGGGCGCAGGAGATCGACGACTGGGACACCTTGGATGCGCTCGGGCGTCTCATTGAGCGGTCCCTCGTCATGGCCGAATCTGTCGAGCCGCCGCGATACCGCCTCCTCGAGACGCACCGCCTTTTTGCGTCCGAGCTCCTCCAGGCCTCCGGTGAGTACGACCTTTGCGCGCGGAAGCACGCCGAGTTCTTCTGCGATATGCTTGAGGATATCGCGTTCAATGAGGAACGTATGTCCGATGAGATGTTTAGTAGCCACTTTTGCGTCGAACTAGCCAATGTTCGAGTCGCGCTTGACTGGGCTCTCGCCGACAAATCGCGCTCCGACATCGCAATAATCCTCGGCGGCGGCTTGTTTTTGATATTGAAATGGCTAAATTTGTACCTGGACGCGGTATTTTATTACGGGAAATTCGCTCCACTGATTCCATCGCAACACGACCGTTTACGTCTTGCTCGATTGCTCAAGGGAGCGGGCGACGCTATCGGACCCGGCGATCCGCGAAAAGCGGCTAGTTTGGTCAGGGGCAGCATAAGTATCTACTCTGAACTCAAAATTCCTTTGCTTGTCGCGTCCGCTCAGGTTTCGCTGGCAATTGTTTGCGCAATACTTGGCGACGCGGACGAAGCCGATGAATTAGTCGGAACCGCACAGCTTGTTCTTCAGGGTAGCGACTTTACGCGATCTCGGATTCGAGCACTTATAACCGAAGGTTTGGTCGCGACGTCGAGGAAGGAAACGGCACGCGCCAAAACACTAAACTACAGAGCACTGGAATTGGCACGTTCAGAAAATAAAACAATGTTTGGAATCACGGCACTTATGAATGTCGCTCTGGCGGAATATGTTGAAGGTAATTTTGATAAAGCTGTAGAAATGGGGAATCTTGCTTTAGGATCACTATCCTCCGCAAGGAACAACCAACTATATTGTAACTTCTTAATTAATCAATCCATTTATTTGTGCATGCTCGGTCGCTTGCCTGAGGCGAGGCAGATTGCGGGTCAGGCGCTCCCGCTCGCGCAGGCTGCCGGAAGCAGGTACCTTCTCGGCTGTATCCTGGGGTGGGCCCTGCTCGTTGCGTCGGAGGGCCGTCACAGGGAAGCGGCGCAACTCTTTGGCTTCCTGCTCGAGGGCAATGTCCGCGCAGGCATCGCTCCGTTGCCTGTCCAGGATCGAACCTATGAGCGAATTCGAGCGATTTTGTCGGACAACCTATCCTCGGATGAGATGAGCGCCTGTGCCGAGATCGGCGCCGCGTGGACTGAAGATCAAGCCATCAGTTTCGCGCAGAGGTCGGGAAGTACGCCCCTATTGGGTGGCGGGCCGTTGTCAGACTAGGTCCTCTTCGGGGGCGGGCTGCAGCCGCATCCAGTTAACGGTTGAAGGACGACATGTCTGCGACTGTCAGAGACACGAGCGCGGGCGGTTCGGCCAATAAAGCTCCACTTCACAAAAGCACTGCTTTGCGCCCTCATTCCTGGTTGGAATAGCTCATATTGCCAGAGCGCGCCTAGCATGGCCCTCTAGGCTCAAAGACCCTACGACCGCACAGGCGCCGGAGGTCTTTACATCTATTTACACCCTTGAACTCGTCGTCGAGCCGGACTCGAACAATAATTGGGTCGTCTTCGCAGTCAAGGTTGAACGCACTGACGTCTCATCGAAAGGAAAAGACTCGACACACCTGCACGGTGGACTGTGCCAGGTCTGCCCAGCCAGCGAGACCCAATAGCGTCAACGTTCGTAGGACTTGAGAGCGGGAGTGGAGATCGTGACAGTGGCGCACAACTCTATTGACCACAGTAAGATCGCCTACCAGCTGCCTCAGCCGATCGGGATGATCCCCGATATCTTCATTGGCTCCGCGCTCGATCTCGATGTGGACGAGCACGTGTGGGTCCCGCAGTCAACGGACGTCGCCTTCAAGCCGCTGATCCTGAATGTCAGTCAGGGCTATTATCTCAATATCTTGCGCGTGCGCGCTGCGGGAGTCCTCTCTCGGCATCGCCACAGCGGGCCTGTCCATGCATTCACGCTGCGCGGGAAGTGGCGCTACCTGGAACACGACTGGATAGCCTCGGCGGGCGACTATGCGTTCGAACCGCCCGGCGAGACACATACGCTCGTCGTGCCCGATGACGTTACAGAAATGGCGACTCTGTTCCACGTGACGGGAAACTACACTTATGTAGATCCCTACGGCGTGGCTCTAGGTTATGAAGATGTGTTCACGAAACTCGAAAACGCGAGCCGACATTACGAATCGATCGGGCTGGGCAAGGATTACGTCAAGAGATTTGTCCGATGACCGATCGCAAGACAGTCGATGTCGATGGCGTTTCTGTCAGCTATCTGACGGCGGGCGAGGAGGGGCCGCTGGCGCTTCTGCTTCACGGCACCTACTGGAGCCGCGTCTGGGCGCGCGTGATCGACGACCTCGCCGGCGCAGGGCTGCGCCCAGTTGCTGTGGATTTTCCAGGTTTCGGTCGGTCTGGCGGCGAACTCACGGTCGCCGAAGCTTCCATCCCGAGCTTGAGCGCCTGGCTGGTTCGCTTCCTTCACGCCATCGGGGCCAATGGTTCGGTGATGGTTGCGGGGCACGACATCGGCGGAGGCGTCGCGCAACATTTCCTCGTCAGCGGAGCCGTCGAAGTCCCGCGCATCGCGCTGGTGAACGCCGTCATGTACGACTCGTGGCCAGTGCCTGGCGTTGCGCGCTTTCGCGATCCGAAGATCGCGGCCGCCACATCAGCGGCGGATGTTCTCGCCGCCCGACGCGTCTCCGTGATCAAGGCGCTTGGGCGCCCGGCCAGCGAAACGGAGATCGCGGAGTACCTCGACCCCTGGAGAGATCCACGCGTCGCGCGCTCCTGGCTTGCGCTCGCTGGGGCCGCCGACAACCGCTACACGCTCGAACTCCTGTCCTCGCTGCGGAAATCGATGACCCCCAAGCTTTTGGTTTGGGGAGAGGACGACGAATTCCAGAGGGTCGAAAACGCGGAGCGGTTCGCCGCGGAGATGCCGGCGACGACGCTGCTACGTATCCGATCCGCCGGCCACATCCCGATGGAGAACGATCCGGGCGCAGTGGCGCGCGCTCTCGCAACCTTCTTTAGCGGGCGCTCAGTAAGCTCAGAAACATGATCGACGCTCGTGAACAGGGGATCAGTCAATTCGGCAGTGCAGGAGGATTCCATGCAACTAAATCGGAGTGATTACTTCACTTCGTATCAGCACCTGAATCTATCGCGTGATGACAAGGGTGTTCTGATTGCGGAGTTCCACAACAACGGTGGCGCGTACATCATGAATGCGCAGGGACACACGGAGTTCGTCGACGCCTTTCACAGCATCGGACAGGACCGCGCGAACAAGATTGTCATCATGACGGGCGCGGGCGGCGACTTCATCGGTGATGTCGAGTGGACTTCATTCGGGGACGTGTCCGATCCCGGGGTCTGGAGCAGAATTCACGACGAAGGCGTCCAGGTGCTGCAGAACATCGCCGACATCCGAGTTCCTGTCATCGCGGCCATCGAGGGGCGTGCGCATATCCATTCGGACTATGCGCTCCTCGCCAACGTTATCGTGGCCGCCGAGGGCGCCACCTTCGAGGACGTTGGCCACTTTGCCGTTGGGGTAACCCCGGGAGACGGGGTCTTCACGACATGGAGCTACAGGGCGGGACCAGGGCGAGCCGAGGCGTTCCTGCTCAATCCTCGGCCGCTGCCCGCGCGAACCGCCCTCGAGTGGGGAGTAGTCGCGGAAGTGACGCCTAACGGCAAGGCCGTTGCGCGTGCCAGGGAACTTGCCGAGCTATACCTGAGAGCTCCTGAAGTGACGCGCCGCAATACGCGCATCCACTTCATGCAACCTTTCAAGGAACGCATCGTCCGCGAAGTCGGCTATGGACTGTCGCTGGAAGGCGCCTCGTCCGCGGACCTGGTCAAGTCGAGGCAGTCGAAGAGCTAGAGTGCGTCCCGAAAAGGGGGGGGCGGTTTTGGGAAAAACGCGCGTTAGAGAAAAGAGTTAGAGCAGAGATCGGATCCTGCTTCATAAGCAATTCCCGAGCGGCATAGCGCTATTGCCCTTGGCAATCAGGTCCACGGGCCCGCTGCGTTCCTCGAAGCTCGCCATGGACTCTCGAAAGCAGGTTAGTTGGCGTCTGATTTGCTTTCTGGCGAGATCCCGTCTTGATATATGAGCAAACCGAGTACGAAGAATTTTCGAATCACGGTAAAGCGAGGGTTTATGCAGGGGCACGCAGGATGCATCATCTCAATTTACCGACTTTTACAACTATTTATTTGGGTTGATAGCGGACTCGTTCTAAGAGTCCAGCAATAACCACAGTCAAGGACCCGGAAAGGTTCATGATGAACCTTCGAGACAAGCCGCAGGGAGAGAGCCATGACGAAACAGACAACTCACACGAAGCGCAGCGAAAAGGGGCTCCTGACGCCGGACAACGCGGTCGTCGCGATCATCGATCTGCAGCCGCAGATGCTGTTTGGCGTGGCGAATTTAGATCGACAGTCGATCATCAATAACAACCTGGTTCTGGCGAAAGCGGCAAAAGTGTTCGACGTGCCAGTAGTGCTCTCAACGGTGGAAACGAAATCCTTTAGCGGTAATATGTGGCCGCAGATTCTGGCGATCTTTCCCGACCGGACGCCGATTGAGCGCTCGTCGATGAATTCCTGGGACGATGCAAACTTCGTCGCGGCGATTGAAAAGACCGGCCGGCGGAAAATCGTTCTGGCTGGTCTCTGGACAGAAACCTGCGTGGCGTTGCCCACCGTACAGGCGATCCACGACAACTACGAAGTCTATGTGGTGGAAGACTGCTGCGGCGACGTAAGTCAACTCTCGCACGACAATGCCATGAAGCGTGTCATTCAAGCAGGCGCTAAGCCGGTGACAGCGCTATCGGTGATGTTGGAATGGCAGCGTGATTGGGCGGAGCGAGACACCTATGACGCCGTCATGAGCATCGTGAAGACCCACTGCGGCGCCTACGGCGTTGGTGTCGAGTACGCCTACACAATGGTGCACGGGGCGCCGGCGACCAAATTGCCAGAGTACCTCGTTGCGGCTGCGGCGGAGCCGCAAAGATAGGCGCGAGCGCGTCGATCACCTGCGCCGCCCGAGGCGCCTTCTAAATCTGGACGCGCCTGAGGCGGGACCGGTTCGCGGTCTCACGTGCGGACAACTGTGCGTGACGCCGCGCCGAGCAGCGCTCCCCCCCCTGCAACAGTCAACCCGCGGAGCCCTGAACATGACTCTCCGAAACCAGGCGCCCGATCTTATACTCCACGGCGGCCAGTTCACCACGCTCGATCGCTCCAATCCGAAGGCCAGCGCGGTCGCGATCAAGGACGGCGTATTCACCGCGGTGGGCGGCGACGCGGACGTCATGGCGCTTGCCGCGGGCGATACCAGGATCGTCGATCTCAAGGGCAGGCGGGTGCTCCCCGGCCTCATCGACAATCACCTGCACATCATCCGCGGCGGGCTCAACTTCAACATGGAGTTACGCTGGGACGGCGTACGCAGCCTCGCCGACGCGATGGCCATGCTGAAGCGCCAGGTCGCGGTGACCCCGCCGCCGCAGTGGGTGCGCGTGGTCGGCGGCTTCACCGAGCACCAATTCGAGGAAAGGCGGTTGCCAGCACTCGAGGAGATCAATGCCGTCGCGCGCGAGACGCCGGTCTTCCTGCTGCACCTGTACGACCGAGCCTTGCTGAATGGCGCAGCCCTCCGGGCCGTCGGCTACACCAGGGACACGCCCGCGCCGCCCGGCGGCGAGATCGTACGGGACGCCAGCGGCGATCCGACGGGATTGCTGCTCGCCAAGCCCAACGCCACCATCCTCTATACGACCCTGGCCAAGGGTCCCAAGCTGCCCTTTGACTACCAGGTCAATTCCACTCGCCACTTCATGCGTGAGCTGAATCGGCTGGGAGTCACCGGCGCCATCGACGCCGGCGGCGGCTTTCAGAACTATCCGGAAGACTATGCCGTCATCCAGAAGTTGGCCGACGACGGCCAACTCACCATCCGGCTCGCCTACAACCTCTACCCGCAGAAAGCCAAGGCGGAGAGGGATGATTTCCTGAATTGGACCAAGACGTCGAAGTACAAGCAGGGCGGCGACTACTTCCGCCATAATGGCGCCGGCGAAATGCTGGTCTTCTCCGCCGCCGACTTCGAGGACTTCCGTCAGCCGCGTCCCGACATGGCGCCAGAGATGGAAGGCGATCTCGACTCTGTCGTGCGCCTTCTGGCCGAGAACCGCTGGCCCTGGCGGATGCATGCGACTTACGACGAGACGATCACCCGCGCTCTCGATGTGTTCGAGCGCGTCAACCAGGACATTCCGCTGAAGGGGCTCAACTGGTTCTTCGATCATGCTGAGACGATCTCGGACCGATCGATCGATCGGATCGCCGCGCTCGGCGGCGGCATCGCCGTGCAGCACCGCATGGCCTACCAAGGCGAATATTTCGTCGAGCGCTACGGTGCCGACGCGGCCGAAGCAACGCCGCCCATCTCGCGCATGCTCGCCGCGGGTCTAAAGGTATCCGCCGGCACCGATGCAACCCGCGTCGCCTCCTACAATCCCTGGGTCTCGCTATCGTGGCTTGTCACCGGCAAGACAGTCGGCGGCATGCGGCTCTACCCGCAAAGCAACTGTCTCGATCGCGAGACCGCCCTGCGCATGTGGACGGAAAACGTCACCTGGTTCTCCAACGAGGAGGGCAGGAAGGGACGCATCGAGGTCGGCCAACTCGCTGATCTGATCGTGCCGGATCGCGACTACTTCGCCTGCTCCGAGGAGGCGATCGCCGACACGACGTCCGATCTCACGCTCGTCGGCGGCAAGGTGGTCTTCGCCGCCGGCCGCTTTGCGGCCCTCGACGAGGGCGCACCGCCGCCAGCCATGCCGGATTGGTCTCCGGTCCGCGCCTTTGGCGGTTATGCGGCCTGGGCGGACGCGGGGCAGGCGAAACCGGCCCTTGCCAGGGACCTGGCGGCGGCCTGCGGCTGCGCGAACCGTTGCGGCGTCCACGGCCACGCCCATGCGCGAGCCTGGTCCAGCCGCATTCCCGCCGCCGATCTCGCAAGCTTCTGGGGGGCGCTGGGATGCGCCTGCTTCGCGTTTTGACCACAGGACGCCCGCGTGATTCCGCCGGCCTTCGTCCGATCCCTTCCCCGCCAAAGGAGCCGCCGGTGAAAGCCTACGTCGTGTCTCTTACAGTCGGCCTTGCGGTCGGTGTGCTTTACGGCCTGTTGCACGTCCGATCGCCGGCGCCTCCCGTGGTCGCGCTGGTGGGACTCTTCGGCATCCTGGTTGGCGAGCAGATTCCGCCGCTCCTCCAACATGCTCTCACGAAGACACCCGTGGCCTCGGTTTGGAATACCCAGGTCCGGCCGCACGTTTTCGGCCGCCTGCCCCATGGCCAATCTACCTCAGAGAACTCGTCATGACTGTAGATATGGATCCGCGCTGGGTCGACGCCATACTCGACTGGCGCTGGACTTGGCTGATCGCGCGTATCGGACTGGTGGGGGCCTATCTCCTGGGCGCAATCGTCAAGCTGTCCAACTTTCCGGCGGCCGTGGCCGAGCAGGAGCATTTCGGTCTTCACCCCGGATGGTTCTGGGGCGCCTTGACGATCGGCGTGGAACTGATCGGGCCGGCCCTGATCATCGCGGGCCGCCGGGTGTGGCTGGGCGCGGGGATGCTGGGCGTCTTCACCGGCCTGGCGGCCCTGACGGCCAACAACTTCTGGACCCTGCAAGGTCAGGCACGGTTCGCCGCGACAAACGCGTTTTTCGAGCACATCGGCCTGATCGCCGGTTTCGTCATGGCCGCGCTGATCGCCGAGCACGCCCGGCGCCAAGACGCCGCCAGACCCTGAACAATTTGGAGACCGCCATGCGCAGGATACTTGCCCTGACGGCGACGGCCGCGGTGATCGCAGCCTTCGCCTCGGCGCCGGTCGAGGCGGCCCAGTCGCCGACCCCAGCCGTCGCCGTCGCGCCGCAATACGACACCACCCACGTCTATGTGGCGCCGGAGGATTTCGACCGTTTCGTCGCCAGCCTGATCGCCACCTTCGGAGGGACCGCCACCAAGCAGGGTGTATTCACCGTCACGCCCACGCCCAGCCTGACCATGTCCCAGCTCGTGCTGACCCGGGCCGGCAGCGTGTCCGTATTCGGTTTCAAGACGCCCATCCCCTATCCTTTCGGCGCGGAGCGAACCGGCTATCTTGTCGCCGACCTGGACCAGGCCGTGCGCTCCGCGAAACTTCACGGCGCCGACGTCCTGGTCTCGACCTTCCCCGATCCGATCGGCCGCGACGTGATCATCCAGTGGCCGGGCGGGGTGAACATGCAGCTCTATTGGCACACGAGCGCGCCCAACTATCCGACCCTGGCCACGATCCCGGAGAACCGGGTCTATGTGTCGTCCGACAGGGCCGAAGCCTTCGTCCGCAACTTTGTCGCCTTCGCCCACGGCAAGGTCGTCTCGGATGAAGCGAACGCGTCGGGCGTCGGCATTGGCCGTCCTAAAGACACCTATCGGCGGATCCGCCTGGAGTCCGGCTTCGGCAAGGTGACGGTGTTCGCGACGGACGGTCAGCTGCCCTGGCCCTACGGGCGCGAGACGACCGGCTATGAGGTAGCGGATATCGACCAGACGCTGGCCAAGGCCAAGGCGGCGGGCGCGAGCGTTCTGGTCCCGCCCTATACCGACGGCGCGCGCCGATCGGCCATCGTGCAGTTCCCCGGCGGCTATATCGCCGAGATCCATGCGGCCTCCGGCCCTTGATCCGCCTTGGGCCACGCGTTCACCGGTCTTGCCGCCGCCGTGGCGATCAGCCTGTCGCCTTCGATCTGCTGGGCGCAGGAAGCGGCGGCGCCGGACATCCCCTCAAGGCCGGCGATCATGTTCAATCGCTGGCAAGAGGACTGGTCGGTTCTCGCCAATCCAGACGTGCCGAAGGAGCCGTTCGACTGGCTCAAATACATCCCGCTGTCGCCTGGCGATCCGCACACCTACCTTTCGTTCGGCGCCGATCTGCGGGAGCGTTTCGAGACACTGGATGCGGCGAACTTCGGCGTCGGCGCGCGGAACCAGGACTACGTAATAAGTCGCCTCGAGTGGCACGCCGACCTGCACATCGGGACTCAGCTCCAGGTCTTCACTCAGTTCGAGAGCGATTTCGCGCCCGGCAAGACCATGCCGACCCCGGTAGATCGGGACAACCTGGATCTGGAACAGGCCTTCGTCACCCTCACCGAACCGGTGGATGGCGGGATCTTGAGGCTTCGCGTCGGTCGCCAGGAGATCGCTTTCGACCTGCAGCGCTTCGTCGGCGTGCGCGACGGCGCCAACGTGCGCCAATCCTATGATGCGATCTGGGCCGAATACCTGAAAGGCCCATGGCGCCTGACGGGGTTCTACAGCATGCCGGTGCAGCTCCGGGATGTGAGGCCGTTCGACGACTATAGCAGCGACCATCTCACCTATGGCGGCGCGCGACTCGAACGAGAACTCTCCGACACGATCAAGCTTTCGTTCTCCTATTCCCACTTCAACCAGGACAATGTGAAGTTCCTCAGCGTGAGAGGAAACGAACGCCGCGAGATCCTGGACGTGCACATGAACGGGACCTATCGGCGGTTCGACTGGGACGTGGAGGCCATGGGCCAGACCGGCGGCATCGGCCAGGACGATATCCGGGCCTGGGCGTTCGGGTCCCTGACCGGCTATACCTTCGCTGGATCGCAATGGAGACCGCGGCTCGGGCTTCAGGTCGACGCCGCCTCGGGCGACCGCAATCCGAACGACCACACGCTGCAGACCTTCAATCCGCTGTTCCCCAACGCCTACTACTTCACGCTGCAGGGCTATTCGACCTATGTGAACGTGGTCCATGTAAAGCCGTCGCTCACTGTCCACCCCATCAAGACACTCACCCTGCTCATGGCCGCGGCGGCCCAATGGCGCGAGACCACGGGCGACGCGGTCTACACGATCCCGAACATCCCGGTGGCCGGCACGGCCGGGCGGCCTGGCCAGTACACGGGGACCTATGGGGAGTTCCGGGCCGACTGGCTGGCCGGCGAACACGTCGCCTTCGCCCTGGAGGCCGACCACTTTGCCGTCACCAACGTCATCCGCAGGGCGGGTGGCCGTGACGGAAACTATCTCGGCGCAGAGGTGAGGTTCGGCTGGTGAGTGGGAATCGCCAGATGGAGGCCCTGGGCTCTGTCAGCCCAACGATTCATGCCGCGCTGCCCGAGTGGCGCGCAGTCATGGGATAAAGCCAGGTCAGGTTTGGGCTTCCTGCGCCGGAGTGGAGACGAGTTGCCTGGACTGGCAGCACCCCCACCCACCGCTAGAGCAGTAGCTCCGCACGCATCTCCCCGCAGTCGACGCGCTCACGACGTACCGTCTAGCCGGGACGAAGCGGGTGGAGATAAGCTCCGCCCGCCAAAGGAGCCTATGCCAATTCTTTTATCAGTCGGCGCGCGATCGTTAGGTCAGCTGTCTCGAACCCCTCGGTAAACTGGTCAAAAACCGGTGAAAGGAGGCGGCGCGCATCGTCACGTTGCCCGCGTTCCGATAGCCAACTCGCCAAGGTGCACGCGGAGCGTAGCTCCAAAGCAAGTGCTCCTTGTTCGCGCGCGACCGTGAGCGACTCCTCAAGGCAGTCCATCGCCTTGACGCGGTCGTGCGTAGACATGGCCGCCAAAATTTGTCCTCTTATACGCAACAGTTCCGACAAATAGTATTTGACGCCGGATTTATAGATTAACGAAATGGCGCCGTCGACTGTGAGCAGAGCCTCTTCGAAACGTTCCATTTTATACAATCCAGTCGCGAGATCGCCAATGAAACGAGGTACATCAAAATTATACTGTTCTGAGCGCAAGGTATCCAACCCATCGCTCAGAGATTCGATGCCTAGGTTTACCTCATCTTTGGCAATAGCAAGTTCACCCCTCAACGCAATACCCTCGGCGCGATACAGATCCAGCGAATATCGAGTGGCATGCGAAATCAGTTGCTCTATCAAAGACCGGGCAGTAGCTAATTCTCCGCTCCAGAGGTGTATCGTTGCCGCATGAATTAAGGCAATACACGTCGAGACAGCGTAATCTTGGCTTGCCGCCGCATCGATCGCCGATCGGGCCATGCTCCGCGCCCGCTGGGAGAAACCTCGCAACCACAAAACCTGGGCCAGACCGCAGAGATAACCCACGCGCTGGCCGCCGCCTAAGAATTTGGCGCCAGCCGTTCCGAGTTCAATCTGAAGCGCCATACCCCGCTCAAAATGGAGCTGCGCGGCAGCCTGGCTTCCCTGCAAATGATGTCGAACGCCGGCCATCCACTCTAGCGTTACTGCGCCGGCAGGATCTTTCGTGATCGCTATGATCGACGCGGCTCGTTCTGTAACTGCAATTGCAGCGGGGAAATCGCACGCGCGTATAAGGTATAAATTTAAATCAGCAAGAAGACGTAGTTGACGTTCTCTGTCATCGACCGCCTCAGCAAGCCTAAGAGCGTGATCAATAGCGACGCGAACCCGATCTCCCTGACTCTTGGAGAACATAGAAGATACTTGGAGCGCCTCCCACAGGATAAGCTCTTTCCTGGCGTCGGCGTTTGTTTCGCCCAGCGCAGCCAGGGCGCGTTCACACCAGTTCCGGCACTCTTCAAGCAGCGACAGTCCAATGAACAGCGGCGCCGCCCGCGTGGCGAGCTCGACGCCGACCTCGAGGTCGCCACCGCCGCTCAGCGCCCATGTGAGTGCTGCCCGCACGTTGCCGATGTGAGGCGCCATTGCTGAGGGGTTATGCCCGCTCGTCGTCGGCTGCATCACCTCGTCGCATCCGAGAAGAGCCGAATAACTGGAGGCATGTCGCCGAGAGATGCAATCCGCTTCGCCGGAAGCAGAAAGCTTTTCTGAGGCGTAGACTTGAGTCGTATCGAGGAGTCTATAGTAGGTCGAGCCATCAATGACTCTCGATGAAACCAGAGACTTCGCAACAAGGCCCTCAATCGCATCGATAACTTCGCCGTCGGCCTCACGCCCCTCCGAGGCGACAGAACAGGCCACTTGGAGCACGAAGTCCCCGCGGAACACCGATAGCCGGCGCAATACGGTTTTCTCATCCTCCGAGAGCAGCCTGTAGCTCCAATCGAGCATGGCGTTCAGGGTCTGATGTCGCGGCAACGACGTGCGGCGACCCTGCCAGAGCAGCTTGAAACGGTTGTCGAGAAGCTCCTCTGTCGCTCGAATTCCATGCGAGCCAACACGACCCGCGGCGAGCTCCATGGCGAGGGCGAGCCCGTCGAGGCGCCGGCAGATCTTGGCCACCTTCGGCGCATCGGCGTCGGTTAGCTTAGCGCCATAACCACTCGCTGCAGCGCGTTCCATGAAGAGCTGCGCAGCCGGATACTTGAGCGCTTCCGCCGCACTTATGGCGGCGTCTTCGGGGGGGCAATCGAGCGCTTGCAGCAAGTGGACGTGTTCGCCCTCGGACCGGAGCGCCTCGCGGCTTGTCGTCAGGACGTGTACCTGCGGGGCCTCACGCACGACCCGTTCAGCAAGTGGGGCCACGACCTCGATCACGTGCTCGCAACTGTCGAGCACCAGGAGAATCTTCCTGTCGCCGATGAAGTTCAGCAGGCTGAGCAGAGTATCGTCCGTCTGGAGTACGAATCCCAGCGCCGACGCGACGGTCGCCGGCACGAGATAGGCATCGGCCAGCGCCGCCAGATCCACATAGACAACCGAGCCGCTGAAGCTACCCAAGAGCTGATGGGCGACCGCGATAGCGACTGTGGTCTTTCCGATCCCACCCGGTCCGACGACGCTGACAAACCGACACATCGCAAGCTGAGCCGATAAGAGACGGACGGTGTCATCCCGGCCTATCATTCGAGTCAAGCTGGCTGGGAGCCTCAAAGGCCGGTGGGAGCTAGGGGCGTCATCGGACGAGGACGGGAGCTGTTGTATGGAGCGTGTGGTCGGCGCGACAAACGAATAGCCTCGGCCCGGGACGTTCACAATATAGCGGGCTCCGTCGCGTCCATCTCCGAGTACCTTCCGAAGCGAAGAGAGATGAACGCGAAGGTTAGCGTCTTCTACCGTAACGTCTGGCCAGATGCATGAAATAAGTTCCTTTTGACTAACTACCGCTCCCTCTCGTTCAACAAGCGCGATGAGAAGGTCGAGCGCGCGGCCGCCAATGCTAACCGGATTTCCCAGTCTCTCAAGAAGTCGTGTGGCGACGTTAAGGCGAAACGGCCCGAAAGAAACAAGGCCACTTGACGTTGAAGGTTCACGATCATTTCTGGTATACATGAAGCCTTCCAATCACGACCCGGGGAGCACCTGCCCCTCGCGTTTCCTCCAGCCATGACGAGCGTCCCGAACGCTCATTTGGCGCTGGATTTGATCAGTCGGCAAGGGCGGGAGAGGCGCGCGTCGTCATCGAACGTTTGAGTAGGCCCCGTTCGCAAATCCGCGCCTGATCGAGACGGACCACAGGTCGGCGCATGACGGTCGACGATCGAGGTTTTGGCCGTCAGCGCTAGGCGCTCCCGCGTTCAGTCGTCGAAGGGTTCCCTGCGGCATCAGGTTTGCGGCTGGCGGGCGTCCGAGGCCTTCCTTTGGCCTGCTCGGCGTTTTCACTTCTTTGCACGATAAAACGCGCCAAGGCGGATGACGTCGGCCATGGTCAGGGAGAGTGATCTTCCTCACGTGAGAAGGTGAAGAGGCCTCCATATGCCGACGTCAGGGCGCCCGCCGAATGCTCCTCTCGCCCTTCCGCCACTGGTGGCAGCCTACGTTGAGGCGACTAACAACTTCGATCTTGACGGCCTGCTCGCTACCTTCGTCGAAGACGCACTCGTGAATGATCAATTGCGCGATTATTGGGGAAAAACCGCTATCAGGACTTGGGCGGAACGCGACATCATCGGCGAGCGGCTAACGATGGATGTGACCGACGTAATCGAGCACTATGGTAATTTCATCGTAACCGCGAACGTCGACGGCGCTTTCGACAAACGAGGGATGCCTGATCCGTTCATGCTTGCCTTTTACTTTACACCGCACAGCGACCGGATCGTCCAGCTGATCATTCTTCGCAATCGCTTCGATATCTGAAACAGCGTCGGGCGACCTGCAATGCCTGCTGGCGGGGCTGGGCCTCGCCAGGGCGATGCGATGCCTCACGCCCCCGGATGGTACGTCCGCTGCGTATGCCCCTGCAGTTCGTCCGGCCAGAAGTAGACCTTCCGCAATTGACCTGACGCGTACCGCTGCGCCTCGTCGTCGAAGTGGGTGTCGCCCGGATGGCCGCTCTCGCCGCCGGCGGTGACAGCGACGGCCTCAAGACGAGGACCGAATTCGACAACCGCGACGAAGCTGTTGCCGGACGTTCCGTACCACTTCTTCGTGCCGGGATAGGGCTTGGCTTCGAAGGCGGCGAGGGAACCCCAGCGCGAGGTGGTGAACGGGACGGGGATCGAGGGGCCCGCGTCGGTGAAGCCTGCGGGTTTGATGTCGTCGTTGATGCGCTGGAAGCGATTCACCTGGCCCCAGGGCGTGCGCCAGTCGCCAAACTCTGCAGTCAGGCGGTCGACGGCCGCGGCAAGGGTCTCCAGCTTGGCCTGCGGGCTCGTGCGAGCCATGCGGTCGATGAGGGAGACGCCCTCCTCGTCCGGATCGGCCTTGGCGGCGGCGCCCAGGGCCTCGCCCCAGAAGGCGGCGAGCGTCATCGCCGTCGAGTCGGCGCCCCAACGGTGATCCCAGCCCTGCAGGGCGGCGACTGGAGCGGCGAGCTTGTCCTTCAGCGCCGCGTCCTGGGGCAGGGCCTGCCAGGCAGCGACCAGGGGTGGGATCAACTGGTCCCAGGCGGGCATCCACGGGTCGAAGGCGGCATGCATCAGCCCGGTCTGGGAGAAGTCATGGCGCCCGGCAAGCAGATGCGCGGCGTGGACGCCACGAGGGTTCTCGCCGGCGCGGTCCATGTAGCGGGGGAAGTCGGCCAGGCGAGGGGAGGCTTCGGGTCCGGCCGTGTTGTAAGGCCAGTCGTTGGTGTTGAAGACATAGCCGCTGGAGGGATCGACCACGCTGGGCAGTCGGTCGAGCGGCGTGAGGCCGCGCCAGTCCGTCGCCGGATCGGAGCCGTCGACCACGTGGGTGTAGTCAAAGCGGTTGTCGCGCACGGGCACGAACTGGGGATGGAGATAGGCGATCTCACCCTTGTCGTCCGCGAACAGCGTGTTGTTGGACGAATTGGCCATCAGGTCCGCGACCTTCATGTAACTCGCGTAGTCGGAGGCCTTGGTGCGCAGGAAGCTCTGCTCGAGCGCCTTCACTGGCGTGTTCATCAAGGCGAAGGCGATCCACTTGCCGTGCGCCTCGCGCACGATGGGCCCATGGTGGGTGCGATAGACGGTGAAGCTGCGGTGGGCGAGGGAACCGTCGGCGGCCTTGTAGTCGATGGTGATCGTGGACTTGGTCACCGGGCGCTGCTCAGCGCCGTAGGTGTAGGTGAAGTTTCCGCCGCCATGGTCGGTCACCGTCTCGGCGAACTGATCGACGTTGTCGACGCCGCTGGAGGTGTGCATCCACCCGACGTGCGGATTGAAGCCCTGGTAGACGAAGAACTGGCCCCAGGTCGCCGCGCCATAGGCGTCCAGGCCTTCGTCCGAACTCATCTGCAGCTCGCTGCGGAAGAAGAAGCTTGTGTGCGGATTGATCAGCAGCAGGGCGTGGTGGTCGACGGTGTTCTTCGGCGCGATGGCGATGCCGTTGGAGCCTTGCAACCCGGGACGCGCCGGGTTGGCGATCGCGGCGAACTCGAGGTTTGCTGTCGCGGGTGCGTCTGACGCCGCTACGGCCGCGCGATCGTGGCCGTAGAACGCTTCCAGCGCCTTCAGATCCACCCGTTCGATGTCGCCGCCGATGGAGCCCTCGGAGAAGGCCAGGGTCATCCAGGGCTCGAAATGGGTGATGACCGCCGGCTTCGTGTCGGGGTGGGTGGCCAGGTAGTAGTTGAGGCCGTCAGCCCAGGCGTCCATCAACGCGCGCAGCCAGGCCGGCGCGGCGCGGTATTTCGCCTGCAGGTCGGTCGGGTCGAGCCAGAGACGCTGGCGAAGGTCCTGCCAGATCGCCGACTCGCCCTTCGCCCGGGCGGTGAGGCCCAGATAGGTGACGTAGTTGGTCTCGACGCGGGGAAAGTCGTCCTCAGCCTGGGCGTAGATCATGCCGAAGACGGCGTCGGCGTCCGTGTGGCCATGGACGTGGGCGATGCCCCAGTCGTCCCGCACGATGGTCACGCGCGCGGCCTCGGCCCGCCAGCGCGCCATTTCCGCGGGAGTGGCGGCGACTGTGGGACCAGCGACAGCGGCCGTGAGGGCCAGGGCCGCGACGGCCGATAGCAAGGATCGCATGTGTGGTTGTTTCCCCCTGATTCTGCAGCTCCGTCAGTGGCCAGCGCGCGCCGCCATGTCCAGCCCTGTATGGCTTACGATCTGAGGGACGTCCTCGGCGCCCGCCGGGGGTGCACGGAGCGCTGGCGCCTCGGGCCGATCCTCAGATCTGATCGCGCAGGGTGAGGACGACCGGGTGGGCGGCGCCGGCGTGGCGGACATCGAGAGCGACCTGCGCGCCGGCGGGCGAGGTGCGCAGGAGCGTGCGGGCGGAGGAGAGGTCGGCGGGAAGGGCGGGGCGTCCGTCCAGCGTCTCGATCACGTCGCCCACCGTAATGCCGGCGGTCGCGGCCGGGCCGCCGGGCGTGACGTCGACCACGACGTAGCCGTCAGGGCCAGCGTTGATCCACATCCCCGCGCGGTCGAAAGTCCCGGCGTCCGCGGGCTGTTGCGGCAGGGGCTTCAGCCACAGGATCTGGTGAGCGTAGTCGAGAGTGACGATGAAGCGCTTGAGCACATCGCCGCCGATATTGCCGTCGAAGTTCGGGTCGCTGAATGCGCCGCCCTTGGCGCTGTCGAGATCGGCGACGGGGCGTTCGATGACCTGGTCGCCCAGGGTCAGATTAGGCAGACGCGCGACGTAGGAACTCACCTTGCCGCCCACGCCCCAGCCGGTGACGGCGGTCACGCCGGGGGCAAAGCGCGCCCGCAGGTCGTGCGCGGCGACGAAAGGGCTGGTGACATCAACCCCTGAGCGCGAGCCGGTGTCTATGTCCAGTCGCGCGGGCAGGTCGGCGATGAAGCCCCGGACCTGGGGCAGGTGGTCGTAGAAGAGGAAGGGGATCGGACCGCCCGCATCGGTCGGCCGGAATTTCGCCGGATCGGTGAAGGTGATTGTGCGCGCGCCATAGTCGATCCGGGTGGTGAACCGGCGGATCAGCTCGAACCCGACCATCCCATCCACGGGAATCCCTTCGATCGAGGGATCGTAGATCCTGGTGGCGAAGCCGATCTGATCGCGCAGGTGGACGGCGCCAAGAGCGATGTCGCCCACCGCGACGAAGCCGCTGGCCTGATGGCCCTCGCCCGCGCCGTTGGTCTGGAACTCGCCGATGGATCTCAGGCCGAGGCGCTTGACCAGCTCGGGCGAGATCAGGGTGTGGCCGCCGGAATCGACGATGAAGGTGAAGGGACCCTCGCCGTTCACCGTTACCTGCACGTAGATGTGGTTGTTCAACAGACGGAAGGGCAAGGTCACGCTTGCCGAGCCGTCCTCGATGCGGCCGCCGGGCGGCGGGCCAGGGGGACAGGCATAGGCGGTCAGCGGTTGCGGCGGCCCGACCGTGACCGACCGAAGGGTCAGGTGCTCGTAGGCGTCGGGTCCCTCGCCCGGATCATTGGTGATCCGGTGGGGCGTGGGGACGCCGTTCTCGGGCCGCCAGTCCGCATACAGGGTGCGCGTGTGGAAGAAGCCGGCGTCTTCGTCCGTCTCGATCAGGAAATGGGTGTCGGCGTCGAACCAGGCTTCGAACGCCTTGCCGCCCGGCGCCTTGACGAGGAGATGGTCGGCGAGACGTCCCTCATGCGACTCGCGGCCGACGTAAGTGATCGCCGCCCCACCGCGATCCGGCGTCCACCAGCGGTTTGAGCGCCGGTAGGCATCATCGACGGCCAGCTGCTGGCGGTCGCCGCCCTGCTGCGGGGTGTTCGCGTCCGAGATATCGCGCATCCAGGGAATGCGAGTATCAAAGCCATCGCCCTCGCTGACGCCGCCCGCCTTCTGTGCGTCGACATAAGCCCCGCTGGCGAGGTCCGTATCCTGGGCTTGGGTTCCCGTGAGACCCGATCCGTTCCAGTCGTAGACGACGCGGAGAGTCCCGGCGAAAGGCGTTCCGGCCATCGCCTTCTGGTTCGCAGCCAGCACAGCGTCAGTGGTCTGGGCGACAGGCTCGGCGTGGGCCGCGGCGGCGAGGGCGAGCACAGCGAGGGAGGGGACGAAGGCGCGCATGAGACAAGTTGTAGGGTCGCGCCCCCACATTTCCGCAATGAAAAATCGGAAAGGCGACCGTCCCTCCTCCCCTTGATGAGGTGAGTGTTGGCCCCAAGGCGCCTGCCGGGAAGACACGGAGCGCCGGCGTCCTCGCCGGCATGGTTCCGCTGCTGCGGCGTTGGAGTGGATCGCCGGCGCTCCGGGCCTCCCTACACCGCCTCCGCGCGGGCCGTCGGAAGGACGTGGCCTTCGAAGCGTTGGCGGATGAGTTTCTTGTCGATCTTGCCGGTGGCGCCCAGGGGGATGTCGTCGACGAAGAGGATTTCGTCAGGCATCCACCAGCGGGCGATCTTGCCGTCGAGCCAGGCGGCGAATTCGGCCGGGGCGGCGGTCTCGCCCTCACGGAGCTTCACCAGCAGGAGGGGACGCTCGTCCCACTTGGGGTGGGCGATGCCGATGACTGCGGCCATCAGGGCTTTGGAGTGGCTGGCGGCGATGTTCTCGATCTCGATCGAGCTGATCCATTCGCCGCCGGACTTGATCACGTCCTTCGCGCGGTCGGTGATCTGCATGTAGCGGTCGGCGTCGATCGTTGCGACGTCACCGGTGTCGAAGAAGCCTTCCTCGTCCAGGATCTGGCCGCCCTCGCCGCGGAAGTATTCGCGCACGATGAACGGACCGCGGATCTTCAGGCGGCCGAAGGTTTCGCCGTCGTGAGGGACGGGACCGCCGGCGTCGTCGGTGAGCTTGAGCTCCACGCCCAGCGGCGGGCGGCCTTGCTTGAGCTTGTAGGGCATCTGCTCGTCGAAGGAGAGGGCGGCGACCTCAGGCGTAGGGGTGGAGAGAGTGCCCAGCGGCGAGGTCTCGGTCATGCCCCAGGCGTGGATGACGTCGATGCCATAGTCATCGTGGAAGGCGCGCACGATCGCCTCGGGTACAGCCGAGCCGCCAATGACGACTTTCTTCAGCGTGCTCGGCTTCTCGCCGGTCGTCTTCAGGTGCGCGAGCAGCATCTGCCAGACGGTGGGCACGGCGGCGGAGAACGTGACCTTCTCCGTCTCCAGCA
Organism: Caulobacteraceae bacterium; assembly: GCA_036488935.1. Taxonomy (GTDB): domain Bacteria; phylum Pseudomonadota; class Alphaproteobacteria; order Caulobacterales; family Caulobacteraceae; genus Acaudatibacter. The sequence goes on along the minus strand of DASXGR010000198.1, from coordinate 5,702 downwards.
ACTCGAGGATCGAGGCGCCGTCCATCTTCTGGCCCGGCATGACCAGCTTCGCGCCCACGGCCGGGCAGGAGAAGGTGAGGCCCCAGGCGTTGGCGTGGAACATCGGCACCACCGCCAGGACCGTGTCGCGCACCGACAGGCCCATGACGTCGGCCTGAAGCGTCGTCAGGGCGTGGATGTAGTTGGAGCGGTGGGAGTACAGGACTCCCTTTGGGTTGCCCGTAGTACCCGACGTGTAACAGAGCCCACAGGCGGTCCGCTCGTCGAAGCGGCCCCACACCGCGTCGGCGCCGTGGGTCGCGATGAGTTCCTCGCTGCACAGGGCGTCCTCGATCGGGCAGTCCTTCAGCACCTCGCCTTCGCCGAAGACGATCACGCGCTCGACCGTGGGCATGTTGTGCCGATGGGCGGCCAAGATCGGCAGGAAGGTGACGTCGGTGAAGAGGACCTTATCCTGGGCGTGGTTGATGATGTAGCAGAGCTGCTCAGGGAACAGGCGCGGGTTGAGCGTGTGGCAGACCGCGCCGATGCCCATGATGGCGTACCAGGACTCGATATGGCGGCCCGAATTCCAGGCCAGCGTCGCCACGCGGTCGCCAGGCTTCACCCCCAGATCGAGAAGCGCGCTCGACAGGCGCTTTGCCCGGGCGTGGATATCGCCCCAGGTGGTCCGAACGATCGGGCCTTCGAGCGAGCGGGTAACGACTTCCCGATGGCCATGCTGTGAGGCGGCGTGGTCGAGGATCCGGTCCACGGTCAACGGCCAGTCCTGCATCAGCCCGAGCATGGGGATCTCCTCCGCGCCTTCTCTCTTTCTTGATGTCTAAGGACTAGGCGCCCCTTACGTAAAGCCCTGCCCTCCGCAAGGCGCGCCGAAGGCCCGGTCGAGCACGGCCGTGAACGGCGCCCTACGGATAGAGGCGTTCGGTGGTCCAGCCGCTCGGCGCGTGTTTGAAGAGGAGGCGTTCGTGCAGGCGGAAGGGGCGGTCGCGCCAGAACTCGATCGAACGGGGCGCGACGCGGTAGCCCGACCAGTGGGGCGGACGGGGGACGGGGCCAAAGCCAAACCGCAGACCGCTGGCAGCGATGCGCTTCTCGAGGGCGAGGCGCTCAGGCAGAACCCGGCTCTGGTCAGAGGCCCAGGCGCCGATCTGGGCGGAGCGCGCGCGGGTGGCGAAATAGGCGTCGGCCTCGGTCTCGGTCACCGCCTGGGCCTCGCCGCGGATGCGCACGCTGCGGCGCAGGGATTTCCAGTGGAAGGTGAGGGCGCAGAAGGGATTGGCGGCCAGCTCGAGACCCTTGGTGCTCTGCGTGTTGGTGTAGAAGACGAAGCCACGGTCATCGAAGTCCTTGAGCAGGACCATGCGCGCGTCCGGGAACCCCTCGGCGTCCACCGTGGAGAGGCACACGGCGTTGGGGTCGTTCGGCTCCTGCGCCGCCGCCTCGCGCAGCCAGTCCGCGAACAGGGCGATCGGGTCGTCCGCCGACAGCTGAGCCAGGGGCTCGGCGCGGGCGACCGCCTTGACGTAGTCATCCTCCGCCGGCGAGGGCGGGATCAGGGAAGCTTCGCTCATGGCCCAAGGATATAGGAGGGGCGCGGTCTTTGTTTGCCCCCCGCGACGAATTTCCGTAAAAGCCCGCTTCCCGCGCGGCGCCCCGCACTCGTAGCTCAGATGGATAGAGCGCTGCCCTCCGAAGGCAGAGGTCACAGGTTCGAATCCTGTCGAGTGCGCCAGCCGGCCGCCCCCAGGCGCCGGGCGAATCGGGCCAAGCCATCGTCGCCAGCCATCCGTGAGCGGACTTGAGGCATTTACGACAGCCCAGTCGGGGTCACGCGGCCTGGGCTGGCGTGTTGGCGATTCTGTCCACGGACCCCAGGCTCAGCAGGTGCGCATAGATAGGGGCCAGGAGGCCCTCCCGACGCAGGTCGAGGATCTGCGTGTCGTCCAGCGCGGCCAGACGTGCTTCGTCCACCGCGAGCAGCCCATGCATCACCGAGGCCTGTGGGCCATGGCTCTGGACCGAAATCGCGTGCAATAGGTTCATTGCCTGCAAGGATCGCCCGAGGACGACGTTCTTCTGCGCAGCGCGGAAGTAATCCCGGCTGAATTTGAGTTTCTCGAGCAGTAATTCGGATGGCTCGCCCGCGTCGTTGAACAGCAGCTGACCCTTCCGTTTGCCAAATCCCTCATACCGGTCGTCGATGCACAGGATTGGTTCGCGGCCCGCCACGTCCCCGACGATGAACGGATAGCGCCGCAGGAAGGCCGGCACATAGGGCGAGGTCCACCGTCCCTGCGCGTCGACGAAGCCGCTCGACTGGGGCCGAAGGCCGGTCAGGAACACGGCGTTAGGCCCGTCGGCGCCCATGGTGAAGACGATCGGCAGATGGCGCGCGGCGGCGGTGAACTCTTCCACAACCGCTGGGATGAGGTGCGCTTCCGCAGCGAACGCGTAGGGCCGCTCGGGCTGGACGAACCGCAGCGTGCGATGATGGTCGCGGTCCAGCGGAACCGTCGCCCTGTAAAAGAGAGGATTTCCTGACATATTTTAGCCTTGTTGGCTGCACCCGGACGCGCGCAATAATCCGTCAATTTCGCGGCGTAACCATGCGTCCTGTCGTCACAAATTGTCCAATTTGAATTGCGCTCGGGGCGGACTCGGGCCTAGCGTACGGCCCAGTTAAGTCGGGGGGGCTTGATGAACGTCAGTGGGCGTGGTCGGGGCGCTGTGCGCCGTCGACCTCCTTTGCGTGCGATGCCGCACTCGATTTTCGCCTTTGGTCCCGGGCGGTTGCGCTCGGGCCGCGCACTCGCGCTCGCAAGCGGCGTGCGTAGATGAGCGCAGCCGACTACCCCCAGCTCAAAACCCGGCGCTGCGCACGGGTCCTGATGTGCGGAACGACGCTGTCGACCGCCCTGGCTTTGGTGAGCCTGAGCGCTGCGCCGGCTCGCGCCGTGACGCCCGGGACGCAGAACGGCAACATGATCGTTCCGGACGGCCGTACAGCCACTTCGCTGTCGACGAGCGGCCGGACCACCACGATCACCACCTCCACCTTGAGTGGGGGCAACGCCTACAACTCGTTCTCGACATTCACCGAAGCCGCCGGGAACACGGTGAACCTGGTGGTGCCGGGGAAGGCGAACGACCTCGTCAACCTCGTGCGCAACGGCGCCGTCGACATCGAGGGCGTGCTCAACAGCTATAAGAATGGAGTCCTGGGTGGGAACATCATCTTCGCCGACAGCTATGGTTTCGTGGTCGGCAAATCCGGAGTGGTCAACACCGGAAGTCTGAGCATCGTCACGCCGACTGGCGCCGTGATGGACTCTCTGATCAGCGCCGGAGGCGTCGTTGATCCGGTGCTCGGGGCCCAGATCGTGTCCGGCAATGTGCCGGTGTCGGCGGACGGGTCGGTGTCGATCCGCGGATTGGTGAACGCCGCCCACGCTGTGGTGATCACGGCCCACGACGTCGAGATCGCAGGCTCGTTCCAGGCCGCCGCTCAAGCCGCGGCCCGCCGGGCGCTTTTCGAGGCGGCGGTGAACGTCAACGGCCTGGTCGAGGGCGGCCGGATCGCCGTCCGCGACGGCTCGGTGCAGATCGTCGCGACGGACAGCGTCGATGTTTCCGGAGCGGTCGCCGCCGGAGGCGTGTCGCAACCAGGGTCGGTCTCAATCCAGGCTGGGGGCGATGTTTCGCTCTCGGGATCGATCGCTGCGGGCGCAGTGCGGTCGGGTCCGGGCGGATCTGTGCAGATCGTCTCGGGAGCCGACATGTCCGTGGCGGCCACAGCCGCCATCAGGGCTGATGGTCAGGACGGCTCCGGCGGCCAGATCCGCCTCTACGCCGATGGCGACCTCGGCGTGGCTGACGGCGCCACGTTCTCCGCCCTTGGCCAGGGCGCCGGCGCGGGAGGGAAGGTCGAGCTCAGCGCAGCGCAGACCGCGACCATCGGCCAGATCGACCTGCAGCTCTCGGCGGCATCCGGAGTGGACGGGTCATTGCTGATCGACCCCAACGCCCTGGTGATTGACTCCTCGTCGAGCATCTTCAGTCACGGCGCGTCCATCACCCTGACCGCGGACTCCTCGATTACGCTCGAGAACGGCGGCATCCTCGACTCCCGCGACCTGAATGGTTCGGGCCAGAGCACCGGTGATTCCGGGGCGATTTCGCTGTCCGCGCCGACCATCGCCATACAATCCGGCGGCCAGATCCTAGCCGGCGCCGTCAACGGGTCGGGTACAAACTATGCGTCCGGCGCCGTGACCCTGACGGCCACGGCTACGGCGGCTTCGGGCGGTGTCGCCTCCATCGCGATTGGGGACAACAGCGGCGGCCGCGCCACGGTGAGCGGCGGCGACCTGCTGTTCCAGGCGACCGCCAACCTGCCGCAGACCACCGATCACGCCACGGTCCAGATCACCTCGGCCGACGTCACCGCATCCGGTACTCTGAGCGCCTCAGCGACGGCCTCGGGCGGCCAGAGCGCGGAACTCCTGGGCGCCGCGGCCACCGCGGACGTGCTGGCGTCGGTCACGGTGGGCGGATCGGCGGTCGTCACGGCCCAGGGCGCGGCGAGCCTCACCGCGAACGCCACCGCCACGACCAACGCCACCGGCCTCGCCCTTATGGCGGGACAGAGCAGCCCCGATGCTTCGGCGGCCGTCGCCACCAACACCAGCGTCGCGCAGGTAAGCGTCACCGACCAGGCGCACCTCACCACCCTGGGGGTGGGCAGCAAGATCGAGCTGTCCTCTACCAACACCGTAAGTTCCACCGCCACCGCGGACGGATCTGGCAGCACAGCGACCACGGCGGCCGGCAGCGTCGCGGTCAACGTCATCGATGCGACCACCTCGGCGCAGGTGGGCGGCGACGCCGTCATCGCCTCGGGAGGCGACCTCCAGCTCCTGGCCCAGTCGAATGTCGCCGGGTCGACAACCGCCAAAGCCTCTGCCCAAGGCGGATCATCCACACCGGGAGGCACCACCGCCGAATACCTGGACAACAGTTCGGGTCCGGGCGCGAAGTACCAGGCCGACGAATCCACGTCCGACGGCGCCGTCGCCGCCACCGGCGCGCTGGCCATCACCAATCTGACGGGCTCGACTTCCGCCAGCCTGGGTTCGACGCAGGCCGCGACCGTAGCCGGCGCCCTTCAACTGTCGAGCACCGCCCAGACCAGCTCAGGCGCAGACGCGGACGCTTCGGCCACGAACAGCACCACGGGCGTGGGCGTCGGGCTCGCTCTCGACCTGGCCCACGTCTCGAACAATGCGACGATCGCCCAGGCGGTCAGCGCGGGCAGCGTTCAGGTCTCCGCGAACATGACCGGGGGCGCCGCCGGCAATCCTTTCTCGGCGCAGGCCGCGAGCGGCGCCGGCGCTGCCAACGTTGGCGTAGCCGGGTCCCTCGCGGTGAACCTCGTGGACTCACAGTCTCAGGCCAGCCTCGCTTCCGGCGCGGCGGTCACTGTGACCAACAGCGGGGCGGTGAGCCTCGCGTCCGACGATCAGTCGGCCTCCACAGCGAGCGCCCTGCCGACAGGCGCGGGCGCATCCGGCGGCAAGGTGGGGGTTGGCGCGTCGGTGGCGCTGAACCTGATCGCGACGCGGTCGGATGCGACGATCGCGGACGGGACGAGCCTGACGGGGGCGGGCGATCTGACGCTGAGCTCCTCGGGCGAGCACACG
>DASXGR010000190.1:0-15876 GCA_036488935.1 Caulobacteraceae bacterium | reverse complement strand
CGGCGATCAGAAGACCTCGAAGAGGCCCGCGCCGCCCATGCCGCCGCCGATGCACATGGTGACCACCGCGTGCTTCACATTGCCCCGGCGCTGGCCTTCCTGCAGCACGTGGCCCGCGAGACGCGCGCCGGTCATGCCGAAGGGGTGGCCGATGGAGATCGAGCCGCCGTTGACGTTGTATTTCTCAGGATCGATGCCCAGCGTGTCGCGGCTGTAGAGGCACTGGCTGGCGAAGGCCTCGTTCAGCTCCCAGAGGTCGATGTCCTCGACCTTCAGACCGTGGCGCTCGAGCAGGCGGGGCACGGCGAAGACCGGTCCGATGCCCATCTCGTCGGGCTTGCAACCGGCGACGGCCCAGCCCTTGAACAGGCCCAGCGGCTTGAGGCCGCGGCGCTCGGCTTCCTTGGCTTCCATGATCACCACGGCGGCCGCGCCGTCGGAGAGCTGCGAGGCGTTGCCCGCGGTGATGTACTTGCCCGGGCCGCGCACCGGCTGCAGCTTCGCGAGACCTTCATAGGTCGTGTCCGGACGATTGCACTCGTCGCGGTCGACCACGTAGTCGACGATGCTTTCTTCCTTGGTGTCCTTGTTGACCAGCTTCATCTTGGTCGGCATCGGAACGATCTCGTCGCGGAACTTGCCGGCCTGCTGGGCGGCGGCCATGCGACGCTGGGATTCCAGCGAAAACTCGTCCTGGTATTCCCGGCTGACCTTGTAGCGCTCGGCCACGATGTCGGCCGTGTCGATCATCGGCATGAAGATGTCGGGATACATCTCGGTCAGACGCGGGTCGTTGTTACCCTGGCCCACGCCGCCGCCGGGAAAGCTGATCGACTCCACGCCGCCGGCCACGACCACGTTGGCCTGGTCGTCACGGATGTAGTTGGCGGCCATGGCGATCGTCTGCAGGCCCGACGAGCAGAAGCGGTTCACCGTCACACCCGAAGTGGTGATCGGCATGCCCGCAAGCAGGGCCGTCTGGCGGCCAAGGTTGCCGGACCCGTGCGCGACATTGCCGATGAAGCAGTCTTCCACCGCCTCCTTCTCAACGCCCGAACGCTCGACGGCGTGCTTCACCGCGTGAGCGGCCATGGAAACGGTGGGCGTGATGTTGAACCCGCCTCGGCCGGACTTGGCCAGGCCCGTCCGGGCATAGGAGACGATTACGGCTTCACGCATGGGGCATTTCTCCCTTGAAGGCTCGAATTGTGGGAAATCACGTACACGTTCCCCCGCAGGGCCGCCAGAGGCAAGGGACAGCGCTAATCAACCGCCGCGGGAGCGCCTCGGAAGGATGGCCAGCGCCGTGAAAACAATGGTTCCGATGAAGAGAACCGCGGCGGTCGGCAGGACCGGCGCCACATTGGCCTCGTTGGCAAAAAGACCGGTGAGCATCGGCCCCGCGCTTCCGCCGAGCAGCTGAGCGCCGGCCGTCAACATGGCGGCCCGACGGGTGGGATCGACCTGGATCAACAGGGGCGTGGAAAGCGAGAGTCCGACATTCCAGAGGAAGCCCAGCAGCAGGGCGGCCGCCATGAAGGCCGCTCCACCGTGTGCAAAGGCCATCATGGCGACGACCACGAGATAGCCGGCGGCGACCGCGATGTAGCTGCGGCCGGGCGGGATCTTGGGGCCTACCACGACCATGAAGACCGCCCCGCCCACCTGCATAGCCAGGGAGGCCGCGATGGCGGCTGAGGCGAGGCCCGGGCTCGCGCCGTCCATCCGCGCCAGCTCGTCGGCGAACACCCACACCCCGACGATGCCCGCCATGAGCAGGAAGGCGGCCGCGAGGCCGAACACGCCTGGCAGGCTGAACGCGCCGTGGCCGGTCTGCGGCCTGGGGAGATCCGGCAGATCCGCAGGGATCGCCATCAACAGGGGCGCGCACAGGGCGGCGGAAGCGCCCAGGGCGACAAGGCCGCCATTGGCGCCCAGCGGCGAAGCCAGGAGCGGTAGCGCGGCCGCCAACGCGGCCTGGCTCACCGATTGGGCGCCGACGAAGAGCGCCGTCAGACGCGCCGCCGCGGGGTGCCGCGTGATGATCCCGACGGCGATCCACACCAGCACTCCGCCACAGGCGCCGGCGAGACCGCGACAGAGGACGAAGGCTTCGCCGCTTGCCGCCAGCGACGCGACATTGGCCAGGACCAGCCCAAGGCAGCCGGCCGCGCCCCACAGCCTCAGGCGCCGATGCCGGAAGACCCCAGCCATTGCCCCGGACACCACGCCCAGGGCAAGCATCTCCACCGTCGCCGCCTGCGTGAGCTGGCCTACGGTGAGGCGGTGCGCCGAGAGCAGCGCGCCCAGCACCGCTGGCTGGACACCCAGCATCAGCAGGGCCACGCACCCCAGGCACAGCGATGCGGCGACCGCCCCAGGCGGCGAGGCCCTGGGAGCCGGGTCGGCGACGACCAGCGGCTCGAACCGCGTCTCCAGTTCGGGCGCGACCGCCCCCTGCCCGCCGTTCACGACGATCGAACCTCCGGCTCCAGCCTAGAGCGCCATCCGCCCAAGTGGGAACTGGTTGGGCGATCAGACAGCGCTCAAGTTTTTGAATCTAGAGCAAATCATCTCCGACCAGACGGCTCCGTCTGGTCGGAGTTTGCTCTAGTAGTGATAGTTCAATTCCACCCCAAACGTACGCGGCATGCCCAGCACCGGCTCCAGCAGACCGAAGGGGCTGGTGAGATCTGTCGAGGTTACTGCATACTCCGTATTCGTCAGATTCCGGATGTAGACGCCGGCTGACCAACCCTTGTGGCTCTCGTAGTCGACGTTGAGGTTATGCAGCCAGTACGCGTTCTGCTGGATGTAGGGGTCGTTCGTCGAATCGAAGAACTCGTGGCTTCTGTAGTCCGAATTCCACCTCAGGCTCACATTGTCGCTGTGCCACACCGGGATCCGGTACGCGACGGTTCCGACGAAGGTGAAGTGCGGCGCATTCGCCAGCTGTTTGCCGTCGAGATTGGTCGACCCCGAGAAGATGGGGAGGCCAGCCTGATCGATCTTGGCCTGCAGCCAGGCGGGCTGCAGGTCGATGGTGAGCCCACGGATCGGGTTCGCCGTCACCTGGAACTCCGCCCCCTCGGTGTGGGCCTTGTGGGCGTTGGCGAGGATCTGCGTCGTCTCCTCGATCGGCCCGACCGCCGAGTTAATCAGCTGCGGCACGCTCGCGAAGATCTGTTCGTCGCGGTAGTCGTTGTAAAACAAGGCGGCGTCGAACACGAGCCGATGGTCGAGGAAGCTGGTCTTGGCCCCGATCTCGTATGACGTCACATATTCCGGCTTGACCGGTTGCAGTTGCAGCAACGCCTGCTGCTCGATGTTGCTGAGGAAGCTGCCGTTGAAGTCACCGCTCTTGAAGCCGGTGGCGGCGCTCGCGTAGCCCATGACGTTGTCGGTGAAGTGATAGCTGAGCGCCGCCCGCCAGGTGAAGTTGGACACCGACTGCGCTTCGTTCGCGAGGATGATATCCTGCAAAGGCCCGTAGTTACCCGTGCCGTTGTCCTGAAACTGGGTCGAGCCGTCATAGTCGAACGTCTTGCGCTCATAGGTGAAGCGGCCACCCAGGGTCAGCGTCAACTTTCCAAGGCTGTAGTCCCCCTGGCCGTAGACCGCCGCCGAATCCGTCACCTGTCGACTGTTGTCGAACGACTCCTGAGCGACGCCATCGAAGGCGCCGGGTCCGGGCGGTATGCCGAAACCGCCGAATTCGTCGCCGTTGTAGAACAGGGACAGCGGCTGATTCTGCGTCAGGTGTTCGTGCAGGTAGTAGGCGCCCAGCACCCAGTTGTAGTTCTTCTCGTTTTCGGCCACGCGGAACTCCTGCGTCCACGTGCTCGATCGCACACCATAGGTGGCTTGCAGCAGATCATCAGGCCCCCCGTCGGTGTCTTCCGGGAAGTACTTCCAATTGTATTGATAGGCTGAAATCGACGTCAGGGTGATCCGGCCGACGGTGTAGTCGACGCGCAGCGACTCGATCAGGTTCAGGACCTGCAGGTCCTGGTTCCGGCTCCATGAGCCGTTCCAGAAGCCGCTCGGCGTGCCATAGCCGAACAGGTCGACGCAGCCGCCGGCAAACGCCTGCGCAGGCGAGCACACTGTCGGCGAGGGCGTGTTCTGGGTTCCCGGAGCGAAGGTGCCGATGTGGCCGTATTCGGTGGGGAGGTTGCGTACGTAGCCAGCGGTCGAACTGAAGGCGACCTTCAGGTTGTCCGTCGGCTTATACAGCAGCTGAATACGCAGAGCTTCGTTGTTCGTCCCTGACGCAGGACTGTCCGTCAGGTTGTTCCACATGTAACCATCGGAATGGTTGTAGACGACGGCGATCCGCCCATCCAGATTGCTGGTTATGGGACCGCCAACCGCGGCGACAGCATAGATTGTGTTGAAGTTTCCGTACTCGAGATGGAAGTCGCTGGTGAACTGATCGGTCGGCTTGTTCGAAGTGAAGATCAGGGCGCCGCCGCTCGTGTTCCGACCATACAGCGTGCCCTGCGGCCCCTTGAGGATCTGGACCTGGCTGAGATCGAAGATGGCGAAAGATTGGGCGGACGGAGCGCTGATGTAGACGTCGTCAACATAGACGCCGTTGGGACCGGAGTTATTGCTGTCAAAGTCGTTGAGGCCGATGCCTCGGATGGTGATCAGAGGCTGGTTGCCTGCACCCTCGGGATTCACGATCGTGACATTGGGGGTGATCTTGCCGAGATCCTCGGTTTCCTTGATCCCCAGCGCCTGAATTTGCTTTGGAGAGATCGCCTGTACGGACACCGGCACGTTCTGGATGTTCTCGGTGCGCCTCTGCGCGGTCACCGTGATCTCCTGGACCTCGGTTCCCGCAGGCGGAGCGGCCTGCGCGTGAGCCGTCCCGCCCGCACTCAACATGAGAACCGCACCCGCCGCGCCAGCCTTCAACCAGGCGCGCAGAGACCCGCCAACTCCTTGATTACCCAATGTTCGCTACCCCGTTGTCTGGCCGCCTGACGCGGCGTCGTTCGTTTGTTAGTTTTAGCTATGGCTAGTTCTAACTATGGAAACAAGCCCCTGGCTCGGGACAACGGCGCGACGAAGGGAACACGACCGCTTGTTGTGCGGGCAGCTCCCCAAATCGTCATTTCGGGCGACACGAATCCAGGCTTTGCACCGGGGAAATGGAGACCCGGGACCTAGGCAATTGTGACGGGGCCCGCACCTACGCTCCCCCCGCGCCAAGGTCGGGGTCCGCTGCCTGCGGGATGACGGGGTCTAAGGGTGAGCGGAACGAAGGCTCCAGCCCTAGTCCTTCCCCCGCCCCTGCTGGCCGTAGGTCCTGAACTTGGCGAGCACGCGGCTCATCTCCGCCTCGTCCAACAGGTTGGGGCCGCCGATGGCCAGAGTTCCCCAGTAGATCGCGGCCTGCTCCTCGATCTCCTCGGCGATGGCTAGCGCGCGCTGGAGGGTGCGGGCGATGGCGATCTGGCCGTGGTTGGCCAGCAGGGCGGCAAAGCGGCCGTCGAGCGCATCGACGGTTGCGTCGGCCAACTCCACCGAGCCGAAGGTGGCGTAGGGCGCCACTGGTACGCTCGAGCCCCCGCTCACCCCGACCATGTAGTGCATCGAGGGGATCTCGCGGCCGGCGCAGGCCAGGATGGTGGCGTGGCGTGAGTGGCAATGGACCACCGCATTGATGTCTGGCCGACGCAGCAGAATTCCGCTGTGCATCTGCCATTCGCTGGAGGGGCGCGCGCCCTCGGTGGACCAGGTCCCGTCTGCGTGCACCAGAACGACCTGGTCGGCATGCAACTGAGCGGGCGGCACCCCGGTGGGGGTGATCAGCATGTCCTCGCCGTGGCGCACCGAGGCGTTGCCGGACGTGCCGCGGTTAAGGCCGCGGGCGTCCATCGCCTTCATGATGTGGACGAGCTGTTCGCGAAGCTCCATCTCGGTCGCGTCCATCAACCCTCTCCCATCGTCATGCTGTGCATCGCGTCGGCTGTCTCTTCGAACCCCTGAAGTTTGCCAAGCGTCGCCAGGCCAAGGGCTACCAGCGCCGCCGTGGTCGTGGCGAACCGGCAGGCGTCGAGCGGCGCCCAGCCCCGGGCGAGGGCGGAAATGAAGCCGGCGCAGAAGGAATCGCCGCAAGTGGTGGTGTCGATCGGCTCGATCGCGTGGGCTGGCAGCCGCCGGCGGGCGCCTCCGATCGCGACGAGCGATCCACGTCTCCCGTCTTTGATCACGCACGCCCCCGCACCCCAGGCGAGGAACTGGTCGACCGCCGCTTCCAGGTCCTCGCTCCCGGTCAGGAAGGCGGCCTCGGCGGCGCTCGGCATGAAGTAGTCCACGTGTGGCAACAGGCGCTTCAGCTCTTCCGGCGCCGAACGGCGCGGCGAGATGAGATCGCAGGTGATGATGGCGCCGAAGTCCTTGGCGGTCTTCAGCAGCTCCGCCCCCGGGCCACCGTCCAGGGCCTGCCCGCCAACCCCGCCGTAGTGCACGAAGCGCGCGCGGCGCGCGGCGCCCAGGGCGGCCTCGTCCACCCCCGCGGACGCGCCCGCGCCAGGCGCATGGAAGCTCGACCGCCGGCCGCTCGCCTCCACCGTGAGGAGCGTGGTGGACGTGGTCTGTCCCTGCCGCGTGGCAAGCAGGCTCGTATCGACGCCCAAAGCCTCGAAACCCGCGCGCACGAAGCGGCCGTTCAGGTCGTCGCCCACGGCGCCCAGGATCGAGGTCGGCACGCCCAGGTGCGCGGCGACCATCGCCGCCCCGCCCGCCGTGCCCGCCGGCGCGCAGACGATCCCCTCGATCAGGCTGGCCCGTTCGGTGCGAGTGAGGTCCTCGATCGGCCGCGCCACGATGTCGAGGGTGGTCAATCCCACCGCCAGAAACGAAGACTCCACTCGGCCCCCTTTTCCCGGCTCCCTTGACTGGCCGGTCCGCGGCCGTAAGGTAGTCGATACTATCCTAGAGGTGCAACATGGCTTGGACGAACAGCGTGGACCGGGCCCTGCGCGAGCGCGCCCAGGCGGTCATTCCCAACGGGATGTACGGCCACCAGTCGGCGGCCCTGCTGCCGGACGACTATCCCCAGTTCTTCGGCAAGGCCGAGGGCGCCTACCTCTGGGACGTCGATGGCAACCAGTACATCGACTACATGTGCGGCTACGGCCCCAACCTGTTCGGCTATGGTCACGAGGCGATCAACAAGGCCTATGTCGACCAGATGAAGCTCGGCGACGCCATGACCGGCCCGGGCGCGGCCATGGTCGAGCTGGCCGAAGCCATGACCGCCCAGGTCTCCCACGCCGACTGGGCGATGTTCTGCAAGAACGGCACCGACGCCACCACCATGGCCATGGTGGTGGCTCGCGCCCACACGCGAAAGAACGTGATCGTCCGCGCCAAGGGCGCCTATCACGGCTCCGCCCCCTGGTGCACGCCGGTGAAGATCGGCACGGCCCCTTCGGATCAGGCCAACCAGGTTTTCTGCGAATACAATGACGTCGAGAGCCTGGAGGCGGCGGTACGCCAGGCCGGCCCTGACCTCGCGGCGATCTTCGCCTCGCCGATCAAGCACGACACCTTCGTCGACCAGCAGCTCCCCTCGCCCGACTACGCGCGCCGCGCGCGCGAGCTCTGCGACGAGCATGGCGCCCTCCTGATCGTCGACGACGTCCGCGCCGGCTTCCGCCTGGCCCGGGACTGCAGCTGGTCGCTGGTCGGCGTGAAGCCAGACCTCTCCGCCTGGGGCAAGGCCATCGCCAACGGCCATCCGATCTCCGCCCTGCTCGGCTCCAACACCTGCCGTCAGGCGGCAGGCGCCATCTTCGCCACCGGCTCCTACTGGTTCGCGGCCGCATCCATGGCCGCCGGCGTCGTCACCATGAAGCTGATCCGCGAGACCGACTATCTCGAGCGCACAATCGCGCTGGGTGAGCGGATGCGGCGGGGCCTGGACGAGGCGGCGGGTCGTCATGGCTTCAGTCTCCGCCAGACCGGGCCGGCGCAGACGCCGCTGATCATGTTCGACGACGACCCCGGCTATTCGAAGGGCTATCTGTGGAACGCCGCCCTGCTCAAGCGCGGGATCTACTTCCACCCCTGGCACAACATGTTCATCTGCGCCGCTCTGACCGAGGCGGACGTGGACAACACCATCGACCGCGCCGACGATGCGTTCGGCATCGTCAAGGCCGCGGGCCCGCTCGAGCCGGTGGCCAAGCTCGCCCGGATGCGGCGCGCGGCCTGAGCTGGCCGCTGTGGCGGCGGCGCAGCCCTGATGTCCCAGGCTGGGATGGATGCGGATGGCCTCTCGCCTCTGGACGTCGACGCCCTGCCCAGCCTGCGCGACCTTGGCTTCACCGGCGGGCGCAATGGCTTTCACGCCTTCTGCGCCCGCGCCTTCGCGCCCGACGCACCGCGCTTCCTGCGCTCAGACGAGGGCCATCTCGTCGTCTTCCGCCATGAGGACCTGCGCGCATTCGGCGCCATGGCCTCGGTCGGCAACGTCCCGCCCGCCATCCTCTTTCCGACCTTGTCCAAGGCCTGGACGGGCCAGTCATCGCCCGGCGCGGCCTTCGCCGGCGTCATCGCAAATCAGGCTTTCACCACCAATCCGCCGATTCACGGGCCGCTGCGAAGGATCCTGCTCGACCAGTTCGGCCCCCGCCCCGTCGCCGGCATGGAGTCCCTTGCGCGCAAGACGGCGCTCGGCATCGTCGAAGATCTGCCTTTTGACGGCGAGGCCGACCTCGTCGCCGACGTCGCCGAGAAGCTTACCAGCCGCTTCTTCGGCGCTGTGCTGGGCATGACCGCCGAGGAAATCTCCCTGACGGCGTCGGCCATCAGCGCCATGACGCCTTTCCTCAGATCCGAACGACACGACGAAGACCTCGCCGACGCTGATCGCGCAGCGGCGGCCTATCGCGCCCTGGTGGAGCGGGCGACCCTGCGCAGCCTCGCCCGGGGCGGTCATCCCATCTTGGAAGCCATGGCCGCCGACCTCGCGCGCCTCGCCTTCCCCGACGATCCCGTTTTCGCAGGCGTCGTTCCTCGCACCCTTGGCGCCTACCTCGCCGGCAACCTGTTCGACGCCTTCCACACAGCGGCCCTGGCCGCGACGAACACGCTCGAGATCCTGCTGCGCCATCCCGAGGCGTTCGACGCGGTTCGGCGCGCGCCGGACCTCGCCGCCGCGGCTGTCGCGGAGGCTCTGCGCCTCGAGCCGCCGGTCATCTTCCTCAAGCGCTGGCTGCTCGACGACGTTGTCTATGGCGGCGCGACCATCCCCCGCGCGCGCGCGGTCGTGATGCTGTGGGCGGCGGGCAACCACGATCCTGCCGCCTTTCCCGACCCGGAGCGCTTCGACCTCGCCCGACCGCGCCAGGGCCTCACCACCTTCGGCGGCGGCGGTCACATCTGCCCTGGCCGGCACGTGGCGGGCATGCTGGCGCGCGTGATGCTGGAGACCCTTCTTGAGCGAGACGTGGAGCTCGCGCGGATCGACGGCCCGGACTCCTGGATCGAGGGCCATATGATGAGCCAGCTGCGGGCGCTGCCGGTCCGCGTAAGACGCGGGCCCGGCAGGGCCCCGCGAGGTGACGATCTCCCTCGCTGAACTTAGAGTCACGTCTGCTTCGAGAGGACCCTGCATGCCGAGACAGACCGCGGCGGCGCTTACGCCGCCGTTGGACGCGAAATCCCTCCCCCTGCGCCAACGGGGGAAGGACACTTTCGAGTCCATCCTCGCCACCGCCGGCGTCCTTTTGGCGGAGATCGGGTTTGAGCGGCTCACCACGAACCTGGTGTGCGAGCGCGCGGGCCTCACCCCGCCGGCTCTCTACCGCTACTTCCCCAACAAATACGCCCTGCTCGCGGAGCTCGCCCGCCGGCTGATGGACGCCCAGGACGAAGTGTTCATCGCCTGGATTGAGAATGGCGGCCTCGACGCCCCGACGCTCGATGAGCGCGTGCAACGGGCGATCGCCGTGCGCAAGGACCTCGTCACCGTCACCCGCGCACAGCCAGGCGGCATGTGGATCCTGCGCGCTATCCGCGCCCTTCCGGCGCTAAAGGAAGTCCGGGTCGCCTCGCGTGACATGGTGCTCGCGCGCCACTTTGCGCTCCTGCGGACCATCTTCCCCACCATCGACGAGGAAGGCCTGCGGACCGCCGTCCGTCTCTCCGAAGAGACCAGCTATGCGATGATCGAGATGATCCTCGAGGACCCCACCCTCGACGAGGACCGGGTGATCGAGGAAGCCTCCTGGATGACCACGCTGTACTTTCATCAGCTGGCTGAGCGGTCGGCCCAGCAGCGCTGACGGAGTTCAGCGGGCCAGGATGACCGTCTCCGCCCGACGCTCCCAGCCGGCACGCTGCAGCTCAGGCGTGTCGCTCTCCTCGAGCGGAAGGCCAAGGCACAGGTAGGCAACCAATCGCCAGTGCGGGGGGACGCGAAGATCGGCGGCCAGTCGATCCGGGTCGAGGATCGACACCCATCCGAGTCCGACGCCTTCGACGCGCGCGGCAAGCCACAGGGTGTGGATGGCGATCACCGCCGAATAGGCGAGGGTCTCGGGCATGGTGCGCCGGCCCAGACCCCCGCCCTGCTCCGGATCGGGATCGACAAACACCGCCAGCTGCGCCGGCGCCTCTTCCAGCCCGGCGAGCTTGAGGCTCGCATAGAGCCGGGCGCGCTCGCCCTCGTAGCCCTCCAACGCCTGGGCGTTGGCGGCGGCGAAATTGGCGCGCACGGCCGCCCTCGCGCTCGGCGAGTCGGCGAGGACGAACCGCCAGGGCTGGCTGAGGCCGACGGACGGCGCGAGGGCTGCGACCTCCAGCAGCCGATCGAGCAGCCCCGCCTCCAGGGGCTCGGCGCGGAACCGGCGCACGTCCCGGCGCCAGACGAGCAGGTCGCGAAGGGCCTCGCGCGAGGCGAGGAAAGAGGGAGCGCTCGAACATCCGTCCATGACGTCTGCATCAAACACCATCCCGGATCCTTCATGAAGCGGGCCCCGACGACCGGCGCGTCGTGATCTGCTAAGCTCACCGCCAACGAAAACTTGGGGGGATGAGATGCTGACGAAGTACATCACGCGACCGGCGATGAAGCCGCTGCTGGATCCTTACGGGCTCTCCGAAGCCGTCCGGCGCGGCGGCACGCTTTACATCGCCGGCCAGACCGGAATGGGCGAGGACCACCGCATCGTCGCAGGCGGGTTGAAAGCCCAGGCCCTGCAGGCGTTCCGCAACATCAGGGACGTGCTGGAGCTGGCCGGAGGCGGCCCGGAGAACCTGGTCAGCCTCACCTGGTACCTCGTCGAGGGACCGGAGCCTCGCGCCTTCATGGAGGACGCTGCCGACATCCTCGCCGCCAAGGAGGAGATCCTGCCGGGGGTTCGGCCCGGCTCGACCGCCGTGCGGGTCAAGGCCCTGCTCACGCCCGAGATGCTGGTCGAGATACAGGGGGTGGCCGAGCTGTGAGCGACGAGGTCCGCTCCACCGACGTGATCGTGGTCGGGGCGGGCGCCGCCGGGCTCAAGGCCGCGCTCGACCTGACAGCGCAAGGCCGATCGGTGATCGTGCTGGAGGCCAAGGACCGCGTGGGCGGTCGGCTGAAAAACACGACCGTCGCCGGGCGAGTCGGCGACCTTGGCGGCCAGTGGGTCGGTGCGGGCCACGAATTCCTGATGGCCGAGGCCGCGCGTCACGGCGTGGCGCTGTACAGCCAGTACGACGCCGGCAAGACGATTATGCAGATGTTCGGCAAGCTCGTGAGCTTCACCGGCGCCATCCCGCGCCTGCCGCCGCTGGCCCTCATCGAGCTCCTGCTCCTGCAACGGCGCTGGGACCGCGAGATGAAAACCGTCCCTGCGGAAGCGCCCTGGTCCGCGCCGCGCGCCGACGAATGGGACGCCCAGACGCTCGAGAGCTGGATCGTGCGCAACCTGCGCACCCGCGGCGCGCGCGAGTTCGCCCGCCTCGTCCCGCGCGGCGCCTGGGCGGCCGAGGCGCGGCAGGTCTCCTACCTCTGGTTCCTCGACGCCCTGCGCAGCGCCGGGGGCCTCGCCTATCTGATGGGGGTGCGCGGCGGCGCCCTGGACGCCAAATTCATCGGCGGCATGCACCAGATCCCCGCCGCAATGGCGCGGGACCTGGGAGACCGGGTCGTCCTGGGCGCGCCCGTGGAGCGCATCGTTCAAGACGACGCGGGCGTGCGTGTAATCACATCCGTGGGCGTCTTCGTCGCGCGCCATGTCATTGTCGCCGTTCCCCCCGCCGGCGCGGCGCGCATCGCCTTCGATCCGCCCCTGCCCGCCGGTCGCGACGGCCTGCATCAGCGCACGCCCATGGGCGCGATCATCAAGATCATCGTCGCCTATCGCGAGCCCTTCTGGCGGCGCTTGGGGTTTTCCGGCCAGGTCGCCACCGACGACGACGTGGTGGGCCTCGTCCTGGACGACACGCCCGACGGCGCGGCGCCCGCCCTCCTCTGCTTCATCGAGGGCCGCCACGCCCTCGAGATGAGCGCCGCCGGCAAGGATGTGCGGCGGGAAAAGGTGATTGCTTCCCTCGTCCGCTTCTTCGGCCCCGAGGCGGCTGACCAGATCGGGTATGAGGACAACGACTGGCTCGTCGAGCCCTTCACCCACGGCTACGTCGGCCACATGGGCCCCGGCGTCATGACCCGCTTCGGCCACGCCCTGCGAGAGCCCTGCGGCCGTATCCACTGGGCCTCTACCGAGACTTCCGCCGAATGGGCCGGCTACATCGAAGGCGCCCTGCGCTCCGGCGCCCGGGCCGCCAGCGAGGTGGGCCGGCTGCATAACGTGTGAGACGCCACCGATCAGGCGAGCCGCCTCGCGGGCGCGGGACGGTGGACCGCTCGTCGAGAGCGGACGACCAGTCCGATCAAGGCCAGGCCCAGGACAAGCGTAGCCCATGTGGAAGGCTCCGGGATGCCCTGCACGGAAACCTCGGTGATCTCGGCTGTCCCGGCTATCTCGTGAAAGTTGTTGTCGTAGAAATCAGACCAGGTCGCGTCGAAGGTCACCGATCCGGTCCCGGGCGACGCCATGCTGAGGTTGGCGAAGGGATTTTGATACGGGGCAGTCCCTGAGAAGGAACCTGAAATCGAGAAGTCCGAGCCGCCCTGACCGCCACCCAAACCGTTTGCGGGCGTGAATTCGCCGACGCCGCCGAGGCCCCCACCAAGATCGCAACAATCGAAATAGAATCCATTTCCTGATCCATTGACCCCGCCGGCAAGCTCGTCGTAGCCGCCGACGTCACCTCCAGATCCAATAAACTTACCTCCGATCCATAGATCGGCGCCCAGCGGGCCGCCGTCATAGCTCCCGAGATAGAATGACGTCGGAGTGATGACGACGTTCCCGTTGTATCCGTCATTGATGATCTCTGAGGGCGTGTCCCCGACGACCGCCACGAACGGCAATCCAACCAGGCTCCCGCCCATCTCCGTGTCAGACCCGGACGTCATGACACCCTCAAACGTTATGTTGAGGACCCCCGCCCCAGGGTAGGCGGCGGCAGGCAATGCGAAACCCATGGATAAAATCAGGACGGCGATGAAACGCTTCATTCTTCCCTCCTATTACTCGAAACAACCTCTGCTTAAAGTGAACCAAGATCTATCAGAACAAATTGCCATAGGGTGCGGTCTTGATCAATTAATCGCCCTCAGGCAGCGGGTCGCTATCCCTCGCGCCCAATCCCTCCCCTCTGAGTGCGGCCTTGGCGGGAGACTTGATCTCGAAGACCTCAGGCCCAGCTAAGGATCAGGGCGCGGCGGGTCTCCAGCATCCAAACAACACGTCCGCGCGAAGTCATACGGGAGGCGGCCAGATGGACATCCGGATCCTGACGAGCGCCGACGCCGCGGTGCTCGAGCACGTCGCCGACGGCGTCTTCGACGACCCCGTAATCCCGCCGATGGCCCGCGAATTTCTCGACGATCCTCGACACGTCATCTGCGTGGCGATCGAAGACGGCATGGTGATCGGCTTCGCCTCGGGCGTCCGTTATGTGCACCCCGACAAACCCTCTGAGTTCTGGATCAACGAGGTCGGCGTCGCCCCGAGCCACCACCGCCGCGGCGCCGGCAAGGCGATCATGTCCGCCCTCCTCGCCCACGCCCAGGCTGACGGCTGCCGCGAAGCCTGGGTCCTCACCGACGAAGACAACACCGCGGCGAGAGCCCTCTATCGAGCGGCGGGCGGCTGGGAAAAACCTGCCGGGGTGATGGTGACGTTCGAACTGGCGCGCTGAACTACGTGACACCCTGGGGAGGGCGACCGCGAAGCGGCCCATCAACCTGTCTATCAGGGGGACGAGAAGACCCTCTCCAGGTCCTGCATCAGCTGTCCATAGCGGACGAAGTCACCAGCGGCGTACGCCCGCTGCATGTCGTGAAATATGCCTTGGGCGCGTTTGAACCGGTCCAAATCCGTCGCGGCGGGCGGCGTCTCGCCGGCCTGTTCGGCTGGAGCGCCGACCAGAATAGCCTCCGCCCCACCAAGTGTGCTCGCCCATTCGATCTTGCGATCGTCCGGCAGAAGTTGGCCAAACACGACCCGGGCGAGGGTCGGGATCTGTGTCTGCTCCGCCTCTATGTATACAGGCTCGATCGCCACCAGTTGCCTGTCCTTGAGTGGCAGGATGATCAGGTTTCCGCGGATGACCCGAGAGCCGTGCTGATCCCATAAGGTCAAATCGCCCGAGAACCGGCTGTCGGAATTGATCCGGGATTCGATCTGCGCCGGGCCATCCACGAACCGCCCCTTCGGAACGCGGAAGGCGACGAGCTTGCCGTAGTTGTCCCCATCGGACCGGCCGGCAAGCCATCCGGCCATCTGGTTCTTGCCGGCCACCGACAGCGGCAACATCAGGATGAATTCAGGACTTTGGTCGCCCGGCAACTGGGCCATCACATAGTAGGGCGCAAGCTCGACCTCGGTGTCGCGAAAGAGTTCGCGCGGCGCCTCCCATCGATCCTCCCGGTTGTAGAAGGTCGTCGGGTTGGTCATGTGGTAGGTGCCGTACATCTCCGCCTGAACCGTGAAGAGATCCTCCGGATAGCGGATGTGGCGGCGAAGATTTTCGGGCATCGCGCTGCGGTCCCGGAAGAGACCCGGCAGCATCTTGCGGTAAGCCTTGATGATCGGGTCGTCCGTCGCAAAGACGTAGAAGGTGACAGAGCCGTTGTAGGCGTCGACGACGGCCTTCACTGAATTTCGCAGATAGTTGCGTCCATGGAAGGTTGCAACCGAACCATTGTAGACTTCGCTGTACGGATAATTCTCTGAACTGGTGTAACCGTCGATGATGTACGAGTAATGATTGCCGTCGGCGACGATATAGGGATCGCGATCGAACGAAAGGAAGGGCGCCAATCGCTGCACGCGTTCGACCACGTTACGGCGGATCAGGACGCGACTCTGCGAAGTGAAGTAGTTTGAAATAAACAGCCGCAGGCCGTCGAATTGACGGGCGATGACCAGGCGGCGCCACAGGTTCGAAAGGCGGATGCCGCCGGCGCCGCCATAGGCCGTCTCGGCGTTGGCGTCGCCCCGCGGGAAGTCGAATTCCTTTTCCGTGGTGTGGACGTAGACGCGGTTGCGCGTCTGCATGCCGTAGTAGATCTCGCCATGCCTCACGACCAGGTCGCCCTTGGCCTGGATCGGAATGTCGTGCGCCCAGAGAACCGGATTGCCGCGATCGTCGATTTCGTTGGCGGGAACCGCGACCACGCCGTAGCCATGAGTATACTTCAGCGCCAGATTGACCCACACCTGCGCGGGGGGCGGGAGTCTTGCGACGTCCAGCTCGCGCGCAGTGATCAGAACCTGTCGCTCGTCGCCGTCGATCCTG
>DASXGR010000172.1:0-3711 GCA_036488935.1 Caulobacteraceae bacterium | reverse complement strand
ACGACCTCGGCGACGGCGTGCAGGGTGTTGTGGTGGAAGTTGGCGACGCGCGCGGCCTTGTCGTCGACCACCAGGGCCCGCTGGCGCCACTGGCTCTGGGTCGCCACGCCCGTGGGGCACTGGTTGGTGTGGCAGGCGCGCGCCTGGATGCAGCCGACCGAGAACATGAAGCCGCGGGCGATGTTGACGTAGTCGGCGCCCAGGGCGAAGGCGCGGCAGACGTCGTAGCCGCTGACGATCTTGCCGCTGCACGCGAGCCTCACCCTGTGGCGCAGGCCCGCGCCGACCAGGGTGTTCTGGGCGAAGGTGAGCGCGTCCACCATCGGCATGCCGACATTGTTGATCAGCTCGAGGGGCGCGGCGCCTGTGCCGCCTTCGGCCCCGTCGATGGTGATGAAGTCGGGCGTCACGCCGGTCTCGATCATCGCCTTGGCGAGCGCCATGAACTCGTAGCGGTGGCCCACGCACATCTTGAGGCCGATCGGCTTGCCGCCGGAGAGCTCGCGCAGGCGGGCGACGAAGCCCATCAGCTCGATCGGGGTGGAAAACTCGCTGTGGCGGACCGGCGAGACGCAGTCGCGGTCGCGCGGCACGCCGCGGGTCTGGGCGATCTCCTCGGTGATCTTGGCCTTGGGCAGAACCCCGCCGTGTCCGGGCTTGGCGCCCTGGGACAGCTTGATCTCGATCATCCTGACCTGGTCGGCGGCCGCCTGCCGGGCGAAGGCCTCGGGATCGAAGCGGCCCTCGGGCGAGCGGCAGCCGAAATAGCCGGACGCGACCTGCCAGACGATGTCGCCGCCATGGCGCCGGTGGTAGGGGCTGATCGACCCCTCCCCCGTGTTGTGGGCGAAGCCGCCGAGCTTCGCGCCCTTGTTCAGGGCCATGATCGCGTTGCCGCTGACCGCGCCGAACGAGGTGCCGGAGATGTTGATGATCGACGCTGAATAGGGCTGGCGGCAGTCGGGGCCGCCAATCGTCACGCGAAAATCCGTGTCCTTGATCTCGACCGGCAGGATCGAGTGGTTGATCCAGCCGTGCGTCGGGGCGTTCACGTCCCTGACCGTGCCGAAGGGCTGTTTGTCGTCGACGTTCTTCGCGCGCCGATAGACCAGGGCCCGCTGCTCGCGGCTGAACGGGACCGGATCGCGCTCGTCCTCGATCAGATACTGCCGGAGCTCGGGCCGGATCGCCTCCAGCACGAAGCGCAGATGTCCGATGACCGGGTAGTTGCGCAGGATGGCGTGGCGCGTCTGCAGGAGGTCGCTGAAGCCGACGACGGCGAGCGGGACGAACACCACCAGCCCCCACGCGAAGGGGGGCGACACCATCGCGGCAAGCGCGGCGAAGACGACGTTCGCCGCCACGATCAGGGTCAGGATCGTGTAGCGCGACCAGAGCAGGATCATGGTCCACCTCCCTGCCGCGTTCTCGGACACGCGGTCCAGCAACGGCTGCAACTTCTCACAAGACGATGACAATTCGTGCGCCTTATCGCAGCCATGGCGCAACCTGCTCGCCCTGCGATAGGCTTGCGACCAACCGCGCGTCCCAGGTCGGGGAGAGACGCAGGCGCCCAGGAGGAGACGAGAGCGCATGTACGAATGGAATTTTGGCGACATTCTCGATGGCATAGCCACCGTCCTGCCGCCCGACGCCCCTGCCCTCATTCACGGCGACCGGGTAATCAGCCAGCGCGAATTCACCCGCCGCACCAATAATTTTGCGAGAGCTCTGATCTCTCGTGGCGCGCAGCCGGGCGACAAGGTCGCTTTCTACATGCACAATTGTTCGGAGTATTCCGAGGCGTTCGCGGCCTGCTTCAAGGCGCGTCTGATTCACGTCAACGTCAACTATCGCTATACGCCCGAAGAGGTCCATTACATCTTCGACAATTCTGACGCGCAGACGGTCATCTTCGGCTCCGAGCTTCGCCGCCACATCGAGGCGATCCGCCCGCGGCTGGACAAGGTGAAGACCTTCATCGAGGTCGGACCGGGCGGCGACTTCGCCGAGGCCTATGAGCCGCTCTGCGCGGAGGGCGACGGCTCGCCGCTCGACATCCGCCGCAGCCCCGACGACATGCTCTTCCTCTATACGGGCGGCACGACGGGCATGCCCAAGGGCGTCATGTGGGGCCATAACGACCTGCGCCAGCTCACCCTTGGCGTCATGCGCGCGCTGGGGCCGATTCCCGAAACCCTCGAGGAGCTGGTGGAGTCGATCCGCACTACCGGCCCTGGTCCTGCCAGCGTGATCGGCCCGCCGCTGATGCACGGCACGGGCCTCTTCACCGCAATGAACGGCATGCTTGGAGGCGGCGCGATCATCACCATGCCGAACCTGCACTTCGATCCCGTGGAGATGCTGGAGGCGACCGATCGGTGGCGCGCCACGAGCTGGACGATCGTCGGCGACCCCTTCGCCCGCCCGCTGGCCGAAACCCTCGAAGCAGATCCGACACGTTTCGACGTCACCTGCGTCGAGCGTGTGGTCTCCTCGGGCGTGATGTGGAGCGTGGAGGTCAAGCGGACCATGCTCAAGCACATGCCCCGCGCCGTGCTGATGGACGCCTTCTCTTCGTCCGAGGCCATGGGCATGGGCTCGTCCCTGATGACCGCGGCGGGAGAGGCGCCGACGGCGAAATTCGCCATCGGCGAGCGCACCCGCGTGTTCGACGAGAACGACCAGCCGGTCGCGCCGGGCTCGGGCGTGCGGGGCATGGTGGCCGTGGGGCCGCCCAATCCGTTCGGCTACTACAAGGATCCGGAGAAGACAGCGCGCACGTTCCGGGTGATCGACGGCGTCCGCTACTCGATTCCGGGCGATTGGTGCGTGGTGGAGGCCGACGGCTCCCTCACCCTGCTGGGCCGCGGCAACGCCTGCATCAACACCGCCGGCGAAAAGGTCTTCCCCGAGGAAGTCGAGGAAGTGCTCAAGACGCATCCCGATGTGGAGGACGCCCTGGTCGTGGGGCTGCCGCACCCGAAGTGGGGGCAGTCGGTGACCGGGGTGCTGCGGCTGCGCCAGGGCAGGATGCTCGACGAGCCCAGCCTGATCGCCCACGTCCGCCAGCATCTGGCGGCCTACAAGGCGCCCAAGCGCATCGTCGCCGGAGAGGTCTCGCTGCGGGCGCCCAACGGCAAGGCGGACTACAAGAGCGCGACGACGTTCGCCGCGGAGAGCCTGGCGGAGGAAGCGGAGGCCTGAACGAGCCGTGACCAGGGGCCGCCCTCTCACCGAGGGTGAGGCGGCGAAGATCCACCCGGGCCTTCGCGAAGCCCTGAGTGCGGCCGGGGCGCAGCCCGTGATCGTTGCTGCGGCCCATCCGGGGGCGCGCGTCGCCGCGCTGTGGCGCGGAGGCCCGCCCGTGCTCACGCGCGGCGAGGCCATCTGGTGGCCGGGGGCCAGGGACGATTTCTCCGGGCCCTGGGCGGTGTGGGCCCTGGCCACCCTCCAGCACGAACTGCAGCACGTGCTCGACTATCAGATCGGCTGGCTCACTGCGGCGCGCTATCTCAGCGGCCCTCGGCACTGGTCCTATCGCCTGGAACTCCGCACGGGGCTGGATTGGGACTCGCTCGGCGCGGAACAGCGGGCGATGGCCGCTGAGCGGCTCTGGATCGCCGAGAACGCGCCGGACCGGGCGTCGAGATCGGAGCTTCGGCTGCTCAGGGCGCTGATTCCCTGGGCCTCATGAGCAAACCCCGCCGG
>DASXGR010000126.1:0-3607 GCA_036488935.1 Caulobacteraceae bacterium | reverse complement strand
CCCACACGCAGGTCGTGGCCGAAGCGCGCCTTGAGCATCCGGTCGATGTCGCCGACCGAGATTCCCGTCTCCGGCACCTCGACCTTGATGTCGCTGGTCCAGGCGTTGGAAAGGTTCCGCTTCTGGATGTCGGCGTGCACGCTTGCCTGCAGCCGGGTCAGCTCGTCCAGGAAGCCGCCGGCGATCACCTTGCCGGACAGTCCCCGCGCGGCGAGGGCGGGGGGCGCATCGAACGGCTCGACGATCACGGACCGTGAGTTGAAGGCGTCCATCAGCATCACGACGAGGCCGGCGCCGATCGTGATGAGCACCAGGCCCATGAGCGCCTGCAGGGCCAGGCGGATGCGCTGTCCGGCGCGGCGCAGCTTGCCCTCGCGCGACTGGTTGTGGAGGTGACGCAGGCGAAGAGGGTGCTCGGCCACCAGCTGGCGGGTCTGGGTCCGCAGCAGCTCGACGATGGCGCGGGCGACCGTGGGGCTGCGCCTGGCCTCGTCCATCGCCGCGGCGGCGGCGAAGCCTTCGACCTCGGACGTGGCGGCGCCTTCCTCGGGCGTCTCGTCCTCGCCCCCAAACAGCCCGCCGAACAAACCCTCAGCCATACACGCCCCCCGGCTGTGAAGACCGGAGGGTAGTCTGGAGTGCGGGTGCGCGGCAATGCGACCGCCTGGGCAAGGTTGGAGCGGTAGGGAAGCTATCCGCCAGGCGCGAAGACCGAGCCACGGACCTCACGGACGGGAACGCAGGGGACCGCCGCCGACGTGGTTTCTCACCGCGCCTTGGGCGCGGTCGTCGACTCGGCGGCCTGTCCGTGGGGGCCGTGGCTCAAAATCGAATGCCAGCCGATCCGGGGGTGCACCTGAAAATGCTGAGTGTGTAAAAGGCTTTGCGTGGCGGCGGGGAAAGGTCGAGATGGCGGGCATGACACGGCGAACCGTCCTTTCCGGTGTTTCGGCGCTCGCGCCCGTGGCGGCGTTGGCGGGCGTAACGGAGGGGGCGAGCGCCTACTGGCCCGCAGAGAGAGAACGGAGAAGCGTCGCACCGGCGGCGGCTGGCCTCGATCCCGCCGCCCTGTCGGCCGCCGTCGCCGCGGCAATGGCCGACAACAGCGTGGGCGTGATCGTGCTGCGTGGCGGTGAGATCGCCGCCGAGGCCTACGCCACGGACTGGGGTCCGGCGAAGTCGTTGGAGCTCGCCTCGGCGGCCAAGAGCGTGCTCTCGGTGCTGGTCGGGATTGCCATCGACCAGGGCCACATCAAGGGGCTGGACCAGAGCGTCAGCGACTTTATCCCCGCCTGGCGCGGCACGCCCAAGCAGGCGATCACGATCCGCCACATGCTCAGCATGACCAGCGGCCTGGGCTTCGAAGGGCTGAAGGTGCGCAACATTGAAGGCGATCAGTTCGCAATCAATGCGGCTGCGCCGCTGGAGCATCCGCCCGGGACGCACTGGGCCTACAATACGCCGGCCTTCCACCTGCTTTACCACGTGGTCGAACGCGCGGTTGGCGCGTCGATCGAGGCGTTCGCCCAGCGCGTTCTGCTCGGGCCACTGGGCGTCGAGCACTGGACCTGGCTCACCAATGTCGGACACGGCCCTGACGGGCCCGTGACCAACTACTATTCGGCCCTCTGCTCCACCCGCGATCTGGCGCGCTTTGGCCTGTTCGCCCTGCGCGGCGGCCGGTGGGAAGGCCGCCAGCTAGTGGACGCCGGCTATTTCAGGGCTTCGGTTTCGCCGTCTCAGGATCTCAACCCGTCCTACGGCTACCTGTGGTGGGAGAACGCGCGTCCGGGAACGGATGCGACGGGGTCCAGGTCCGGCTATCGCTTTGAGGGCGCCCCGCGCGACACCTTCGCCGCCCTGGGCTTCGGCGGGCAGATCGCCGTGGAGATCCCCTCGCTCAACCTCGTGGTGGTCCGCCAGGGCAGGGCGCCGGCCGAGCCCGCGACGCTCGAACGTCTGGTGGCGGGCATCGTCAAGGCGGCTCGACCCGCGTCCGCCTGAAAGCCTGCCGAAATGATCGATCTGCCGCCGGAGCCGTCGCCATGGAGCCCACCGATGACCCCTTCCGGCTGCGCCGGCGCGAGGTGCTGGCGATGATGGCTGCGGCGGGAACAGTGGGCGCGGGCGCCTCGCCGGGCGCGGCGATGCTGGAGGACGTGCGGGCCTATGACGCCATGGGCGAGCACCGCACGGCGACCCCGGCTGATCATGCGGCCTCGCAGTGGCTGCGGCGACGCCTGGGCGCGGCGGGGCTGCAGGCGGAGCTGCAGCATTTCGAGGTTCCGCTGTTCGTTCCTGAGCGGCGCGAGCTTCGCCTGGCAGACGGCGTGATGCCCGTTTTCCCGGCCTGGCCCGTAGTTCAGACGCCCGCTGCAGGGATCGTCGCCCCGCTCGCCTCGCACGACGCGCCGTCCCTGGCTGGCAAGATCGCGGTGGTGAGCCTGCCGCGCGCGCCGGGGCTGTGGGAAGCGCCCGGAATGGGCGAAGTGGCCCTGGAAGTTTGCCGCCGTGGACCCAGGGGCGTGATCGCGATCACCGAGGGGCCGACGGGCGAGGTGGTCGCAATGAACGCTGTCCCCACGCGCTTCGACTGGCCCGTGCCGGTGGTGCTGGCCGGCGGTCGCGACGGGGCGCGGCTGACCGCTCTGGCGGCGAGCGGCGCTGAGGCGACCCTGGTCTCCACCGGCGCATTCACCCCCAAGGCCCAGGCCGCCAACGTGGTCGCTCGCCGCCCGGGGGAAGGCCGCGCCATCGTGATCTCCACGCCCAAGAGCGGCTGGTTCCACTGCGCGGGCGAGCGGGCCACGGGCCTGGCGGTGTTCCTGCACCTGGCGGACTGGCTGTCGCGACATAGCCGCGCCGAGCTGCTGTTCGTCGCCTTCGCGGGCCACGAGCTCAACTATCACGGTGGCGCGGCGTTCATGGCCGACGGCGCGCCGCCTGCCGATCAGGTGCGGCTGTGGATGCACATCGGCGCCAACGCCGCGATGCAGCCGCTCAGAGTCTCGCTCGGCGCCGCTGCGCCCGATCCCGGCGGCTCCCCTCGGCGCCGGGTGACCGCCACGCCCGCCGCCCTGGACGCCGCCCGCCGCGCGTTTGGCCCGGCAGCCGGCTATGACACAGTCGCAGAGATGAACGAGGCCACCGCCGTGGGCGAGCCCTCGATCATCCGCCACGCGGGCTATCCGGTCATGGCGGGGATCATCGGCGCCAACCCCCTCTTCCACACCCCTCTCGACCGCGCCGACGTGGTCACCACGCCGGCCGAACTGGAGACGGTGGCGGCCGCGGCGCGGGGGTTCCTGGCGGGTTTCGTGGCGGTGGGGTGAGGCCCGGCCTCGTCAGTCCCAGAAGGCTTTTGTCCGCGTCCAAGTCCGCGAGCGCGGGGACACGAGCTCTATACCCTCGTGTCTTGGCGCAGGATCAAAGCACGCTGAAGAGCTGTCGGATATGGCTATGAGGATATAGAGTCCCGGCCTCCGTGTTCCGGTCATCCATGGGTCGAATGTGGTCGCCCTGAGCCTCATCGCACCTCTGGTGGGATCCGCCGTTCTCGCCGCGTCACCGGCAACGCCCGCGATCGCCATTCCCGATGGGGTATGGC
>DASXGR010000097.1:0-3810 GCA_036488935.1 Caulobacteraceae bacterium | reverse complement strand
TTTTTCGCCTCGGTCGTTCTGCTGCCGCTCTGGCTGCAACAGAACATGGGCTACACCGCCACCTGGGCCGGCTACGCCACCGGCATCATGGGCATACTGGCCGTCACCTGCTCCCCCATCGTCGGCAAGGCGGTGGAGAAGTTGGATGCGCGCCTGGTGATCTCTCTTGGACTGGCGGGGCTCGGCCTCATTCACATCTGGCGCATGAGTTTCACGCCCGACATCTCCTTCGGCGCGATGGCCTGGCCGACCCTGTTCTCAGGGATCGTGATGGTGATGTTCTTCGTCCCCGTCACAGGCCTGGCGATGGCGAGCGTCAACCCCGACGAGGCGGCCAACGCCGCCGGCCTGTCCAACTTCATGCGGACGCTGGCGGGCGCCTTCGCCACATCCCTGATCCAGACGGGCTGGAGTAACGCCGCCCGCACGAACCAGACCGAGCTCGCCGGCGCGATGACGCGGGGTCAATCGGTCATGGACGGACTGGTCGCGGGTGGGGCCCCGCCCGAGGCGGCGCGAGCCGGGCTTTCCATGCTCGTCGAAGGCCAGAGCGTGACGCTGGCCACTCTCAACATGTTCAGCATTATCGCCGTGGTCTTCCTTGCCGCCGCGGCCCTGATTTGGATCGCGCCCAAGCCCAAGGGCCCGATCGACACGAGGGCCTCGCACTAGCCGCCCGTCAGATGCCTGCGGCCGGCCTTCGAAAAGAGGACCTCATGACTCTCGAGCACAAGACTGCCGTCGTCACCGGCGAAGCAAGCGGGATCGCGGTCACGAGGAACTTCGTTTTCTGGACTCTCTCGTACACTTTTGGCTTGACAGCCGCCGGCTATAATCATACTGTTCCGTACGGTTTAATTATGGGTCGCACGAAAGGCGCCCCGCCTAGGGAAGGCCGAACCATGTTGCTCAAGTCGCAAGATTTCTGCCCGCCGCTCGACGCGACGACCCTGCTGGAGTTCCGCAGCGACGCCTACCAGGCGTGCGCGAAGGCGCCTGACAATCAGCAAGCCTCCTGGCTCGCCTATTACAGGCAGCTTTCGTGTCTGCTGGATCATGCCCATTCCAGAAGGGATTGGATCGGCCCGTCGCTGAACTGAGGGCGCCTTCGGCGTCGTCCGTGTGCTGCGCAGCTCGGCGCGAAATCACGATCGCGCCAAGTACTGCGGGGTCGAAGCCGCCAATCGGCACGAAAATGATCCCGGCACGGCTTCTCAGCGTACAATCCTGAGTATGTGAATCGTCAGTTTGGAGTGTCCCATGAGCGTTATCAGGATCGAGGACTTGGCCTACGTGAGGTTTCGCGCGCCGGATCTCGCCTTGATGAGGGCGTTCCTGGACGACTTCGGTCTGACGGTGACGGAGGCCGGCGAGAGACGGCTGGTCGCGCGCAGCTCGGGACCGGCGCCGGTCGCGCACGTCACCGAACTGGGCGAGCCCGGGTTCGCGGGCGTGGCGTTCCGCGCCGAGCGGGTGGAGGACCTCGAGCGGATCGCGACGGCGGAGGGCGCGGCGGTCGAGCCCCTGGACCTGCCCGGCGGCGGCGTGGTCGTGGGTCTCACCGATCCGGATGGCCATCGCGTCGAGGTTGTCGCGGGACAGGCGCCGGCCGAGCCCCTGGCGATGGGCGCGCCGCAGCCCTGGAACCGCATCGCCGCGCGCGAGCGGGTGCGGGCGACCAAGCGGATCGCGCCCGGCGCGGCGAACGTCGTGCGCCTGGGACATGTGGTGCTGAACGTGTCGGACTTCCGCGCCTCCGAGCGCTGGTACAAGGATCGTTTCGGCTTCATCACCTCCGACGAGGTTCAGGTCACGCCGGAGTTCGCCCTCGGCGCCTTCATGCGCTGCGACCGCGGCGAGACGTCGACCGACCACCACACCCTCTTCCTGGCGCAGTCGCCCAGGGGTCCCGGGTTCAACCATGCGGCCTTCGAGGTGGCCGACCTCGACGACCTGATGCGCGGCCACGAGCGGCTGAAGGCCGCCGGTCGCCATGCCGAGTGGGGCGTCGGGCGGCATATCCTGGGCAGCCAGGTGTTCGACTACTGGCGCGATCCCTGGGGCCACACCCTGGAGCACTGGACCGACGGCGACCTCTTCACCGCCGCCGACGGATCGAACGTAGCGGGCCTGCAGGACCTGCTGGGTGTGCAGTGGGGGCCGGCTGCGCCCCCGACCATGGGCTGAGAGAGGACCGATCCGATGAAGCTTGCGACCTTCGAGGCGGGAGGCGCCCCGCAGCTTGGCGCGGTGACGGGCGAACGGATCACGCCGCTCAACGCGGCCTTGCCAGGCCTGCCCGCCGACATGGTCGGCCTGATTGCCGCCTGGCCGAGCGTCGAGGGCGAGGTGCGGCGGGTCGAAAATGCGGGCGCCGACGCCCTTCCGCTGGAGCAGGTCCGCCTGCTGGCCCCGATCCGCCGGCCGGGGAAGATCATGGCCATCGGCCTGAACTATGCCGACCACATCGCCGAGAGCGGCCTGGGGACGCCCGAGCACCAGGTCTGGTTCAGCAAGGCCCCCACCGCCGCCAACGGCCCGCACGACGCGATCCAGGTCCCCAGAGTCTCCCAGGCCCTGGACTACGAGGCCGAGCTGGTCGCGGTGGTCGGCAGGGGCGGGCGGCACATCGCCAGGGACGAAGCCGCCGGCGCAGTGTTCGGCTACTGCTGCGGCAACGACGCGACGGAGCGGGCCTGGCAACACCGCACGCCCCAATGGGTGCTGGGCAAGTCATTCGACACCCACGCCCCCTTCGGACCCTGGATCACCACGGCGGACGAGGTCGGCGATCCGCACGCCCGCTCGATCCGGTGCCTGGTCAATGGCGAGGTGCGGCAGGATTCCAATACGGGACGCCTGGTCTTCGATGTCTGGGCCCAGGTCGAACACCTGAGTCAGGCGATGACCCTCGAGCCGGGCGACCTGATCTTCACCGGCACCCCCGGCGGTATCGGCGCGGCGATGAAGCCGATGCGCTTTCTCAAGCCCGGCGATCGCGTCCGGGTGGAGATCGAGGGTCTGGGCGCCTTGGACAACCCCTGCGCGGCGGAGGCGTGAGATGGCTGATGGTTTCGACTGCGACGTGCTGGTGGTCGGGCTGGGCCCGGTCGGCGCGGCGCTGACTGCCCTGCTGGCCCAAAGGGGCGTCCAGGTGATCGCCATAGACAAGGACCCGGCGATCTATCCCCTGCCGCGCGCGGTCCACTTCGACCACGAGATCATGCGGCTGTTCCAGCAGCTCGGGCTCGCCGAGGAGGTCATGCGCCACGCGCGGAACGCGCCGGACTACGAGTTCCGCGCGGCCGATGGGTCCCTGCTCCTGAAGTTCCCCGCGGGCGGCCGCACGCCGTCGGGTTGGAGTGCGGGCTACATGTTTCACCAGCCGGGCCTGGAACTCACGCTTCGCGAGCTGATCGCGCGATCGGACGCCGCGGAGACCCGCCTGGGCGTGGCGCTGCAGGGTTTCGCGCAGGAGGCAGACGCCGTCCGCGCCACCGTGACGGGTCCCAGCGGTCCGGGGGAGATTCGTGCGCGCTACCTGGTCGGGTGCGATGGGGCGAGGAGCGTCGTGCGCGAGACGATCGGCGGGGGACTCTACGACTACGAATTTGACGAGCCCTGGCTAGTGGTGGACGTCAAAGCGTTGGCGGGATCTCGCATGCCCACGGCCAACGTCCAGCTCTGCGATCCCGCGCGGCCGACCACCTGCGTCCAGGGCGGCCCCGGCTGGCATCGCTGGGAATTCATGCTCCTGCCTGGCGAGACGCCCGAAGCGATCACCAACGAGGCTGTGATCGAGGCGCTCAT
>DASXGR010000253.1:0-24436 GCA_036488935.1 Caulobacteraceae bacterium | reverse complement strand
GGCAGGGCATCGTCTTCGACCACCTCGAATCCGCGATCGCGGGCCCGGCGAGCGAGCTCGGCCACGTCGCTGACCCGAAAGGCGATGTGGGCCTTGTGGGCGGGGTGGAACGGCTCCTCGACCCCGCAATGGACCTTGACGCCGCCGCCCTCGAACCAGCAGCCGCCGCGGCCCGCGAGGCTGGCCGGCTTGTCCTGTTCGGCGAGGCCGAGAAGATCGCCGTAGAAAATGCGCGCCGCACCCTCCCCGCGCCGGGGGATGGCCACCTGCACGTGATCGATGGCCTGAAGGATCATCCGACGCTCCCTTCCAGGGAGATGGCGACCAGCTTCTGGGCCTCGACGGCGAACTCCATTGGCAATTCTTGCAGCACTTCGCGCACGAAGCCGTTGACCAGCAGCTGGACCGCCTCCTCCTGGGTGAGGCCCCGCTGCATGGCGTAGAACAGCTGGTCTTCCGAGAGGCGCGAGGTGGTCGCCTCGTGCTCGAAGCGGGCCGAGCCGTTGCGCGCCTCGATGTAGGGCGTGGTGTGCGCCGCGCAGTGCTTGCCGATCAGCAGAGAGTCGCACTGGGTGAAGTTGCGCGCGCCGACGGCCTTGGGATGGGCCGAGACCAGCCCCCGATAGGTATTCGAAGAGTACCCGGCGGAAATGCCCTTTGAGATGATCCGCGAGCGCGTGTCGCGGCCCAGATGGATCATCTTCGTACCAGTGTCGGCCTGCTGGTGATTGTTGGTGATGGCGATCGAATAGAACTCGCCGCTGGAGGCCTCGCCGCGCAGGATGCAGGAGGGATATTTCCAGGTGATGGCCGAGCCGGTTTCCACCTGGGTCCAGCTCACCTTGGCCCGGTCCTCGCGGCAGTCGGCGCGCTTGGTGACGAAGTTGTAGATCCCGCCCCGGCCCTCGGCGTCGCCGGGGTACCAGTTCTGCACCGTGGAGTATTTGATCTCGGCGTCCTCGAGGATGATCAGCTCGACCACCGCGGCGTGGAGCTGGTTCTCGTCCCGCATCGGGGCGGTGCAGCCTTCGAGGTAGGAGACGTAGGCGCCCTTGTCGGCGATGATCAGGGTGCGCTCGAACTGGCCGGACTCGGCGGCGTTGATCCGGAAGTAGGTGGAGAGCTCCATCGGGCAGCGCACGCCCGGCGGCACGTAGACGAAGCTGCCGTCGGAGAAGACCGCGCTGTTGAGGCAGGCGAAATAGTTGTCCGAGACGGGGACGACCGAGCCCAGGTACTTGCGCACCAGCTCGGGGTGCTCGCGGATCGCCTCGCTGATCGAGCAGAAGATCACGCCGGCGGAGGCCAGCTCCTTCTTGAAGGTGGTGACCACCGAGACGCTGTCGAACACCGCGTCCACCGCGTAGCGCGGCGCGCCGGCGACGCCGGCCAGGACTTCCTGCTCCTTCAGCGGGATGCCCAGCTTGGCGTAGGTGGCCAGCAGCTCGGGATCGACCTCGTCGAGGCTGGCGGGGCCGTCCTTGGTCTTGGGCGCGGCATAGTAATAGGCGTCCTGGTAGTCGATCTGCGGGAAGTCGAGGCGCGCCCAGCGGGGCTCGTCCATGGCCTGCCAGCGGCGGAAGGCTTCCAGCCGCCACTCCAGCATCCAGTCCGGCTCGTTCTTCTTGGCGGAGATGAAGCGGACGGTCGCTTCGGAGAGGCCCTTGGGGGCGAACTCCTGGTCGAGCTCGGTGACGAAGCCGTGCTTGTAACGCTCCAGCTCCAGCACCTGCTCGGCGGTTTCCCGGACGGCGGGCATATCAGGCGAACTCCTTCTGACGCGCGGCGTGTCGCGCGTTGATGTGCGACCAGGCTTGCGCGCAGCGCGCCCAGTCGTCGGGTGTGGTGGCCCAGCCTCCGCTGACGCGGATGGCGCAGGTGGCGATGTCGGGCCGGCCCATGGCGGTCACGACGTGGCTGGCCTTGACCTTGCCAGAAGAACAGGCCGCGCCGGCGCTGACCATCACTCCGGCGAGGTCGAGGCCGATGACCTGCAGTTCGGCGCCAAACGCCGGCATGGCGAAACAAAGGGTCTGGGGCAGGCGCGGCGCGCCCTGGCCGAGGACCACGGCGCCGGCCGCCAGAACGACCGCCTCCAGAGCATCCCGGCCCGCGCTCTCGACCGCCAGGCGCGGCAGGTCGAGCGCGGCGGCCCGCGCGGCCGCGCCGAAGCCGGCGATCCCGCTCACGTTCTCGGTTCCGGCGCGAAGGCCCCGCTCCTGTCCGCCGCCATGGATCCGGCGGGTGAGGCGCGCGCGGGGGCCGGCGATGAGGGCGCCCACGCCCTGCGGCCCGCCGATCTTGTGCGCGGAGAGCGAGAGGGTGTCGGCGCCCAGGGCCTCGAAATCGATGGCGAGCTTGCCGGCCGCCTGGACGGCGTCGACGTGCAGCCAGCCGCCGGCCTCGCGGACCATTCGCGCGGCCTCGGCCACCGGCTGGACGACGCCCGTTTCGTTGTTGGCCAGCATCAGGCAGGCCAGAGTCTTGCGGCCGGCGGCGAGGCGCGCCTCGAGCCACGCCAGATCGGCCACGCCGTCGGGGCCGACCGGCCACTGGGCTACGCTCACGCCCGCGGCGGCGGCGGCCGAAGCGAGGACCGTGTCATGTTCGGTCGCGCCGACGAGGATCTCTTCATAGCCAGCCGCCACGGCGCTCTCGATCGCCAGGGCGTTGGCCTCGGCCCCGCCGCTGACGAAGGTCACCGCCCTGGAGGGCGCGCCGACCAGGGCCCCGACCTGGGCGCGGGCGGTCTCGACGAGGTTGCGGGCCGCCCGGCCCGCCGCATGGACGGACGAGGGGTTGCCGCCGACCTGCAGCGCCTGAGCCACGGCCGCGGCCGCCTCGGAGCGGATCGGCGCGGTGGCGTTGTAGTCGAGATAGACGGCGCGGCTCGCGGTCATGATGCGCGCTGCTCCGGAACCGACAGCCGGCGCGCGCACACGTCCTCCAGGGTCACGCTGGCCAGGTAGTCGTGGATGCGCTTGCCCGTCTCTTCCCACAGGTCGTGGGTGAGGCAGCGCGCGCCGCCCTTCATGCAGCCGGGGCCGTGGCCGACGCAGCGGGTGGCGCGCAGGGGCTCGTCCACCGCCGTCACCACCTCGGCCACGCTCAGCTCGGAGGCCGGCCGGGCGAGCCGGTAGCCGCCGCCGGGACCGCGGACGGAACTGACCAGGCCGCGGCGGCGCAGGCGCGCGAAGAGCTGCTCCAGATAGGGCCTGGAGATCTGCTGGCGCTCGGCGATCACGGCCAGCGGCACCGGACCTTGGGACTCCTGTCCCGCGAGGTCGGTCATCGCCATCACGGCGTAGCGTCCCTTGGTGCTCAGCTGCATGGGAATGGCCGTTGCAATTTTCTCGCTTTCCGGGACGCGGGTTTGTTAAAAGCCGCGCCCGGAGCGCGGAGCGGGGATCGCCCCCGCCCATCGTATTTGCATCTAGGAAGACCAACCCCAGCGGTCAAGAATTGGCCGCGGCGGGAGGCGCAGGACTCACTAACTCATGCCAGAAATCGTCTTGCCCGGCAGCGCCGGCCGCATCGAAGCCCGATACTCGCCCCGCAAGGACGAGACCGCCCCCATCGCCCTGATCCTGCACCCCCACCCTCGCGCGGGCGGACATATGAATCACCCGGTGGCGGTGCAGCTGTTCCACCTGTTCATGACCCGCGGTTTCAACGTCCTGCGCTACAATTCGCGCGGCGTCGGCCGCAGCCAGGGCGAGTTCGACTCCGGCATCGGCGAGCTGGCCGACGCGGCGACGGCGTTCGACTGGCTGCAGGCCACCAACCCCGCGGCGTCCCAGTGCTGGGTCGCCGGCTTCGACTTCGGCGCCTGGGTGGGCATGCAACTCCTCATGCGCCGGCCGGAGACCGACGGCTTCATCTCCGTCTCGCCGCCCACCAACATGTACGACTTCAGCTTCCTCGCCCCCTGCCCCGCCTCGGGCCTGATCCTGCACAGCTCCGGCGACACGGTGGTGCCGTACACCGAGGTGGAGCGCGTGGTGGCCAAGCTGCGCACCCAGAAGGGCATCGTCATCGACTACGAGCTCGTCGAAGGCGGCAACCACTTCTGGAACGAGAACCTGACGGAGGTTGAGCGGCGGGTCGGGGGGTATCTGGATAAGCGCCTGGCGGCGGAGCCGATCTGAGGGGGCTCTCTTCCGGACCGCCGGCATCTTGCCGGCTCTTCTCTTCAACCCGTTGGAGAAGAAGAAGAAAAGGGCCGGCAGGATGCCGGCGGTCCAGCCATCCCCGCGCCCTCTCTTAACCCCGTCATCCCGGGCCGTAGCGAGCGGAGCGAAGCGAGGATCCGGGACCCAGGTGACTGTGACGGGCGCCTGGGTTCGCGAACCGCGGCGCCGGATGCGTGGCCCCTGGGTCCCGGGTCCTCGCTACACCCGGCCAAGGCCGGGTTCGCTACGGCCCCGGATGACGGGATTTAAGTAAGGATTGAAGCGGGTAAGCCCCCCTCAGAGCGCCAGGGTGAAGCCGCCGTTGACGGGGTAGACTTGGCCGGTGATCCAGGGGGAGGCGTCGGAGGCGAGGAAGAGGACCATGTTGGCGATGTCCATCGGCTGGCCCGGGCGGCGGATGATGTACTTCTCCAGCTGCCGCTTCAGCCGCTCGGGATCGCCTTGCAGGGTGCGCTCGACCGCGGGTGTCTCGGTCAGGGCGATGGCCACCGAGTTGGCGGTGATGCCGTAGCGGCCCAGCGTGCGAGCCACCGATCGCATGAAGCCGGCGGCGCCGGCCTTCGAGGCCGCGTAGAGCTCCATGCTGGCATCGCCCCAGCGTCCCGCGTCGGAGATGATGGTGATGATCCGGCCCGGCGCCCCGCGCTCGATCATGCCGGGGATGACCGCGCCCGTGCAGTTGATCACGCCGTAGAAGTTGACGCCGATGAAGCTCTGCCAGACCTCGGGGCCGGTCTCCCAGAACGGCTTGCGCAGCTCCGGCGAGGGGTTCGCGCCCGCATTGCCGGCGTTGTTGACCAGGACGCCGACGGGGCCGAGCTCGGCGCGGGTCTTTTCGACCATCGCCTTGACGCTCTCCTGGCTGGAGACATCGGCCTGCACGGCGATCGCCTTGCCTCCGGCCGCGCGGACCTCTTCGGCGACCGCCTCGGCGCGCTCGAGCACATAGTCGTTCACGGCGACGCCGCCGCTGTTCGCGGCCCCGCCCAAATGCAGGGCGATCTGGCGCCCTACCCCCTGCCCCGCGCCAGTCACCAGGGCGACGCGGCCGCCCAGATCGAGGATGTCGGTCATACGTTTCCTTCCCGTCCCTTATGGGTCTCGTTGCGCGGCGGCTCGGCCACGAACCGACCCCTAAACTTCGTCATGGCCGGACGTAAGTCCCGGTGTTCGCCGTGGCTGTGCGCGAGCGCAGCCATGATGGAGTTTGGAGTTGGGGTGTGAAGGACGAAGAAGGGCCGGCAGGATGCCGGCGGTCCGGAAGAAGGGCCGGCGAGACGCCGGCGGACCAGAAGATTCAGCCGCGGGCGCGGCGCTGGCGGGCGGGGATCGGTGCGGGGGCCGGGGTCAGGGTGGGTTGGCAGGTTGCGGCGATGAGGGTGCACAGGCCGAGCACGACGAACGCCAGGGTCGCCGGCGCGGAAGCCACCCAGGCGACCGTGATGCCGTCGTACGCGGCCGCCACGAGGCCGAAGAGGGAGGCGGACGAGATGATCAAAGACCAGAACCGCATTGGCTCACCTGTAATTCCCTGACAGCCTGGGCGACGATCCGCGCCCCCAAGCCACGCTACGCCCTGAGAAGAACCACAGTTCGAACGAAAGCGTCAAACGTTTCGCTAAAAATTTCACAAGTCTTAACTGAATAGCGCGCGAATTGCTGGGGGTTCGAGCAATTTGGCAAGTCCGACCTTATCGTTTTCCCTTCTTTTTTATTTTAATTTTTCCAGCTTGCGACCGCAGAAACCACGGAGGCGCGGGAGGACACGGCCCAGGTCTTGTGAGCTGAAATAAGATCCTTCTCCCCTTGCGGGAGAAGGTGGCCGCCGAGAGGCGGCCGGATGAGGGGTCGACGGGCCTCGCCGATTGGCGCTCCGGACCCGTCACGTCCCCCTAATCTCGACGATAAGTGATGCGGAGAAGGACTCTACGGAGAGGTGCGTCGACCCCTCATCCGACCCGCTTTGCGGGCCACCTTCTCCCGCAAGGGGAGAAGGACGTTTAACCGTGTACCGCCTCAGCCGCGGGAGCGGCGTTGGCGGGCGGGCGCGGGGGCTGGGGCCATGCGGGGTTGGGAGACGGCGGCGCCGAGGGCGCTGAGGCCGAGGGCGAGGAACGTCCAGGTCGCCCCTTCCGAAGCCGCCAGGCCGACCGTCATGCCGGCGTTCGCCGCGGTCGCCAGGCCAAAGAGCGCGACGGAGGAGATGATCATCGACCAGAAGAGCATCGGGTCACCTGCAATTGTCTGATGGCGCGGGAGACGATCACCGCCTCCCATGGCGCCGCTACAGCCAAGGCAAAAGCACGGTGGAGCTCGGGGCGTCAAACCTTTCAATCAAAGTTTCACCATTCTTAACGGAATTGCCCGACTAATTGTCGGATGTTAGAAAATCCGTTTGCAATATTTAATATTGTTTAGTGCGTATTTGGACTATTCTTGTTTTATATTCGTTCTTTTATTTCCCGTCATCCCGGACGGAACGAAGCGGAGCGGAGTGGAGATCCGGGACCCAGGTGGCTGTAACGGGCGCCTGGGTTCGCGAACCGCAGCCTCGTGGGCGTTGCCCTGGGTCCCGGGTCCTCCCCCCGCCTTCGCGGGGGTACGGCCCGGGATGACGGGGTTAAGGGGAATTGAGAGGAGGGTCGCGGGGGAGGATCCGGCGCCCCGGGACGAAGTGGCGGCTTTTTTGGGGCGGGGTTTTGTGCGATCTGCGCCAGTGGGGCGGCCCCGGGGGATCTGGGGCGGCGTTTGTGTTCGAGGGGGGGCGGATGGTCACGGCGCTGCGTAAGACGATCCGGGTTGGGGAAACGGCCGGGGCCGCCTGGTTCGTGGTGCTCGCCCTCACCTACTCACTGCCTCTGCCGGCGCTTCTGCGCGCCGCCTTCACCGGCGGCTTCGCCGAGTGGGCGTCGCTCGTTTCGCGCGCCTGCAGCGTGAGCTTCATGGCTATCATGGCCTGGTTGATGATGGCCCGGCCTGCCGCCGTGGCGCGCCGCGACGGCTTGGGCCCCTGGCTGGCGGCCATGGCGGGAACTTACGGTGTCTGGCTGATCGGATTTCTGCCCAAGGCCCACCTGTGGCCGCTCGCCTCGCTGGCGGCGTCAGTGATCACCCTGATCGGCAGCGGCCTCATCATATTGAGCGTGCTCAGCCTGGGGCGCTCCTTCAGCATCGTCCCGCAGGCCCGGAACCTCGTCACCGCAGGCCCCTACGCGTTTGTCAGACACCCCCTCTACGCGGCCGAGGAACTCGCGCTGATCGGCGTAGCGATGCACATCGTCTGGTACATATCTGTGCCGGTCGTCGCCCTGCACGTGGCGCTGCAGATCAGGCGGATGGGCTATGAGGAGGAGCTGCTCGGGAAGGTGTTCCCAGGATACGAGACCTACGCCGGGCGAACGGCTCGCTGGGTTCCGGGCGTTTGGTAGCGCCAGCAACGGTTATTGCTCTTAATCGTACCATGTGGCATGAAGCCGCAAACGGCCAAGCTGGGACTTGTCTTCGGGCACGTCTCGTGCAATTTTGTTCAAAGTTGTCCCCAAGATGGCTGCTATATGGCGGCACTTGAGTGAGAGGGGCTTGTAGGGGTCATGTCGCGACAGCGCCTCGGACGGATCAAGGCGGCGTTTCGCCTGTGGGCGAGGCGCTGCGGCCGTGCAGACTCCGGCTCCATCAGCCCCCTTTTCGCACTCCTGCTCATACCCCTCGCGGGTGGCCTCGGCATGGGCGTCGAAGCGTCCAACTGGTACCTGACGCAGCGGGCGATGCAGAACGCCGCCGACACCGCCGCCATCGCCGCGGCCACGAATAACAGCGGCGCCACGAACTCGAACGGCTGCACCGTGGTTGGGGACTTCTGCAACGAGGCAAAGGCCGCCGCCGCGAGCTACGGCTACACCGACGGAACGAGCAACGTCACCGTTACGCCTACGTACATGACAAGCGGCTGCCCGGGCTCACTGAGCGAATGCTACAAGGTAACGATCGTCAAGAATATCCCTCTCGAGCTTCTTCAGGCGGTTGGATACAACGGGACCGCTAGCGTCACGGTCAGCGGCGCCCACGCCCAGCAACTCGTGGCTGTCTCGATCGCCAGACCGAAGATTCCGGTCGACTATTGCTCGATCGCCCTGGGCGCGGGGAATTCGTTCACGATCGATGGCGGGCCGAACGTCAACCTGGCAGGCTGCGATCTCTTCTCGGACGGCAATCTGAAGTGCAACGGCGCCAATTCGGATACAGGCGTGCCCTTTGGCGAAGCGGTGGGGACGTCCAAATGCGGAGCGACACAGGTCAGCGGCCAGCCGAAGTTATCAGATCCCTTCAGCGCGCTGTCGTCGAAAATCCCCACACTGGCGGGCTGCAGCAGTCCTTCTCAAACGAACCCAACGATTATAACGACTGCGCCCACTTCCAATCTCCAGATTTGTGGCCCCGCTAAGCTTGGTAACAACATAAATATAACTACCTCAAAGATCGAACTCATCGTCTATGATGGTTCCCTTGATCTTGCCGGCCACACGCTGAGCACATCCGGTAATGGAAGTGTCACTATTATATTTGGCACCTCTGGCACCGACAATGCCACCGCTCAGTATCCGGTCGATTCCGTTGGTGGCGGAACAATAGATATCGCCGCGCCGGGCTCCGGATCCGGGCCATTTTCTGGTGTGGCCATAATGCAAGATAACACTATTACAGACTCTGGAAGCAGGCTCGACTTAACCTTAAAGGGCAATCAGAATACCAACTATAACCTTAAAATCCAAGGATTGATCTATTTCCCAAATGGCAATTTTGACATTGCTGGCGCGATAGATCTGCATACCGGCGGCCTCTCCTGCATCGGCATCATAGCACAGACCATCTTGGTCAATGGGACCGGCTCGATCTTCGCCAACGACCCCCAGGGCGACACCGCGGGCTGTCCGGCCGCGGGACTTACCCTCCCCACCGTGCCCAACTCGGGCGCCAACCTGGCGTTGGTGCAATGATCGGCCTGGTCACCGAATTGCCGCGCATCGTGCGACGCTACCTCGCGGATCGGCGCGGCGCGGCGGCCGCGGAGTTCGCGCTATGGACCGCGGCGTTCATTGTGCCGACAAGTAGCGCCATAGACCTG
The DNA here is from genome assembly GCA_036488935.1 of Caulobacteraceae bacterium. GTDB lineage: Bacteria > Pseudomonadota > Alphaproteobacteria > Caulobacterales > Caulobacteraceae > Acaudatibacter. The sequence continues at coordinate 15,121 of DASXGR010000253.1, read as the reverse complement.
AGCTTCTACTCGTACGAGAAGATGGAGCTCAACAACGCAGCCCAGGCGGCAGCTCAGGCGGCGTGGGCAACATGCGCCCCCTCGTCAGTGCCGGCCGCAACCAAGTGCGCGGGGCTTCAGACAGCCTTGGCCACCGCCGCTCACAGCACCGGCCTCGGAGCAGCGGCCGCCCTTCAGCCGAGCACGGAAGGCTTCTACTGCCTCACCGCCGCGGGAGCCCTGCAGCTCGTGGGTACGGCGGGCTCCATCCCCACGTCGGGCGCGGGAACGGCTCCGACCCCTCCCAGCGGCAATTGCGCTGCCCAGGGCGCTAGCTTCGCGGGCAACACACAATCTCCCGGTGACTACGTGCAGATTACCGTCCACTACACCTATACTCCGCTGTTCAAGGGGTTGAGCGTCCTGTCTCTCGTCCCGACGGTCATGTCGCGCACGGCGTGGATGCGACTGGCATGATCAGCAGAACCATCGCTGCCTTCCTCCGAGGGCGTCGGGGCGCAGCGGCGGCGGAGTACGCCCTGGTCCTTCCGGCGACGCTTTTCCTCACCCTGGGCATCTTCAACCTCTCCGTGGTCCTCTTCGCCATCTCCGGCCTTAACCGTGTGACTGAGGCGGCGGCGCGCTATGCATCCGTCCAGACAGCCCTGAACGGCGCCGACCCCGGCGCGGCCGCCGTGAGAGCTTTTGCGCTCAGCAACTATGCAGGCCCGATCATAAGCCCAGCCTTCACCTATACTGCGACCGGCTGCGGTCACACCGTGCACGCCACCGGCACTTACACGCTGGTAACCGGCTTTGCGCAGGTGCCGCTCAATCTAAGCGCCAATGCCTGCTTCCCTTGAGCAGGCTCAGATCACCTTGATGCCCATGCTGACTGCGACGGCAGGCAAGAGGAAGGTGTATTGGGCGAGAAGGATTGCGTAGAGACTGCCCAGGAATGGCCGGCCTTCCCGAAAATTCCGGGTGATCGCAGCGACCAGCGGACCGGAGATTGGTCCCAAGGCCAGGAATGGCGCGATACGCTTCAATCGGTCCATACACAGGCTCCCGAGGCGCTCAGACGCGTGGCCTCATTCACCAACCGTGACGCTACAAATCCCCGAGACCGAAATCGGTTTCAGGGACTCCGCAGCGCGAGGTCGCTCTGACCGACATTGCACCATCGCGTGACTACGGCAACGTAGAGTCTGTTCCAATGAACCTGGGATTTGAGGGACATAAAGTAAGAGGTCGCGTGGATACTTTGGGAGCGGGACAGCATTCAGGGGAAATCCACGAACCTCACGAACCACACGAAAGTGCGTCCCGGTTCCGCGGCGGGGGAGAGTGCGAAGTTCTCAACGCAGAGACGCAGAGACACAGAGGGGACGTGGACTGTTCTAGGGTGCGTCGACGGTTGAGACGTGAGTTTTTACGACCCAGCGCACCAAGGACACCAAGTAGGCCAACGGCCTAACTGAGGTTCCCGGTTGCGCCTTGACCGCTTGGGACCTCGCCTGCGTCTGTCCTCGCAACGAGCTACGGGTTCATAGACTTCCTCACAGCCCGAAATCGCGCCGATTGCCACTTGATTTGATTGCCAAAGGCAACGCTACGTGGGATCGTTCTCCTTGCGGAAATATTTGCCGCGAGGGGGACTATGCCATGAATAGGATTGCCAGTTTGGCCGCCATTTGCGCGGCCGTGTCGGGGTTGGGTGCGTGCGCCACCGTGACACGCGGATCCCATGCGGCATGGGTCGTGCACACCATGCCTGCCGGGGCCTCGGTCACAACATCAACTAACAATGGCTGCGACGCCACGCCGTGCGCCCTGAGAATGGCGCGCGGCACGGATTTTGACGCCACGATTACAAAGCAAGGTTACAAGCCGCGCACGATCCACGTGACGCACAAGGTCAGCACCGATGGCGTATTCCTGGGCGTAGCCGGCAACCTCCTCATAGCAGGCGGACTGGTTGGAGTCGGCGTGGATGTCGCGACCGGAGCTATGTACGACCTCCACCCCAATGACCTCGAGGTGGCGTTGGAAAAGGACGCGTCAACCCCTGTGGCAGACATGACGACGTACCCCCACCCGCGTCCGGCGGCTTATTCAGCACCTGTTCAGCAGGTTGGTGGTTATCGCAATATTCTACCTTGCGGGGAAACAGCATATCCGACGCTGTGCGTCAAAATCCGCCCGAGTTACGCCGAGTAAATCAAACTCATTATCATTCCATCGCCCTTCTCCCCTTGCGGGAGAAGGTGGCCCCGCGCAGCGGGGTCGGATGAGGGGTCGACGCACCTATCGGGCATAGCGCGGCGCCGTTCTGCGGAAAGTTGGGGGGGACCCCTCATCCGGCCGCCTTCCTCCTTCGCCCGATGGGCTTCGGAGGACAGGTCGGCGGCCACCTTCTCCCACAAGGGGAGAAGGATTCAGCTTCACGGCCCCGGACGACGGGGGATCAGCGGCGTGTTCGTAACGTTCGTGGGGTTCGTGGTTCCAAACGTGGGAGTGAGGCACACGACCAGGCCGTAGGCGAGGGCCAGGGCCACGAAGGTCGCGGCGACGTCGAACCAGACGAGGGTGGGGGTGGTTTGGCTGATGAGGCCGGGGAAGCCGTGGAAGACGTCGTTGCTTTCGACGACGACGACGGCGCCATAGAGATTGTTGATCCAGTGGAGGCCGAAGGTGAAGGCGAGACCTCCGAGCCGGATGGCGATGAGCGAGGCGGCGACGCCAAAGCCCACGGCGCTGACGGCCTGGGGGAGGCCGTTGGGGATGTGGGCCGCGCCGAAGATCAGACCCGCCAGGATGGCGGCGGGGATGGGCCGCTTTGTTGCGAGCAACATGGCCTGAGTGATGTAGCCGCGGAAGAGGACCTCCTCGGTGAAGGTCTGGACGGCAAGAGCGGGGGCCGCGCAGCCGGCCAGAAGCAGGGTCCCGGGGGCGGCGGTCCAGCGGAAGCCTGCGGGCGCCGCCGTCATGTCCGCGCAGGTCATGATCGCGCCCATGAACAACCAAATGCCAGCCCCCATCAGCATCTGGCGCCAGGACCAGCGGCCAATGAGGTCGAGCGGCGATTTGCGCTGGAGGAGCCAGACGGCGAGGAACAGGCCGGCGAGCAGGATGGCAAAGTTGAAGGCCGCCGCCAGCATGAAGAGGGGCGGATGCGTCGGCGTCGTCAGCTCGGAAGCCAAGGCCTTGATCGGAATTCCGAGCAGCGACAGCACGATCCCGGCCGCCACCCCGAGCACGATCCCCAACACGAGCGCGAGCACAATCGCGACAGGGTAGCGCCACCAGGCGTTGCGGCCCCGGGCGGCGAATTCGAGGTAGGGGCGCGCCGTGGCGACCCCGACACGGACGGGGGCCTCAGTCACCGGGAATGGCCGCTCACGGCCGCCGGATCGTGAAAGCCGTTGGGTCCCAGAAGGCCCGCCAGGGGCGCCCAGATGACGATCGCCGCCGCGGCCGCGATGGCGACGCCGTAGGGAACGCTGCGGCTGAAGCCTGCCTTGCCGCGAAAGGTGATTATCACCAGCAGCCGCTGCGGCTGCGATGCGAGCACGCCGAGCGCGATCACTCCGCCCGTCACCGCCGTTCCCAGCGCGAGGAAAGGTAGAAGCTCCATTCCCGCGAAGAGGGCGCAGGCAGCGAACAGCTTTGAGTCCCCTGCCCCCAGGATCTTGAAGGCGTAGAGCGCGACGGTGGCCGCCAGGGCGATCACCGCGGCCTCGAGGGCCGACAACGCCGCCGGCCAGCCACCCGTGAGCGCCCAGGGCAGGAAGAGGGCCATGAGGGCCAGGATGCAGGCGTTGGGGATGCGGCGCCAGCGGATGTCGCTCACCGCCGCCCCTGCAAGGATTACCGTGGCGATCGCTGCGACCGCCAGGCGAACGAATTCAATGAGGTGCATCGGGCGCCGCGACCGGCTTCGCCTCGAGCGTCCGGGCCATGATGAGGTTGGCCGAGGCGCGGTCGTAGTACTCTCCCTTGGCCGTTATAGCCTGATTGAAGAATTCTTCCGCCTTGGGATAGTCGCCCCGCATCATGGCGCCAAAGCCGACGTTGTTGAGCAGGCTGGCCTGGTCGTGGCCGGCTTCTCCCGCCAGGGCGCGGTCGTATTCGCCCTTCATCGCCATGGCGAGGCGAAGGTTGGTGCGGGCGGCGGCGAGATCCGGCTTCTTCTGCAGGGCCTGGACAAGGTCGGCGATGGCGTCGCCGGCGCGAGCCTGCAGCAGCCGCGAAAAGCCCCGGTTGTTGAGCACGATGGCGGCGGAATCGGAATTGGCCAGGGCATGGTCGTAGGCGGCCTCCGCCTGGGTCCAGTCGCGACGGTCGTCGTAGCCGGCGGCAAGCGCGTCCCAGGCGCGCCAGGCGGACGGATCCTCGGCCACGGCCCGCTTCAGCATGGCGATGGCGTCATCGCGCCGGCCCATCAGGGACAGGGCGATCCCCTGCCCTTGCAGCGAGCGAGCGCGCGTATCGTCGTGCGCTTCCACCTCCTTGAAGCTTGCCAGGGCGTCGGCGTACTGCCCGCGCGCAAGGGCAAGATCGCCGATCAGCAAGGTGACCCGGGGATCGTCGCCCGCCGCGAGCACGGCCGCATCCAGGAGCTTGGCGGCGTCCAGGAGGCGCCCCTCGTCCAGCGCGCGCTGGATCCTGGCGATGTCCGCATCCGAGATCTTCGGCGCCGCGGCGGCCGCCGGGCGCTTGTGATCGAGCAGACCCGCCTGGGCGGAAGCCACCGCGCCAAGCATGGCGGCCAGGGCCAGGACGGCTCCTGCCAGTCGCATCACCATGACGTGTCCCCCGAGTGATCGCAGGCGTCTCGGCCGTGAGCATCGGCGCAGGCGTTCGCTGCGCGGACCTCGCCCTTTTGATCAGACCCGACCCAGGTCACGACGCCAGGCCAAGAGGGCTGCCGCCGCACGGCAGGCGGCAAGGAGTCGCTGCTGGCGATGACTGCCTTCACTCCCGGCCCGTCGGTTTTGGCCAGCCGGATTCCGGCGCCATTGGCAGCCAGGGTTGGCGGAGAGCCGGGTGGGGCCGGGGGGACGGCCGCGGCTGCAAGGGCGGTGGCCGGAGCGGACTTGCCCTGCAGCATGAGTGAATAGGCACGGTTGTTGGCAACAATCTGCGAACCCGGGTCGAGCGACTCCGCCTCGGCGTAGAATTCGGCGGAGAGATCGAAGCGGCCCAGCTTGTCGTAGACGACGCCGAAGGCGTTGGGCACGCGCGGGTCGCGCGGATCGCGGTCACGGGCGGCCTGCAGCAGATCGAGAGCGCGGCCATAGTCGCGCTGAGCGATGGCCGAGGCGGCGTCGCGATACAGGCCTTCGTCGGCGGGCATGACCGGGCCGGGCGTCGCGGGCTCGATCGGCCGGACGTGCACCTGGGGCCGGGGATGCGGCAGGAAAGCCAGCCAGGGACGGCTGTGGGGAAAGAGCGCGCAGGCGGAAAGGCCAAGGCCCAGCCCGCAAATGACACCAAGGCGCGCGGTTCGGCGAGGGTTCATCGCGGCCTCAATGTCGGTGAAGCAGCATGGGCATGAGGGTGCGCATGATGTCGATCATCGGCGGCAGCAGCACCGCGACCAGGATGACCGGAAGGACACAGGTGATCAGCGGCACGGTCATGAGCACAGGTATCCTCAGGGCCTTCTCCTCGCCCTTGAGGAGACGCGTCTGGCGCATCTCGGCCGCGAAGGTCCGAAGGGTCTGGCCGACGCTGACGCCGAGGGTCTCGGTCTGGATGAGCAGGGCGACGAATGAGGTCACGCATTCCACCTGGGCGTGATCCGCCATGCTGCGGAGCGCCTCGGCCCGCCCGCGACCGGCGCCCATTTCGTCGGACGCGCGACGGAACTCCTCGGAGATGTGAGGGTGGGATGGGCCGATCTCCTGGCCGACCCTGATGAAGGCCGCTTCGAGGCCCAGCCCTGCGTCGACGCAGACCACCATCAGGTCCAGCGCGTCGGGGAATTCGTTTTCGAGCGCCTCCTTGCGGGCGCTGGCGCGTCGATTGACGAATGCGGAGGGGGCGACGAGACCTGCGCCGCAAAGTGACAGCACGGGAAGGATCAGGGCAGGCCCGGTCGCCGGCTTAGCGACGAACTTCTGGGCGAAAAGATAAAAGAGCGGCAGACCCAGGGCTAGGCCATAACGCACGGCGACATAGATGGCCGGCGCCGAAACGCTCTCGAATCCCGCCAGCGCCAAAGTCTTCTGAAGCTTCCCGCGATCCACGGGATCACTGATCGAGGTGAACGACTGCACCCAGGCGAGGAACGGATTGGTGACGGTGCTCTTCTTCAGCACGCCAGATGGCCGCAGTTCGTCGGATGCGGTTGAGATAGCCATCCGGCGCCGAACGCTAGTTATTTCCAAAAAGAGTCGAGCCACCGCAAGAGACGCGAAGACCACAAGCCCGAATGTCAGAATTTCCGTTGCTAATATCAAAAGTTTATCCATCGCCGTGCCTCAATATTTGAAATTGATAATGCGATGAAACATTATTTGACCTATCAGGTATAGAACCACGACGACGCTGACGACTGGCCAGAACACGGGATCCGAGAATTTCGACGTGTAAAATGCCGGGTTGGCCACGAATATGAACGCGACGACAACGATCGGCAGAACGCTGAGGAGCGTAGCCGACGCCCTCCCCTCGCTGGCCAGGGCCTTGATGCGCTTGGTCAAGGTCAGCCGACCGCGGATAACCGAGGCGAGCCCCTCTAGAACCTCGGCGAGGTTGCCCCCGGTCTCGGACTGGATCGCAATGCTGGCGGCAAAGAAGTGGGCGTCGGGCGACCCCGTCCGCTTGGCGAAGCTGGTCAGGGCGTCCTTGAAGTCGGCGCCGTAGGTCGTTTCATCCACGACCAGGCCAAACTCCATTCCGATGGGATCGCCAAGTTCCTGCGCTGCGAGGTGGACGGCGGATATCACCGGGTGGCCAGCGCGGAGTGCGCGGTTAATCACGTCGAGGGCGAGGGGCATCTGCTCCTCGAGCTTCTTGAGGCGGCGGGCGCGGAGTCTGCCGACCCACAGCCAGACCGCTGTGGACGAAAGGGCGCACGCACCAACAAGAGCGACCGCGCCGTTTGTCAGCAGATCTCCTCCACCGTGCGAGCTCAAGACCAGCATTCCAACCAGCCAGATCGCACCCGCGCCGCCAGCCGCGATGGCCAGCAGCCTCAGCGGGGTGATGGTCAGACCTGCCTGCTGGCAATAGGCGCCGATCGCTTCGAGCAGGCGGTCCAGCCGCACGTCGCCGATAGCGGGAGTCATCGACCGTCGGACCAGGGTCGTAGAGACATCGGTCCGGCTCAGGTTTGAGTCGACCATGGCGAGACGTCGATTTACCGTGCGCGAACGGTCCCTGGTCGAAAACCACAGTCCGGCAAGCGCCTGAACCAGCAGCACCGTGGCGATGAAGGCCAGCACGTAGGCGATCGGCAGGAATCTGGCCATCAGAGTGACTTCCGTCCGGCTGCAAAAATCGCGGAAGGGGCCTGGATGCCGTGGCCGGCCAATTGGTCGATGAAACGGGGGCGCACGCCGCTGGTCTCGTGATCGCCTTCGACCCGGCCAGCGACGGCGCTGGGGCGGCGACGGAAGCGGAAGATTTCCTGCATCAGGATGACGTCCTCCTCCATGCCGGCGATCTCGCTCACCGAAACCACGCGGCGACGGCCGTCCTCCATCCGCTCGACCTGCACGACGAGGTTGATGGCCGAGGCGATCTGCTGACGGATCGACCGGGGCGAGATGTCGAAACCGGCCATGCCGATCATCTGCTCCAGGCGGGACATGGCGTCCCGGGCCGTGTTGGCGTGGACGGTGGTCATGGAGCCGTCGTGACCGGTGTTCATGGCCTGGAGCATGTCGAATGCTTCGCCGCCCCGCACCTCGCCGACGATGATCCGGTCGGGCCGCATCCGGAGGGCGTTCTTCACCAGGTCCCGCTGGGAGATCTCGCCCTTGCCCTCGATATTGGACGGGCGCGTCTCGAGGCGGCCCACGTGGGGCTGCTGGAGCTGCAGCTCCGCTGAGTCCTCGATGGTGACGATCCGCTCGCGCGGGTCGATGTAGGCCGAGAGGGCGTTGAGGAAGGTGGTCTTGCCCGAGCCGGTGCCGCCGGAGATCAGGACGCTGCGCCGGACCCTGACGGCCGCCTCCAGCACCTGGGCGATCTCTGAAGTGATGGTGCCCAGCTCGACGAGCCTGGCCATGTGGATCGGGATGGCGGAGAACTTCCGGATCGAGATCAGGGGACCATCGATCGCCAGGGGCGGAATGATCGCGTTGACGCGGCTGCCGTCGGCGAGCCTCGCGTCCACCATCGGCTGGGATTCGTCCACCCGCCGCCCGACCGCCGCGACGATCTTGTTGACGATGCGGATGAGGTGGCGGTTGTCCTGGAAGCGGACCTCGGTCCGTTCCAGCCGGCCGAGCCGCTCCGCATAGACGGTGGCGTGACCGTTGATCAGGATGTCGGTGACGGTCTCGTCCTTGAGCAGGGGCTCCAGAGGCCCAAGTCCAAGAAGTTCATCGAGAACCTCTTCGATGAGCTGGTCGGTCTGGGCGCGCGTGAGGAAGCATCGCTCGTCCGCTAGCAACTGGGTGACCGGCCCCCGGATCTCGACGCGCAGCGCCTCTCGCGGCGTCCGGTCGAGCACGCTCAAATTGAGGAGATCGAGCAGGCGCTGGTGGATGCGGACGCGGAGACCGGTGTCGACAGAGGTTGTGGGAGGCGCGAGCCCCTGGTCGAGATCGGCGGGCGCCGCCGGCTCCGATTCGAACAGCATTCGGGTCATGAACGCCTCCACAAGCCAAAGCGACGCTGCGGCGCTGCGGCGCCGACCGTTCCCGCCAGCCGATCCGCCATCGACGAGATCGCCTGCTCGACTTTGGTCCCTGTACGGACCGCGGAGAGCTCGACCCCCTGGTTGATCGCCGCGAGGATGGTCCGGCGGTCCTCCGGAATCACGACATCGAACGTGCGGCCAAGAGCGCGTTCCGCCGTCTGAATGGAGAGGGCCGCCTGCTGATCGGCGGAAACCGCATTGCACACCAGCAGGATCGGGCGATCGGCCAGCCTCTGGATCCGAAGGACATCGAGCTGGCGCTTGACGAGGTGGATGTGCGGCACGCTGAGCTGCGACACCAGGACAATACGGTCCGCAGACTGAAGGATCTGATTGGTCCACGCCGTCCAGACCGACGGCAGGTCGACGAGGGTCACGGCGAAGTTCCGGCGCAGACCACCGATCAGCGCCTCGGCGAGCGGCGCAGTAAGGGTGTCGAGCGGCGCCAAATCCCGCGGGGCGGCCAGGATCCGGGCGCCCGACCGGTGAGTCCCCAACGCGCTGGCGAAGGGGGTCTCGGCCAGGCCTCCGCCGGAGGCGAGCACGTCGGTCACGGTCACCGACTCGCTCAGATCGAGGTAGAGGGCGGCGGCGCCGAACTGGAGGTCGAGATCGGCCACGCAGATCTCGCCATTGCGGCGGGCGGCGAGGATAGCCGCCGCCTGCGCCGCCAGGGTGGTGGCGCCCACGCCGCCGCCGGCCTTGAGGAAGGCGACGACCTCTCCAGGCGGGGCTCCTGAGTCCGACCGCGATTCACGCGCGAGCAGCCGCTCGAGACTGAGCACAAGGGCGGACTCGCCGACCGGCGCGGGCAGGACGTCCGCAGCGCCCGCGCGCGAGAGACGGCGCGTGGTGTTCACGTCCGGCTCACGAAGCGTGATCACCACCCGGCACCGGGGCGGCGTCATCTGCAGGCGCCGGCAGGCCGCATCCACTTCGGCGATGCTCGAGCCGCTCACGCCGACGATCAGGATGTCCAGCTCGTCCCCCAGACCGTCCGGCCAGGCCGGCTTGAGGGGATCGAACTCGACATGCGGGAACAGGCGGTTGAGGGAGGCGAGGAAGTCCCGTCCCCCGATCGCGTCGCCGATTACGCCTACTTTTTGCATGATCTTCCGGGAGGTTACTGGGGCGAAGCCGCCGGAGCGGCGCCAGCGTCTCCCGCGGACGCATCGCCGGGCGACCCGTAGCCAGAGGACCCATTGCCGGCGAAGCCCGAGGTCGAGCTCACCATCGGTTTGATCACCCTGCCGGTGTCGTAGCGCTTCTCGGCCAGCGCGGACCTGACCCCGTTGTATCCGGGCGGCGGGTCGCCGAGGTAATGGGCGTTGGGATCGGCGATCTGCGCGGCCTGGTCCGCGCGCACGGCGACGCCATAGTCGGGGTCGAGCCTCAAGCGGCTGACGCAGCCTGTGGTCAGCAGGGCCGCGGCGATGAAGAGATAAGGGATCCTCCCCCGCAGCGCGGGGGAGGGGGACCACGAAGTGGTGGAGGGGGCGGCCGCAGCTCGGGCGTTGGTCACAGCGTCCGGCGCCGTTCGCGGCTGAGAGGCATTGCGAACCCCGCCCCCTCCACCGCTTCGCGGTCCCCCTCCCCCATTGCGCTTCGCTACATGGGGGAGGATCAGCATCGGGGTTCTCCTAGTAGAGGACATGGCCGTGCGGGCCTTCGACGCCGCCCTTGGTGGGGTCGGCGGACATCAGGACGCGGTCTTCCGGCGCCAGGTTCTCCGCCCGGCCGCGCATGGCGCCCATGAGGAAGAGTTCGAAGTCGGAGGGCGGCACGAAGTTGTCCGCCGGCGTGGCGACATAGCCGCGCCGCGGAGTCACCAAGTGCGGCGTGACCACGATGACGAGTTCGGTTTCGTCGCGCTGATAGCCGGTGGACCGAAGAAGGGCGCCCAGCACCGGCACGTCGCCGACAAAGGGGAATTGGCGGATCGTATCCTGATAGTCGTTCGCCAGCAGACCCGCGAGGGTGAAGGACTCGCCGTCCCTGAGCTCCACAGTGGCGTGTGCGCGACGTATCTTCAGCCCGGGTATGGTCACGCCGCCGATGTTCACGGTCAGGGTGGGATCGATGGCGGAGACCTCGGGATTGACCTCCATGTTGATCAATCCGTCCTTCAGGATCGTCGGCGTGAACGCCAGGGCGATGCCAAACTGCTTGAACTCGACGGTGACGTATTGTGCGCCCCCGACGCCCGCCGGCAGGCTGTTAACCGGGACCGGATATTCGCCGCCGGCGAGGAAGTTGGCGGTGTCTCCCGACATGGTGGTGAGGTTCGGCTCGGCCAGGGTCTTGATTAGGCCCTTGGTCTCGAGGGCGTCGAACAGGACCGTCAGGTCGAGGTGGCCGATGCGGAACAGCCCGGCGATGTGGCCGAAGGTGTCGGCGAGAGACCCGGCATTGTTCACGATGGTGTCGCCGGTCATGATGTGGAAGACGTTCGAGCCGGTGGACTCAAGGTTGACGCGAAAGTTCTTCGCGGCGTTGCGGTCCATCTCCACGAAGCGGACCGACAGCATCACCTGCTGGACGCCTTCGACCGAAAGCATGTTGACGATCTTGCCGGGCGAATAGCTCTCGGCCAGGGTCAGAACCTGTTGAAGCACGGCCGGGCTGCTGACCGTGCCGGAGAGGACCAGGGAGTGGTTCGCCGGCCGTACGGCGATACGGTTTTCATCCGGCAGGATCTCGTGCAGACGGGCCTTGAAGCTGTCGATGTCCGGAGAGACTTCGACGTTCACCGCCGCCATCAGCCGACGCGCCGGCCCATAGATGGTGATCGCGGTGCCGCCCAGCGCCTTGCCGACGACATAGACAGACTGGCTGTTCAGCGGCACGACGTCGGCGATCTTCGGATCGGCGACCATGACGTCCGCATAAGGACCGGGAAGCTGCAGCACCTGCGACTTCCCGGCGCCGACGACGAGGTCATAGCTCTGCATCGAGCCATACCCTGCCTGCCCCTGCGGCTCATTCTGGGCCGCCGCTGGTCCGCAAAGACACGCGAGCACCACAACGACCGTCGCCGCTCTCGCGGCAAAACTTCTGACGATCACACTCACTGAACCTGCCCCCACTTCGTAAGCTTGATCCCTGAATTCCTTCAGGGATTGCCGATCGTATAGCTTGACACCTCGACGCCCCGGGTGACCCGGACCAACATTCCCGCAACCACCGCGTGCGCGGCGCGGCGCGGCGGGGCGGGACCAAAGCCCAGTTGTGCGACAGTCGTCGCCTTGCGGGTCAGGCCGGCCTGATCGGACACATGACGAAGGGTCAGCGAGAGCGTTCCCACGGCCTCACCCAGAGAGATGGCCTGCGCCTGGTCGGGCGTCACTTCAAGCGTAACCGCCTTCGCGACCACGGGCTTGTTGGCCTGCTGGTCGTCGGACTGGTCCACGCCCAGGACGAGGACGTTCTCGGCAATAGCCTGAGTGACGGAATTCTTCTGGTCGTTCCCGGAACCCGACCGCGTCAGAAGCACGTCGACGCGATCGCCAGGCAGGACGAAGCCCCCGACGCCGGCGACGTCACTGGAGCGAAGGCTGACCGCCCGCAGGCCGGGTTTCAACCCTTCCGACAGGGTCAGCCGGGCGCCGGGCGCGCTGACCTCACCCGTGAGCACCGGTTCGTTGACGGAGATTGCGCGCAGGGCCACGCGCGCGTTGGGGCCGACGGCCACGAGCTGGCCGACGGACTGGAAGGATCCGGGCGGGACGGCGGAACTCGGATAGTCCGCCACCTTCAGCTCCGTCGGTTGCAGGACTGCGCCCCTCGAGATCGGCAAGGCGGCGACGATCACGGCGGTTGTCGATCCGGTCGGGCGAGCGGGCGCCGCCGGCTTCGATCCGGAGACGAGGTAGCCGCGCACGAGCAGAACAGCCAGAAGGCCGAGACAAAGAGCAACGGCCAAGGTCGCGACGGTGCGGATGTTCATCGAAAACCCGATCCACTGTACTGGGGAGCGGACGGATTTTGCGCGTCATTGCACCAGCGCAAGAACCACCCCCCACGGATGACTTCACTCTCAAGTACGATCTTGCGCCGATTGCCCCGTGACGAAAACGCGACGCGTTGCCGCCACGGGGCCGTTCGACCAAGATCAGCCGGCGGGGGGCGCGATGACGTCCGTAGCGGCGGTGATCGCACCCTGGATCGCGGTGCCGAGACCGGTCACGGCGCCGGCGAGGGCCGTGGTCACGATCGCGAGGAGCAGGGCGTATTCGGCCGCCGAAGCGCCGTTGTCGTCCTTCAGATAGCTGACGATGCGAGACATACAGTTCTCCTTACAGTGTTACAAAGGGGCCTTGGGCTGGCCCGGATGGCTGCACGCCGTTACAGAGACGCCGATGGACTGTTGACACCCCCCGCGCCAATGACGGCAAAATTACGGTACAGGTTGGCCTAAAAAACGCAACATGCTTTGTGCAAATTTTGGCTAACTTTCGGCCTCTTTCGGACGTTTCCCTCAGTGAAACAGCGCGGTTCCGCGACAATCTGTCGCCCACTTTTGCCCCAAATATCAATTTTTGTTAAGTTCGTCAGCGCCTGAGCGACCACTTCAGGAGAGTGGCTCGGGTTGCGAGGTATTATTCCCTGTTTCAATTTCGTGGAGTGATGGCGTCCGTCAGCAATCGGATCGATCTGACGCCAGAAAGACGGCAGCGATGTGGTTGGATGGGCTTTCGACCGGACGGCCATGTCTGTTTCTCATTTGTTACATTCTGTCGCGGAAACGGAAATGCCGCACGTGGAATGAGGCGGGGGCGCGGGGGGCCACCCGCAGTCAGCGAGCCCAGCGCCCAACAGTATTGCGGCGCCACCATTTGCTTTACGCGCCCCCCTCAAATCTCGTCATTCCGCACGCGGCGAACGTGGTGGAGCGGAGATGCAGGACCCAGGGGCACGCCCAGGATGCTGAGCTTCGCAATTTCAAGCGCCGTTGGCGTGGGTCCCGGGGCTCCGCTCCACTCCACTCCGCCTCGTTTCGCCCGCGATGACGGGGTTAAGCGGTCCGTACCGTCCGGGATGACGGCGATTGCCCAGCTGGCGGCCAGGTGAGCGCCTCCAGGATGCTGCGCGGCTCTCGATCCTGGCCTGTCTCTACATACTCCAAGGGGCGGCGGTAGCTGCCCAGGACGACGTCGAAGATCGGGAACAGGTTGGCGTAATTGGCGCCGTAGTGGCGCGCCTCCCGGGCGTGATGGAGGCGGTGATAGGCGGGCGAGTTCAACACCCAACTCCAGCGCCCGAAGTTCACGCGAAGGTTGGCGTGTACGAAGTAGATGTAGAGCGAGATCGCGGCGTAGATCGAATAATCGAGCGCGCTCGGGCGCAGCACGACGGCGAGGGGAACCACGAAGAGCACCGTTCTAAACACCAAATCGCCCCACCAGTGCCGCTCGGCGGTGGTGACGTTCATGCACGGATCGGAGTGATGCAGGGCGTGCCGCTCCCAGAGCCATGGAATGGCGTGCGCGACTCGATGGTAGGTGTACTCGCCGAGGTCCTGACTCACCACCAGCAGCGGCGCGCTGAGCCATAGCGGCCATTTGTCGATGCGCAGTGAGGGGACGCCCAGTTGTGTGGCTCCCGTCGCGACTGTCAGTGCGAAAAGCGGCATCGCGGTGCGCTGGAGTAAGGTCCGCGCACTCCAGACCGCAAGGTTGAGCGTTCGCGGCGATCGCTCCAAACGCGCCGGCCATCGGCGCTCCGCGAGCGTCAAGGCGGCAACAGCCGCCAGCCCGAGCCAGGGAATTTCCGCGAAGACGCGCGCTGCTATCTGCATGAGCCCCACCAAAAGCGCCGGTACTGTACCTTAGGGGCAGGTGGGATGCCAATTGGGGTTAGGGTGGGTGAGCCTGGAGCGCGGGGCCCAAGCACCTAGCGGTCAAGATCTGACACTTGAGTCCCCGTCGCGCCGCGGCCCGAACGTCCGCTTCCTGCCCTGAGGCCAAAGAGGAATTTCGACCCGTTGCGGACCTTCGGCGCTTGCGGTCTGATCGTTCGCCACAAAAGGGGAAAGACATGCCACAACTTCGTCGCGGGCTGCGCATCGCTTGCGCGGGGCTTGTTGCAACCCTCGCCCTGCCCTGCGCCGCAATGGCGGAGCCGGCCGCGCGTCCCCAAGATCCGATCCTCGGAACCTGGACGCTGAACGCCGAACAGTCGAAATTCACGCCAGGTCCTGGATGGCGGAGCCAGACGCGCGTCTACCAGGCCATCCCCGAAGGCGTTTCAGTCACCTGGACGGGC
>DASXGR010000120.1:0-16857 GCA_036488935.1 Caulobacteraceae bacterium | reverse complement strand
AGTGCTGCTTCTCCAAGCTCAAGCAGTTTCGACGCGTCGCCACCCGCTTCGAGAAGACGGCCAGGAACTACCTCGCCATCGTCACTCTGGCGGCCATCGTGCTGTGGCTGCGATAACTGTCCACACGACCTAGAGCCTGATCCGTTTGCACGGAACAGATGCAAACGGTGAATCAGGCTCTATACTTTTGAATCTAGAGCAAATCATCCCCGTTCAGACGGTTCCGTCTGAACGGGGTTTGCTCTAGGCGCGCAGGCCGGCGTAGCGCTCGATGCCCAGCTTGGGCAGGAAGCTCGCGCCGCGGCGCGGCATCGCCTCCTCCTCCGGCGGCTCGAGACCGTAGTAGTCGAGCAAGGTCGGGAGCACATCGAGGATCGAGACCGTCTCGTCTCCGTCGGCGAAGGCGCCGGTCTTGAACCACAGCGCGCTCTGCGGCCTGTGCGCGCCGCTCTTGGTGTGCGGTATCTGGTAGAACAGTTGATAGAAGCCGGCCGCGCGGTCCGGCGGCTCGCCGAGCTCCACCACCGCGTCATGCGGCATCTCGCCATGCAGGCCGACCCCGAAAAACAGGGTCCGCGGCTGCTGGGCGCTGTAGATGTCGAAAACCGTCGCGCCACGGTAGCGCACGCGGTCCAGCGTCTCTCGCGCGCTCTCCACACTGGCTTCGTCCGGAAATTCCGCCGAGTACTGATGCGCCATCACCGGCAACAGGCGGGTCGGCGCCACGCCAAGCTTTTGCAGCAGACCCTCGACCGAGCGCGGCCGGTAGTAGATGAGCCCAGCGCCCGCATTCGGTCCCTGGCTGAGCCCGGTCGCGAAGATCAGCATCGCGCCCCGCTTCTCGAGCTCGATGAACCGGCCGAGCAGCTTGTCCATCTCCCGGTACCCGAACAGCACCGCATCCTTGTGCGCCGGATCTTCGGCGCTGCCCAACGCCCCGTCGAAACTCTCCGGCCGCAGAAGGTGGAAATAGGCGTGCTGGAAGTGGGCGGTGCTATTGATGAAGAAGGAAGCGAAGTCAGGCCGATACTGCCGCCAATAGTGCGAGAAGATGTCGAACTGGACCTTGTCCAGGAGCACCGCGCGGCGCCACGACTCCTGGCGATCGCGGGCTTCCCGAAACAGCTGCTGCACCATCCCGCCCACCGAGTGGGCGCTCAGGCCGTGGGTCGTCCAGAAGCCCGCGAAATCGAAGTAGGCGCGCCCGTCAAGCGCGGCCCCGGGGTTGGTGTTCTCCTGCACCTTGTTGAGGACAAGCCGCTGGTAGGCGGCCAGTTCTGCCGGATAGGGCTCTTCGGAGTTGCACCACGGGTCGGGCAGGTAAAACGAGCCCGGCGAGCGGAAGCCCGGCGCGTTCATGCCGGCGCAGTTGCCCACCCGGTATCCGTGATCGAGCAGCAATCGCCAGATATCCTTCAGGCCGCGCCGTGGCCCGTCGGTCAGATGGAAGACGCCGTGCTGGTCGTAGCTGAACCCGGTGTGCAGCGAGTACCACTGGATCCACGGCTCGAGGTACTCCTGCTGCGCGACGTCCGCCTCGCCTGTGAACACATGCGAGCTTTCGTAGAAGCGGCGAAAGTTCGGCAGCAGGCCCTCGCCCATCCACTCGGTCAGCAAGTCGGGGCACAGCTCATTGAACTCAAGCAGGATGATCGGCTGTCCGCGCATGCGCGCGAAGATGCACACTCCGGCCGGGCGGAAGAAACATCAGAAGATAATTCCACCGAAGTTCCCGTTCCGCCCGCCGCGGCGCCCCTGCAGCTGACCTTCAGCCTGCGCTCGCCGCGCGCGCACGCGCACGCTTCAATTCGGTCCAGGCTGGCGCCCACTTGAGCGCTTCGTCGTACTTGGCCACGGCTTCGGGCCACCGCTGCCGGCGCGCGAGGAGGTCGCCCCAGGACTTGAGAGGGTCGGCCCAGTGTGGGCCACGCTGGTTGGCGGCGGCGAACTTGGCTGCGGCGCCGGCGGCGTCGCCGTGGCGGGCGAGAGCCAGGCCCCAGGAATAGTAGGCGGCCGGCAGGTCAGGGGCGATGGCGACCGCCGCGGCATAGGCCTTCTGCGCTGCGACCCAGTCGCCGCGGTGGTCGAGGATGTCGCCCCGGAAGCGGTAGCAGTCGACATAACGACCAGCGGCCGCGAGCACGGCGGCCGCCTTGTCCGGCCGGCCGGACATCTCCTCCGCGGGGGCGACCCAGCAGAGGTAGCCGGGATAGTTGCTCGACACGATGGGACTGGCGTACGCGGCCGCGAACGCCTCCATCTCCTCCGCAGCCTTCGTCACATCGCCGGTCTCGGCGGCGATCTTGCCACGCACGAAGTGGGTCATCGCCGCGACATTGGGGTCGGCAGCCCTCGCCTGGGCCGTCGAGAGCTGCAACGCCGCGCCGTCGAGATCGTGCAGGCGCGCATCTACGTCAGCGAGGTCGGGCGTCGAATCGCTCGCGTTCGAGCCTATGCCCGCATGAGCCTTGGCGTCCGCTAGAACGGCGTCGCGCCAGGTCAGGAGGTCCCAGCTGACGAGGTTGGCGTTAACGAGATCGTGCGCCGTCTCATCGACCAGCCTGCCGCGGGTCTGCCGGCGCATGGCCTCGCCGATGCGCCAGGCGCCTTCCTCGTCGCCGAGAAGCAGGTCCGTATTCATGAGATTGGCGTAGCCGGGCCAGTAGTCCGGCTTCAATCTCACTGCCTCGCGGTAGAGAGGCATTGCCTCGCGCGCACCAGCGCCCGTGTTTTCCAGGGCGTTCCCCCAGGCGTTCAGCAGATACGGGCGTTCGGCCGTATCAACCCCGGCGTAGGCCCCCTTGGCGAAGTCGATCGCTTCCGCGTCGCGGCCGGACCTCGTGAGATAGACGGCGTAGAGCGCCGGCTGGGACTGTCCGTAGACGTATTCGGCGGCCTGGGTGCTGAGCTTGTCCAGTTCGCCCGGCCCACCCTCGAAGGTCTTTGGCGCGACGCCATCGCCGCGGATGGTGAGCGCAAGGCCCCCGGCGTCGGTCTGCACGAGGTCGCCCTCGATATGGATGTCGTGGCCGAAGCGGGTCTTCAGCATCCGGTCGATCTCACCGATGGAGACGCCGGTATCGGGGACCTCCACCTTCACCTCGCCGGTCCAGGCGTTGGAGAGTTCGCGCGCAGCCTCGTTGGAGTGCGTCGCCTGTTGCAGCCGGGTCAGGGCGTCGAGCACGCCGCCAGCGACCACCTTGCCGCTAAGCCCCCGTGCGGCCAGGGCCGGGGGCGCATCGAAGGTCTCCACCACCACCGACTTCGAATTGAAGGCGTCGAAGACCATCACCGCGGCGCCCAGACCAAGCGCGGTCGCCACCAGGATGAAGAACAGCTGCATGCCGAGCTTCAGCCGGTCAGTCGTGCGCCGGATCCTGAGGCTCGACAGCAGCACCATGCGCTGCTCGTGCAGGTGCTCGGTCTGGAGCTCGACCAGCCGCGCCTGCCGCTTGAGATAGGCCTTCAGGTCTGCCGCAACGGTCCGGTCGGCGCCGGCCGCGCCGGTCGCGAGAGATGCGGCGACAGGATCGAGCCCGGCCTGGACGTCGCCTTCCGGCCTCTCGGCCTCTTCGCCGCCGAGAATGTCCTCGATGAACCCGCCCTTGCCCGCCATTACGCCCACCCCTTCCCTCGCCCACACCAACGCTCGCCGAGGCGCGCGCTGCAGTCAACGTAGAGGGCGAGGTGGCGAGAAGGGCCTGTAAACTCGGTCCGCCGGCGTCCCGCCGGCCTCTTTCTTCTTGGCCCGCGTCCCTTTCATCGTGATGATGGCGACGTTTCCAGAGTAAACGTCAATGAAGGAAACAAGAGCCGGCGGGACGCCGGCGGACCGAAGGGGCAGTCGCGGAGTTGATTTCACACGCTCGAGAGGCCAGGGAGCGGGAACCGATTCAGAGCTTAATGGACAGCTCGAACCCGCCTTCGAACGGGAGCGTCATGGTCCGGAAGCCGCTGGCGGGGTTCTCCAGGAGCGCGAAGAAGTCTGCGTAGCTTTCACGGCTGCGCTCGCCCGCAGTGTTGTCGGTGCAGATCACCGCGCCGGGCCGCAGGCGGGGAGCCAGGATGTCGAGCACCGGGCGGACCACGTGGGCCCAGATGTCGAACAGAACGAAGTCGATGGGACCTTCGAAGTGCTCACACGCCTCGATCTCGTCAGCCTGGTGGAACTCGATGAACTTCGAGAGGCCAGCTGCTTGGAAGTTGGCGCGGCCGCGCTCGGCCTTGAGCGGTTCGTTCTCCGCCGCCAGGACGACGCCTCCGCCGTTATCGCGAACGGCGGCGGCCAGGTAGAGCGTCGAGACGCCAAACGACGTCCCGACCTCGACGACCCGGCGCGCGCCGATCGCCCGGCAGATCATGTAGCAGAACTCCGCCTTGTCCTTCTCGAGCGCCACCATCTTGTCGGCCAGGAAGGCGTGATCCCGGGCCTCCATTCCCGTCCAGGGACCTGTGCGTTCCTTGAAGAAGTAGCGCTCGATCGCCTCGTCCTGGGTTTTGCTGACGCTGTGGAGCTCAGGGAGCATGGCGTCCAGCTTCGGATCGTTGAGCACACTTGGCATTTCGAGCTCCCTGGTAGAACCCACACGCACCGGCGGCGCGGCGCCTGGCTGAACACCTCGAGAAAAAATTACGCGGACGAATGCGGCGATATGAACTCCGGTCGCCTAGCTTAGCGAGAGCTGCAGGCGAACGCGACGAAGGACGGTGATCATGATCGAGGTCGTTCAAGCTTTTGATCGGGCGCCGATCACCAGTCTTCACAGCGATGACGCCGCGGCGCTGGATCGCAAGCTCGACATCGCACGCAAGGCGCTGGCCGACCGGAGCGGGTGGCTGAAGACCCACCAGCGGATCGCCATCCTCCGCAAGCTCGCCGACTTGATGCAAGGCCAGCGCGCCGAGCTCGGACGCCAGATCGCACGCGAGGGCGGCAAGCCGCTCACCGACGCCCTGATCGAGACCGACCGCGCCATCGACGGCGTGCGTGACGCCGCGGATGAGCTGCGCGTCATGGCCGGTCGGGAAATCCCGATGGGGCAGACGGCCGCGAGCGTCGGCCGACGGGCCTTCACCATCGTCGAACCGATCGGGGTCGTCGCCGCCATATCGGCGTTCAACCATCCCCTGAACCTGATCGTGCACCAGGTCGCTCCGGCGGTCGCCGTGGGCGCTCCGGTGATCGTCAAGCCGGCGAACACCACGCCCCTCTCCTGCATCCGCTTCGTCGAGCTGCTCCATGAAGCCGGCTTGCCGCCGCAGTGGTGTCAGACGTTCCTGCCCGAGACCAACGAGCTCGCCGAGGCGCTGGCCACCGATCCCCGCGTGGCCTTCCTGAGCTTCATCGGCTCGGCCCGGGTTGGCTGGTATCTCCGCTCGAAGCTGGCGCCGGGAACACGGTGCGCCCTGGAGCATGGCGGCGCCGCGCCGGTGATCATCGACCGCCACGCCGACCTCGAGCGGCTGATCGAGCCGCTGGTGAAGGGCGGCTACTACCATGCCGGCCAGGTCTGCGTGTCGGTGCAGCGGATCTTTGTCCACGCCGACCTCGAGCGCGAATTCGTCGATCGCTTCGCCGCCCGCGTCGCGGCCCTGAAGGTCGGCGATCCCGTGCTGCCCGAAACCGAGATGGGGCCGCTCATCCTGCCGCACGAGACGGATCGGGTGTCCGCATGGATCGACGAAGCCGTCGCGGCGGGCGCGCGGCTGATCGGCGGCGGACGCCTCAGCCCCACGACGCTCAAACCGGGAATCCTCGTCGCCCCGCCGGCAGACGCCAAGGTCTCGACCCTCGAGGTGTTCGGGCCGGTGACCTGCGTCTATCCCTATACCGAACTCGAGTCCGCCATCGCTGCTGCGAATGCCCTGCCGACCGCGTTCCAGGCGAGCGTCTTCACCGAGGATCTTCGGACCGCCTTCGACGTGGCCGAGCGCCTCGACGCATCCGCGGTCATGGTCAATGACCACACGGCCTTCCGCGTGGACTGGATGCCCTTCGCGGGACGCCGCGAGTCCGGCTACGGCGTCGGAGGGATCCCCTACACGATGCGCGACATGTCCGAGCAGAAGATGATCGTATTCCGGATGTGAGACGTGTCCGGCGTGGAAGCGTGAAGAGTTCAACGCAGAGACGCGGAGACACCGAGGCGCAGAGACGCCGAGGGCCACCAGAGCGTCTCGGGACGATTCGGGCCTTCCCGCATCTCTGCGTCTCTGTGTCTCTGTGTCTCTGCGTTGAACTCTTCAAAATCTTAGACACGCGGCCCGGGACCTCTCACCGATGGGCGGTCCCAAGCTGACCGAACGGGGCCTGGCGTTCGGACGATCCGTAGGGCGTGCGCTCCAGCATCCGCGCGAAGATCACGGCGTGGTCGATGAGAAACAACGGGACCAGCACCGTCGGGATCAGGGCCCACGGCAGAGTGGTTATCGCCGCCGTGCCCACGCCGGCATGGAAGAGCTGCACGGGCGAGCCGTTCCTCGAGGTCACGCCCAGAGCGACCGCGACGACGAGGTCGAGCATGCCAAAGGCGTTCCACGCGAGGATCAGACCATCCCATCGACGGGTTTCGCGCGTGGCCGCCCAGGCGGCCGGAACTGCAAAGACGCCGGTCAGGACGTCGCCCCAGCCTGCGGAATAGGGGAATGGCCCAGCGAGCCTCCCCGCGGCGGCCAGGAGGACGAACAAGATCCCGCCCACCCGAAAGACGTTCAGGCCAATCAGCATTGGCGTTGAAACCGCGCCAGCCATCCGGCGAACCGAGCGCGAGAAGAGCGCCAGGCCGGCGGCGACCAGGAGAGGCGTCCCGAACATCGCCAGCAAGGTTGGAAGATTCGACAGCCCACCTTTCCCGACGATGCCGACGGCCGCGCTGACCCACACCCCAGCGATCCCCGCCAGCGCAAGGGGGCCGCTCAATGAGAGGGGAAGGCTCGTCACGATGGCGGCCAGCAGCACGGCCAGGGTGACGCCTATGAAGAGGATTCCGGCGAAATCGAGCATCTTGAGCCTCCAATCGTGAGAAGGTTGCGGGCGCGTCGTCTTCAGCCGCCGCGCTGGGCGACCTGGGCTGCGCGGTGAGGGATTTGCCGGCCGGGCGCCGGTTGCAGTGACGTCGCGGCGTAGACCGCCTGCGCGACGGCGGCGCCGAACAGCGCCACGCCCAGGGGCAGATGAATGCCCAGGAGCCCCAGGCGGCCTGCGGCCATCTGCAGTCCCTCGGCGATCAGGAAGCCGATGTTGACGGGGACCAGCCACCTGGGCGCTCTGGCCAAACCCACAAGCAGGATCGCGGCTGCCACCTGGACGACCGCAACGATCAGGCTCGCAGCGCCACACACCCTGTGTGCGCCCAGGGCGAAGGCGTCGCCGGAGAGGGCCACGCCGGCCAGGAGGGCCTGGGCGAACACGACGATCACCTGCAAGGCGAGCGCGCCTCGGAAGAGCGTTACGAGCATCGGCGCGCCTCCATGAGCAGCCGCAGACCCAAGACCTATCGCCCCCGGCGAGTGTTTCCATTCGCAGGCTGTTCACATACGCTGTTCATTGATGAACAGGTCACCCTCGAGTTGGCAGTGGGATGACGTGCGCGTCTTCCTCGCCGCCGCGCGCGCCGGCAGCCTCTCGGGCGCCGCGCGGGCGCTGGGCGTGGGCCACGTCACGGTCGGCAGGCGCCTCGCATCGCTGGAAGCGCGCCTTGGCGTGACCTTGCTCAATCGGACGCCGGACGGGTTCGTCACGACCACCGCCGGAGACGCGATCCTGCGCCAGTGCATGACGATGGAGACAGCGGCGATCGACCTCGAACGCATCGCCGCCGGCAGCGACAGCCTGCTGTCCGGGACGATCCGGGTGACTTCGACTGAACCCATCGCCGCCCAGACGGTCATCCCCGCCATCGCGACGCTGCGCCAGGTCCATCCCGATCTTCAGGTCGAACTGATCGTTGGGGTCCGCTCGCTGGACATCGCCCGGCGCGAGGCCGACCTGGCCGTCAGAGTGGCCCGCCCCAGGACGCCCGATCTGATGTGCCAAAGGCTCGGCGAGATCGGCTACGCCCTCTACGCCTCACCCCGCTACCTGGAGACGCATGGAGCCCCCGAGCCGGGCCGGGGACTTGGCGGACATCACGTGATCTCATTCACGGGCGCGCCGGCCGCCACCAGCCCCTTCTTCATGGGCGAGTCCCTGGAGGGCGCGCGTTTCGCCCTGCGTTGCGACAATCCGTTCGTTCAACGGCAAGCTGCGGCGGACGGACTGGGGATCGCTGAGCTCGCCTGCTTCCTCGGCGACCCGTCCGAGAGGCTTGTTCGCGTCTGGCCGGGCGCTGCCCCGGCGCGACGGACAGCGTGGCTCGTCTTCCACCGCGACATGCGCCGCTCGGCGAGGGTCGCGGCGCTGGCGACGGCGATCCGGGACACGTTCCGACGGCAACGGAAGCAACTGGAGAACGGTGATCGCAATTCGTGAAGTCCAACGCGAAGGCGTGGCGTGAGCGAAACGCTGGTTTCGGACATCGCCGGCCTTTTGGCCGGCCCTTGACCGTTACTTCTTGAGCGAGATGCTCAGGCCGGATGGTCCGATCTTCAGATTCGCGCCCATGGACATTCCCGTCATCTTGATCAGGACGCCCTTGCCGTTCTTCATGGTGAGCCCGCCTGCGCCCGCGCCCACCGTCGCGGAGGCCGCCAACGCCGCGTAGGTGCCTTCGATGTCGGAGACCCGAGTGAGGTGGTAGACATTACCGGATGCGTCGGTCTTCTTGACGCCGATCTCGCCAACCGACATGCCGCCCACTTTGAGTGGGTAGTTGTGGCCCCTGTAATGCAGGGTTCCGCCGCCCCAGGCGCCGCCTGCGATGAAAGCAACGCTGTGGCTGGTGAAGTGGATCGTTGCGTCAGGCGTCTGCGCATGAGCGCCAGAACTGACAAGCGCGGTCGCCAGGGCGATGACCGCAGCCTGGCGGATAGCGGCGGAGGGCTTCATCGACGATCTCCATTCAAGCCGGCCGACAAGTCAGGCGCCTGTCGCCAGGTTCGGTGCGTCGGCGCCTGACGGGCGCTGGCCGACCACAGGGCGAGCGGGAATGTTGGCCTGAGAGCCGAGGCATGGGCCATCCGACGGACTACGCATCGCCGGTCAGGGTTCCACCCTATAGTCTCAGCCACAGGACGTCGGAGCACCCCCGGTTCGGAACGCCACCGCCGCCCTGCCGGGGTGGCGGATAGACCTCGTTAGCACTCCCCCGCCTATGGTGCCCCACCGCCCGAGTCGGATCGTCCGCCCACTCGGCGCGGCGAATCGGCCCGGAGTACGACACCCCCATGCTGAGCTGGATCTCCGACAACCTCGGTCATCTGTGGGGGCCGCTTCGGCTGCTCAATTCGTTCTTCTTCCTGGCCGCAACGGGCTATGCGGTGGCCGCCCTCTCCACTTGGCTTCTGCTGCCGCGCTTGTGGGACCAGCTCGCCACCGACAG
Source organism: Caulobacteraceae bacterium (assembly GCA_036488935.1). Taxonomy (GTDB): domain Bacteria; phylum Pseudomonadota; class Alphaproteobacteria; order Caulobacterales; family Caulobacteraceae; genus Acaudatibacter. The sequence continues at coordinate 7,378 of DASXGR010000120.1, read as the reverse complement.
GGGACGGGCCTTCGCGGTAAATGCGGACCAGAGCGTCGGCAAGCCGGTCGGCGCAGGACTGATCTTCGTCGCGGTGTTCTGCATCACGGCCATGGTCTTCGTGCCGTTCAACGCCGCATGCCTGCACACTCTGCCGCTCATCGCGGCGGCAACCCTTGTGGGCTATCTCGACGACCGGCGCGGGGGCTTCAACGAATACCAGCTCGCGGTGATGGACGCGGCGATCGCCGTGGGCGCATCGATCGCCATGCTGGGCATTCATGGCTGGGTGATGTGGCTTCCCGGCTGGAAGGCGGCGATCCCCCTCTCCTCCTGGTTCGCCATACCCTTGGCCAGCGGCGTGATCTGGCTCTCGATCAACGCCACCAACTGTTCGGACGGCGTCGACGGCGTCTCGGGCAGCCTCACGGGCACAGCGATCCTGATCCTGGGCGGCCTGCTGTACACGGTGATCGGCAACGACGTGGTGGCCGCCCACCTCAGCATTCCGGCCAACCCGCAGGCCGCGGACTGGGCGATCATGGCCTTCGTGATGGTGGGCGCCGTCTCCGGCTACCTCTGGTACAACGCCCCGCCCAGCGTCGTGCTGATGGGCGACGCCGGCTCACGGCCCCTGGGCCTCCTGATCGGCATGCTCGTGGTGGCCACGGGCAATCCGCTCTTTCTGCTGCTGGTGGGCTCGGTGATCGTGCTCAACGGAGCCACGGGCCTCGCGAAGGTGGCGATCACCCGCTTTCTGAAGATCCGCGTGCTGTCGAAGGTCCGCTTTCCTCTGCACGACCACTGCCGCAAGAACCTCGGCTGGTCGAACAGCCAGGTGCTGGTGCGCTTCCTCCTGCTGCACCTTGGCCTGTCGGCGCTGCTCGTGATCCTGGTGCTCAAGGTCCGGTAGACTGGCGGTCATCTTCTCCGCCCCGAGAGCCGAGAGCCGAACCAGTACGCAGCGTCCGTTACGGCCGTGGCCACCTGCGCCGCGTGGGTGAGCGGCCAAAGGTGATCTCCAGCAAGGCGCAACACGCGCCATCCGCGCTTCTGCGCCGCCTGAGCCTCGGAATCGTAGCTGTCGCTGAGTTGGACGTAGGCGACGTTCAGTTCCGGGGGCAGGTCCAGCGCCGGCGCCGGCTCACGAAGGAGGGAAAGAGGGACGGACGGCGACCCTTCGATCAGGGCCAAGCGCATCGCCACATCCGGCACGAGACGCTCGAGCAGCGGGGGCGGAAGCAGCCGTGGCCAGGGCGGGACGCGGTGGTCGTCGGCCACCCTCTCCTCGATGAGGGCTTTGAGAGACGGAGGTGCGGTTTCCAACCACGAGCGTCCGGGATGCGGGAGCAGCGCGTCCACGAACACCACGCCCGCGAGCGGTCCTTTGCTCGCCGCCAGGATCGAGGGCGCCAGGGCGCCGGCTGCGCTGTGAACCACGAGGACGCCCTGTCGGGGAAGCTGATCGGCGACGACCCGCGCGACCTCGTCATAATAGGACACGGCGCTCCGCACGACATCCCGGCAGTCGAGCAGCCTTACCTGGTCTCCGCCGGCCGCAAGCTCCGCCCCAACGCCCTGCCAACTGAGCGGGCTGAGGAAGAGGCTATGGAGCAGGGCGAATGAAGGCATCTATTCGATTGTCGTCATTCTGATCTCGAGGTCCGCTTCGACGACGATGCCGGACGTCCCGACCCCTTACTTAGCCGCCAGCAGTTCGACGAAGTTCCCCTCCGGGTCTTCGATCATCGCATCGACATGCGTACCCGCTCCTCCGGGGCGGGCCTGCACTTCGCTCTCGAGCGAGCCCTTCGCGGTGGTCGGCGCAATCGCGACAGAACCGCCGTTTGCTGTCGTGCGCGAGAGCACCGGCCCCATCTCGGGGACGACCAACAGCAGGTGGGCCCGAGCCCAACCCTGCAGCCCCGGAAGATCGGCCGTCGCCGAGGCCGGATGGCTGATCAGGATGAGCGCCGCCCCCGGGGCCGCGCGCGCGGCCGTCGCGTCCGAACCTGGCTTGAGCACGATCTCGAGGAATTGCGGGCGGTCGTCGATCCGGCGGATTTCCTGCAGGCCAAAGACCGCCTCGTAGAACCGGGCGTCCCGCTCGACGTCCACCGCACCGATGGAGGCGGCGCCGATCGTGACGGGCGATATGGGCGACGGCTCGGCCGCCGCTGCAGTTGTGGCGGCGAAGAGGACCATCGCCAAGCCGGCGGCGGCTCGTCCTGACTGGGGGCGGTTCAGCTGTTGCGGCGCAGTCCGCCGATCAAGTTGCTTCAGACGTCGCATCGTGTTCCCCCAATATCGGCTGGCGAGTTCCGGCCACATCTAGTCAATGACAGGTGCGTTTGGATCGATGTGATACCACGGCGCCCTCGACGACCAACATTCATGCGCGCTCGGCGCGACGCCAGGGTCATCATCTAAGGTTCCGGCGGGAATGATGACTTCTCGGCCGCTGCGGGTGAAGTGAGGGAGATGAGAACCGCAGATCCTGCAGAAACAGGTCGCGAAACTGCGGGCGGTCGGGAGGTCATATCTGACGACGTCAGGTTCGCCCGAAGTCCAGCGAAACGCCGCTGGTTTCACAATGGCGTCGCTGCTGTGCGCGGCGCCCGTCGCTTTGCGGCAGCGTGAACAATGACAGTGGACGAAGCGGTCGAAGGGGAGCAATACCTCGAACGACACGGCTCCGCAGAGACAACTCCCGCCGACCTTTTCACCCGCTGATAGCATGACCTCACCCGCCTCTTGGATGTGAGTAATCAGGCTGCAGCCGTTCGGCAATGCGCCGCGGCGGGGCCCTGCAAGCTCAGGCGCCAGGAGCACCTGCAACCGGGTTAGACTACCTCGTAGCGCGCCCGGCCTTCGCCAAGGCTCATGCGGACCAGATGGCGCAGTTCGCGGCTGCGGACTGAGGAAGGAAGTTCAACGCAGAGGCGCAGAGACGCAGAGGCTGTGCGGATTGTCCGGCGAGGTGTCGGAGTTGATGGCGCTTATTTTACCACCAAGAACACCAAGGACACGAAGCTCAAGACGGAATTTATTGCGCCTTCGGCGCGGTGCAGCGGCGCGCCGCGTTGGCAATGATATGCGATGGCTGCAGCTAGAAACGCGCCGGAGGCGCAATCATAACTGCCGAAACGATCCGGCCACCTTCAAATTTGCCAACGGGAAACTTGGTGTTCTTGGTGCGCTTGGTGGTAGAAAAATCTGTTTATGCAGCTGTCGATGCGTCGCCGGACGATCCGGGCCTCTCTGCGTCTCTGCGCCTCCGCGCCTCTGCGTTGAACTTCACTGACCCCGCGGGGACGGGGCTCCTTTGAGGGATCTATCAGATAGCCTAGCATCGCTGCTCCACCGGCAAGGGAGCACACTCGAACATGCTGACCGTTCACCACCTGGGGATCTCCCAGTCCGAACGTATCGTGTGGCTCTGTGAGGAGCTGGGGCTCGACTATGAGCTTAAGCGGTATGACCGCCGGGCGGATAATCGCCTGGCGCCTGACGAGTATAAGGCGCTCCACCCAATGGGCATCGCGCCGGTGATCACCGACGGCGACCTCGTGCTCGGCGAGAGCGGGGCGATCTGCGACTACATCTGCGGGCGCTATGGCGATGGGCGGCTGAGCCCCGCGCCCGACGATCCCGACTTCGCCGACCACCTGTTCTGGTTCCACTGGACCAACGGGACCTTCATGACCACGCTGATGATGCAGTTGGTGCTGGCGGCGGGGGGCGAAGGCAATCCGGCCGCCGTCTTCGTCGGGGATCGCAGCCAACGCGCCTGGACGATGATCGAGGAAAGGCTTGGCAAGGCGCCGTTCTTCGGCGGGAGGAACCTTACCACCGCCGACATCATGATGGTCTATTGCCTCACGACCGCCCGCGCGTTCCGCGGAACCTCGATCGAGGCCTATCCAAACCTCAAGGCCTACCTCCAGCGTATCGGCCAGCGCCCCGCCTATCAGCGCGCCATGGCCAAGGCCGAGCCCGGCATGACGCCGATGCTCGCGTAATCGCGGCCGGACGATCGAATACCGGCGCTGGGAAATTCAACCACGGACCTCACGGACAACACGGACATTGCGCGTGGCGCCTACGCTGCGCGCTTTAATTAAGCGTCGAAGGCGCATTTTTTCTTTGTTTGTCTGTGTCGTCCGTGAGGTCTGTGGACGAATTACTTAATGACAGTCAGCCGGACTGCGAGGGGACATGCCAAGAGAGGTTGCTGCGAACCGGCGGGGTCTGTTGATGTTGCTGGCCGGCGGTTTGGTGGCGGCGACTGGACCGGTCGATGCAGCGGAGAACACGCCTTACGCTGACGCGATCGGCAAGCTCGCCGACGTGATCGAGGCGGACTACGTGTTTCCGGATCAGGGCCGCGAGTGTGCGCAGATGCTTCGGCGCAAGCTCGCCGTCGGCGATTATGCGGGGATCACGGACGCGGCGGCGATCTCAGACCGGTTGACCGCGGATCTGCGGGACCTGCACCACGACCTGCACTTCCGTGTGCGGGTGAGCGGCGCCGCCCCGACCGGGTCGAGCGCAGTCAATGCGGCGATGCCGCCGATGGAGGGCGCGGCGTGGCTGGCGGACGGCGTCGCCTACATCCGGTTCAACCGCTTCGAAGGATCGCCTGAGACCGTCGCGACGACGCGGCGGTTCGTGCAGGAGCACGCCGGCGCGAAGGCCCTCATCATCGACGGGCGGCGCAACCACGGCGGCGGGGGCGACGAGATCAATGTCATGCTGCCCTACCTCTTCGCCACCCGGACCGTGGTCATGGACATCGAGCTGTCGAGGGCGGTGGCCGCTCAAATGGGCTTCACCGCGGACCAGTTCTTCCACGAGACACCCTCCGCGCCCGGCCGGATCCGTTTCGAGCAGGTCGTCGAGCCGGAGACGAGCGAACATCGCCTGTTCAACGCCAAGGTGTTTTATCTGATCTCCTCCGACACCGGCTCGGCGGGCGAGGCGCTGGCCTTCATCCTCAAGACCACCGGACGCGGGACGCTGGTGGGCGAGCACACCCGCGGCATGGATCACTTCGGCCGGGTGGTTCCAATCAGCCAGGGTCTCGAGGCCTTCGTTCCGGTCGGTCGGAGCTTCGACCCCAAGACTGGCAAGAACTGGGAGGGCGGTGGCGTGATCCCGGACGTCGCGGTCCCGTCGGACACCGCCCTCGCCGTGGCGACCAAGCTGGCGCAAGCGTGAGCGAGGCGCCCAAGCCCCTCAATGACCCAGATGCCGGTCCAGGAACGCGGTGATTTCCGTGAACGCCTGGCGGTCCTCCGGAACACGGTCATCGAAGGTGTACTGGGCGTGCGACATCCCCTCGAAGACCAGCAGGTTGGCCTCGACCCCGGACTGCAGGAGCTTCTGGTGCGTCCGCACCGTATCGCTCAGCAGCAGGTCGCGCGTGCCGGTGATCAGGATGGTCGGCGGCAGGCCGTGGAGGTCCCCTCGGACTGGCGAGATCATCGGGTCGGCCATGTCGTGACCGTTGGCGTAGAAGCGCGCCGCCGCGTCGCAGAACCCGGTTGGGGAGACCAGCACATTATCGACCAGGGCGTTCGTGCGATGGGAATCCCCATGCCCGGTCTCGTCCGCCATGGGCGTGCCGACCGCCAGGGCGCCGGGCATCGGCAGCCCCGCCTGCTTCGCGCGCAGCATCGTCTCCAGCGTTAGCGCACCGCCGGCGGAACTGCCGAACACGCCTATGTTCTGGGGCTTGGTTGTGCGGAGAACCGCTCTGTACACGGTCACCGCGTCATCCAGCGCCGCCGGGAAATAGGCGGTGGGCGGCATGCGGTAATCGACGGAAATGACCGGCATGCGGCCGATCCCCGCCATCAACACCGCCTCGGGCAAGGCGGCCTCGTGCGGGTTGAGGACGTAGCAGCCACCGTGGAGATGGATGAGGAGGCGCCTGGCGTTGCGGGCCGGAACGTTCTCCGGCGTAACTCGATAGACCTTCACGCCGTCGATCACACTCTGCTCGATCCTGACGTGCAGGCGCCTGGCCATGGGCTCGACGACTGACACAGCGGCGACCGCCTGGGAGTCTGCCAGGCGTCGCCAGCCAGCAGGCGAGGTCGGCGGCGTGTTCCAGCCGCTGTGCAGCGGCGCGGCGATCAGCGCCTGCAACTGAGGAGAGACGTCGTCCGGAACGGGAACACGTTTGGCGGGCACGTCGCGGGTCGGCGAACTCGTCTGCGCCATGGCGCTGGAAGCGAGGAGGGTGAAGGCCGCGGCCGCAATGGCGCGGGCGGCACGGGATCGGTGCATCAGGGACTCTCTTGGCGCTCGCCCGACACTCAGCCGGCGAGGCAACCGCCGCTGACGTGAAAGCGTGCAGCCACGAACCCCACCAACTCCGCGAACGTCTGGCGCATTCTTAAGCTGGAGGGCCGAATAATCGCGCCACTCAGGGCTTGCCCGTCGCCGAGTAGCGCGAAAGCCGCTGCACTTGCTCTCCCAAAACCTGATCGACGGGCGCAGCCAGGCCCTGGAGGCCGTCCGCTGCCCAGCCGCCGACTTCGTAGGTGAGCTTTAAATCCGTACCCTCGCCCGCTGGCGCAAGCACGATGGTGAGCCGGCCGGTGACGGCGAGGGCGCCCAGCGGGCCAAGCCCCCCGTCGAGGCGGACCATGCGCCCTGGCATGACCGCGACGACGGTCATGTGGCGCACGGCGCCGCCCGCCCAGCGCTCGCAGAAACAGCTCCCTGGCTCCAGGCTCAGGGAGAGGTTCGAGGCGTCCTGCGAATAGGTGTGGGAGGGCGACCACCAGGCGCCGACCTGGCTGACGGCCGTCCACACCCGCGCCGGCGGCGCAGCGATGTGGACGTGCTCCACCACCTCGAAGCCGGCCGGTTGGGCCGCGACCACCTCCGCGCGGACGGCGGCGGCTGAGGCCACGCTCCCGAGGAGTGCGAAAGCGCCGGCAATGGATGGCGACCATCGCTGCATGGCCCCTGCTCCCTCAGAACAGCCGCGAAAGCATGAGGATGAGGCCCGCGAGCGAAACCGCGTAGGTCAGGGTGCGGAGCCAGGGGACGCCGAACAGATAGAGCGGGATATAGACGAGGCGGGCGACGAACCAGATCCAGGCGCCAAGGCTCGCGGTCCCGCCCGTGCGGCCCGTGACCGCCAGGGCCAGCGCCAGAGCGATGTAGGCCGGCCAGGTTTCCTTGTAGTTGTCGAGGGCCCGTTGGGCACGGCCAGCGTAGGTCGGCAGAGGTCCGTTGGCCTCGTCGCGAGCACCCGTATTCCAGACCAGGCCCCGGGCGCGGGTGACGGCCATGGACTGGATGATGATGTGTACGAGAAGCAGGATCACCGACCAGGCGAGCAGACGAATCTCCACACTCATCCGAACGATCCTTCCAGTTT
>DASXGR010000088.1:0-3761 GCA_036488935.1 Caulobacteraceae bacterium | reverse complement strand
TTCGGGCCAAGCCGTTATAGGCCGCGATCCCGAGACTGGAGCGGACGCGTAGCTCAGCGGGAGAGCACCTCGTTCACACCGAGGGGGTCACAGGTTCAATCCCTGTCGCGTCCACCAGTGTTCGCGGCGGCGCAGCCATCCGCTCCGCCCCCGATCCCAAAGTTCACTCAGGAAACTGACTGCACATGGCCGCCGGCGCACTCGCGCGCGGGAGCCAGCTCACTCGCGCCGATGCGCGAGCACACCGCCGATCTGGGGCGCTCCGTCGTCGAGGTCCCCCAGGGGCGTGCGGCTGGGGCGGGTCCAGAGCGAAAACCTGAACCTGGAGAATGGCGGCTTGGGCGGCCAGCCCTCGCCCTCCCACCGGCTCCAGTCGGGGTTGAGCTCGAGGTCGGCGCACAGCCTCTCCACGGCCTCGCGCAAAGGCATCTGGTCCAGGTCCCAGTACGCCTCGTCTTCCTCCAGGCGCTCCTCGAGGGCGTCCATCACGGCGCCCAGGGCCTCATCGTCCTCGACCTCGCGCTCGGCCGCCTCGATGACGAGACGCTCGACCGTGTCGCGATGGGACTTGCTGCACGCCTCGGCCTCCGCCGCCGCCTGGTTGCGCGCCGCAAGGCGCCGGGCTTCCACCTCGGCCGCCACGCCGGCGCGCAAAGCGCGCAGCTGCTCGTCGGTGCGGGCGTGAAGGGCGAGGCTGAGGCGAACCGCGCGCGAGAGGCGCGCGAAGGCCTCGGCGGGATCGTCGCCAGGGATGGCCGCGTGGCGGGCGGAAGAGGTCGTGGCGGTCTCGGGTGCGTCCGCCACGGCCGGCTCCGCGGAATCGGCTGCGGCAAGCGCCTGGCGATGCAGGCCCCGCGCCAGATCCATACCGATCTCGGCCAGCTCCTCGATCATCCGCAGGCGCCACTCGGCACGCAGGATCGCGGGGTCCGAGGCTCCGGCGGTGGCGGCGTCGTCGAGCATAGGGAGAAGTATGGAATATTGCATTTTGCAAGTCAATGGCCTGAGGAAAGCCGACAGACTTCGCGGAGGTCTACGACCTTGAACGCTCCCATTTTACGTGACCGGAATCCCGCCACTCGCAGGGGGTGCCAACGCCTCTCTCCCTCGCAATTCGAAATTCTCCAGGACGCCATGCGATAGCGCGCCGCCGCGGGCCGGCCGGCCCGAAGCGGGCGCTGGCAGAGCCGTTGGAAGAGCGAGGGTGGCGGGTGTGGGCATGGGAGCTTCGCCAGCGGACCGTAACGTCGAGGTCTCACCCGATCACGCTGACGCGTTGCGTCGGGAGGTGACTCCTGGCTGACCTTCCGAAGGTCCGCTTTTTGGGCTGATCCCTCGTGCGGTGAAGGAGGAGCTTCAGCGCTAAGGGCGGATTGCATGCGCTACGGCACGGGTTGGGAGCAGGCCCGCCGATCAGGCCGCTGCCTTAAGGACGGCATCCAGCCTCTCCTCCACGAAGCGTCGGGCCGCCGACAAGATGATATCCGTGGCACGGTCTGGCGACATTGGGTTCGCCGGTCGTGTCCAGCTCGCGAAGGTCCAACGAGTAGGGTCCGCCCGCGAAAACTGGCCTCCCGCCTAGTCCCCACCTTGAATCACGGCGCCGCCGATTTGGGACGCCAACTATTCAGCTAAGAGCGATCGGCCTCTGTTCGGGATCCGTTCGAACGAAGCGACCCCGTCGGGCACGCTATTTAGGCCGGAAGGCGAAGTACCGTCGATAATTCCGGCCTGGTCTCCCAGCCGGGACCCAAGAAGGGCTTCGTCGAATCTCTCAGCTGGGCGGCGGGTCGATGCGCCTGCGAGCGGTCCTGAAATTTCAGGCTCCTGAAATCTCGTCCCGCAGCCCCTGATCGGCCGCGCATGCTGTCTTCTGCCCATGCTGTCGCTCTCGAGGCCGATGGAGCGGAACGGGCGGCGGTCCCCGCCAGGAGCCAGGAAAAGGAATAAAATGGCCAGGATCGTAGGTGTCTATGCCGTTCCGCACACCCCGAGCTTCGTTGATGACGTGAAGCTGAACGGGGAGCTCTCTGAGACAGCGGAATTCTTCTCGATCGTCAGATCACACTTTGAGCACGCAGAGCCCGACGTGATCGTCACCATCAACAACGATCACTTCAACACCTTCTTCCTCGACAATTGGCCCACGTACGCGATCGGCGTCGCCGACATCACGGCCGGCCCCAACGACCAGACGCCAGGCATGCCCTGGCGCGAGCTCGCGATCGAAACCGAGGCCGCACGCCACATCCTCCGATCGGTCATAGAGGACGGCTTCGATTTTGCGTCCTCCCAGGAGTTCGATATCGACCACGGGGCGCTCGTTCCCCTGCACTTCCTGGCGCCGGCGATGGCGCTGCCGATCGTCCCGATCTTCGTCAACTGCGTCGTGCCGCCCCTGCCGCGATCGCGACGTTGCTATCAGTTGGGCCGTTCGATCGCCGCGGCCATTCACGCCTGGGAGAGCGACACGCGTGTCGCCGTGATCACGAGCGGTTCCCTCAGTCTCGAGATCGGCGGCCCGCGGGTCGGGGTCGATAAGACGTTTGGAGTTCCGGACCCAGCTTGGGCAGCGTGGATCCTGGAAAGGGTGCGACTCTGCGAGCACGACACGCTGATCGACGTCGCTACCGAGGCGCGGATGTTGAAAGCCGGCAACGTATCCGGCGAGCTCCTGAACTGGATCATCGCGCTCGGAATGGCAGGCCAGCACCGTCCAGAGATCCTCATCAACCAGCCAGCCCTCGGCAATGCATTCGCCGCACGGGACGCCGAAAGGAGCCCTGATGAATACCTATTTGTCCACAAGCTGTGCCGACGCGTGCTTCACGACAAGGAATTTCGCCAGCTAATTTTGGAGAATCCAGAGAAGGCAGTGTCATCGATGCCGTTCAGCGAAGCGGAGCAAGCGGCGCTTCTGGCAGGAGACGTCGCACGGCTGTATCAGGAAGGCGTGTCGGCTTTTCTTCTACTTATTCTCGGTCGATTTGAAGTGTTTGACCTTCGACCGTCAATCTTCAATTGCCGAATGCGCACAGTAATTGCAGAACAAGTTCAGTAGTTAACGCGCGCCCCGCGGACATGGTGCGCAACTCCATCCGCAGGAGGATGTCATGGACCTTCGAATTTCAGGAAAAGCCGCGATCGTAACGGGCGCGAGCGCGGGCATCGGTTTCGCCGTCGCCGAAGAACTGCTGGCCAATGGCGCGTCCGTCCTCATCGCCGCACGGGACGTCTCGCGGGTTCAGAGCGCCCAGGCGGAACTGCGCAAGTATCCCGGCGCGAAGGTTGCGTCGATCGCGGTCGATGTCGCCTCTCCGGGGGCCGCGTCGCAGATCGTTGACGCGGCGATAGCGGCTTTCGGTTCGTTGGACATACTCGTCAACAACGCAGGTCGCGCGCACGCCGGCGGCTTGATGAGTTCGAGCGAGAAGGATTGGGAGCAGATGACCGGCGTAAAGCTGACTTCGATGCGAAGGCTCTGCAAGGCCGCGATTCCTCATATGCGCAACCAGCGATGGGGCCGGATCGTGAACATGTCCTCGATCGGCGGAATCTATCCCAATCCAAAGTTGTTCGTGTCCCACGTTCTGAGCGCGGCCATCAACAACCTCACCAAGTCGCTGGCGCTCGAGGTGGCGGGTGACGGCATTCTCGTCAACGCCATCGCGATCGGCGCGGTCGCGACTGATAACTGGGCCAACAACATGGTTCCGGCCTTGCGCCGAACCCGTCCGGACTTCTCCTCGCTGTCGGACGAT
>DASXGR010000041.1:0-7606 GCA_036488935.1 Caulobacteraceae bacterium | reverse complement strand
GGCCGGGGCCGCTGACCTCCTCGCTGGAGGACACCGTGCCGGTGAAGGAGAGCCGCCGCTGCTGGTCGGCGAAGCGCAACGCGCCGTCGCGGATGATCAGATGGTCGATCGGCGGCAGCTTGAGCGGCTTGGTTGGCCCCGTGTGCGGCGTCGCCCAGTTCTCCCGCCCCTGCTGGTCGCGCAGCAGGTCGACGCGGGGGCGGTCAGCCTCGACATAGGGCAGGATCAGCTGGCCGTGGAAGATCAGCGGCAGGATCTTCGCCCGGATCGTGAAGCTGGGGAGGGTGGCCATCGGCGCCTTGCCCGCCCAGGGCGCATTGCCGATCGTCAGCCCGGTCACCGTCGCCTGCGGAGTCCACGACCAGGGATGCACGTAGAGGTGACCGGCGATCGTCACCGGCCGGTGCATCCGGTCCGACAGGTAGCGGGCGAGGGGGCCGCGCAGCCAGTCCCAGCGGAACAGGATCGCCAGGATCACGAGCGCCGCCACGAACAGGGCGAACAGGATCTGCCCCCACCGCACGCGCCGCGGCGGCCTCGGCGGACGCTCGCCTGCGCGGACGTCCGGATGGTCCACGACGACGGTCACGGGTTCGGCTCCGGCTTCATGGCAGGGAAGGAAACACCCGCCCCCGCCCGTTCCGTTCCCTTTCGCCCCCTCCCGGTCCGGTTCGCGCAGAAAAACTAGGACCTAGAGGGTGGACGGCGTGGGCGTGGGTTCAATCACGAAGGACACGAAGAACACAAAGGACACGAAGGACCTGTCCTCTCGACGATTGAAGAAGCGGTGAAGCTTGGTCGCCGGCCTTTGGCCGGCATTTAAGACAGGAGGAACGCACGAACGCTGGCCGCGAAGTCCCCTTCGTGTCCTTCGTGTCCTTCGTGTTTAAATTCGGCGGTCCGTGAAGTCCGTGAGGTCCGTGGCTCAACCCCGACTCAAGGCTCCGGCGACACCCGCACCAGGAGCTTGCCGTCGTGGTCGCCGCTGAAGAGGCGCCCCAGTGCGTCGACAGCGTTCTCCAGCCCGTCCACCACGTGCGTCTTCCACTTCAGCTCGCCGGAAGCCACGAGCGGGCCGAGCTCGGCCAGGGCCTCGCCGGCGCGCGGCAGGTAGTCGATGACGATGAAGCCCTTGACCGTCAGGCGGTGCATCAACACCCGGCCGAAATCCGTCGGACCGGAAGCGGGGCCGTCCTTGTTGTAGGTCGAGATCATCCCGCACAGGGCGACGCGGCCGAAGTTGTTCATCCGCGAGATCACGGCGTCCATGATCTCGCCGCCGACGTTCTCGAAATCGACGTCGATCCCCTTGGGGCACAGCGCATCCAGCCGCGCTCCCACGTCCTCGGCCTTGTAGTCGATCGCCGCGTCGAACCCCAGTTCGCCGGTCAGCCAGGCGCACTTGGCGGCGCCGCCGGCGATCCCGATCACCCGCGCCCCGCGCCGCTTGGCGAGCTGGCCGGCGATCGAGCCCACCGCGCCGGCCGCAGCCGAGACGACCACCGTCTCGCCAGCCTTGGGCTGGCCGATGTCCACCATGCCGAACCAGGCGGTGAGGCCGGTGGCGCCCAGGACGCTCATGAACGCCGTCAGCGGAACGCCCGGAATGCGCGGCATCGGCGTCAGCGCCGCCGCATCGGCGATCGCATGGGTGGCCCAGCCGGTGAGGCCCAGGTTGACCACGTCGCCCGCCTTCACCCGGTCCGAGCGCGAGGCCTCCACCACCCCGATGGCGCCGCCGCGCATGGTCTGGCCGATCTCCACCGGCGGCAGGTACTGGTCCTGGTCGCTCATCCAGATCCGGTTGGTGGGATCGAGCGACAGATAGACCACGCGCACCAGGGCCTGGCCCTCGCCGGGCGCCGGGACGGGACCTTCGATGAGCTCGAGATCGCCCGGCCGGATCTCGCCGTGCGGACGATGGCGAAGGACCCAGCTTTTCATCGTCGCGGCCATGGCGAGCCCCTTACGCGATCAGATGGAGACGGCGCTCGGCGCGGCCAGCGACATCAGCCAGTTGAAGAAGGGCGGCAGCAGATAGCGGTCGATCCCCTCGGCCAGGATCAGGAAGACGATCGGCGAGAAGTCCAGCCCGCCCGGGACCGGCAGGAACCGCTGGAACGGCGCCAGCAGCGGGGTCGCCATCGCTTCGAACGCGCGCGTGATCTGATAGACCGCGCGATTACGCGTATTGATGACGTTGAACGCCACCAGCCAACTGATGATGGCGTAGGCGATCACCACGAATACGGCGATCTGGATCGCCGTGTGGATGATGAAATACAGAAATTGTAGAATCGCCACCATGACCAGAAGCCGTGTTTCAACTAACGCTTCCTATCGGGGCCCCAAGACGCGCGCAAGGTGAGGCGTACGCAAGGCGAGGGCGCGCCTCCTGGCGCCCAGGCCGCTTGACACCATCCCGAGGCGCCCCTTATTGGCGCCTCCCGCCCTCGCCCGGGTAAGGGGCCGTAGCTCAGTTGGTAGAGCGCCTCGTTCGCAATGAGGAGGTCAGGGGTTCGATTCCCCTCGGCTCCACCATGGCGCCCCTCGGCTGAGGGGTTTCGCCGCGTTTCTTTCCTGATGCGCCAATGCCATAGGACACAAAGCGCAGCCCTTGCGGGCAAGTGACCAGCGCCGGCCTGCGGGGGGCAGGAGTGTTCAAAACCAAGAGGCTCCGCGCAAGACGGAGTTCCTGGATCTGGCCGCTGCTGGGGTTCTGGCGGCGCCGCGCCTCGGCCGAGCGCCTGCGGGCGGCGGCCATCATGCGCGCCCAGTTCGACCTGTCCCCTGACGGCGTGCTGGTCCTGGACAGCTTCGACCGGATCATCGCCGTCAATCGCCGCTTCCGCGAGATCTGGAACATCCCCCAGAGCGTGCTGGACGAGGGCGACGTGTCGCGCGGGCGCGCGATCATGGCCGAACAATTCGTCGACCCGTCGGTCCTCTACGCCGTTCGCGATAGTCTCAGGGCCGATCCTCAGCAGAGCTCGATTCACGATATCGAGCTCAAGGACGGCCGCACCATCCAGCACCGTTCGCAGCCGTTCGAGCTCATCCCCGGACGGCCTGCCGGCCGCGTCTGGTACGCCCGCGACCTCACCGAGGAACGCTCGGCCATGGCGACCCGGCTGCAGCTCGCCTCGATTGTCGAGAGCTCCAGCGACGCGATCCTCGCCACGACCCTCGACGGGATCATCGTCAGCTGGAACAGCGCGGCCACGGCCATGTACGGCTACACCGAGGAGGAGGCGATCGGTCTCCACGCCTCGAGCCTCGTTCCCGAGGACAGGCGCCACGAGCTGCGCCTGGTCATGGCGCGCACCCGCCGGGGCCAGCCCTCCGCGCGCTTCGACACCGAACGCCTTCACAAGGACGGCCATCGCATCGATGTCAGCGTCGTCGTCTCCCCGATTTTCGACGCCAATGGCCGGCCCAGCGGCGGTTCGGCCATCGTCCGCGACGTCACCGATCTGAGGCGCTACCAGCGGGACCTCGTCCGCGCCGCGCGTTTCGACGGCCTCACGGGCCTGCCCAACCGGGCGAGCTTCGCCGACGCCCTCGAGCACGCCGTCGCCGAGGCGCGCCGCTGGGACCGCCGGTTCGCCGTCCTCTTCGTCGACCTCGACCGGTTCAAGGACGTGAACGACACGCGCGGCCACGCCGCCGGCGACGACCTGCTCCGCCAGGCGGGCGAGCGCCTGCGGGCGGTCAGTCGCGACACCGACATCGTGGCCAGGCTCGGCGGCGACGAGTTCGCCGTGCTCTGCCACGACGTCGCGGACGTTCCCGCGGTGGCGATCCTCGCCCAGCAGCTCCTGGACGCCCTTGAGACGCCCTTCGACCTGGGCGCAGAGCAGGTCCAGGTCGGCGCCAGCATCGGCGTGGCGACCTGCGCCCGCGACGCGACGAGCGCCCAGGCCGTCCTCTCCCACGCCGACATCGCGCTCTACCGGGCCAAGGCTGCGGGCCGCGGGATCTTCCGCTTCTTCACCGAGGAAATGGATCGCGAGGTGCGCGAGCGGGTCGCCCTGGGCGCCGAGCTGCGAGCGGCGATCGACGCCGGCCAGTTCTTCCTGGTCTATCAGCCTCAGGTGGACGCGCAGAGCGGGGCGATCCTGGGCCTGGAGGCCCTGCTGCGCTGGGCTCACCCCGACCGCGGCGTGGTCCCGCCCGATGTCTTCATCCCCATCGCCGAGGAGATGGGACTGGCGGCCCCGCTCACCCGCTGGGTGGTCGGGGAGGCGGCCCGGCAGCTGCGCGCCTGGCTCGACGCCGGGATCGAGCCGCCCCTCTTGGCGGTGAACCTCTCCGGCGCAGACTTCCTGTCCGGCCGCGACGTGGAAGGTGAGCTCACCGCCATCCTCGAGAGCCACGACATCGCGCCGCAGCGCCTGGAGCTCGAGCTCACCGAGAGCATCCTGTTCGAGCGCTCGGCGGAGCCGGGCGGGGCGCTCGCCTGCCTGCATGCGCGGGGCTTCCGCCTGGCGATCGACGACTTTGGCGCCGGCTATTCCTCCCTCGACTATGTCCGGCGCTTCCCCATCGATCGCATCAAGATCGACAAGATGTTCGTCAGCCACGTCGACAGCTCGCCCGCCAACGCGGCCATCATCAAGGCCACCATCGGCCTCGCCCAGGCGCTGGGCATCGGAGTGATCGCCGAGGGCGTTGAGACAACGACCCAGCGCGATCTTCTCCTCGCCTGGGGCTGCCGCGAAATGCAGGGCTACCTCTTCGCCCGCCCCACGCCCCCCGACGCCATCACGAGCCTCCTCCGCCAGGCCGCCGTCCTTCCAGCCAAAGCGTAGAGCGCGGGGGCTGCGACTTGGGTCTTTGACACAGAGACCACAGAGGATTTGGAGGGCACGGAGTGCGTTGTCGGAATGCACGGGTGTGCCGAAGCCCTCAGTCGCGCGCGAAGCGCGCAATAAGCTGCTCGCCTCGGGGCGACCTCGCAGCGCCTCTGTGACCTCTGTGACCTCTGTGGCCTCTGTCGAACAGGATGGCTCCGCCGATCGGCTGACGGGCCGTCTAGCGAAATGTGTGAATGGCGTAGCCCATGAAGGGGAGGGAGCAAGCTTCGCCGTGTGCGACATTCTGGCATGCGTAAAGCATTGTCACACAACGATCACTCGCGCCAAAACCAGGGTAAACGTCTCTTATTCTCTTAAAAAGGCGCGAAAACTCGATGATTTATTCCGTACACTTCTTCGACGGCGAAGGCCGCGAGACATCGTGGGAAGAGATCGAGTGCGCTTCCGACGCCGAGGCCATCAACGCCACCCTCGATGCTGCGGCGGGCAGGCCGGCGGAGCTGTGGCTCGGCGACCGCCGGCTGATCTGGTGGCCGGGCGAGCCCAACCGCTCGCGCCCCTCGCCGGCCAGGCCGCGCGCCCCGCGCCTTGCGGTGATCGAGGCGTCTTATCCCGTGTCGGGAAGCCTCTAGTCGCAAGCTGCGACCTTGACCTGATCCCGCCAAGGGCCTTGTTCGCGCGTCAGGACTTTTCTCGCCTGACCGGACGCGCATGACCACGGCCTGCAGTCTCCTGAGGATCTATACCGAGGAACGGGCCAAGGCCGGTTCGAAGCCCCTGTATGAGGCCATCGTGCTTTCCGCGCGCGAGGCCGGCCTCTCCGGCGCGACGGTCCTTCGCGGGCCGCTGGGCTATGGCCGCTCGCACCGCCTGCACAACGCCTCCATCCTCGATCTCTCGGGCAACCTTCCCCTGGTGATCGAGATCGTCGACGCCGAAGACAAGCTCCGCGCCTTCGCCAGCGGCATCGCCGCCATGGGCGACATCGGCCTGGTGACTCTCGAGAAAGTCGAGGTGCTGCACGACCCGGCGGCCATCACCGTATGATCGGGGTTCTGTGGATGGGGGTCGGGGGCTTCCTCGGCACGATCGCCCGCTATCTCGTCTCCAGCGCGATCGCCGGCGTCGTCGGCGAGATCTTTCCCTGGGGCACGGTGATCGTGAACATCTCCGGCTGCTTCATCATCGGCCTGATCGCAATCGCCACCGGGCCGGACGGGCGCGTCGTTGTGGCGCCGGACTTCCGTCAGTTCCTCATGATAGGGATCTGCGGCGGGTACACGACTTTTTCATCCTTCAGCCTGCAAACTTTGACTTTGCTGCGTTCAGGCGACTTCGCCGGGGCCATCGGCAACATCCTGGTCTCGGTGGTCGCCTGCATGCTGGCCGTGTGGGCGGGCGCCGCCATTGCCCAGACGTTCAACCAGTTGCGGGGGTGAAGCCGCAAACCTGTGGACAGTTACGTACCCACTGTGGAGCTTTTTCGGGCCTGCGTTGACCGCATCGGACGCCCGCCCATAGTCCAGCTTAGCACAAAAGAGGAGCGGGCTCCGCGTCGAACCGGCGGAGAGTCTCGAGAGGGGAACTGACATGGAATCCATGATCCCGGCGCTCGCCACGCCAATCGTACACGCCGTGTCCCTCACGCTCATCAAACTCGGGGCGACCCGCCCCGAAGCCTGGGCCCTCGTCCTCGCCGCCATCGCCCTCCCCGGCGCCCTCCTCCGCCACCGCCGCGCCCACCCGCCGGCGTAGGAGCCTTCTGCGGCGCGTGGGCGGCTGAGAGGCTGTATTTTTACCACGAAGAACACAAAGGACACGAAGGGCACTAAGGTCAGCGGCGAGAGCTCGCCCGTCCTTCGAGGCATAGGATGCGGCGCACAAGCTTTATTGCGCCTTCGGCGCGGCGCAGCGGCGCAGTGCGTGGACTATGACCCACCACATATCCGTGACTAACGCGCCGAAGGCGCAATCATCACTGTCTGTCCACGCCACCCAACCACGAGATTACCCAGCAACCTCTTCGTGACCTTCGTGTTCTTCGTGTCCTTCGTGGTAAAATTACAGTCTCTCAACCGCCGAAGCGTCGCAGGCAAACCCCGCGCGTGCGCACAAACCCACACGCACCCACACAAACCCACACCCCAAACGAAAGGGGCGGAGCCTCTCGGCCCCGCCCCCTCGTCAGTTGAGAAACGGTGGTCGACCGGACTTAGAAGTCCATGTCGCCCATGCCGCCCATTCCGCCCATGCCGCCCGGCGCGCCGCCGGCGGCTCCGCCCTTCTTGGGGGCTTCGACGATCGCGGCTTCCGTCGTGATCATCAGGCCCGCCACCGAAGCGGCGTCCTGCAGGGCGGTGCGGACCACCTTGGCCGGGTCGATGACGCCGGCCTGGACCAGGTCCACGTACTCTTCGGTCTGGGCGTTGAAGCCGAAGGTGGCGGACGGATTCTCCAGCACCTTGCCGACCACGATCGAGCCTTCGACGCCGGCGTTCTCGGAGATCTGCCGGATCGGGGCCTGCAGCGCGCGCCGCACGATGGCGATGCCCGCATTCTGGTCGTCGTTGTCGCCGGTGAAGCCCTCGAGGACCTTGGAGGCCTTGAGCAGAGCCACGCCGCCGCCGGCCACGATGCCTTCCTCGACCGCCGCGCGGGTGGCGGAAAGAGCGTCCTCGTAGCGATGCTTCTTCTCCTTAAGCTCGGTCTCGGTGCTGGCGCCGACCTTGATCACAGCGACGCCGCCGGAGAGCTTGGCGAGTCGCTCCTGCAGCTTCTCCTTGTCGTAG
>DASXGR010000245.1:0-19308 GCA_036488935.1 Caulobacteraceae bacterium | reverse complement strand
GCGTTCGGCGCGGCCTTCAGCGGCCGCAATCCCGAAGCCCTGATCCACATCGCGCCGGAGGGCGACATCACCCTCATCATGCCGAATTCGGAGTGCGGACAGGGCGTCTATACCGGCGAGGCGACGCTGATCGCGGAGGAGCTGGAGGTCGGGCTCGACCAGATCCAGGTCGCCGCCGCGCCGCCCAGCGAGGCCCTGTACAAGCAACCCCTGCTCGGGCTGCAAGGAACAGGAGGCTCAACCTCGATCCGCGGCGCCTGGACGCCCTTCCGGCAGGCCGGCGCGATGGCGCGCACCCTGCTTGTCCAGGCGGCGGCTCAGGCGTGGGGCGTGCCGGAAAGCGAGTGCGTCGCGCAGCGGGCGGTAATCACGCACGCGGCCAGCGGACGCTCGGCCCCCTATGGGACCTTCGCCGAGGCCGCCTCGCGCCTGCCCAAACCGACCGAGGTCGCCCTCAAGCCGCCCAGCCAGTTTGCATTGATCGGAAAGCCCACTCAGCGTGTCGACACGCCGGCCAAGGTCGTCGGCGAGGCCAAATATGGCATCGACTTCAGCGTCCCCGGGATGAAGATCGCCACCGTCGCGGCCTCGCCCGTGCTTGGCGGTCGCCTGGCCAGCGTCGACGACACTGCTGCCCTGGCGATCCCGGGCGTCCGCCAGGTGGTCCAGCTGCCCAACGCCGTGGCTGTCGTGGGCGATCACTTCTGGGCGGCGAAGACAGGCCTGGACGCCCTGAAGATCACCTGGGCGCCCGGCGCGAACGTCAACCTCTCGACAGCGGATCTCTGGGCCAGCATGGACCGGGCCGCCAAGGACGGCCGGGCCGCCGTGGCGATGACCCGTGGGACCCCGGACCAGACTATCCAGCACGCTCAAAAGCGCCTGACGGCGGTCTACCGCCAACCTTTCCTCTGCCACGCCCCCATGGAGCCCCAGGCCGCGGTCGTTCACGTCCACGATGGCGGCGCCGAGGTCTGGTGCGGCACCCAGGTCCCCACCCGCGCCCAGTCCAACGTGGCGAAGATCGTCGGCTGCGCGCCCGAGCAGGTGACGGTGAACAACCAGCTGATCGGCGGGGCCTTCGGCAGGAAGCTGGAAACCGACTACGTCGAACAGGCCGCCGCGATCGCCAAGGCGTGTCCCTACCCGGTGAAGCTGGTGTGGACGCGCGAAGAGGACATGCAGCACGACAACTACCGGCCGATGTATTTGGATGTGCTGTCCGCCGGGCTCGACGCCGCCGGCCATCCAGTTGCCTGGACCCATCGGGTCACAGGCGCATCGGTGACAGCGCGCTGGGACCCTGAAGACTTGCGTCCCAATGGGGTGGATCCGGACGCCGTGGAGGAGGCCGAGGACCCGGTTTACGGCCTTTTCCCGAACATGCGGGTGGAGTTCGTCCAGTGGCGGCCCCCACCGGGCGTGATCGTGTCCTGGTGGCGGGGCGTGGGGCCAACCCACAACATCTTCGTCATCGAGAGTTTCGTCGACGAATTGGCGCACGTGGCAGGGAAGGACCCCGTGGCCTATCGGCTGGAGCTGCTTGCGAACGTTCCGCGCGCAAGGGCCGTGCTCGAGCGCGCAGCGCAGGCCTCGGGGTGGGGCGCGCCTCTTCCGCCCCGGACGGGTCGCGGCGTGATCGTCCAGAAGTCGTTCGGGACCTATATCGCCGCCGTGGTCGAGGTGCAGGTGGCGGATGAGGGCGACGTCGTCCTGCGCCGCGCCACGGTCGTCGCCGACCCCGGGTACGTGGTCAATCCGGACGTCCTCGGGCAACAGATCGAGGGCGGCTTGCTCTTTGGCCTGTCGGCGGCCCTGTTCCAGGGGATCACCCTGAAGGACGGGCGCGTCGAGCAAAGCAACTTCAACGACTACCGGACGCTGCGGATCGACGAGACTCCGCCGGTGGATGTCATCATCACTGCGACCGACAACGCGCCGGGCGGGATTGGCGAAGCTGGCACGACCGGGGCGGCGCCCGCGCTCGTCAACGCCATCTTCGCCGCCACGGGCGTGCGACTACGCGAGGTTCCGATCGACCGCAGCCTGCTGCGCCGCGGCGCGCGCCAGTCCTCGCAGACCTTCGCCGCCCTCGGCGTCGCCGGGATCGCAGCGGCTGGGGCGCTCGAGGGACTCGCCGCGGGTCGGGAGGACAGGTCGTGAGGGTCTGGTGGGCCATCGGTTGGCTCGTCGTCGCGGGTTTCGTCTTCGCGACCGCTGTCCTGCTCTGGCCGACTCCTCCCCTGCCTACGTTCAACGCGGCGCCGGCGAGCCCGCAACTGGTCGCCCAGGGCCGCTACGTGGCGACAGCGGCCGACTGCATCGCCTGCCACACTGTCCCCGGCGGTCAGCCCTTCGCGGGCGGTCGGGCCTTTCGCCTGCCGTTCGGGACAATCTATTCGCCCAACATCACGTCAGACCGCGAGCATGGAATCGGGACCTGGACGGACGCGCAGTTTGTCAGGGCGGTCAAGGCGGGGGTCGGCGCGCACGAGGAGGAGCTCTACCCGGCCTTTCCGTACACGTCCTATCACCGGATGACCGACTCCGACGCCCTTGCGGTGAAGGCCTTTCTGTTCAGCCTGCCCTCGGCTGCTACGCCGCGCCGTCTGAACACCCTCTCGTTCCCCTTCAATGAACGCCCGCTGATGCGGTTCTGGAAGTTGCTATTCATGCCGCATCACGGCTTCGCGGCAGATCCGCATCAGTCGCCGCAATGGAACCGCGGCGCTTACCTCGTAACAGCCGAGGCCCACTGCGGCGAATGCCACACTCCGCGGAACCTGCTCTATGGAGTGGACAACAGCCACGCTCTCGCCGGGGCCACGGTCCAGGGCTGGACGGCGTGGAACATCACCTCCGACTCGCATCATGGCCTGGGCGGCCGCAGTCCCGACGCGGTAGTGGCCTATCTTCGCTATGGCTACGCGCCGGGCATTGGCGCCGCCGCCGGGCCAATGAAGGAAGCGATCGACTATAGCCTCAGTCGGCTCACAACCGCCGACCTGCAGGCGATCGCCCTCTATCTGGGATCTGTCCGGGCCCAGGCCAGCGGACCGGCGCAAGGGGTGGTGTCGCAAGCCGTGGCGGCTTCGTCGCCCGCCTGGCCCAGTGCAGGCGATCCGCACGTCAACTCCCTCGGCCGCCGGGTCTTCGAAGGCGCCTGCGCGGGCTGCCACGGATGGAATGGCCAGGGCCAGGACACCCCGCTCGCGGACCTTGGCGGTCTTCCGTCGGTGAACCAGGCGCAGGGCCTCAACGTCATCGAGACGGTCCTGCACGGCAATTCGGTGAGCGCGCCGCAGGGCCGCGCGAGCATGCCGGCGTTCGGCGCCGCCTATTCCAACACCGAGATCGCCGCTGTGGCCAACTATGTCGTCGGCCGTTTCGGCGGCCTGAACGGAACCGCTCGACCGGCGGACGTCGCAAAAGCCCGACTGCAATGATTCAGACGCGCCTCCCCTCCGACGGCGCGAACGGCTAAACCATCGGAATGCGCACAGAGACCCCCCAACCCGTCCGCCTGGCGAACTACCGCCCGCCCGCCTTCCTGATCGATGAGGTGCGGCTGGACTTCGACCTCGCCGCCAACGCCACACGGGTAAAGGCGCGCCTGTCGGTGCGACGCAACGGCGATCACGACGAGCCCCTGTGGCTCAATGGGGAGCGCCTCAAGGCGATCTCGGTGGCGATCGACGGCGAGGCCCTGGGTCCAAACGCCCACTCCATCGACGACGAGGGACTTACCATCCCCGATGTTCCGGACGCCTTCGTCCTTGAGACGGAGGTCGAGATCGATCCGGAAGCCAACAAGGCGCTCGATGGTCTCTACATGTCGGGAGGTCGCTTCTGCACCCAATGCGAGGCCGAAGGCTTCAGAAAGGTCACTTTCTGGCCCGACCGGCCCGACGTGCTGTCGCGCTTCACCGTGCGGATCGAGGCGGACACGGTCTTCCAACACCTGCTGTCCAACGGAAACCTGATCGAGGCGGGGTCCACCCACGACGGGCGCCACTTCGCAGTGTGGAACGATCCCTTCCCCAAGCCCTGCTACCTGTTCGCTCTGGTCGCCGGCGAACTCGATGTCCTCAAGGATCGCTTCGTCACCATGAGCGGACGCGAGGTCGCCCTGCGGATCTTCGTCGACCCGGGCATGGCGCCGCGCGCGGCCTACGCCATGGACAGCCTCAAGCGAGCCATGCGCTGGGACGAAACCGCCTTCGGCCGCGAATACGACCTCGATCTCTTCATGATCGTCGCCGTGCGCGACTTCAATTTCGGGGCGATGGAGAACAAGGGCCTCAATATCTTCAATTCGTCGCTGCTTCTGGCGGACCCCGCCACCGCCACGGACCTCGACTACGAGCGGATCGAAGGCGTCGTCGCGCACGAGTACTTCCACAACTGGACCGGCAACCGCATCACCTGCCGTGACTGGTTCCAGCTTTGCCTGAAGGAAGGATTGACCGTCTTCCGCGACCAGTCTTTCTCAGCCGACCAGCGCGGCCACGCCGTCCAGCGGATCAAGGACGTGCGGATGCTGCGCGCGCGCCAGTTCGCCGAGGACGCCTCCCCCATCGCGCACCCGGTGCGCCCGTCGCAGTACCTGAAGATCGATAACTTCTACACGGCTACCATCTACGAGAAAGGCGCCGAGCTCATCCGGATGCTGAAAACGATCCTGGGCGAGGCGGATTTCCGCCGAGCGATGGATCTCTACTTCGAACGCTGGGACGGTCATGCGACGACCGTGGAAGCGTTCATCGAGTGTTTCGCAGACGCCTCGAAGCGCGACCTTTCCCGCTTCTTCGCCTGGTACGAGCAGGCGGGCACCCCTCAGCTGCGCATCGATGCGGTCTATGACCAGGCCGCCCAGACCCTGAAGTTGAACCTGGCGCAGGAAACCGACCCGACCCCCGGCCAGCCGGAGAAGCGCGCGCTTCCGATCCCCATCGCGTTTGGACTGTTGGATGGCGAGGGCGGGGAAATCCGCGCGACCGAAATCATCCTGTTGGACGACGCCCAGCGGACGGTGCGGCTGGAAGGCGTGCGCGAACGCCCCGTCGTCTCGGCGCTGCGCGGATTTTCCGCCCCCGTGAACCTCGCGATGAGCGCGCCGGTGAAGGACGCCTACATCCTGATGGCGGCCGATCCCGACCTGTTCAACCGATGGGAAGCCGGCCAGAGCCTGGCGCGCGCGCTGATCCTCGGCCGCGCAGCCGGGCGGCCGGACGAGGTGGGCGAGGAGCGCTTCGCCGACGCCCTGGGCCGCGCCTTGTCCGACCCTTCAGCGGATCCGGCGTTCAAGGCGCTGCAATTGGCGCTCCCTTCGGAGTCGGACCTCGCCGTCCTCTCGACGCCCGCCGACCCCGCGGCCATCCACGAGGCGCGGGAGGCGCTTCGCACGCGCATCACCGCCCACCTGGCCGACCCGCTGCGCTATCTGCATGGGGCGCTGCAGGACGCCGGCGAATTCTCCGCCAGCGCCGAAGCCGCCGGCCGCCGCGCGCTGCGCAACGCCGCTCTGGCGATGCTGGCTGTGGGCGGACACCAGATCGACCGTGATCGCGCGAAGGGTCACTTCGAAGCTGCCGCAAACATGACGGACGCCATCGGCGGGCTGACGGCGTTGATGCTGCTGGGCGGAGCTGAAGCCGACACGGCCCTGGAGGCCTTCTACGCCCGCTGGCGCGACGAACCCCTGGTGGTGGACAAGTGGTTCACCGTTCAGGCGCTCGACCCTGGCGAGGGGGCTCTTGGCCGCGTGCTCGGCCTTACCGCCCACCCCGCCTTCGATCCTCGCAATCCCAACAGGCTGCGCAGCCTCGTGGGCGCTTTCGCCAGCAGCAACCCGGCTCGCTTCCACGATCCCAGCGGCGCTGGCTACCAGTTCCTCGCCGACCAAATCCTCTCGATCGATACTTTCAATCCCATGACCGCTTCGCGCCTGGTCGAACCGCTCGCGAGCTGGGGACGCTACGTTCCTCACCTTGGCCAACTGATGCGTGACCAGCTTGATCGCGTCGCCAGGACTGAAGGGCTGTCGAAGAACGTCGGGGAGCTGGTGGGCAAGGCGCTTGCCTGAAGAAAAAGGCTGAACCGTAAAGGTTCCCAGGCTTCACCAACCTGTTACGACGGTCACAGACGGTTAAATTTCGAAGATTGTACCTGAGACAAACCTGAGGGGGGCGTCAGGATTGTTCCATGCAGCGTCATCGAGCCGCGCCTAAAGTGGCTTGTTCCGCAACCCGATTAAGTCAAACTTAACGTCGCCCTTCGGCTCCGTCGGGCAAGCAGCGTAGAGCTTACATGACTGACCTAATCGCGCCCACGGATCCGGGGGCGGCGGCGCTGGCTCTCGGGCTGCAGGTCCTGGGGTTACCGGTCGACGCAGCCGAGATCCTGCACCAGTCCGGCAAGAGCCGGCTGGATGCGATCGACCTTGTGCGCTTCGCGCGCACCCAGCCGATCAAGGCCCGGCTGGTGACGAGCAACACCGCGCGCCTGGCGACGACGCCCCTACCGGCCCTGGTGCGGATGCGTGATGGAGCATGGCTGGTCGCCGGTCGCGTCGCCGAGGGCAAGATCCTGATCCAGAGCCCCTTCGAGCGCACGCCGCGCCTCGTTTCGCTCGAGGACTTCGGCGAGCTCTGGGACGGGACGCTGCTGCTGATGGCGCGGCGAGCCAGTCTGACCGATCCCTACCAGCGGTTCGGAATCGCCTGGTTCGTCGCCGCCATCCAGAAGTACCGGCAGCCCCTGACGGAGGTGCTGGTCGGTTCCTTCTTCGTCCAGATCTTCGCCCTTCTCACGCCGCTGTTCTTCCAGGTCGTCATCGACAAGGTGTTCGTCCAGCGCGGGCTTTCGACGCTCGAAGTTCTATCGATCGGCATGATCGGTCTTGGTGTGTTCGAAGTCCTGCTCGGCGGGATCCGGACCTTCCTGCTGGCCCACACCTCGAACAGGATCGACGTCGAGCTCGGCGCCCGCCTGTTCAAGCACCTGTTCGCCCTGCCGCTCGCCTATTTCCAGGTCAGGCGCGTCGGCGACACCATCGCCCGGGTCCGGGAACTGGATAATATTCGCCAGTTCCTGACCTCCTCGGCCCTGACCCTGGCGATCGACCTCTTCTTCTCGCTGATATTCCTCGCCGTCCTGCTGATCTACAGCCCGACCCTGACCCTGATTGTAGCAGGGGCGATCCCGCTCTACGTGCTGCTTAGCCTGGGTCTCACACCTGCTTTCCGCCGCCGTCTCGACGAGCGCTTCCGCCGCGGTTCCGAGAACCAGTCCTTCCTCGTGGAGGCCGTCTCAGGAGTCGAGACGGTCAAATCGATGGCCGTCGAACCGGTCATGCAGCGCCGCTGGGAGGAGCAGCTGGCCGCGTACGTGAAGTCGGCCTTCAGCGTGGTGACGCTCAACACCTTCGGCAGCCAGGCAGCCGCCCTGATCAACAAGGTCTCGGTCGTGCTGATCCTGTTCATCGGCGCGCGGCTGGTGATCGACGACCGTCTCACGGTGGGGGAGCTTGTCGCCTTCAACATGATCGCTTCCCAGCTGGCCGCACCCGTCCTGCGGATCGCTCAGCTGTGGCAGGACTTCCAACAGGTCCGGATCTCCATCGATCGCACCGGCGACATCCTCAACACCACGCCTGAGCCCGGCGCGACCACCGCCGTGCGCCTGCCGCCGATCAACGGGCGCATCTCGCTGCAGCACGTCAGCTTCCGTTATCGCCTCGACGGGCCGATCGTCCTTCGCGACATCTCCCTCGAGATCCCGTCGGGTCAGGTGGTGGGCATTGTCGGCTCCTCCGGCTCGGGCAAGAGCACGCTCGGCAAGCTGATCCAGCGGCTCTTCATTCCCGAGAGCGGTCGGATCGCCATCGACGGCGCCGACCTGACCCTGGCGGATCCATCGTGGCTGCGCCGTCAGATCGGCGTCGTCCTGCAGGAGAACGTCCTGTTCAATCGCTCCGTGCGTGACAACATCGCGCTCGCCGATGAATCCATGTCGATGGAGCGGGTGATCGAGGCGGCGGAACTCGCCGGCGCGCACGAGTTCATCACCGCGCTTCCCGAAGGCTACAACACCATCATCGGCGAACGCGGCGCCTCGCTTTCCGGCGGCCAGCGTCAGCGGATCGCCATCGCCCGCGCCCTGGTCGCCAATCCGCGCATCCTGATTTTCGATGAGGCGACGTCCGCGCTCGACTACGAGAGTGAAGCGGCGATCCAGGCGAACATGCGCCGCATCTGCCAGGGCCGGACGGTCCTGCTGATCGCTCACCGCCTCTCGACGCTGCGCATCGCCGACCGGATCGTGGCCATCGAAAATGGGCAGGTCGTCGAGGACGGGACCCATCAGTCGCTTGTGCGCGCCGGCGGCCGTTATGCGCGGCTGTGGAGCCTTCAGACCGCCGACTTCTCTCCCGTTCACGCGGTGGTGTGACCATGAGTATTTCACACTCCGTCGAGCGCATGCTCAGCCTGTTCGAGCGCAACGACGAACGCGAGTTCCTCCCGGCGGCCCTGGAGGTGGTGGAAACGCCCGCCTCCCCCACCCTTCGGCTATTCGCCTGGCTGATTATCGGGTTCTTCACCCTCGCCGTCGCCTGGGCGTTCCTCGGGCGGATCGACATCCACGCCACCGCCCAGGGCCAGATCCTGCCGGCGGGCGATGTGAAGACGATCCAGCCATTGAATTCTGGCACGGTTCACGCCATTCGCGTTCAGGATGGGGATCACGTCCGGCGCGGGCAGATTTTGATCGAGCTGGACCCGACGGAAACGACGGCCGACCAGACCAAGGCCGGCCGCGACCTCATCCAGGCCAAGCTGGATGTCGCGCGATTGACGGCTCTGAAGGCCAGCTTCGCGGGCGGATCGAGCGAGTTCGTCGCCCCACCCGACGCGCCGCCGGATCAGGTCGCCGAAGCGCGCGCCGCGATGCGGGCCCAGGCCGGCGAGCAGGCGGCCAAGATGGCGGACCTCTCCCAGCAGATCGCCCAGCGCTCGGCCGAGGTGGCCGAGGTGGCGGCCGGGGAGCAGAAGATCGAGACGACCCTGCCGATGCTCGAGCAGAAAGAGCGGATCAACCAGCAACTGGTGGACCGCGGCTTCGGCACCACCTTCTCCTATCTCGACGCCCAGCAGGCCGTGGCGGACGCCCACAACGACCTTTCCATTACCCGTCGTCGCGCCGAGGCGGCTCGGGCCGAACGCGCGTCGCTGCAAAATCAGCGCGACGAGGCCCGCTCGACCTACCAGTCGACCGTCCTGTCGGACCTCAGCAAGGCGCAAGAGCAGGTGAATGAGCTGTCCGCGGAGTTCGTGAAGGCGCAGAACAAGTCCGCCCAGACAGAGATCCGCTCGCCGCTCGACGGCGTGGTGGAACAGCTGGCGGTCCACACCTTGCACGGCGTGGTGATGCCGGCCGAGCGGCTGATGATCGTCGTCCCCGACAGCCGAGATCTCACAGTCGAGGCGCGCCTCCCGAACCGCGACGTGGGATTTGTGCGACCGGGCCAGAAGGTGAAGGTCAAGGTGGAGACGTTCAATTTCACCCGCTACGGCATGATCGACGGGCGCGTGGTCGACGTCAGCCCAGACGTGGTCGACGCCGACACGACGCCAGCCAGCGGGAGCCCGTCAGGAGCGACCGCGCAAACCAAGCCGGCCAGTTCGTCGGTCTATGTCGCGCGGATCGCCCTTGGCTCCACGAGCATGATGGTGGACGGCGCCCCCCGACCGCTTCAACCTGGGATGAGCGTCACCGTAGAGATTCGCACGGGGGCGCATTCGATCGCCGACTACCTGTTTTCACCTCTTGCCCGGAAAACCCAGGAAAGCCTGCATGAGCGTTGAACCACGGCCGCTGAGATGGGGACCAGCGGTCGGGCCCCTCATACTCGCACTGGCCCTCTCCGCCGCGCCGGCGGAAGCCACGACCCTGATGGACGCCATTCGTCTGGCCTATCAGACCAACCCAACCTTGCGCGCCCAGAGGGCGGAGCTGGCGGCGATCGGCGAGGGCTACGTCCAGGCAAGGTCGAACCTCGGGCCGCAGGTCAACGTGAATGGGATCGGCGGCTATTCGATCGCCCGCGTGCAGTCGGCGCAGACACCCTTCACCCCCGCCAGCGACACGACCTATCGCGGGGCGACCGGAACCGGGGACCTTTCGATCGTCCAGCCGATCTTCAGCTTCGGCGCCAACAAGGCTCAGGTTCGCGGCGCCAAGGACGATGTGATGGCCGGCCGCGAGGATTTGCGCCAAGCGGAGAGCCAGACCCTCCAGAAGGTGATCCAGGCCTACATCGACGTGCGGCGCGACCGGCAGGTCCTGGCCATCCTGCGGGACGAGGTCGACCATCTGCAGCGCGAGTTCAACGAGGCGAAAGCCAAGGGTGATCTCGGCCAGCTCACGCGGACCGATGTCGCCGAAGCGCAGGCCCACCTTCTGGCCGCGGAGGCGCAGTTGCAGACGGCCCGGGGCCAGCTGACCGCCAGCAACGCCGAGTACCTGGCGGTCGTGGGCGAGAACCCGGATGAACTGGCGCCCGAGCCCGACCTGCCGGGCGTTCCGGCGACAATCGACGAGGCCTTCGCCGCCGCCGACCAGAACAATCCGCAGATTCGCTCGGCGATCGAGGCCGAACGGGGGGCGCGGGAGAAGGTGAATGCGGCCAAGGCGGCCTACGGCCCCACCCTCGGCGTACGGCTCGACGCGGGTGTGCAGCCGGTTCTTCCCTACATACCCGGCGTCTACGATCGGAACGTGACTGTCGCGGCCGTAGTCACTCAGCCGATCTTCACCTCCGGCCTGCGCGGATCGAAGGTTCGCGAAGCGGCGGATCGCGACAGTGAGGCGATGATCCAGGTCGACGCCGCGCGCCGGGCGGCGGTGCAGTCGGTCGCCCAGGCCTGGGGAACCTGGACCTCCGCCCGTGACACCGCGGACCTGACGGCGCGTCAGGTGGAGGCAGAGAACGTCGCTGTCGAAGGCAACGAGGTGGAGGAGCGCGTCGGTCGACGCAGCATCTTCGAACTGGTCAATGTCGAACTGGACTTCGCCAATGCGCGGGTCCAGCTGCTGGACGCCCGCCGCGATGAGTACGCCGCGCGCGCCGCCCTGCTCGGCGCGATGGGCGTGCTGGAGGCTCGCTTCCTGACGCCTGACGTCGCGCTCTATGATCCCGCGGCCTCGCTGAAGAAGGCCGAACGCGCAGGCGGGGTGCCGTGGGAGGGCGCCGTGGAGGCGATCGACGTAGGTCCCCAGGCCCGCCGCCCCCCACCCAACGCCACTTTGCCGCGCCCAATCCTGGGCGAGCCGCCGGTGGCCAACCCCTAAGCCGAAGCCCCGCCAGGCCGGAAAGTCGTCAGGCCGCTGCGGCGTTGGCCGGATGGGCTCGCAGGCGCGGGCCTTTGCGGGGACGGATGCCAACGCCCTTGAACCCGCCCGAGGTGAGAATCCCGACATCGGCGATCAGGAACGGGATCGACCACTTCGACGCCGCCGCGATGTAGCGCGGAGCCCATACCGGGTCGTACTTGTCCTTGTAGCGACGCACGCCGCGGAAATTGTAGATTTCCTCCCCGCGCTCGAAGAGGAGACGGCCGACCCGAGAGAGGATCGGCGCGAGCGGCCGCTGCTCCAGTCCTGCGAGGGGCGCCATCCCGAACTCGAAGGCCACATAGCCCTGTTCGCGGCCCCAGTTGAGCAGCTCGACGAACAGGAAATCCATCACGTCCTTGGGCGCCTCGTCGGCGTAGCGCATCAGGTCGATGGAGAAGGCGGTCCGCTGGGCAGTCGTCCACAAGGTGGCGAAGGCCACCGGCCTCCCCGCCACCCGCACGATGGCGATGGGAAACTGCCAGACATAGGGCGCCTCGAACCCCCCCATGGTGAAGGTCTTCTCCCCCCCGGCGTGGTGGCAAAGCCATTCGTCGGAGAGCCGGCGCAGCTGCGGCTCGATCATGCGCGCCTCCACGCCGGACAGCACCTCGAAATGGGCTCCCTCCTCGCCCGTCTTGCGCCAGCTGCGGCGCAGATTGCCCTTGCGCCGCCCCTCGAGGGAAAAGCTGTCGAGCGGGACGGCCGCAGTCTCCCCAACCTTCTGGATGGTAAAGCCCAGCTCGACGATGTCCGGCAGATCCTCCGGCCCAAGGCCATAGACTCCAGGTCGGGCCGCATGGGCGTCTGCGAGTTCGCGGAACCGCCAGAGCAGTTCGAGCCGCTCCTCACGCTTGCCGATCGGCGCGCCAAGGGCGATCCACGAGCGGCCGCGCACGCCGAACATCAGAAAGCTTTCGCCACTCTCGGAGAACAGGAAGCGCTTGTCGCCGCGAAGGGCGAGGTTGGCGTGGGGCTCGGCGCACTCGGCCTTCGCGAGGATGGCGTTCACGCGCGCGTATTCGGGGTCGGTCTCGCCGACGACAGGCGGGGTCGCCGGCGTCGCCAGGAGCCGCCATACGCCCACCCCCAGAAGCATCACCGCCGCCGCGACCGTGGATCGGATCGCCCGCTCCGCATCGTGGTCGCTCATTACCTTGAGGACCGAGAGGTTGGTGTAGTCGAGGTTCTGGAACGACCACCACCCAGCCAGAGCCGCGCCGGCCATGGCCGCAGCCGCCGAAAACATCCAGCTGGGCGAGATCTCCATCCGCGTCAGGCGCGCCCGGCGCGGGAACGCCTCGTGCAGTGGGGCTACCAGCAGGAATGAGACCATCAGGGCTGTGGCCTCCTCCCAGTCGAACCCCTTGCACAGGGCCAGAACAGCGGCGGTCGGGAGGCAGGCGACGGTCGCCGCCCAGGCGGCGTCGAGGCGGCGCGACAAACCGAAGGCCAGCAGGATCAGAACGATTCCCAGAATGCTCGACAGGAAGTGGCTGATCTCGATCAGCAGGATCGGCGCGTGTTCCGCCAGCCACATGAAGCGGCTGGGATCGGAAGGCGTGGCGCCCGAGGCCAGCAGCATCACGCCCATGGCGGCCGTCAGCAGGGCCATTCCGCCGGGCGCGGCCGACAGCATCGCCGGTCGCAAGTCACGCAGCCAGGCCATGCGGCTCCTTCTCGATCCGATAAAGAAACGCAGGCGGCCCGAAGGGTGGTCCGTCGGGCGCGAATATAGTCCGGTTTGCCTTCCCTGGGACAAGGGTCGGGTGGTCGCGGTTGTTCCGCCCGGCTCGCGCCTCACGCGGAAACCGAGTTGAAGGATGCGGGGCCGAGCTTGGACCACGGCTGGGCCATCGCTAGAGTGCGCCGCGCAGGCAACCAGCGCAGCGGAGGAACCAATGGCCGACTTTGGCGGGACAGAACTCGAAACTTTCCGCGCCGAGGTCCGCGAGTGGCTGGCGCAGAACTATCCGGCGGAGCTGGGTGACCCAAACGCCAAGACCGATCCCGAAGCGATCTGGGGCGGCCGGGCCTTCGCAGGGAGCGACGATCCTCAGATCGTCTGGATGCAGCGCATGGCGAGGCGCGGCTGGACCACGCCGACCTGGCCGGAAGCCTACGGCGGTGGCGGCCTACCCGCGGCGCAGGCCAAGGTGCTGGATCACGAGATGGCTGCAGGACGCTACCGCACGCCCCTCACCTCCTTTGGCGTCTGGATGCTTGGACCGGTGCTGCTGGAGTACGCCAACGAGGCTCAGAAGCGCGAACACTTGCCGAGGATCATCCGCGGTGAAATCCGCTGGTGCCAGGGCTATTCCGAGCCGGGCGCGGGCTCCGATCTCGCGTCGCTGCAGACCCGCTGCGAGGACAAGGGCGACCACTGGCTGATCAACGGCCAGAAGATCTGGACCTCCTACGCCAACAAGGCCGACTGGTGCTTCTGCCTCGTTCGGACAGACACGACCAAGAAGCACGAAGGGATCAGCTTCGTGCTGATCGATATGGCGACGCCGGGCGTCGAGACCCGGCCGATCAAGCTGATCAGCGGCGAGTCCCCCTTCTGCGAGACCTTCTTCACCGATGTGAAGGTCCCCAAGGAGAACATGGTTGGCCGGCTCAACGGCGGCTGGGAGATCGCCAAGCGCCTGCTCCAGTACGAGCGGCAGAACATCTCCGGCGGCTTTGGCGCGGGCGGCGGCGCCGGCGGCTCCGCAGGGGACCTGGCGGAATTGGCCAAGGGCTATGTCGGGACCGACGACGGCGTCCTGGCCGACGCGGACCTGCGCGGCCGGATCACGGGCAACAAGATGGATTTCCGCGCCTTCTACCTTACGCTCTCGCGGGTGGCTTCAGAATCTGCGGCCGGCAACGGTCCCTCGGCGGCCACGTCGATCATCAAATACGCCGCCGCGACGCTCGCTCAGCAGCGCAGCGAACTGATGGTGGAGACACTGGGGGCCCAAGGCCTGGGCTGGGAAGGCGAAGGCTTCACCCCCGCCGAACTCGTCGCCACCCACGGCTGGCTTCGCTCGAAGGGAAATTCGATCGAGGGCGGCACCAGCGAGGTGAACCTCAACGTGGTGTCCAAGCGCGTGCTGGGCCTGCCCGACCCGAAGTAAGTCAGGCGGCGCCGGGTGCCAGGGCGCTGGCGATGTCAGTGCGGGCGAAGTCCTTGCCCTTGTACAACAAGGGCAGGCCCCGGACCTTGGCCAAGGCGTAGCTGAAGAGATCGCCGAAGTTGAGAGCCGCCGGGTGCCCGCTGCCCTTTCCGAACGCGACAAACGCCGCATACGCGGCGTCCGCCTCCTGTGGTCCAGGCGCCGTCAGCTCGAACACGGGCAGGCGCGCCAGATCGTCCAGGAGCACCACGCCGCGCTGCCCTTTGCGGCCGTGCACGACCATCCGCGTCTCGACGAGAGACACAGTGCTTAGCAAAGCCCGATCGGTCCGCCCTATGACGTCGAGGAAGGCCTCACGCTCGGGTTCGCCAAACGCGATCGCCACGAGGGCGGAGGTGTCGACGACGATCACTGCGGCAAGCCGCGCTCGTCCCACTCCAGCGGGTCAAATGCGTCGGCTCGATCGGGGACAAGGTCCAGTTGGGCAAGCAAGGCCCGCATGCGTCCTTCGGCCGGGGCGGCCTGGAGATCGGCGCCGAGCCGATCGATGGCGCACTCCACCACCGCTGTCTTCGTCATTCCAGTCTGGCGGGCCAGTCGTTCGACCTTCGCGACGACCACGGGATTGGCGATCTGCAGCGCCATTGGTCAAGCTCATGTTGATCTGTTGACAATGTATATACATCGACCGGAGAAGGTGTCCAGGGCGCTTGCGGTGGGCGGCGCGGACGCTAGAGTGAAAATCAAACAGGTGTTCGGGACAGGGAGACGCGCAGATGGCGGATGGGACGCAGCCGGCCCTCGAGGTCTTCCGGTCCGAAGCCCGCGCCTGGCTGGAAGCGAACTTCCCGGCCTCGCTGCGCAGCAAGGACGACCTCCAGGAAGCCTATCAGGGTGGTGAGAAGCCTGCCGGCGACGCCCTGCTTTGGAAGCAGCGCATGGGTGAGAAGGGCTGGGGCGCGCCCACCTGGCCCAGGCAATATGGCGGCGGCGGCCTGGGGGGCGCTGAGGCGCGGGTTCTGGCCGAAGAGATGGCCCGCATCGGCGCGCCCAACCCGATCGTGGGCATGGGCACGAGCATGTTCGGCCCCACCCTGCTCGAGTATGGGACCGAGGATCAGAAGCAGCGCCACATCCCCTCGATCGTGCGCGGCGAGCTCCGGTGGTGTCAGGGCTATTCCGAACCGGGCGCGGGTTCTGACCTCGCCTCCCTGACCACCAAGTGCGAGGACGCAGGCGACCACTGGGTCATCAACGGCCAGAAAATCTGGACCTCGGGCGCCCAATACGCCGACTGGTGCTTCTGCCTGGTCCGCACCGACCCTTCGAAAAAACACGAGGGCATCAGCTTCGTGCTGATCGACATGCATCAACCGGGCGTCGAGACCCGGCCGATCAAGCTGATCGCCGGTCATTCTCCCTTCTGCGAGACCTTCTTCACCAACGCCCGGGCCGAGAAGAACGACATGGTCGGTCCCCTCAACGGCGGCTGGACTGTGGGCAAGCGCCTGCTGCAGCACGAGCGCTCTGGCCAGGGCGGCGGCCGGATGATGGGCGCGGGTCGGTCGCTGGAAGACATGGCGACCGCCTATGGCGCACGGGACAACACGGGCGAGTTCGTCGACGAGGACCTGCGCACGCGCGTGGTCCAGAACAAGATGGACTCCAAGGCGCACATGCTGACGATCCAGCGGGCGATGAACGACGCCAAGGGCAATGTGAACCCCAGCGCCACCACCTCGATCATGAAGAACTCCGGCACGCGGATCGGCCAGGAGAAGGCGGAACTCTCGGTGGAAACCATGGGCTTCCAAGGCCTTGGCTGGGAAGGCGCGCCGTTCACCGACGAGGAGCGTCAGACCGTCCGCGCCTGGCTCTCGGGCAAGGCGACGACGATCTTCGGCGGCTCGCAGGAGATCCAGAACAACATCATTTCCAAGCGGATCCTGGGCCTGCCGGACTCCACCCGTTCAGCCTGATCCAGTCGTTTCAAAGAAAGGAACAGTTTCTCATGCCTGATTTCGGCGGCGCCGAGGTCGATCTCGACACCTTCCGGACGGAAGCCCGCGAGTGGCTCAACGCCAATTTCCCGCCCGCCCTCAAGGGCCGCGGAGGCCTGATGGCCCAGGAAGGCGTTGGACCGCAGGGCGCCGATTACGAAGCCTGGCGCAAGGCGATGGGCGAGAAAGGCTGGGGCGTCCCGACCTGGCCGACCCAGTACGGCGGCGGCGGCCTCACGCCCCAGCAGGCGCGCGTGCTGCAACAGGAGATGGGCAAGATCGGCGCCTGGAATCCCATCGGCGGCATGGGCGTGATGATGTTCGGCCCGACCCTGCTCGAGTACGGCAACGACGAGCAGAAGCGCCGCCACATCCCGCCGATCGTGAAGGCCGAGCAGCGCTGGTGCCAGGGGTTCTCGGAGCCGGGCGCGGGATCCGACCTCGCATCGCTGCAGACGCGCTGCGAGGACAAGGGCGACCACTACCTGATCAACGGCCAGAAGATCTGGACCTCCGGCGCCCAGTGGGCCGACTGGTGCTTCTGTCTCGTGCGCACCGACACGACCAAGAAGCATGAAGGCATCAGCTTCATCCTGATCGACATGAAGACGCCGGGCGTCGAGACGCGGCCGATCCGGCTGATCAGCGGCAATTCCCCGTTCTGCGAGACCTTCTTCACCGACGTGAAGGTTCCCAAGGAGAACCTCGTGGGACCGCTCGGCGGCGGCTGGTCGATCGCCAAGCGCCTTCTGCAGCATGAGCGCAGCGGCCTGACCGGCGGCGGCGGCTTTGGCGCCCCGCGCCAGACCCTGCCTGACCTCGCCAAAAGCTATGTCGGGGCGGACGCCCAGGGGCGGATCGAAGACACCGAGCTTAGGCTCCGGATCACCCAGAACGAGATGGAGTCGCGGGCTTTCCAACTGACGGCCCTGCGCTCGATGGCCGAGTCCAAGTCCAACCAGGGACCGACCGCGGCGACCTCGATCATGAAGAACGCGGGCACCAAGGTCTATCAGGAGCGCGCCGAGCTCACCCTCGAGGTGATGGGAAGCAAGGGCCTCGGCTGGGAAGGCGAAGGCTTCAGCTCCGACGAGCTGCAGGCCGTCCGCGGCTGGCTCGGCGGCAAGGCCACCACGATCTACGGCGGCTCCTTCGAGGTGCAGAACAACATCATCTCGAAGCGGATCCTCGGCCTGCCCGACCCGCTGTCGAACAGCTGACCCCAATCACGCGCAACATTATCCAGGAAGAGTTGAGAAGATCATGGCAGTCCTGACCGAAGAACAGTCGATGCTGCGCGACGCGGCGCGCACCTGGACCCAGGAGAAGTCTCCGGTGTCCGCGTTCCGCAAGATGCGCGACGCCAACTTGCCGCTCGGATACGACCCTGCGGCCTTCGCCGAGATGGCGGAGATGGGTTGGACCGGCGTCATCATCCCGGAAGCCTACGGCGGCTCCGACTTTGGCTACCTCAGCCTCGGCCTCATCCTCGAGGAGACGGGCCGCACCCTCACCGCCTCGCCGATCCTGGCGACCGCCCTCGCCGCGGCCAGCGCGATCATCCTGGGCGGCTCGGACGCCCAGAAGACTGCGTGGCTGACGAAGATCGCCTCCGGCGAACTGGTCGGGACGCTCGCCGTCGACGAAGGTCCCCACCACCGGCCGCAGAACGTGAAGACGAAGGCCGAGAAGAGCGGCTCGGGCTACAAGATCAGCGGCTCGAAGTCGTTCGTCCTCGAAGGCAAGGCCGCCGGCCTGTTCGTCGTCTCCGCCCGCACCTCGGGCGCGGAAGGCGACGCCGAAGGGATCAGCCTGTTCCTCGTGCCGGCCGACGCCAAGGGCGTGACGCGCAAGGCGCTCAAGCTGGCCGACTCCCGCGGTGCGGCGAACGTCACCTTCGACGGCGTCGAAGTGGGCGCCGACGCCCTGCTGGGTGAAGAAGGCAAGGGTGGCCCGCTGCTGGAGAAGACCCTCGACCGCGCCCGCGCCGGCCTCGCCGCCGAGATGCTGGGCTCGGCTGTGCAAGCGTTCGAGACCACGCTCGATTACCTCAAGACCCGCGTGCAGTTCGGCCAGGTGATCGGCTCGTTCCAGGCGCTGCAGCACCGCGCGGCCAAGATGTTCACCGACCTCGAGCTGGCCCGCTCCTGCGTCGAGGCGGCCCTCACCGCCATCGACAACGACAGCCCCGACGTTCCGGAACTCGTCTCCCTGGCCAAGGCCAAGGTGGGCGACACCCTGCACCTCGTCTCCAATGAGATGGTCCAGATGCACGGCGGCATCGGCATGACCGACGCGCACGACGCCGGCCTCTATCTCAAGCGCGCCCGGGCCGCGGAAGCCACCTTCGGCAACCAAGCCTATCACCGCGACCGCTACGCCCGCATCCAGGGCTACTGATTGACGGACGGCGCCCCGGGGCTTTGGCCCCGGGGCTTCGACTTCAAACTGCATCGACCCGGAGCCGTCCCCCTCAACGACCCTCATCCCGGACGCAGGGCGCGGAGCGCCCGAAGATCCGGGACCCAGCATCCACGACCTCTCCACAGCGATCGACGCTGATTGCATCGACGGAAGCGGGCCTCGGGCGCCGCAGGGCCGTCCAGGTCGTGGATGCTGGGTCCCGGATCTGCGCGCTCTGCGAGCGCTCCGTCCGGGATGATGGGGTGGACGGCCCCCGAACGGCATCGATGTGCCATGCTGGCCGTGTGTGGACCCAGCAGAGGAGGCCGTCCGCCATGCAAGCTATCAGATTTGGGATCGACCTGGCCAAGACTGTGTTCGCAGTGCAC
>DASXGR010000220.1:0-25355 GCA_036488935.1 Caulobacteraceae bacterium | reverse complement strand
TTGGCGGGAACCGCGACCACGCCGTAGCCATGAGTATACTTCAGCGCCAGATTGACCCACACCTGCGCGGGGGGCGGGAGTCTTGCGACGTCCAGCTCGCGCGCAGTGATCAGAACCTGTCGCTCGTCGCCGTCGATCCTGTAGCGGTCGATATCGACTTCGCTGAAGGTATAGTAGGGACGCAGGCCCTGGGTCTGCTGCAGTTGAGGCTCTAGCGCGCGCCAATCCCAGATGCGCGCATCGCGCAGCGTCGCGGCGTTGTTCTCGAGATCTTCTCGGGTGATTGGGCTCGCCGAAATCGCGAAGTTCTGTTCCTCGAGGTTCGGCGCCTCCAGCCCATAGGCCCGCCGCGTGCCGGCGATGCTGCGCACCAGGTAAGGTTGCTCGAGGGTTATCTGGTTGGGGCCGACATAGAGTCTCTCGACCGCCGCGGGAACGATCACGGCGATCACATAGATGGCGGCGAACACGCCCGCCGCGGCCATCACATGTGGGGGCTCGATCAGCCAACGGCGCAGGCGCGGTCGCAGGGCCGCCGCGCCAAGGGTCACGGCCGCGGCGAGCCACAAGGCTATTGTCACCCCGTAGACGGGTAGCACGAAGTGGATGTCACCCCAGGACGCCCCGGCGACCACTGCCGATCGTCCGTTGATAACCAGGTGATACAGGCTGAAATAACGCCCGAACCCCCAGGCCAGGCACAGGAGCGCGCCCAACATCATCCCCTGGGCGATCCAGGCGTCCCACGCCTTGGCGGGGACGGGCGCGGGACGGTCATCTGCCTCGCCGTCCTCGACCAGCGCCAGTCGAGGGCCCCGCCGGCGCCACTGGACCAGGCGAGGATAGACCACGAGGCCGACGCCGAGCCAGGCGAGGATGGTGAGCACGATAATCGTGGTGACGAGACCGACCACCCACTCATAAAGCGGCAGGGCGAGAAGATAGAACGAGAGGTCCCTGGCGAACACGGGGTCGATCACCCCGGACGGGGCCGCGCCGAGGAACGCCGTCAGCCGCATCCAAAGGTCGATGGAGCCCAGAGCGACCAGGGCCGAAATGATGAAGCCGGCGAACCACGGCGCGCTCGGCGGCAAGACGACCGCGGATCGGCTCGCCAGGCGAAGGTTGAGTCCGATGAACAAGCCGCCGATCGCAAAGACAGCAGAGAATATGGCCACACGTACGCTGAGTGAGAACCAATAACGATATTGTTGACCCAATTCAGAGAACCAGTAATTTTGTAGAGATATTTTGATCGCCATCTCGAAAGCGACGATGACCAGGACCGACGCGGCGACGTAGGCGAGATCGCGGTAGATGCGGTGGGTCAGGGCGACTGAGCGCGGGGCGTCCCGGTACGTCACGAGAGTTCTGGCGAGCGGAATCGCGGAGACCAGGATGAGGATCAGGTAGGCGATCGCAAACATCATGCGTTTCTCAGGGGCCCTGACCTGGACCTTGGCTTTTCACCGGGTTGGCCGAGCAAGCCGACGTGACTTGATGAGTGTCAACGGGTGATGATCACCGTCACGTGGTTGGTGGCGATGCGGCCCAGCGTGGGCCAACTTGATCGCAAAGACTTCAAGCCCAGCTAGGGAGAGGCCCGCGCCACTCAGCGCGCGTCTGCTTCCTTTCGATGCGAAGGAGCATCCCATGCCCAAGACCACGCCCGCGCAGAACAAGGCGCTCGTGCTGGAGGCGTTCGACGCCCTGTTCAACAAGCGCGATTACGCGGCCGCGGAGCGGTTCTGGTCGGACCGCTACATCCAGCACAGCGCCCACATCGCGCCGGGACGCGAAGGCCT
This sequence comes from Caulobacteraceae bacterium, assembly GCA_036488935.1. Classification (GTDB taxonomy): domain Bacteria; phylum Pseudomonadota; class Alphaproteobacteria; order Caulobacterales; family Caulobacteraceae; genus Acaudatibacter. Next base: position 23,550 of record DASXGR010000220.1, on the reverse strand, counting down.
GTTCGATCTGATCCGCGCCGCGCGCGACACGCTGCGCTACGAAAATCAGCTCATCCTGGCCGAAGGCGACTGGGTGATCGCCCACGGCCGCTTCTCCGGCAACGGACGCCCCGCCGCCTGGATCGCCGCCGACGTGCTCCGCATCGAAGACGGCAAGTTGGCTGAGCACTGGGACGTGCTGCAGGACGAGGCCACGCGCGCCGAGTCGGTCAGTGGCCTGCCGATGTTCGGTGACCGGTTCCCGGGTGAGTGACGGTAGTCTGCGCGAATATACTGGCGAGCTGTGACGGTTCGGGGCCTAGTTCGCCCCTAGATAGCAAGAGGTGTGAGCGAAATGCCGAGCTGGGGCGGCCGCACGGCGCCGTTCAGGGACGCTGCTGGCGGCGTTCTGGCTGGCTCGGTCGCAGAAGCGGGCTTCTGGCGTATCGGCGACATCGACCAGTGGGTGATGGTCCGTGGCCGTATTACGGATAACCCGCTGCTCGTCATCCTGCACGGCGGCCCGGGATCTTCCGAGACGGCGCTGCTCCAAGCTTTCAACGCCTCCCTCGAAGAGTCCTACACTGTGGTCTACTGGGATCAGCGCGGGGCTGGCCGGTCCTACAACCGGTCCATTCCGCCTGCGTCGATGACCATCGACCGATTTGTCGCCGACCTGGATGAGCTCGTCGAAGCCCTGATCGCGCGCTTTGGAAAGCGACGCGTGGTCCTGCTCGGCCATTCCTGGGGCTCGCTCGTAGGCGTGCTTTACGCCCGTCGCTACCCTGCCAAAGTGGCCGCCTACGTCGGCGTCGGCCAGGTCGCCGACATGGCGGCAAGCGAGGCGGCGTCCTACGCGTTCACACTGGCGAAGGCGCGCGAGCGCGACCACCGCAAAGCGATCAAGCAACTGCTCGCCATCGGCCCCCCGCCCCACTCCCTGAAGTCGCTCGTGAGGCAGCGCCGCTGGCTGATGGCCATGGGGGGCACGTTCGGGCCGAACCTGTCGCTTGCGAAGGTGATCTGGCGGGGTTTATCCAGCCCAGAGGCCTCGGTTCTGGATCTCGTCCGCCTGGTTAGGGGATCGGGCTTCTCGACGCGACTGCTCTTTCGTGAACTGCTCGACGCCAATCTCCAGCGCGACGTCCGTCGCCTCGAAGTTCCGGTCTTCTTCATGCTTGGCCGACGTGACATGCAGGCGGTCGCCTCGGTGGCCGCCGCCTACTTCGAAGTTCTCGAGGCGCCTCACAAGCAACTGATCTGGTTCGAGGCCTCAGGCCATATGGCGCCGTTCGAAGAGCCTGAGCTGTTCAATCGATTGATGACCGAGACCGTCCGTCCGTTCGCTTGCTGAAGGCCATCCGGCCGCTAGGCGATCAAAAGTTCCTCGCGACGTCGGCGTGATCGCCAATGGGCTGTCTGGCAAGCCGTCGCAGGACCGACACGATGTCCGCAATCTGGCCGACCGACTGCATCAGGAAGTCGAAGGCCGTCTGGCGAGCCGCGATCAACCCCGACACTTGCCTCATTGCCTGATCTGTCAGGGCGTCTTCCTGAGAAAGGCCGCGTGCGGCGTTTTCGGCCAAGGCGATCTGTGAAGTCGCGTCAAAAACGCCCTCCAACGCCAAGGTCATCCGCACCATTACTGTATGGATTCGAGCCCGCACTTCGCCGTCACGGAGATCGTATAGAGACTCGCGATTTCGTTCATAGACTTCGGTTTCGCGCCGTATGGCGCGGAGCATGCGCATGGTGACCAGTCCGTACGGATCGCCTATTTCGCGTGTCTCGTTGGTGAGCGCAGCGATGATTTCGATGACCGACAGAATCTCACCAAACAGAAGGGCGGCGCTGCGTTCTCGTTCTCGCCGGCGAAAGTGCGCTTCCAGTTGCGTCGCCACAAAGCCGCCGACGGTCGCCAGGATGGCCCCAACGATGACCGCCCAGAGCGTCGCCTCGCCGGTCATCTGGTCTGGGAGCCTCAAGTCCAATCCTTTCCTCTAGCCAACTGCGCACAGACAATCCGACAAAACTCTGCGGAATGATCGGCCCCTACCCCTCCCCCGTAATCACGAACCTCGGGCCCGGCCCCGCCAGTCGCGCCCGATCATCCGGGTTGTAGAGCGCGCAGGTCTCCAGGGAGAGGCAGCCGCAGCCGATGCAACCGTCGAGCTTGTCGCGCGTCCGCTGCAGCATGGCGATCTTCTCGTCCAACATGCCGCGGATCCGTTCGCTGATCCTCTGCCAGTCGGCGCGCGTAGGTGTGCGGCCTTCGGGCAGGGTCGCGAGCTCCGTCTCGATCTGGCCGAGGGTCAGGCCAAGCTGTTGGGCGATCAGGGCGAACGAGAGCCGGCGGATGTCGGAGCGCGGGAAGCGGCGCTGATTGCCGCTCGTGCGGATCGCCCGCACCAGCCCGCGGCTCTCGTAGAATCGGATCGCCGAGACCGACAGCCCGGTGCGGTGGGCAAGTTCGCCGATCGAAAGGGTTGCGGCGGGCGCCACGGCGATCTCGGATTCAAAGCTTGATCTAAAGTTAACTTGAGGTTGTACGCCATGCAAGAGCGGCGGCGAAGGACCGCCCGGAGAGGAGTTATGACATGACAGCCTTGAGGCTCGAACATGTGAACATCACCGTGCAGGACCCCGCCGCTGCGGCGCGGCTGATGGAGGACGTCTTCGGCTGGAAGGTTCGCTGGGAGGGGCCCGCAGCCAACGGGGGGCGCACGATCCACGTGGGATCGGCTGACCATTACCTGGCGCTTTATGCGCCCCGCGGTGGAGGCCGCACCTTTCCCAAGGGCCAGCCACTGAACCATGTCGGCGTCGAAGTCGACGACCTCGACGCGGTCGAAACGCGGGTGCGGGCCGCCGGTCTGGAACCCATCAATCACGCCGACTACCACCCCGGCCGGCGGTTCTATTTCCACGACGCCAATGGCATCGAATTCGAGGTGGTAAGCTACGCCTGAACCTTAGCGGCGGACACATGCAGAGCGATCGCGGCCCGCGATCCGTCGCCTCAGGTATCTTTCCGTCGCGCTCGGTCGTCTAAGCTGAAGGACGGCGATGGAGGGAGCGCCATGAGCGAGGCGATGACGGACGAGGCGGCCCACACGCTTCGGCGGTTGTGGTTCGCGTTCCTGGAAGAGATCGCGCCCGCCAGGCCCAGACTGCACGCATATTGCCTGCGTCTCACCGGCTCGATCTTCGACGCCGAGGACCTCGTGCAGGAATCGCTGATCCGCGCCTTCGGGGCGATCGGACAGGGCGACCTGGCCGGAGGCCCCGGCCCCACCAAGAACGTCCGCGCCTATCTCTCCAGGATCGCCACCAACATCTGGATCGACACCCAACGGCGCGCGAAACGCGAAGCCGCTGCGAACTCGCTCATGACCGCTGAAGCGGCGCGGGATCCCGCCGTCGTTACGCCCGCCGCGGGGGCGGCGCTCTTCGAGCGCGCCGCGCCCCAGGAAAGGGCGGCCGTCGTGCTGAAGGACGTGTTCGACTTCAGTCTCGAGGAGATCGCGACGATCCTGTCGACGTCACCGGGCGCGGTAAAGTCGGCTCTCGCCCGCGGACGCGGCAAGCTCGCTGAGAAGCGGTCGCGCGCTGCAAGGGTCCGTGGAACGCCGGCGTCGGCCGAGTTGGTCGACCGCTTCTGCGCGGCAGTCAACGCCCGCGACGTGAAGGCGCTCACAGCCCTGCTGACCGAGGATGTCGCCTACGAAGCGCGCGGCGTCGGCGGCGAGACGGGGCGCGATGCGATCTGGATCGCCGTCAACATGACCCGGCCGCGCGAGGAGGTGACCTTCGAGCGGCATGTGATCGAGGGACAGCCGGTGTCCGTCGGCGTCCACACGAGCCGAAGCGGCCGACGGTTCGTGGCCGGCGTCTCACGTTTCGAGGAAGCCGAGGGACAGATCGCGCGCCACGTGGGCTACTACTTCTGCCCGGAGACGCTGGTCCTGGTCGGTGAAGCGCTCGGCATGGAGGCGGCCAACCACGGCTATCACCAGACGCCCGACGTTCTCGAGCGGATGATCGGCGGCGCTCGGCTTCCATGGAACGGGCTGTAGATCGGCGCCCGCGGCCAGCGTCAGATCCTTCGCAGGCCGGGGAACAGGACCAGCGCCACTACAGAGCCTCCTAGAGTCACCCCAAGCAGCGTCAACGCCATCACCATGAGGTGGCTCTGATGCGCCTGCTCGTCCCGTCCGATGATCCGATAGAGGCGGTTCACTTCGAGCATTTCATCCTCGGACAGTTCCCTCTTCGGCAGCGTCCTGTCAGTGTAGAAGTATTTCGTCATCGGATTGAACTCGAGCTCACTCGCGATGAACATTTCGGATGGATTTAGGTTGGACGTAACGTAGCGGTAGCCTTTGTAGGGGAAGGTCTGAGTCTGCCGAATGTCGACCTTGCTGAAGTCGGGCTTGGTCGCGCCCGGGTGAAACCAGCCAGGTGAAAACTCGCCCGCCTCGTCGGTACGGGCCAGGTGGGTGATCGGTTGATTGACGATCTCGATGATGCGTTGTTTCGCCTGGGCGGCGTCAGCATCCAGTTGCGCGAGCGACTCTTTCGCGGCCGACTGAGTTTGATTGTCCTGCACGGCAGCTGCCGGAGACACTGTGAGGACGGCCAGCGCCGCGAGGGCGCCCGAAGCAATTAAGATGAAGCGATGCATGACAACTCCCCCAGTGCGGCCATAGAATCAACACGGACGCTCCGGGGATTTGACGTAACGTCGCACCTTGTCTTATTGGTTACTCAATTTGATTATGAATTGATCAGAACATGCGCTTCCGCGAACCCAAAATATGCGAGATCTTTACTGCTTTTCTCCATGCCGGCGATTACCCGTCACTCTGCCCTCACGTCTGGAAGTAGGTCCGGTACCAGTCGATCTCGTGGTGGTCCTTCATTTCGGGACGAAAGCCGCTCTTGCCGTCCAGCTTGCGGAAGATTGCGTTGAGCGTCTTGAGGTCGCGCTGGCTCACCACAGGGATCCCATTGCGGACCAGCAGGGCGGCACAGACCCCCTGCCCGATCTGGTGCGCGGCCACGGTGCGCGCGCCGCGGTAGATGACCTGGGAGCCGCAGGCGGCGCTGATGTCCATCAGGACCGCCAGGTGCACGTCGTTCTCCCGCGCGACGTGCAGCATGCGATGGGCCGCAACGATCATGCCCTCGGTCCAGTCCGTTCCGGACTCAGAAAGGACCCGCGCCCGATCGTCGAGCACGTCGTGGCCGTCCCCGCCATGGATGTCCGGCGTCTCGCGGGGTGTGCCGAAAGCGAAGTTCTCGGGGCAGAAGGCGATGACCTGTACGTTGGGCAGGCGCAGGAATCGCCTCCCAGTCGGATGGTCGCCGGCCGTCCCGCCGTCCACGAGCACGTGCTGGCCGGCGAGGCAGCCGCTCATCAGCACCCGCATCGGGTTCTTCGGCGTGAAGGTCGGCCAGGCGTCGATCAGGCCCATCCGCGGCAGGTGCGCAGGCGCCCCGTCCTCCGCGAAAACCCTGCGGGCGCAGAGCTGGTCGACGCGCGCCTTCATCGCCCGCCAGCTCGCAAAACCGAAGTCGCGGGCAACGATGCGCTGGGCTTCGTGCAGTCTCGTCGCCGGCGCCTCTGCCCGCAGCGCGCTCAGACGATCCTTCGCCGTCTTGCGCAGCCACTCGAGGCTGGGACGTGCGGGAATGGGGTTTGGCCGGTCCATGGAAACACCTTCTCCTCAGGCGCCCGGCGTCCGCGGTTTCGGGCAGAAGAAGATGTGGTCGACGTCTGTCTGGACAGGTGGGTTCAACCCTTCACGCGGACCGTCGGCCGCCCTGCTCGACCGTGTCCAGTAGCTCCTGAGGCCGTTTCGGAGTCAAGCTCACCTCACCGGTAAGGACGGGGGCCGACGATGACTGCAATGGTGCGGACAAGCAGCTCATTCGAGATTCGGCCAACCCTGGCCGGACGAGCTAAGGCCGTTGGCCTGGCTATTCTCTATTTGGCCGTCTTCGCCCTTCTGCTGGCGATTTCGGTCTGGGGGCTGGCCGCAACAGGCCTCGCTCCAGCCGTCAGGGCCAACCACCTTGCGCCAGGGCAGTCGTTCCTGCGCGAGTGCGCGGACGCCGCCGCCGCCGTGCTCGCCGTGATCGTTTTGGCGGCCTTTACGCGCGAGCCGATCTCCCGACTGGGCTTCGCCATGAAAGGCGCCGGGCGGTACATCCTGATGGGACTCTTCACGGGTTTCGTGCTGATGGCAGGCTTCTTCGGCGCCCTGTCCGCGACCGGCGGCTATGCCTTCGCCGCCAGTTCGCTTGCGCCCGATCAGATCCTCGGCCCCGCGATCTTCGCCGCTCTGTTCGCCCTCGCCGTGGCCGTCTTCGAGGAAACCCTCTTCCGGTCCTTTATCCTCGTGCAGCTTTCCCGGGCCTTCAGTTTCTGGCCGGCCGCGGCTGTCACCGCCATCCTCTTCGGCCTCGCTCATGTGGGAAACGTCAACGAGGCGTCGCTTGGCCTGCTGGTCGCGGGGTTGGGCGGCCTGGTCTTCGCCTACGCCTTCCTGCGCTCGGGCGCGCTGTGGTTCTCGATCGGCTTCCACGCGGCCATGGCCTATTCGGAAGACTTCGTCTTCGGCGTGCCGGACAGCGGCAACGTCGCGAACAGCGCCTGGCTGCGTCCAACGATACATGGGCCGGCCTGGCTGACCGGCGGAAAGGTCGGTCCGGAAGGCAGCGTGCTGGCGCTCGCCCTGGTCCTCACGCTCGCGCTCTTCACCCGCTTCGCCCTGCCCCGTCGCGAGGCGTAACCCTACTTACGTCCCTCCTGCTTCAGGAGCCCGCAGGCGCACGCCTGTGCGAGGTCGACGATCTGCTCTGCCGCGAGGCCGCCGAACGTGCGGTCCAGGTCGAGGATTCGAGCTCTTGCTGCGTCGCGTTTTCCCGCGACGACGAGCGCCCTGGCCCCGCTAACCGCCCCGGCCACACGTTTGGCCAGGGTGGCGCGGCACGCGTCGAGCCGGCCCTGATCGACCGGGCGATCGCGCTGCAGGCTGTCCAGCGCCTCGGAAAGGTCGGAAGGCGAGGCGATCGCGTGGCCCGCAGCCGGGACACTGATCGTCCGTACGTTGAACACGCAGAACCTGGACATCGACTCAGCGCTGGCCGCGTCCGACGCGCGCGCCGAAAGATCCAGCGCGCCGGTGACGAAGACCACGCGAGTCGAAGCCTGGAACTTCGTGAACTGCTCCGCGGGCGGCAGGATGTCGGGCGGCGCGCCGATCGGGTCGCTGCCGGCGTTTAGCAAGGCGCCCTGGAAGACGTCGGGATAAGCGAGCGCAATGCGCAGCGCGGTCCTCGATCCGCCCGAAAAGCCGCCCACGTAGACCCGGGCGGGATCGATTTGGTAGCGCTTGAGGAGTTCGCCCGCGGCGACCAGGGCGAGAGGCGTGCGCTGCGTCAGCACCGCCTGGTCGTTCCCGGAAGCGGCCGCGCTCGCATAGATGAACCCGGACCGGTCGAGGACGCCCGCCCACCCTGAGGGCAGCCTGGCGTCATCCCAAGGGGGTACAAAGACGATCAGCCCGTAACCCGCCGCCGGTCGATGCGACGGTAGGTAGACAGCAAACCTCGCTTTGGTGACGTCGACCGCCTCCTCCGACACCCTGCTTCCCGATGTCGCGAGCCCCCGCCTTATGATCTCCTGGGTCAGCGGGCTGAGCATGCGCCGCAGAAGCTCAGAGCTGTGGGCCATCTCTGGATAGTCGGTGAAAGTCACCTCGGACGTCTGACCCGCCTGCGGCGGCGGCTCGGCTGCCGCATGAGGCGCGGCAGTCGTCAGGAGCGCCAGTGTCCAAATCACCATGCGGCAAGAGATCATGAAGGGCGTCCGACTGGCCGTAGCGCCCCTCTAACGGATGGGTGGCCGCCTATGCTTCGGCTCGAGCCGAAGCGTCGTCGATCTAGGCCTCCACCACCTCCCCTTCTCCGACTCTCGCCAGCGCGGCGGCGAGTTCGCCCTGGCGGAACGGCTTGGCGAGGCGCGGCAAATCAGGGGCGATGCCGTCCGCGTCGGCGTAGCCGGACACGATCAGGATCTGCAGGCCTGGCCAGCGCTCATGCGCGCGCCGCGCCAGTTCGGTTCCGCTCATCCCCGGCATGAGGTGGTCGGTGACCAGCAGGTGGAACTCGGCCGAGCCGAGAAGCGACATCGCCTCCTCGCCCGAACTGGCTTCCCTGACGTCGTAGCCCAGGGCGGTCAGCATTTCGGCGGCGCTCTCACGAACGATGTCCTCGTCATCGACCAGCAGGGCGCGCCCCAGAAGGGCCGGGGCAGAGACAGGCTCCGGCGCGCGCTCGGCTTGCGGCGCCGCTGTCGTCGATCGCACCCATAGTCGAATGGTCGTGCCCCGCCCGACCACACTCTCGATCCGCATCCCGCCCCCGAGCTGCGCCATCAGGCCATGGACCATCGAAAGTCCCAGACCCGTCCCGCGTCCAACGCCCTTGGTGGTGAAGAAAGGCTCGACGGCGCGCTCGATCACGCCCTGGGGCATGCCCACGCCGGTGTCCGCCACGGCGATCTGCACATACCAGCCGGGCGCCAGATCATCGGAATTGCCTTCGGCGACCTCGTCGAGCTCAGCAAAGATGAAGAGCGCGCCCCCATCAGCCATGGCGTCCTTTGCGTTGACCGCCAGGTTGAGCAGCGCGAGTTCAAGCTGGTTGCCGTCCGCCGTAACGAAGGGCAGATCGACCGGGGTCGTGATGCGCAGGTCGATCTGCGGCCCCACGGTCGTAGCGAGTAGCGGGCGCATCTGCTTGAGGCAGGCGGCCAGGTCCAGGGATTCCGATTTCAGCGGCTGGCGCCGGGCGAAAGCCAGCAACCGCTGCACCAGCATGCGCGCGCGCTCGGCGGCCTCGAGCGCGTTGACCACCATCCGCTCGGACCTGGCGTCGGGCAGGCCGCGCTGCTGCAGGAGGTCCAGCGTGACGATGATCGGCATGAGCAGGTTGTTGAAGTCGTGCGCCACGCCGCCGGTGATCTGGCCGATCGACTCCATTTTCTGGACCTGACGCAGTGCGTCTTCCGCCGCCTTCAGCGCTTCGACCTGTTCCTTCTCCGCAGTGACGTCGCGGGCGACGCCATAGATGCGCTCGCCGTCCGGGACGGCGTTCCAGGAGAACCACCGATAGGTCCCATCCATCGCCCGGAAGCGGATCTCGAACCGCTCGATGACCTGGCCCTGGCCCAGGCGGCGATCCTCGGCTCTGATGCGGGCGATGTCGTCAGGATGCTCCATCCATTCCCAGGTCCGGCCGAGGAATTCCTCCAGCGGGTAGCCAAGGAGAACACTCCACGCAGGGCTGGCCGCCAGCCATACGCCCTGGGCGTTGGCGACGACGAAGGGATCGCGCGCGATGTTCCACAGACGGTCCCGCTCGAGCGTCCGCTCCTCAACCGTGCGTTCAAGCAGCTCGTTGAGGCGGCGCAGAGCGTCCTGCGCCTCGTGCTCGGCGGTCGCGTCCCACACCACCCCTAAGGAGCCGGTTATGCGCCCGGCCTCGTCCAGCACGGGTCGACCCTTCGACGCCACCCAGCAGATCGAGCCGTCCGGACGCACGACCCGGTACTCGTGGGTCGTAGGCTCGGCGCGTCGCGCCGCCACCGCCAGCCGAGCGAGGTAGTTCGCGCGGTCGTCAGGGTGGACCACCTTCACCACCTGACCGAATTTCAACGGCCCCTTGATGCGGGTGAGACCGTGCATTCGCCTGAAGGCCTCAGAAGCCCGCCCCTCGTCACGCGCCGCGTTCCACTCCCAAGCGCCGACGCCCCCCACTTCCTGGGCCAGGTCGAACGTCTCGCGAATCGAATCCCGTTCTGCGATCGCCTCGGCCAGAAGCGCGCTGACCGAGCCGAACTCCTCGAACTTGCTGGGCGCGAACGTGGGAGGATCTCCGCGCCGGATGCGGCTCGCAGCCAGCCGCAGCTTGTCGAGGTCCTCTACGACCGAGCTCACTGCATATGAGGCGGTGGCCACCGCCAGCGCGAAGAACAGGCCGGCGATCACGCCGCCAACGCGAAGCGCCCGCGCCGCGCCGGTGGTCAAATCGCTATGCGGGACGGCCATGGCGAACGTCCAGCCGCTCCATGGCGAACGGCTGAACACAACTTCCGTCGGCACGCCCTCGAAGGAGCGGATCTCTGTCCGCCCTTCAGGTTCCGCCCGCAGCTTGCTCAACAGCTGCGGCGCCGCCGTCCGGCCGACGATCTTCTCGGGCGCCAGGTTGCGCCAGATGACTCTGTCGTTCTGGTCGAGAACGACGGCGATACGACCCCGGGGGATTCGCTGGTCGTTGATGATCCTTTGAAGAAGCTGCGGCCGGAAGGACACCCTCAGGAGGTATCGCGCGCGACCGTCGCTGATGACCGGGACGTCCACGCACAGCACGCGTTGCCCGATCAGGCCAGCTGTCAGATCGCAGACGCGGGGCGCGCCCTTGTCGAGTTCCTGCAGCGTGTCCCGGCTCGGCCGCGTCGACGGCAAGCGGGCGCCGCGCGACAGACCCGTATTCAGGAGTTGATGGCCGTCGCGACCGATCAGGACGATCGACGCCTCGGGATCGTGCAGGGCCGCTCTCGCCTGACGGTCCAACCCGGCATAGTCGCCGGTCCGCAGGGCGTCGGACACCGCTAAGGCTTCCAGCAGTTGCTGGTATCCCCGCAGCCTGGCGTCGACCACCTGGGAAAGCGCCCGGGTCGTGTCGAGCATCTCGGCCCGGATGCGGTCGCGCGCCGAGGCTTCGGCCTGCGTCAACAGCGCCGCCGCCGCCGCGATCAGCAGGACGACAAAAAAGGCGGCGAGCGCCAGGATGAAGTTCCGCAGCGACCTCAAAGGGCCTCCCCCGCCGCGCGCCTACGTCGCACGGCCGCAGAATCGTATCGTCACGCTTGCTCACACCGAGCCGCACAACAAGCGTCACCATGCAGAAATGTTCAAAATGGCGCAACGGAACGATACGACAACCCTCGCCTTTCGTGGAGGGACGGGACGGTACGTCGCGCTACTCGGGCGGCGTCGGGGCGCGGCCGATCCAGATCTGACGGCTGCGGGCCAGTAGTTCGCCTTCGGCCGTGAAGAGAGCCGTGCCGGAGAGGCTCTTGCGGCCGCTGCGCTCGATCGGCCAGGCGGTGACGATGCAGGCCTCATCCGCGCGCGGCCGGCGCAGGACTTCGCAGGTCATGGTGCCCAGCAGCCCGCCGCCCCCCTCCTGCACGACCCATGCGACCGAGCCCGGGCAGTCGAGCGCCGCCCACACCACCTCCAGCCGCGTCAATCCATCCTCGTCGGCGAAGTTGGCGTGTGGCGTCCAGGGCGAGGCGACGTAGCCGGCCGGCGCGCCTTCCACTTGCCCCGCGAAGACGCGGCATCCGTAGCCGTCGTCCAAGACCCCGCAGGTGAAGCAGACCGGATGGAACGGCCGTTTGAGCCCCACGAAGGTCGGCGCGGCGGCCTGCGCCGCTTCCAGACTGGGCGGCGCGGGCGGCTCCGGCAGTTCCGCAGGATCGCCAGGTCGCGCCTCGCCGATCAGAACGGCGCCGTCCAGACTGGTGAGGCGCGCGCCCTCCTCGCCCGCCGTGAGGCGCATGGGCCTGTCCAGCGGCACAGGCGCGCGCAGCACGGCGGTGACGACACCGCGGATCGGCCCGGCGAGCAGGCCGCTCACATAGCCGCCGTTGCCCGAGTTGGGGGGGCCGCGGAACTGTGTTGCGACGACGACCTCCAGGTCGACGCCGTCGACTGTCGGGGCGCTCAGACGCGGATCGCCGCGCGGGCGCCCTTGTCTCGAACGATCTCCACGGCCTCGGCCTCGTCCAGGCGATCGAGCAGCGCCCGATGCTCATCCCACAAGGCGGGCGGCAGGCGATCGCCGAACCTCTCGTACGCCGGCGGGATCAGCCGCGCCTCCTCGCGCCAGGTCTCAACATCGACGTCGAGCAGCAGATCCAGGGCGTCGGGTGAGAGGTCCAGGCCGCTGAGGTCGAGATCGTCGGCCTCAGGCAATCGGCCGATGGCCGTATCGCGCGCGCCCACCTCCTTTTCCAGGCGCTGGACGATCCACTTGAGCACGCGGCTGTTGTCGCCAAAGCCGGGCCACACGAAGCGGCCCTGGGCGTCCTTGCGGAACCAGTTGACGAAGAAGATGCGGGGCAGCTTCGCCGGATCGGGCGCGCGGGCGCCGACCGACAGCCAATGACCGAAATAGTCAGCCATGTTGTACCCGCAGAAGGGCAACATGGCGAAGGGGTCGCGCCGCAACTCGCCGACCTTGTTCTCCGCCGCCGCTGTCCCTTCGGAAGCGACGTTTGAGGCCAGGAAGACGCCGTGCGCCCAGTCGTAGGCCTCGGTCACCAGGGGCACGGCGGTGGCGCGCCGGCCGCCGAACAGGATGGCGGATATCGGCACGCCGGCCGGATCTTCCCACTCGGACGCGATCGCCGGGCACTGGTTCGCCGGAGCGGTGAACCGCGCGTTCGGGTGGGCGGCGGGCTCGCCGGTTTCGGGGGTCCAGGGCCGGCCCTTCCAGTCCGTCAGGCCTTTGGGCGGGGTGTCCGTCAGACCCTCCCACCACACATCGCCATCCGCAGTCAGGGCGACGTTCGTGAAGATCGTGTTCTCTGACAGGGCGCAAATGGCGTTGGGATTGGTGGCGTACCCGGTGCCGGGCGCGACGCCGAAGAAGCCTGCCTCGGGATTGATCGCGCGGAGGGTCCCGTCATCGGCGAACCGCATCCAGCAGATGTCGTCTCCGATCGTCTCGGCTTTCCAACCCGGCAGAGTCGGTTGGAGCATGGCGAGGTTGGTCTTGCCGCAGGCGCTGGGGAAGGCCGCGGCGATGTAGCGCGACCTGCCCGCGGGGGAGGTGAGCTTGAGGATGAGCATGTGCTCGGCCAGCCAGCCCTCGTCCCTGGCCATTACCGAGGCGATTCGCAGGGCGTAGCATTTCTTGCCCAGCAGGGCGTTGCCGCCATAGCCAGAGCCATACGACCAGATCTCCCGCTCCTCGGGGAAGTGGCAGATGTACTTGGTCTCGTTGCAGGGCCAGGGGACATCCGTCTCGCCTGACGCCAACGGTTTGCCCACCGTGTGCATCGCCGGAACGAAGAAGCCGTCATCGCCCAGGGCTTCGAGGGCCGCCTTGCCCATGCGGGTCATGATCCGCATCGAGACGACCACATAGGGGCTGTCGGTGATCTCGACGCCCAGCGCGCTGATCTTCGAGCCCACCGGGCCCATGCAGAACGGCACGACGTACATGGTCCGCCCGCGCATGGCGCTGTCGAAAAGGCCGATCAGTTCGGCCTTCATGGCCTTGGGCTCGCGCCAGTTGTTGTTCGGGCCTGCGTCGGCTTCGTCGGGCGGGCAGATGAAGGTGCGGCTCTCCACGCGGGCGACATCGCGCGGATCGGAGGCGGCGTAGAAGCTGTTGGGGCGCTTGGCGGGATCAAGGCGCCTCAGCGTGCCTGTGGCCACCATCTCGGCAGTCAGGCGGTCCCACTCCTCCTGGGAGCCGTCGCACCAAACCACCCGCTCGGGCTTGGCCAGGGCGGCCATCTCCCTCACCCATTCCACCAGCCGACGGTGGCGGGTGGGCGTCGGCTCGAGACCCGGGATGGCTCTAATCACCGATACATCTCCCTCGGGCACGTTTCCTCGTCCTATTGTTTCAATGCCCCGCAAGCGCCGCCGGCTCCCGCGGAAGGTCTAGGTAGGCCGGCCCACGGCCTCACGTAAACGGTCTTCTCGCTCAACGGACCACCATTCGACGACGGTGAATATTGTTTCAATGCCGCATGATCGCTCCCAGAGGGCCCGCGCCTTCGACTTCGGCGCAGGCCCACCAGGCCAGAATCAGACGCCGTCCGCCTGAGCGAGCGCGACCCCACCATCGACCGCAATTGTCTCACCGACCACATAATCTCCGGCGCGGGAGGCCAGGTAGATGGCCGCCGCCGCCATATCCTCGTCGGTCCCGATTCGCTGGCTGGGGATGCGCCGGGCCACCGCCTCGCCGTGATCTCGGGCGTCCCGATTCATGTCCGAAGCGAAGGCCCCGGGCGCGATCGCGCTGACAACGATGTGATCGGAAATCAGGCGCGCCGCCACTCTTCGGGTCAGATAGATCAGTCCGGCCTTGGAGGCGTGGTAGGAATAGGTTTCCTGCGGGTTGAGGCGGATTCCGTCGATCGAGGCGATGTTGATCACCTTGGCCGGGCGCTCGGCGCTCGCCGCCGCCTTCAGCGTCCCGTGCAGCGCCTGGGTGAGGAAAAAGGGCGACTTGAGGTTGAGGTTCAGCACCTTGTCCCAGCCGCTCTCGGGGAAGTCGTCGAAGGTCGCGCCCCACGCCGCCCCGGCGTTGTTGACCAGGATATCGAGCTTCGGCTCGAGAGCCGTCAGGCGAGCGGCCAGGGCGCGACAGCCCTCCACAGTCGAGACGTCCTGGGGAAGCGAGAGGCATACGCCGCCACCCTTGGACAGCTCCTCGGCCATCGCGTCGCATTTGTCCGCCTTGCGCGAGGAGATGTAGACCTTGGCGCCCTGCATCAGGAATCCCTCGGCGATCATCCGCCCGATCCCCCGCGACCCGCCCGTCACCAGCGCCACGCGCCCCTCGAGCGAAAACAAGTCCTTGATCATTCCTGCGCACCTTTCCTCAATCGCCCGCGACCTCTCCCGCTCCACCATCGCACCGTCAAGCTTTTGCCTTCCTTGGGTCCGCCGGCGTCCGCCGGCCCTTTCTTGCTTGGACCACCGGCGTCTCGCCTGTGTGCGAGGCCGCTAGCGCGTGCTGAAAGGAAGGGCCAGCGGGACGCCGGCGGACCGGGGCAAGGGATGCCTCGACTGCGGGCGCTATCAGATTTCCTGCACGGTGCGCGCCTTGTTCGCGTCACCCAGGGGGCCTAACTCCATGGCAAGCCGCACCGCGCCGGCGTCAAGGCCAAGGATCGCATGACCGTTGAAGCCCTGATCGGGCCCGCCGCCGCGGATCGCTCCATTCATCGTCTTACCCACCTGCAGCGCCTGGAGGCCGAGAGCATCCAGATCCTGCGCGAGGTCGTCGCCGAGCGTGAGCGGCCGGTGATGCTGTATTCGGTGGGCAAGGACTCTGCGGTGATGCTGCACCTTGCCCGCAAGGCCTTCTTTCCGTCGCGCCCGCCCTTCCCTCTGCTCCACGTCGACACGACCTGGAAGTTCAAGGCGATGTACGAGATGCGCGAGCGGATGGCGCGCGAGCTCGGCTTCGAGCTGATCGTCCATCAGAACCCGGAGGCCAAGGCGAAGGGGATCAATCCGTTCGACCACGGTTCCCTGCACACCGACCTCTGGAAGACCGAGGGCCTAAAGCAGGCGCTCGACGCTCACGGCTTTGACGCCGCCTTCGGCGGGGCGCGCCGCGACGAGGAAAAGAGCCGCGCCAAGGAGCGCGTTGTCTCCGTGCGCGAGCCCGGCCACGGCTGGGACCCCAAGAACCAGCGGCCGGAGCTCTGGAAGCTCTACAACACTCGCATCTCGTCCGGTCAGACCCTGCGCGTCTTCCCACTCTCTAACTGGACCGAGCTGGACGTCTGGCAATACATCCACCTGGAAAACATTCCGGTGGTGCCGCTCTACTTTGCAGCCCCTCGCCCGGTGGTGGAGCGTGACGGGACGCTGATCATGGTCGACGACGAGCGCATGCGCCTGCGCCCGGGGGAAGCCCCGCAAATGCGCAAGGTGAGGTTCCGCACGCTGGGCTGCTATCCGCTCACAGGCGCGGTCGAGAGCGAGGCCGAGACCCTGCCCCAGATCATCCAGGAGATGCTTCTCTCCACCACTTCCGAGCGCCAGGGCCGGGTGATCGACCACGACCAGTCGGCCTCGATGGAGAAGAAGAAGCGCGAGGGCTATTTCTGATGCCTCACGGCACCGACCTGATCGAGACGGACGTCGAGGCCTATCTCGACGCCCAGCAGAACAAGTCTCTGCTGCGCTTCATCACCTGCGGCTCGGTGGACGACGGCAAGTCGACCCTGATCGGACGCCTGCTCTACGACTCGAAGATGATCTTCGACGACCAGCTGGCGGCCCTGGAGGCGGATTCCCGCAGGGTTGGCACCCAGGGCGGGGAGATCGACTTCGCCCTGCTGGTTGACGGCCTCGCCGCCGAGCGCGAGCAGGGCATCACGATCGACGTCGCCTATCGGTTCTTCGCGACGGACAAGCGCAAGTACATCGTCGCCGACACTCCGGGCCACGAGCAGTACACCCGAAACATGGTTACCGGCGCCTCCACCGCCGACCTCGCCGTCATCCTGATCGACGCGCGCAAGGGTGTCCTGACCCAGACTCGCCGCCACAGCTTCCTCGTCCACTCACTGGGCATCGAGCGGGTCGTGTTGGCGGTGAACAAGATGGATCTGGTGGGCTTCGACCAGGCCGTCTTCGACCGTATCGTCGCCGAATACGGCGCCTTCGCCGAGGCGCTAGGCCTTTCAGACATCGTCGCCATCCCAATCTCCGGCCTGCGCGGGGACAACATTGCCCATCGCAGCCCCCTCACCCCCTGGTATGCCGGACCTACCCTGATCGACCATCTCGATACGGTGGAGGTGGATCAGGATCGCCGCGCCGAGCGTCCGTTCCGGCTGGCTGTGCAGTGGGTGAACCGACCGGATCTCGACTTCCGCGGCTTCAGTGGACAGGTGGACGCTGGCGTCGTGCGGCCAGGGGACGCCGTGCGCGTGCTGCCCTCGGGTCGCGAGAGCCGCGTGGCGCGCCTCGTCACAGCCGATGGGGACCTGCCGGAAGCCGTCGCGGGCCAGTCGGTGACCCTCACCCTCGCCGACGAGATCGACTGCTCGCGGGGCGACGTGATCGCAGCGGCCGCCTCGCCGGTTGAGGTCGCCGATCAGTTCGAGACCACCTTGGTTTGGATGTCTCCCGACCCGCTCATTCCGGGCCGCGCCTATTGGCTCAAGCTCGGCGCGCGGACCGTCTCGGCCACGGTCACGGAGCTGAAGTACAAGATCAACGTCAACAGCCTCGAGCACCTGGCCGCCCGCCAGCTCGACCTGAACGAGATCGCCATCGCCAACGTCAGCGTGACCCAACCGGTCCCGTTCGAGCCTTATGCCGATAACCACGACCTGGGCGGCTTCATCCTGATCGACCGGCTCACCAACGCCACGGTCGGCGCGGGCATGATCCACTACGCCCTGCGGCGGTCGCACAACATCCACTGGCAGGCGGTGGACGTGACCAAGTCGAGCCGGGCGCAGACTCTGGGCCAGAGGCCGGCCGTGCTCTGGTTCACAGGGCTGTCCGGCGCGGGCAAGTCGACCATCGCCAATCTCGTGGAAAAGAAGCTGCACGGACTTGGTCGGCACACCTACCTGCTGGACGGCGACAACGTCCGGCACGGACTCAACCGGGATCTCGGCTTCACCGAGGCCGACCGGGTGGAGAACATCCGCCGCGTGGGTGAAGTGGCGCGATTGATGGCGGACGCCGGCCTCATCGTGCTGGTCTCGTTCATCAGCCCCTTCCGCAGTGATCGGCAGATGGCGCGCGATCGCGTGGAGCCCGGGGAGTTCGTGGAGATCTTCGTCGACGCGCCGATCGCGGTGGCCGAGGAGCGGGACGTGAAGGGCCTCTATGCAAAGGCCAGGCGGGGGGAACTGAAGAACTTCACCGGCATCGACAGTCCCTACGAGGCGCCGGAAACCCCGGAAATCCACATCCGCTCCGACCATGTCGCCCCCGAGGCGGCGGCGGAGTCGATCATCGCCTGGCTGGAGTCCCGCTAGTCCCTTGACGCTTCTCGTCCTCGCCGCGGCGGCGGCGCTCGCCCAGTCCATCGTTACGACGCAGCCGCCTGTCGCCACAGCGCCGCCCGTCCCGAGTTCGCCGCCTCCAGCCGCTCCGGCCGCGAGTCCCGCGACGCCGACCACCGAGCCAGCGGCTGCCGCGCCGGGTTCGGCCTCCGCAGAGGCCGCTCCGACCACCGGCGCATGCACCGAAGCCCCCTACAGGCAGTTCGACTTCTGGGTCGGAAACTGGACCGCCTATGAGACGGGCGGCGCCGACGCCCTGGCGCACATCAAGGTGACTCGCACCGCAGACGGCTGCGGCCTGCTCGAGGAGATCACACCGACGAAGGGCCCCTCCACAGCGGCCCTCATCCTCTACGATCCCAGCGCCACCCTGTGGCGTCGCGAAAGCGTGGACGGCGACGGCGACCTGACCTCTCTCCAAGGCGGCATGCAGCAGGGTGAGATGGACCTCGAGGGCGAGCAGACCACAGCCTCCGGCCACGGCCTCGCGCGCATCACCTGGAGGGTCCAGGGCGAGGTGGTCAGCCAGAGCGGCCAAAAATCCACCGACGGCAAGGCCTGGACCACCTGGTACGACTGGGACGTCCGCCGCTCACGGTGAGCCTTATTCTCCCCTTTTGGGGGGCGCGTTGCGAAATCCCTGCTCTTTTCTTCTGTCATCCCGGGCCGTAGCGAACTCGGCCGAAGGCCGGGTGTAGCGAGGACCCGGGACCCAGGGGCCACATCCCGGCGGCTGCGGTTCGCGAACCCAGGCGCCCATTGCAGCCACCTGGGTCCCGGGTCCTCGCTTCGCTGCGCTCGCTACGGCCCGGGATGACGGATTTTTTTGTGAGATTCGCAACAGTCCCCCTTCTGGGGGGACAATCACCCGAACGTCAGCACGATCTTCCCGAAGTGTTCGCCGTGGGCCATCGCATCGAAGGCGGCGCGGGCCTCGGTGAACGGAAACACCTTGTCCACCACCGGTTCGATGCGGTGGGTCTCGATGGCGAGGCACATGTCCTCAAACATCGCGCGCGATCCCACCATCACCCCCTGCAGACGCGCGCCTGTGCCGATCATGGCGGGGAATGGCAGAGTCTCGGCCGCAGCGCCCAGGACGCCGATGATGGCGATGTGGCCCATCAGGGCGATCGCCTTGAGCCCTTCGGTGAGCATCGCGCCACCTACGCCCATGATGAAGTCGACACCGCCTGGTCCGGCCGCCCGGCGCGCTGGCGCGCCCCACTCGGGCGTCGTGCGGTAGTTGATGGTGTGGTCTGCTCCCAGCGCGCGCGCCCGCTCGAGCTTCTCGTCGGAAGAGGAGGTGATGATCGCGCGGTAGCCGGCGGCCCTGGCGAACTGCAGGCCGAATATCGATACGCCGCCGGTACCCAGCAACAGCACGCTGTCCCCCGGCCTGAGCCGCGCATCCTCGAACAGGGCGCGCCAGGCGGTGAGGGCCGCGCACGGCAGGCAGGCGACCTGCTGGTCCGTCAGGAAGGCAGGGACCTTGGACAGGCCATCCTCATGAAAGGTGGCCAGTTCTCGTCCCGCGCCGGGGATGGGCAGGCCGAGCGCGGACCTCAGGCCTTCGGCCGTTGGCGGTCCCGACAGCCATTTCTGGAAGAACATGGTCGCCACGCGGTCGCCGGAGCGAAAACGCGTCACCCCCTCGCCCACCGCCTCGACGACGCCGCAGCCGTCCGAGAATGGGGTCAGCGGAAGCGGCGTCTGGCCGGCGTACACGCCGTTGACCATCAGAAGGTCGCGGTAGTTGAGCGAAACCGCCCGCATTCGGACCAGGACCTCGCCGGGGCCCGGCGCGGGATCAGGCAGGTCGACCACCTTCAGGTGGTCCAGCCCCACGCCATCGATCAGTTGCAGGGCGCGCATGGCGATCTCTCCTTCTTCAGGTCAGCCGGCGCCCGGAAGATCGAAGCGCCGGGCATGCGCCATGTCCACATAGAGATCTAGGATCCGCCGCTGCAGTGCTGCGTCGCTGCGGGCCTCGGCGGCCTGGTGCAGAGCGATGAGGCGACGGCGCAGCTCCGCGTTGGCGCCATCGAGAGCGCTCCAACCGCCGTCTCCGTCGGTCACGCCGCCGGCGGACGAGAGCACGCCCCCCAGCGCCTCGTCATAGGCGCTGGCCGCCTCACTGAGGACGGCGCGCAGGGCCCCGTTCTCCCACACACGCGCCGAAGGTCCGCGTTCGGCTTCCTGGGCCGACAGCATAAGGAGCATGGAGACCATGCCGGCGCGGCTGACCGCATAGTCGCCTGAGGCCTCTGGAGGGGCAGGCGCGCTGAGCGTGGCCACTTGTCCCATCAGGATCGTCGGCAGGCTGGGGGTCATGCGGGTCCAAGCTCCGAAAGATGGCGAGCCAGGATCTCGTCCTGGGCCCGCGCCGTGAACCAGCCCGAGAACAGCAGGATCGGCTCCTTCATTCCGCCATCGAGCCAGGCCTTTGCCGAAGACGTCCAGATCGCCTGACCCTTCACCGAGGCGAACAGTCGCCACCACGCCAGGGCCTTGGGATCGATCTCCAGGCCACTCGCCCGACGCCAGATGTCGAAGGCCTCGTCCTTCGTGACCATGCCGGAAATGCGCGCGTCCCCCGGCCGCGACCAGAGCGGATCCATCGCCCAGGCGAGGTCCTCGAGCGGATCTCCCAGGTGCGCCATCTCCCAGTCGAGGAGGGCGAGGATCCGCCCTGCCCCGTCGTGCAGGAAATTGCCGCTCCGGAAGTCGCCATGGACCACGGCGATCTTCGCCGGCGGCGGGGGCGGCGCGACGCGCAGGCGCCGGATCGCCGCTCGGACGATGGGCTGGGGATGCAGTTCGTCCGCATCGATCACGCCGGACCAATAGTCGAGCTCGCGACGCCAGCAGTCTTCAGGAGCCGGACGATCGGCGGCTTCGCAGATCGGCAGCCCGTCCACCGGCTCGGCGGCGATGCGGCCCATGATGCTGAAGAACTGTTCGCCGATCGCGCTCGCGTGGGGGCCGTAGGGGTCGACGCCGAAGGGTGAGGCGGGCGCGCCGCCCTCGACCCGGCCCATGAGGAAGAAGGGCCGCTCGAGTTCGCAGCCCTCGGTTTCCAGGACCAGCGCCTCGGGCGCGGCGACATCGCGGCCCACGAACGAGCGGATCGCCAGGAATTCAAGGCGCCGGTCGGTGTCGATCAGACTGCCCGGCGGATCCCGCCGCAGGATGCAGCCGCGCCGGCCCTCGTTGGAAACGGCGTCAAACCGGTAAGTCTCCCGGCTCGCGCCTCCCGAGATGCGGGCGAGATTCTCGACGGCGACCTCGCGCCCCTCCGTTCGCGAAAGATAGGCGGCGAGCCGCTCGGCAAGGGTCATGCCGCTTGAATCGCGCCAGCCGCCCCGCGGCCGGCTCTTGAATTGTCGCCCCGGGTCAGGGCCATGGTCGTTCCTCCAACTTGGCCGGCGGAGTTAAGGTAGGCCTCCCTCCCCTGGCAACCCATGACGGAGCGTCAATCAATGGCCGCAAACGGATCCCTGTGGGTGCGCCTGGCCGCGATCAGCGGCCTGATAAGCGTCGCGGCCGGCGCCTTCGCCGCCCACTCTGTAAAGGACCCCGGCGCGCGGGAGCTGTTGCGGACCGGCGCGAGCTATGAGGCGACCCATGCCCTGGCGACCCTGGCCGCGGTCGCCCTGGGCGGTCGTGGGTCTGGCCTGATTCCTGCACTGTTTCTCGGCGGCACGGTGCTGTTCAGCGGCTCGCTCTACGCCCTCGCCCTGGGCGCGTCGCACGCGGTCGGGGCGATCACGCCGATCGGAGGTCTGGCGTTCATAGCGGGCTGGGCCGTCTTCGCCCTTCAGGCGGGAGGCGCCCGCGGTCGCCGGGCTTGAACCTGCGACCGTCAAGACGTTCCCGCGATTGTGTTCTCGGCCGTTCTCTTCGCCTTGCCGCAGGGCGTCTTCCGCATCACAGTTACAGAACCGCGCAAATCCTTGGGGACCTTGGATGACTGTTCTGGAAAGCCAGATGCCGCCGGTGGCCTATGCGGGCCTCGGCGACGTCCGCATGGCTTACTATGAGAGCGGCCCGCGGGAGGGGATCCCGATCATCCTCTGTCACGGCTTTCCCGAGATCGCATTCTCCTGGCGCCACCAGCTCCGAGCTTTGGGCGAGGCCGGCCGATGGGCGGTCGCTCCTGACCAGCGCGGATATGGCCTGACTGGCGGCCCGGCCGCCGTCGAGGCTTATGACATCGAGCACCTGACAGACGACATGATGCGCTTGCTCGATCACCTGGGGGTGGAGAAGGCGATCTTCTGCGGGCACGACTGGGGCGGGGTCGTGGTCTGGCAGATGTTCCCGCGCCATCCGGACCGGGTCGCGGGCGTGATCGGCGTCAACACGCCCTACACACCCCGCCCGCCTGCCGATCCGATCTCGATCATGCGGCGGCGGTTCGGGGACGAGATGTACATCGTCGACTTCCAGACGCCTGGCCGCGCGGACGCCGTGCTGGCCGCGGACGTGCGCAAGACGATGGGTTTTTTCATGCGTAAGCCGCCTCCGGGCGCCCAGCCGAGCGGCGGCCTGCGCGGCTCCGTGCTTGCCGAGGGGGATGGCAAGGCTGAGCCGACCTTCGCCCTGGTGAAGATACTGGAGGCCTACGACCCGAAGTTCGACCCGCGGGAAGGCTTCCTCAGTGACGAGGAGTTGGCCGCATTCGTCGAGACGTTCGAACGCACAGGATTTACTGGCGGGATCAACTGGTACCGGAACTTCACCCGCAATTGGGAGCGTTCGGCCTCCATACCGGACCGCGTGGAAGTTCCGTCCCTCATGATTATGGCCGAAAACGACGCTGTCTTGCCGCCATCGGCGGCGGACGGCATGGAAGCCTGGGTCCCTGACCTCGAGAAGGTGCTAGTTCGGGGCAGCGGCCACTGGACCCAGCAGGAAAGGCCAGCCGAGGTCAACGCCGCCATCCTGGATTGGCTCGCGCGGCGATTCCCCTCGAAGAGACACTGATTGATGGACCGAAGCACGCCTACCCTCAGCGCGCCGATGTCGGCGGCCGGACGGCGAGGTCTCTATGTCGAGACCGAGCCCTTCGCCTCCGGCTGGCTGGCCATGGGAGGCTTGCACGAGGTCTATTACGAGGAATGCGGATCACGCGCCGGCCGGCCGGCGCTGGTTTTGCACGGAGGTCCAGGCGGGGCGATCAACCCCACCATGCGCCGCTTCTTCGATCCATCGCGCTGGCGCGTCGTGCTGTTCGATCAGCGCGGTTGCGGGCGTAGCCGGCCCAACGCCTCGCTGGATGACAACACCACCTGGGCGCTCGTGGACGACATCGAGCGGCTGAGGCGTCATCTCAAGATCGAGAAGTGGGCCGTCTTCGGCGGATCGTGGGGCTCCACGCTCGCCCTTGCCTACGCCATCCGCCATCCCGAGCGCGTCAGCGCCCTGATTCTTCGTGGCGTCTTCCTCCTCACCGAGCGGGAGCTGGCCTGGTTCTACCAGGACGGCGCCTCCATGCTCTTCCCCGATGCGTGGGAGCGGTTCATCGCTCCAATTCCACCAGCCGAACGAGGCGACCTGCTGGCGGCCTATCACACGCGCCTCACCGGTCCCGATCGCCGTGTCCAGGCTCAGGCGGCCGCGGCCTGGAGCCAGTGGGAGGGCGACACCCTCTCCCTGCGCGGACCTCAGGCCCGTCCGGCGAAGTTCAATGAGGTGGATTTCGC
>DASXGR010000132.1:0-21886 GCA_036488935.1 Caulobacteraceae bacterium | reverse complement strand
TGGTCTCATCGCCAGCGGCGCGCTCGGCTTCCTGGCCTTCATCGACATCTCCTTCAATCTGCTGCACGGCCTCTACGCCCCCGCCAATCTCTTCAGCGACAGCGGTCTGCAGATCGAGGCGGTGATCAACGTCAGCTGCGTGGTCGGCGCGACATGGTCGATCTGGCGCTTCTGGGGCCATCCCCTCCGCCGCGCCGAGGACCGACCCTCCCGGCTTCACGCCATGGAGACTGCGGGCCTCGACGCCGCGGGGAGCTGACGCAATTCGGCGCGCTACCCGAGACGGGTCGCGACCGGCCGAAATCTGGCCCCGCGTTTCAGAGCCTGGCGACCGCCAGCCTCCGACGCGAGCGCATCGCAAGACCCACGCCACCCAAACCGGCGAGCAGCATAGTCCAGGTCGCTGGCTCTGGGACTTCGACATCTGAAGCAACGATTAACTGTACTAGCGGATAGGGATCCTTGGTTTTTACGTCTATAGTCGTCGACAATCCAGTAACAGTGAATCCAGGGTTTGGGCCGTATAGCGCAGCCCATCCATAGTAACCGTTGTGCGACGATTCGAATCCACCCAGACTAAGTCCGGCCGGACCAACGTATCCCGTGACACTTGACGCATTGTACTCTAAAGCATTTGACAGAGATCCACCGCCAAATGAAGCACTTAAGTCATAGAATCCCGCATATACTTGACTAAATTTTCCTGACGGGCCGACGACGATAGGCTTGGTGAAGCTCACGTTGATGTTGTACTCGTCTCCGGGATTATCGGTTGGCGGCACGATCGAATTGAATGCGTAGCACTGGTGGAAACCTGCAGCCGTCTCGCAAGGAAACGTGCTCGGGTCAAAAGTCAAATTATATGTATAGACAGCCGCAATAGAGTTATTGGAAATGACGAATGCGGATGCGGCCACCCCGGCAATAAACAGGGCGTTCCGGATTTTCATACCGATCCCCTTTTTCTGGATGACAAAGTTCTGACTTTGCGATTCCGGTGGTCGCCGACCGATCGCATGTCAGCGTTGGCACTCTTGGCCGCGCCAAACAGATGTCCAATTAAAATTGGTCCTATTCGCACATTTGATTGGCTGGCGGACAGCGTCCGTTGCGGATCTCGATGTCAGCGATCGACACCCCCAATGCGCCGGGTTGACTCCCGCGCAGCATGCGAGAAATCTCTGGCCATCGTTCACCGCGCCTTGCGGTGGGCCGCGGGAAATCAGTACCGCGGTAGATTGAACGCTCCAGCTTCGGCGGGGGCGCGAGATCTGCCGCGGGGCGTCTTCATCAAGGAGGCGCTGATGCCCGCTACTCTCACCCTCACCACGGAACAGCTCGAAGAGTTTGATCGTCGAGGCGTCCTTCGCTTACCGGGCTTCTACCCGACGGCCGAAATCGAGGTGATGGCCGACAGGCTCTGGGCGGACCTGGAGCGCCGGTTCGGCATGCTCCGCGGTCAGCCGGACAGTTGGTCTACAACCCGTCCCGCACGATTCCAGGCTCTGACGCGGTCAGGCGCGTTCGACGCTCTCCGCTCGTCCGGGATGTCCGACCTGGCGGACGCGCTGCTGGGCGTGGGGGCATGGGACGCCGCCGGGGATTTGGTGCATGCGCTCGTGACCTTCCCCTCCGCGGCGCCGAACCCGCCGCGGCCGGCATGGCACCTCGATATCGGCGGCGCACGCCACTTGAGGCCAATGCCGTACCTGAGGGCCTTCACCTTCCTGGAACCCGTCCTACCTGGCGGCGGAGGGACCCTGTATGTAGCGGGCTCGCAACGGCTCGCCTTGGAGATCGACGACGCCCACGAAGGGCCGACTCTGCGGTCGCGGGAGATCCGCGAGCGTCTGCAGGCCGACCATCCCTGGTTCGCCGGCCTGTTCGCCGCGAAGGGCGACAAAGTCCGTGATCTGATGGACGCCGATGCGGAGGCCGGCGGGCAGATCGTCAGGCTCGAGGAAATGACCGGCGACGAGGGCGATCTCATCGTCATGCACCCAGCCCTGCTTCACGCCTCCGCGCACAATGTGCTCGACCGCCCGCGGATGATGCTGACCATCTGGGTCTATCGCCGGGGCGCGTTCACCGATGGGCCCGCGCCATAGCGCATCCCGTCTACGAGGAGGGCGACCATGCGCTCGGCCCGGCCGGGTTCGGCGTTGTGGGCCGACATGCACAGGCTCGCCACCGCGCCCAGGAGTTCGTCGGCGTCGACATCGGCGCGGATCTCGCCCGCGGCGGCGGCCGCCTTGAGGAGTGTGCGAACGGCGGGCCGGAGGCGCTGGTCGAAGTAGGCCGGCAGATTGTCGAACGCCGGGTCTCCGGAGTGCAGGGCCTTGGCGAGCCCCCGCTTGGCTGCGAGGAACGCCGCATAGCGCTGCATCCAGCGCGCCAGGGCTTCGAAGGGCCGAAGCTCCGCCGACAGGATCGGCGCGGCGTCCGCGCAGCCGTCGATCTCTCGACGGAAGACGGCGGCGACCAGGTCCGAGCGCTGTGGGAAGCGCCGATAGAGCGTGCCGAGGCCGACGCCGGCCTTGTCCGCGATCTCGCGCACCGGCGCGTCCACGCCGGACGTCGCGAACACCTCCTTGGCTGCACGGAGCAGCGCATCGAGGCTGCGCTGTGCGTCGGCGCGCAAACGCCGATCTGCGTCGTCTCGAGGCGCCGAGCCGCCGCCGTCTTCCAATCTGTCGGTCACGACCTTCCCGCTTGCTAAACGGATCAATGTTCCGTATTAAAACGGAACAGTGATCCGCCTACCGCGTAGCGGAGTTCCGCGGCGCTGACAACGAACCGCGAGACCCAAGAGGCCGCCATGAACAGCAAACCCGTCGCCCTGGTCACCGGGGCCAATCAGGGAATCGGCCTTCAGATTGCGAAAGACCTCGTGACGCACGGCTTCACCGTGCTGGTCGGCTCGCGCGATCCCAAGCGCGGCGAGACCGCGGCCGGGGAAGTCGGTCCCGACGCCCATGCGCTCCAGCTCGATGTGACGGATCAGGCCTCGATTGCGGCTGCGGCCGAGCGCATCGGCAGCGAATTTGGCCGCCTCGACGTGCTGATCCAGAACGCGGCCATCTCGAATACCAGCAAGCTGCCCCGCCAGTCGGTCGAGGATTACGCAAGGAGCACCCGCCCGAGCAACGTGTCGATCGATGAGATGCGCGCGGTTTGGGACACCAATGTATTCGGCGTCCTGGCTGTGTATCAGGCGATGCTGCCGCTGTTGCGCAAGACGCCGGGCGCCCGCATCGTCAACGTCTCGAGCGGAGTTGGGTCGCTGACGACGAACTCGGACCCGGACTTCGGTTATCGCGCGATCTTCGGACCCGTCTACCCAGCGTCCAAGACGGCCCTCAACGCCTTGACCCTCGCCATGGCGATCGAGTTGGAGCCGGAGGGAATCAAGGTCAATGCCGTCTCCCCAGGCTTCACCAGGACGAACCTCAACGGATACGCGGGCACGGAGACAGTGGAGCAGGGCGCCCGCGAGGCCGTGCGCGTCGCACTGCTTGGCCCGGACGGCCCCACCGGCAAGTTCACCCGCTGGGAAGACGCTGCGATCCCGTGGTGAGAAACCTGAACACGCGAGAGTCCTCGATCGGGCCGGTCAGGCTCCGCGCGCCGGGTTCGCAACCGATCTCAGGCTGAGGACGGCGCGCAGGCCAGGGCGGTTGTCCTCGAGCCGCAGATCGCCGCCGTGCAGCTTCGCCGCCGCCGCGGCGATGGAGAGGCCCAGGCCCGATCCCGAGCCGCTGCGCGCCGCGTCCAGCCGGACGAACCGGTCCTTCACACGCGTGCGGTCCGCCTCGGGAATGCCGGGCCCGCGGTCGGCGACGATGACTTCGGCGACGCCGTCCAGGGCGCGCACTTCGAGCGTCACCTCCGAGCCGGCGCCGGCGTGGCGCGCGGCGTTGTACAAGAGATTGCCCACGGCCTGGCGCAGCAGTTGTTCGTGGCCATCGACCGTCAGCGGCGCCAAGGGGCGTACCTCCAGCGTCTGGCCCGCGTCTTCCAGCACCGGGCCGAACAGGCTGGCCAGGTCGAGCGCCATCTCGTCCAGGCGCAGCGGCTGCATCATCTCGCGCGAAAGACCCGACTCGGCCCGCGCGATGTCAATCAAGGCGGAGAACACCGACAACACCCGCTCGAGCTCCACGCTCACCGACTCCAGGGCGAGGTGGCAGTCCTCATGGCTGGCGTCCTCCTGGAGCGCCGCCTCCACTGAACCCCGCATGCGCGTGAGCGGCGTGCGCAGGTCATGGGCGAGGCTGTCGGTGACCGTACGCAAGCCCGTCAGCAAGGCCTCGATCCGGTCGAGCATGTGATTGAGGGCCTCGCCAATGCGGTCGAACGAGTCACCGCGCGGCGAGACCTCCGCCCTCGCGCCAAGCTCCCCGCCCGCGATCCGTTCCGCAACGCCCGCGACGGCCTCGGCCCGCCGGATCACGAGCGCATTGAGCATCAGACCCACGCCCAGGCTGGCGGCGACCACGATGGCCAGGGCGAGCAGCAGGCCGTCGGCGAGCCGGTTGGCGAATTCCCGCTGACCCGTGACGTCGCGGCCGATCATCAGCAAGGCGCCGTCCGGCAGCCGCGCCGTGGTGGCGTCGACAGTGATGCGTCCGGCCCGTGTCCGCGTCATCACCCTGCCCCACTCGGTCGGCGCGACGCGCGGCGGCTCCAGCAAATCCCCGGCCAGGTGACGCCCGGCCGCGTCATAGAGACCGTAGTGCTCTTCCCGGGCGGCCAGGCGTTGGTGCCGATCCAGCCTCACCAGCACCCCGGGAATTCCCTCGAGATCGTAGGCCTCCGTGAGGATCTGGCGTTCCGCCAGCGCCTCGTCCTGCTCGCGCTCAAGGAAGATCGACTCGGCGGAGATGTTGACGAGATAGAAGGCGCAGCCGACGGCGCCCAGGACGGCGAGCATTGCGAAGATGCTGAAGGCGAGCGGCCGCAGCCTCAGCGTCGGCCACCCCAACCCGCGTCCCGCGCCCGGGGCTCGGCCGGAGACGGCCGTCATGATCCACACCTCCTTCGCGGCCAGCGAAAGGGCCGGAGCTTACACCCCTGTAAGGCCTGAGCGAGGCCCCCGTGGCGAGCCGGCGGGATACTCACCGCGGGATCAAGAGTGGGCCGGGCCGGAGTGCATTATGAGCCGAAAGGCATGGTTCGCGGGCGGCGCCGCCGCCGCCCTGATCCTCGCCGCCTGGCGCTGCTCGCCACAGCTCGGCGGGCTGGCCGTCATCATGTTCGCCGTCGGGGCGGTGATCATCTACGCCTACAGGATGCTGTAGGGGCGTGAGCAAGGTGAAAGCCGCATACGTCAAGTCGTAGACTCGCGACTGCTTCCTTCTCCCCTTGCGGGAGAAGGTGTCCGCCGGAGGCGGACGGATGAGGGGTCTCGCCCAACTCTCCGCAAGGCGGCTCCGTCACAAACCCGATAGATGCGTCCACCCCTCATCCGACCCCACTTCGCGAGGCCACTTTCTCCCGCAAGGGGCGAAGGGTAATTTAATCTTACAAATACTGCGTTGCGCGCTTGGGGGGACGAAAGCGCGAGAGCGGCGCGGCTTACGCCGCTGCGGCGACCTCGGCGAGGTAGAACCAGGTGGCGACGATCTTCGCGCCACGGCCGGGAGCGGAGTCGATGGTGAGCTTCGCGCCGATGCCTGCCGCGCGCTCGCGAAGCCCTGAGAGACCGAACCCGCTCGATGTGGCGTCAGGGTCGAAGCCCTTGCCATCGTCGATGACGGTGAGCCGCACGCCGCCGGGAAGAGGCGTTAGGACGACACGGACGGTCGTCGCCTGGGCGTGACGCGTGGCGTTCCGCATCGCCTCCTGGGCGATCCTGAGGAGTTCGTGAACCACCTGCTCCGGCAACGCCGGCGCGGCGGCGAGCTCGGCGACGATCTTGACCTCGCCAAGCCTGCGAACACCCTCGACCGCCGCCGACAGCATGGTCTCGAGACTTGGCTGCGCCGACTTCAGCGCGGCCATGGAACGGCGGCTCTCCACGAGGTTCTCGCCCGCGATCTGATAGGCCAGTTCGAGCGCCCGGCTCACCTGCGGCGATAGCTCCGACTCGGACAGCGCCAGCTCGAGCTGCAGGCGGATCGCCGCGAACCCCTGAGCCAGGGTGTCGTGGATTTCCCGGGCGATCCGGCGGCGCTCGGCCATGATCGCCGCCTCGTCGGCTGCGCTGGGCGGCCGGCGGGCCGCGGCGAGTGCGGACACCTTCGCCCGCGCCATGGGGTGCCTGGTCGCGCCATGAACGGCGGACGCGAGACGGACGTCCTGCTTGGCGGCGATGCAGTTCATGACGAAGCTCCGTTGACCTCGCCAATAGGTGTCGACCGATCGTCTCGCAGCGGGTTGCGCCTTAAGCTTACAGAAATGCAAGCTGGCGCGAGCCAGCTATGGGCTATCGACGGCCGGAGGTCAGGAGCACATCCATGTCCAGGCGCGTGCTGGTGGTCGAGGACGACGCCTCGACGGCGGACTACATCGCCAAGGGACTGCGGGAAGAGGGCTTTACGGTCGAACAGGCTGCCGACGGGCGCGACGCGCTCTACCTCGCCACCTCCTCTGAGTTCGACGCTGTCGTCATGGACCGCATGATCCCCGGCCTCGACGGACTTTCCGTGGTGAAGGCCATGCGCGCGGCCGCCGTGCAGACGCCGGTGCTGATCCTCTCGGCGATGAGCCACATCGACGAGCGGGTGAAAGGGCTGCGCGAAGGCGCGGACGACTACCTCGGCAAGCCCTTCGGCTTTTCCGAGCTGCACGCGCGCCTGGAAAACCTGATCCGCCGGCGCGCCGAGAAGGCGGTGGAGACGGAGCTGCGCTGCGGCGACCTCGTCATGGACCTCCTGGCCCGCAAGGTCACTCGCGGCGGCCGGCCGATCGACCTGCTGCCGCGGGAGTTCAAGCTGCTCGAGTTCCTGCTGCGCAACCAGAACCGGGTGGTGACGCGGGTCATGCTGCTTGAGCGGGTATGGGACTACCGGTTCGACCCCCACACCAGCATCATCGACACCCACATCAGCCGCCTGCGCAAATCGCTGGAGACCGGCTTCGACAAACCGCTGCTGCACACCATCCGCGGCGCCGGTTATCGCCTGTCGGAAGAGCCTTAGAGTTCACCCGTAGACGGATGAACTCGCCTGAATCTGAGCGCCCGGCTCT
Source organism: Caulobacteraceae bacterium (assembly GCA_036488935.1). Lineage (GTDB taxonomy): Bacteria > Pseudomonadota > Alphaproteobacteria > Caulobacterales > Caulobacteraceae > Acaudatibacter. The sequence continues at coordinate 14,695 of DASXGR010000132.1, read as the reverse complement.
CTCTGCTGGTGGATCAGGCTCTCGGAGAGCGCGCGGGTGACCGCGTCGCAGTTCAGGGGCTTTTCGAAGCGGGCGACCCCGGCGAAACGCTCCGGGATCGAAGACGGCTCATACCCGGTGGTGAAGCAGAACGGCACATGAAGCGCCTCAAGCGCCTCGGCGACCGGAAAAACCTGCTCGCGACCAAGGTTAACGTCGAGGAGGGCCGCGTCCAGGTCCGGCTGGCTGTGGATCAGGTCAAGGGCAGCAGACACCGTCCGCACCGGACCAAGCACAACTGCGCCGTTTTCCTCGAGTGATTGGGCGAGATCGTCCGCCAACAGAAACTCGTCCTCAACTACAAGAACGCGGCGTCCACCGAGCTGTTGTTCGGCCATGTGCTGAAAGCCCTCCGCCCCCCGCGACGTAACGATGCGTAACACCCGCGCCGACGAGCAAGCAATGTCCTAAATCGGACAGCATGTGAAGGGGGTCTCCACCGCAGGCGGCGGGTGGTCCGCAACCTAGCCGCTCCCCTCGCCCCAAGTCCGGAGCGCATTCTGCTTCGATTGCGTCAAAGCTGCGCCCTAGTTTTTGACCTGGCGCGCTTTCTTGCGGCGAGCCCGTTCCCACTTCGACCGAATGCGCTCTAGAGCCCGGTCTGGACCAACCGGATCGAGGACCATGACAGACACTCTCGAAGGCAAGGTGATCGTCATCACCGGAGCAAGCAGCGGCCTGGGCGAGTCGGCGGCGCGCCTGCTCTCGCGCCGGGGCGCGATCCTGGTGATGGGGGCACGGCGTCGGGAGCGGATCGAGGCGCTGGCGGGCGAGTTCGCCGCCGCCGGGAGCAAGGCCCTGGCGATGGAGACCGACGTGACCCGCCTCGACCAGGTCAAGGGGCTGGTCGACGCCGCGGCGGACCGGTTCGGGCGCGTGGACGTGATGATCAACAACGCAGGGATCATGCCCAACGCCCCCCTCGACCGGCTGCTGGTGGACGAGTGGGATCAGGTGATCGACATCAACATCAAGGGCGTCCTCTATGGGATCGCCGCCGCCCTGCCCCACTTCCAGCGCCAGAAGAGCGGCCACTTCGTCAACGTCGCGTCTGTCGCCGGCCACCGGGTGCGCCCGGGAAGCGCGGTCTATTCAGCCACCAAGACGGCCGTACGGGTGATCTCCGAGGGCCTGCGCCAGGAGGTGACGGGGTGGAACATCCGCACCACCATCATCTCTCCCGGCGCAGTTCACAGCGAGCTGATCGATGGCATCAGCGATGAGGCGACGCGCCAGGCCACCCACCAGATGTACGAGCGCCACGCCATCGGCTCGGACTCCTTCGCCCGCGCCGTCGCCTTCGCCCTCTCCGAGCCCGAGGACGTCGACATCAACGAGATCCTCTACCGGCCGACCGCGCAGGAGTATTGAGGGCTGGATCCTCCCCATTTCCCCCGGGCCCAAGGCCGGGGTCCATGGGGGAGGATCGTCACTCCCTCGGCGTGTGCTCGGACACGGGCAGGCGGATGACGCAGCGCACGCCGTCCTCGCCCAGGGCGTAGCTCGTCTCGGCGTCGAGCTGATAGGGCAGGGCGCGCTCGATCAGCTCGCGTCCCGCGCCGCCATGGGTATCTGACCCGGGCGGCATGGTCACGCCGCTCTCGATCCATTCCACCCTGAGCCGCCGTCGCCCATTCGACTCCGCCGGCTCCAACCCCCAGCGCACGGTGAGGCGTCCCTTCGGCTGGGCGAGGGCGCCATACTTCATGGCGTTGGTCACCAGTTCATGGATCGCCATGGCCAGGATCTGGACGGTGCTCGATCGCAACAGCACGCCCGGCGGTCCCTCCAGGGTCACGCGCGCGCCCTGATGGGCGCGAAGTTCGTCCCCGACGAGTTCGTCAAAGGGGACCCGATCGCCTTCCTGGAGGCGGGAGAGCAAGGCCTGCACCCGCGCCAGGGCGTCCATGCGGTCGCCGAACCTGATCTTGAAGTCCTGAAGGCTGCGGCTGCCGCGGGCCGTGCGCTGGGCGATGGACCGAACCACCGCCATCAGGTTGCGCGTCCTGTGCTGCAGCTCGCCGACCAGGACGGTGAGGCGATCGGCGGTCTCCTTCTCATCGGTGATGTCTTCGCCGATGCCGCCAATCCGCTTCACGCGCCCGCGTACGCTCGCGAGGGGAAACATGGTTTCCCTCAGCCAGCGGATCTCTCCGTCGCTCGCCCGCCTGACACGGTATTCGAGCATTACGCGTTCGCCGCGCGCGACGCTGCGCAGCTTCTCCACGGCCAGATCGCGATCATCGGGCAGGATCAGGTCGAGCCAGTCGCTCAGGGAGTCTGCGGCCAGGGCGCGCTCCGGTTCCAGGCCATACACACTCTCCGAAGCTGCGCTCAGATATTCCCAGCGCAGGCTGTTCGCGTCTCGGATCCAAAGGACATCCGACGAGGCGTCGCCGAAACCGCGGAATCGCGCCTCGCTCTCACGCAGGGCGTCCCCGGCCCGCTTGCGCTCGCTGATGTCGAGGGCGTAGCCAACATTGGTCCCATCGCCCAGGTTGTGGCCGCTGAACAGCATCCATCGCCGCGCGCCGTCCCGGGTCAGGTACGGCCTCTCGTGCGGCCCCAGACGACCCTCTCTCGCCAGGCGCGCCACGTTGTCTTCGGCGCGAGGCCACCACTCCCGCGGCGTCAGTGCGCGCCAGTCCAGGCGGCCGTCGAGGGCGTCCTCCCGCGGCCACCCGATCATCCGGAGGAAGGCTTCGTTGGCGTCCAAAACCACGCCCTCGGGGCTGAAGAACAGGATGCCGACGGACTCGGTCTCGATCACGCGCTGCAGGCGCGACTGGCTCGCCCGTAGCGCGTCCTCCCGGCGGTGGCGGACGATGGCCTCGCTCGCCTGGCGCGCATAGAGGTCGGTGAGCCGATGATCGCTGTCGCTGAATGGCCGGGCCTCACGGAAATAGGTGGACACCATGCCCAGCGGCTCCCCTTCGGCGCCGGTGAGCGGCGTCGACTGGGCGGCTGAGAAACCGTAGCAGCGCGCGGCTTCGCGAAACGGGGCGAATCCGGGATCGGTCTCGATATCCGCGACCACGACGCGCTTGCCAGCGGCCAGAGCCTGTCCGCAGGAGGTGTGGTCGAGCGCGCCGATCTCGGCGAAGCGGCGTTCGAAGGCGGCGTCAAAGCCCCTCTGAGCGACCAGCAAGAGGGTCCGCCGAGAAGAATCAAACAGCTGGATGTTCCCGAAGTCCGCGCGGTGGAGCGCGATGATCGCGTCCAGCACCTCGACCAGGAGGGCGTGGAGATCGGCGGTGCGATCGAGCCGGAGCGTGAGCTCATGCAACCGGCGCATGGCGTCCAGTTCGAACGCCAGTTGCGCCTGAGGCGCATTCGCCTCACCACTCTCGGGCCTCACGCGCCCCATGTTCACACGGTCCCGCCGACCACTTCCCCGTGCCTTACGAGGCGTCAGCACGCCTTTCTAATCGCGCCGGAGGCGGCAAGTTCAATGTCGAATGACGCTCTGCAACGGTGAGGTTTGGCGCCTTGGAGCCCGGCGCCGTGGGCCCTGAAACTCAGCTCTCGTTTTTGTTCAACAACGTCAGCAGTCTGCCGACCAGGCCCTCGTTCTGGGTCAGCTCGCGCAGGTGCGTGGCCGCGAGACTCTTCAGGGCGTCCTCGCCACGGTCGGTGAGAAGCACCGCGACGCGTCGCGCGTCGCCGGGCGCCGGGGCGCGGCGCACCAGGCCGGCCGCCTCCATCCGGTTGACCAGCTCGGCGGCCGAATGCTGGCGCACGAGCAACTGCTCAGCCAGTTCGCCGATGGTGATCGACCGCTCGCCGACATGGGCCTTGATCGCCAGCATCGCCTGGTACTGTTGGGGCGCCAGACCGGCGGCCTCCGCCTCGCGGCTGCTGAAGGCGAGGAACCGGCGGAGCTGGTAGCGGAAGGCCGCGAGCGCCCGGTATTGCTCGGGGGTCAGCGGGGGCGCCGGCGGCGGAGCCATGTTCGAAGGTCCTCAGCGGGTCGGGCGGACACCATGGAGCGTGTCTGTTTCGGTACGTCGTCCATGAGATGGCCCGACCTTGACCACTCCGAAAGGCCTATCGCCAGCCAAGCTCCCGCGCCGCAGCCTCCGCAGGAGCGTCGAGGGACGGCCCGGACGCCATGGCCTGGGCCTGGGCGAGCACGGGAGCGGGGATCTCGTCGCTCGCGACCTTGTAGGCGCCGGCGTGCTTCGTCCCGCCGACAGCCGCCGCCATAGGGACGGTCCAACGGCCACCGGTGCGGCAGGCGAGGCCGGAGAGGCGAGACCGCCGATCAAGGAAGGTCCGGCAATAGCGACCGTCCCCGGCCCGGATGGTGAAGCCGATCCGGATCGGCTGTGTCCGCGACTGATCGGCGACGAGCTGGCTTTCCAGGGCGCGTGCGAGCCCATCCTCGGCCACCAGGGCCCCGCCCCGGGTCACGATCGTGGGCGCGGGGCCGAGGATGGCGCCGCCGAACCCGAGGACGAGACCGGCGGAAAGGCACGTAGCCGCCAGCAGACCGGCCGACCCCGGAGCGGGTCTGAGCGCGACCTGCCGGCGCTGGCGGCGGACGGCGGCAAGATCCACCACCTCGGGGGGCCGGTCCGGCTTCCCGCCGGCCACGACGGCCATCCGGCGGCCGGGAGCCGGCCCGATCATGGCGCCTGGCCAGCCGCCGACGACGCGCTTGCGCACCGCCTGATGGGCGGCGAGACGCGCCGAGAGCTCGGGAGAACGCGCGAGCGCCTGCTCGACCTCCCGCGATCGCCCTGCGTCGAGCTCGCCATCGACATAGGCCATCAGAGTCGCGTCATCGATCATGGCCAAGCCTCCCACTCAGCTCGCGCTGAAAGGCGTCCAAAGGGCGTTTCCAAACTTCATGGGGATGAGACGCCGGACAACGCCCGGCGGTTCATCCAGATTTGTCACGCATATTGAGACGAGATGATCGCGTCGCGCAAACGCTTGCAGCGCGTCTGCGACGCGGCCCGCCGGCGGTAGCGGCTGGAAAAGAGACGCGGAGGCGCAGAGACGCAGAGAGGGCCGCGTATCCGCAGTTATTTTCGCGCGCCCGCACCATGGTGCGATCGGGTTCTGACACAATTATTGCGCTTCGGCGTGTCATCCGCCGACGAATTGTGGGGCGTCATCCAGATGCTGAGCAGCCGCGCCGCGCCGAAGGCGCAATGAACTTCCCGCTCAGCGCTTCCTGCTTGGCAAGACTAGCGACGCAGTTCCAAGCGCCCCTCTGCGTCTCCGCGCCTCTGCGTTTACTTCTTTCAACCGCAGTCGGACGGGCGCCCCCCTCAGGCCCCCTTCACCGCCGCAATGAGCGCCGTGAGGTGTTCGGGCGGGGTTTGGGGGGTGATGCCGTGGCCGAGGTTGAAGATGTGCGGGGAACCGCGGAAGGCCTCGACCACGGCGCGCGCGCCGGTCTCAAGGGCTGCGCCGCCGGCGATCAGCAGTTGCGGATCGAGATTGCCCTGCAGGGGCATTCCAACCGGAGCCTCGCGGCGGGCGAAAGCGGCCGGCGTCTGGGTGTCGACGCCCAGCGCGGTCACGCCCGTCTCACGGGCGTAGCGACCCAGCAGGGCGCCGGCCCCGCGGGGAAAGCCGATCACCGGGACCTGAGCGCCCAGCTCACGCAGGCGCACCACGAGCTGGGTGGTTGGCTTCAGGATCGCCTGTTCGAACAGGGGCTCGGGCAAGCCCTCGGACCAGCTCTCGAAGATCTGCACACACTCCGCGCCGGCGGCGACCTGGGCGGCGAGGTGGCGGGCGGTGGCCTCGACGAGGACCTCCAGCAGGGCGTCGAGGTCGGCGGGACGCTGATAGGCGAAGCGGCGGCAGCGATCCTTATCGCCGCCTTCGCCCTGGATCATGTACGTCGCCACGGTCCACGGACCGCCGGCGAAACCGATCAGCGTGACCGCTGGATCGAGGGTCTCCCGAAGGCGCGCCACCGTCTCATATACCGGCCCCAGACGCTGGGGGAGGCTCTCGGGCGGTCCGAGCGACCAGGCGTCCGCCTCCAACAGAGGCTCCAGGCGCGGCCCTTCCCCCTCGACGAACCACACCTTGCGGCCCAGAGCGTCGGGTATCACCAGGATGTCGCAGAAAAGGATTGCAGCGTCCAAGTCGAACCGGCGCAGGGGCTGCATGACCGCCTCGCACGCCAGGTCCGGCGTGTAGCAGAAGTCCATGAAGTCTTTCGCGCGCGTCCTCAGCTCGCGGTACTCGGGCAGGTAGCGCCCGGCCTGGCGCATGATCCACACCGGCGGCGGATCGACCCGCTCCCCCGCCAGCACCCGCAGCAATCTCTTCTCGCTCATCGGCCCTCCGGGGTTCGCGACCGGCTGTACGACACGGCGCAACCAAAGTGGAGGGATGGCGCCACGGACAGGAAAGCCAGTATCGTCAGCCGCGCGTTTGGTGCGTGAGGGACGGAGAAGTTCGAAATGGGTCAAGGCGCGAGCCTGGCGACGGCTCTGCAGGCGATCGAGGGCGTCCAGGCCCAGGCGGCGGCGCGGGCGATCCTGGCCCTGGCGAGGGCGACGGCCGAGCTGTCGGCGGTGATTGCGCGCCCCTCGCTCGAGGGCCGCCTGGGCGCGGCCACGGGCGGGGCGAACGTCGACGGCGACGCACAACGCAAGCTCGACCTGATCGCCGAGGATCTCTGCCGTAGCGCCCTGCAGGGCGCCGGCGTCGGGCCCTACCTGTCCGAAGAGACCGAGGCGCCGGTGATCCTCGATCCGGCCGGGAGAGTGGCGGTGGCCATCGATCCCCTGGACGGCTCGTCGAACATCGACGTCAACGGCGTGATCGGCACGATCTTCTCGATTCTCCCCGCCGAGGGCCCGGACGCCGCCACGAGCTTCTTCCAGAGCGGCCGCGCCCAGATCGCCGCCGGGTTCTTCATGTACGGCCCCCAGACAACCCTGGTTGTCAGCCTGGGCCGGGGCGTCGACGTCTTCACCCTCGACCGGACTGCCGGCGAGTTCGTCCTGGTGGAGAGCGGCCTGAAAATTCCGGAAGGCGCTGCGGAGTACGCGATCAACGCCTCCAATCACCGGCACTGGCGCGAGGCGGTTCGCAACTACATCGACGACTGCCTGCGCGGCGCCGACGGACCCCACGGCAGGACCTACAACATGCGCTGGGCCGGCTCGCTGGTGGCTGACGCCTATCGCGTCTTCAGCCGCGGCGGGATCTTTCTCTATCCGGCGGATGGCCGGAAGGGCTACGACCAGGGCCGCCTGCGCCTGCTCTACGAAGCCAGCCCCATCGCCTTCCTGGCCGAGCAGGCCGGCGGGGGCGCGACAGACGGCGAGCGAGCGATCCTGGACATCGTCCCCCACCGCCCGCATGAGCGCGCGCCTCTGGTGATGGGCTCGGCGGACATGGTCGAGCGGGTGCGCCGGTACCATCATGATGTGGAACTCGCCCGCACGGCCCCCGTGGGTCTGAGCAGCGCCCGCGCCTGAGATCATGAGTCCCAACCCGATCGTCATCGCCCCCTCCATCCTCTCAGCCGACTTCTCGCGGCTGGGCGAGGAGATCCGCGACGTGGTGGAGGCTGGCGCCGACTGGATCCATGTCGACGTGATGGACGGACACTTCGTGCCCAACATCACCATCGGTCCGGACGTGCTGAAGGGGATTCGCCACTGGACCGACCGGCCGATGGACGTCCACCTGATGATCTCGCCGGTGGACCCCTATCTGGACGCGTTCGCCCAGGCCGGCGCCGACCACATCATCGCCCATGTGGAGGCCGGGCCGCACATCCACCGCACCCTGCAGACGATCGGCAAGCTCGGCCGCAAGGTCGGCGTGACCCTCAACCCCGGCACGCCCGTGGCCCACATCCAGAGCGTGATCGACATGGTCGACCTCGTGCTGGTGATGAGCGTCAATCCCGGCTTCGGCGGACAGGCCTTCATCCCGGAGGCCATCGAACGGGTGAGCGCGATCCGCCAGATGGCGCAGGGCCGGCCGATCCGCATCGAGGTCGACGGCGGGGTCGGTCCGGCCAACGCTGGCCTGCTGGCCGCGGCAGGCGCCGACGCCTTCGTCGCCGGGTCGGCGGTGTTCAAGGGCGGCAAGGACGCCTACCGCGCCAACATCGCCGCCATCCGCGAAGCCGCCGAATCCGCCCGGCGCTGCTGACTCGAGTGGGCGGCTTTCGAAGGGGGTGAAGATTTAAACACAGAGACGCAGAGGGGGCGTGGATTGTCCTGCAAAGCGTCGGCGCCTTAGAGGTCCCTTTCTACCACAAAGCGCACGAAGGACACGAAGGACACAAAGATCAGCTTCGACGGGTTACGAAATCTTCAGAGCAGGCGCTGCAAGAAGAGAAATTTATTGCACGTTCGGCGCGGTGTAGCGGTTGCGTTGCCGATTTTACGATATTCGTCAGTGAAGATCGCGCTGAAGGCGCAACTATTTACCTTTGTGTTCTTCGTGTCCTTTGTGCGCTTTGTGCTAAAAGACAGCCTCTACGCCATCAGAACTTCGGCAGGACGCTCACCCACTCCTCTGCGTCTCTGCGGTTAAACCTTCATACGCCGGGATGCCGGCGAGTCAGCTTCCGGTGGAGGCGTATTTCGCTACGCCGAGGCCCCAGACGCGCAGGGCCACGGCCAGGAACAGGAAGCCGACGGCGGGGGTGAGGGGCAGGAGCCAGGCCGGCGCGCCTAGCGGATCGTGGGCGCCTAGCAGCGCGACCACCGGGAAATAAGCGACGCAGCCGATCGGGATGATGAAGATCAGCAGGTTTCGAAACCACGCCGCGTAGATGTTCAGCGGATACTGGCCGGCCTGAGTGCCGCCGAAGCTGAGGATGTTGGCAACCTCCAGCGCGTCCACCGTCCAGAAGGACATGGTGGCCTGGAGCACCAGGATGCCGCCGAAGAGAGCGACGCCGCCCGCCAGGGCCCAGGCCAGGAGCAGGACGTGGGCCGGCGTGAAGCTGAGGCGCAGAGCCGAGGCGCCGAAGGCGAACACGATCATCGCCTGCAGCAGCCGGCCGAACTGCACACGCAGCTCGAAGCCCAGGACCTGGAGCGCCGTGGTGCGGGGACGCAGGAGCAGGCGGTCGAACGCGCCGGTGCGCACGAACTGCGGACCGAAAACGTCGAAGCCCCGGGTGGCCACGTCGGCCAGGGCGAACGCGGCGTTCACCACGCCATAGAAGACGGCGACCTGGGCGAGAGACCAGCCGCGAATGTGGCCGAACACTCCGAACAGGGTCGAGATGCCGAGGATTTCGATCGCCGACCCGAAGAACTGGCTGGCGTTCAGGAGGAGGAAGGTTCGCGGGTATTGCATCTGCCCGCGCACCGACACGCCCACGTACCTGAGGTAGAGCGCCAGGCCGTTCATGCGCTCAGCCCCCCTGCACCTGGATCCGGCCCATGACCGCCTCCACCGCACGCCGGCCGAGGACGGCGATGACCAGGGTCCAGGCGAGCTGCAGCGCAATCGCGCCGATGGCGCCGGCCCCCGCCAGCTCGCCGTTCCAGACCCGGAAGGGCGTGTCCATCAGTCCCGCGAAGGGCTGGAGGCGCATGAACGGCGTGAGCGCGTGGGGAAAGAAGGCGAGCGGGACCAGGCTGCCGGAGAAGACGATCGCGATCGGCGCGGCGACGGCGTTTGCGCCGCGATCGGTCAGGCTGGCCGCCGCCACGACGTTGAGGATGACGGTCATGCTCGCCGAGAGCAGGGCCGAGGCCAGGATCGCCGCGCAGAACAGAATCGCGCCCAGGCCGTCGGGGGGAAGGCGCAGACCCCATCGGCCGAGGCCAACCAAGGGCATGAAGACCGCGGCCGTGGCGAACATCAGGGCCGCCCGCGGGACGACCCGGGCGGCGGTCCAGGCCAAGGCCCGGGCATACCACCAGCCCCAGGCGTCCACCGGCCGCAGCCGCTCGTAGGCTACCGCGCCGGTGCGGACCATGTCGGCCACCTCGGGGTCGACGTACCAGGGCAGGAACATCAGGAAGGCCTGGCCGAGCCAGGTGTAGCTGATGGTGTGGGCGAAGCTCATCGGCGCAAGCCCGCGGGCGCCGGCGTAGAAGGCGGAGAAGATCAGGACCTTCATGCCGCCCCACCAGCATTGGGTGGCGAAACCCGCGATGGCGGCGCCGCGGTACTGCAGCACCAGCTGGAAGCGCGCCGAGAGGATGGCGAGGTAGGGCCGCAGCATGGGGACCTCACGCCTCTCCGGCGCCGTGCAGGTCGTAGAAGCGCGCGATGACCTCCTCGATCTGCGGATGGACGACGCGAATGTCCTCGAGCGGGTGGTCGGCGGCGATGGCGGCGATCAGGGCGGGGGCGGCGATCCGCGCGGGGTCGAAGGCAAGCTCGAGCGAACATCCGTCGCGCGCCCGTTCCTCTACCCCGGGAATGGTGATCCGCGGCGCCTCGCCGGCGAAATCCGCCACCACCCGCCGCTCGGCCAGCACGCCGGCGCGGAAGACATCCAGCGGCTGGTCCGCCAGGATGACGCCCTTGCCGATCACGATCACACGCCGCGCGAGGGCCTCGATGTCCTGCATGTCGTGTGTGGTCAGCACCACGGTCACGCCGCGCTCACGGTTCAGCGTCCCTACCAGCTCGCGCACGGCCAGCTTGGCCGGGGCGTCCAGCCCGATCGTCGGCTCGTCGAGGAATAGCAGGCGCGGCTCGTGCAGCATGGCCGCGGCGATCTCGCAGCGCATCCGCTGGCCGAGCGAGAGCTGGCGCACCGGCTGGTCGAGCAGCGGTTCGAGCCGCATCAGGCCCACCAGTTCATCGCGCGTGCGGCGGTAGCGCGCCGGATCGACGCGATAGATGTCGCGCAGCAGGTCGAAGCCATCGATCACCGGCAGGTCCCACCACAGCTGGGTCCGCTGACCGAACACGACGCCGATGCGCGCGACATGGCTGATGCGATCGCGCCAGGGGACGAGTCCATCCACCTCGCAGGCGCCGGCGCTGGGGCGCAGGATGCCCGAGAGGATCTTGATTGTTGTGGACTTTCCCGCGCCATTGGGTCCGATGAAACCGACCAGCTCGCCGGTCCCGATGGCGAACGAGACGCCGGCAAGCGCCTCGATCTCGCGCCAGCGCCGGCGCACGAGACCACGGATCGCGCCCCACGCGCCCGGCTCGCGCGCGGCGACGCGATAGGTCTTTCTCAGGCCTTCGACGACGACCTGGGCCATTGGCCGGCGCTTCCTCTTTGGGGGGCGCGGAAACTAGTGGCGGCGAAGGTTTCGGTCAATCACTGGCAAAAGCCCGCCGCAATGGCGACGAGCTGGGAGTCGCTGGGCGAGGCGAGCCAACAATATGCCACGGCGGATGCAATTACAGACCGCTGAAAGTATCTAATAAGCTCTGCCTGTAAAGAATGTTCACGGAACATTCACACAAGAAAATGCGCACCCGAGCATAGTCTCGGCCACCTTCAAGGATAAGCTAAGAGAGGGATGCCCATGCGTGCGCGACTTCTAATCACGTCCGGCGGCTTTGTTGGTCTTGTTCTTGCGGCGTCAACGGCAATCGCCGCGCCCTCGGCCGCGCCCGGCTACAGCCTGAGCGTCTTCGCCGGTCCGCTGAGCGGCAGTTCGGCCCCGGACTCCATCGCCGTCGTGGGTTCGGACGTGTTCGTCGGCTACGGAAACAATGGCGCGCCCGATGGCTCGGGCGGGGCCATGAGCACCATCGCCGAGTACAGCAGCGCGGGCTCGCTCCTGGGGAGCCTGACGTTGACCGGTCACAACGACGGTCTGCGCCTTGATCCGTCTACGGGACAACTTTGGGCGATCCAGAACGAGGACGCCAATCCCAACCTGGTGCTGATCAACCCCAAGACGCTCTCTACGAGCGGACCCTTCCCCTTTTCCGCCACGCCTCACGGCGGCGGCTATGACGATGTCGCCTTCAGCTCAGCGGGGACCTTCGTCAGCGCATCCAACCCGGCGCACAATCCCAACACCGCCCCGGCCATTATCTCGGCGAACCTCACGGGTGGGGTGGTGGACGTGACCGGCGCCGTCTTCGCCAACGCCAGCGCCACCGTGATCAATCCTCCGGGCGGGACGACGACGCTCAACCTTCAGGACCCGGACTCGATGATCTTCGCCCCCAACGGGCAGCTGGTCCTGGACAGCCAGGCGGACCACCAGTTGGTGTTCGTGAGCAACGTCGGGACCACAAGTCAGTCGGTCTCGGTCCTGAATCTCGCCGGTGAAGTCGACGACACGGAATTCGGCAATGGGGCTCGCCAGCGGCTGCTGGTGGCCGACACCGCCGCGAACATCGTCTACTCGGTGGTCGGCGACTTCGCCGCCGGCACGGGAACCTCGGCGGCGGACCTCCTGGGCCAGGTCGAACAGGTCAACCTCACCACCGGCGCCTTCACACCGATCGTCAGCGGATTGAACAGCCCACACGGGGAGGCCTTCTTCAACATCGGCGTCCCCGAGCCGGCGTCCTGGGCCCTGATGTTGTTGGGCTGCGGCCTCGTCGGGGGCGCGATCCGGCGAGGGCGCGTTACGGCCTGACCAGCGGGATGGCAGAGCGGGACACGAAGAAGAAAATCAACCACGGACCTCACGGACTACACGGACAAGAAGAGTAATTATTGCGCCTTTGGCGCGAAGGGCTTGAGGCCATTCGCGTTGAATTTCGCCAAACGTCCGTGGGGTCCGTGAGGTCCGTGGTTTAAAATTCGGCCGTCGACCTCGAGCCGCCCGAGGCGGGGATCTGTTGCGCCTTCGGCGCCTATCTGCAGGAACGCTCGGCTTCAGCGCTTCCCCACGGGCGGAGCTAGGGGTTATGGGTCGGGCATGTCCCAGAAGGAAACACCCGGGGAAAGCTTCAAGCGGGCGCTGGCGAATGCGGCGCGGTCGCTGGCCGAACAGCCCGACCTGGAGGTTATCTTCAGCGGCGACGGGCCAACCCTGCAAGGGCACAAGGCGATCCTGCCGCACCCGCCGCGGGAACTCTCCGGGCCCGAGACGACACGCATCCGCGGTCTCGCCGACCAGATGGCTCTGCGCGTCGCTCACCACGACGACGCCGTTCACGGGCGGGGCAAGCCCAAGTCGGCCGAAGGCGGCCAGGTCTTCGACGCGCTCGAGCAGGCGCGCATCGAGGCGATCGGAGCCAACGCCCTGGCCGGGGTGCGCGAGAATCTGGCGGCGGTGTGGGAGCAGGCGGCCCAGCGCAAGGGTCTCAACCATATTGTCGATCCAGCCGCCGCGCCGATGGCCGACGTCATCGGCCTCCTGGCGCGCGAACGCCTGACCGGCGAGCCGCCGCCCGCGTCTGCGCGCTTGCTGGTGGACGCCCTGCGCGGCGAGATCGAGGCCAAGGCCGGCCCCAGCCTGGACAGGCTGTGCGAGGCGATTGAGGACCAGAAGGCCTTCGGCCGCATCGCCCGCACCGTCTGTCGCGACCTCTCCATGGGCGACGACCTCTCCGACGCCCCGGACCAGGACACCCAGGAGGACGAGGACCAGGACGGCGAGGCGGAGGCCTCCAGCGAGGGCGAGAGCCAGGAGGAACAACAGTCGCCCTCCAGCGACGCTTCCGACGAGGGCGAGAAGAGCGCGCGCGAAAGCGAAAGCGCCGAGACCGACGTGACCGCCGCCGAGGACGACGAGAGCGCCGACAAGCTCGACGAAGACATCGAGATGACCGAGGGCGACCAGCCGGCGCGCCCCGAGATCAAGGACCACGGTCGCCCCGAGCCCGCGTACAAGATCTTCACCACGGGGCACGACGAGACCATCCACGCCGAGGAGCTCTGCGAGCCCGAGGAGCTCACCCGGCTGCGCGCCTACCTGGACCAGCAGCTGGCCAGCCTCTCGAACGTGGTGGCCCGCCTCGCCAACCGGCTCCAGCGCAAGCTGCTGGCTCAGCAGAACCGCACCTGGAGCTTCGACCTCGAGGAGGGGCTGCTGGACGTGGCCCGCCTCACCCGGGTCATCGTCGATCCCACCGCGCCGCTGTCCTTCAAGCAGGAAGAGGACACCGAATTCCGCGATACAGTGGTCACCCTGCTGATCGACAACTCCGGCTCCATGCGCGGGCGCCCGATCATGGTGGCGGCGGTCTGCGCCGACATCCTGGCGCGGACGCTCGAGCGCTGCGGGGTGAAGGTCGAGATTCTGGGCTTCACCACCCGCGCCTGGAAGGGAGGCGCATCGCGCGACGACTGGCTCAAGGCCGGCAAGCCGCCCTCTCCCGGCCGCCTGAACGACCTTCGCCATATCATTTATAAGGGGGCCGACTCACCCTGGCGGCGAGCGCGCAAGAACCTCGGCCTGATGATGCGCGAGGGCCTCCTGAAAGAGAACATCGACGGCGAGGCCCTCTTGTGGGCGCACGGCCGGCTGATCGGGCGTGCGGAGCAACGGCGGATCCTGATGGTCATCTCCGACGGCGCGCCGGTTGACGACTCGACGCTCTCGGTGAACAGCGGCCACTATCTGGAGCGGCACCTGCGTCGGGTGATCGCCGAGATCGAGAGCCGCAGTCCCGTCGAGCTGATCGCCATCGGCATCGGCCACGACGTGACGCGCTATTATCGGAGGGCCGTCACCATCGTCGATGTGGAGCAACTGGGTGGCGCGATCACCGAGCAGCTTGCGGCGCTGTTCGAGGAAGAGCCGCGGGCGGCCAGCAAGGCGGC
>DASXGR010000107.1:0-47188 GCA_036488935.1 Caulobacteraceae bacterium | reverse complement strand
CATCACGTTCGAGAGGTCGTAGTCGACCTCCAGATAGTGGTCGTTGAACGTGGCGTTCTGTTCCGGATCCAGCACCTCCAGCAAGGCGGAGGACGGGTCCCCGCGCCAGTCGGCGCCCATCTTCTCGATCTCGTCCAGGAGGAAGAAGGCGTTGGTGGTCTTGGCCTTCTTCATCGACTGGATGATCTTGCCGGGCATGGAGCCGATATAGGTGCGCCGGTGGCCGCGGATTTCGGCCTCGTCGCGCACGCCGCCCAAGGACAGGCGCACGAACTCGCGACCCGTCGCCTCGGCGACCGATCGGCCGAGCGAGGTCTTGCCGACCCCCGGAGGGCCGACCAGGCAGAGGATCGGGCCCTTCAGCGTACCCGTGCGCGCCTGCACCGCCAGGTACTCCAGGATGCGCTCCTTGACCTTCTCCAGACCGTAGTGGTCCTCCTCCAGGATCCGCTCGGCCTCGGCGAGGTCGATCGGCTTGGACTTGGACTTGCCCCACGGGATCGACAGCAGCCAGTCGAGGTAGTTCCGCACGACCGTCGATTCGGCGGACATCGGGCTCATGTTGCGCAGCTTCTTCAGCTCGCCTTCGGCCTTGGTCCGCGCTTCTTTCGACAGCTTGGTCTTCTTGATGCGCTTCTCGAGCTCGATGAGTTCGTCGCGCGAGTCGTCCTGCTCGCCCAGCTCGCGCTGGATCGCCTTCATCTGCTCGTTCAGGTAATACTCACGCTGCGTCTTCTCCATCTGGCGCTTGACGCGGCTGCGGATCTTCTTCTCGACCTGCAGGACGCTGATCTCGCCTTCCATCAGGGCGAAGACCTTTTCCAGGCGCTTGGAGACGTTGAAGATCTCCAACAACTGCTGACGGTCGGCGATCTTCACCGCCAGGTGGGCGGCGATGGTGTCGGCCAGCCGGCCCGGATCGGTGATCTGCGGGATCGCCGCGAGCGCCTCGGGCGGGATTTTCTTGTTCAGCTTAACGTAGTTGTCGAACTGCTCGATCACCGCGCGGCTGAGCGCCTCGGCCTCGTGGGCCTCGCCACCCTGGTCTTCGATGGCGGCGATGTCCGCCTCATAATAGGTGTCGTGATCGGTGAAGCGCAGCACTGCGGCGCGCGACTTGCCTTCCACGAGCACCTTGACGGTGCCGTCGGGCAGTTTGAGCAGTTGCAGCACAGTGGCGAGGACGCCGACTTCAAAGATGTCGCCCGGGGTGGGATCATCCTGGTCGCGGTCCTTCTGGGTGACGAGCAGGATCTGCTTGTCTCCCTTCATAACCTCTTCGAGGGCTCGCACCGACTTCTCGCGTCCGACGAAGAGCGGCACCACCATGTGCGGGAAAACGACAATGTCCCGCAGCGGCAGCACAGGTATCGTATTGATTGACGTCATAGACGGGGTACTCCGGCCGGCCGCGGTGTCGCATCCGCGATGCCGGCATCGTTCGAGTGATCCGCGGGCTTCCAGTCCGACCGCGCGCCGTATCGGACCGCCGCTGTTATCAGCCCCCTGACGAGCAGGCGACTTCTCCTTCGGATGGCAATGTGGCTTCGCACCGCGGGAGGTTCAAGCTAACCGACCGGGCAGGGGAAGGTGTCCCGGTGTCGCGGCATTGCGCCAGGTTGCTCGATGTTGCGCTTCGTTCGTATTCGTCCAATCCCACAGACTTTGCAATGAGTTCGGATTCACGCGGGTTTTCACCCTTCCGCGCCAGCGCCTTTCACGGGTCGAGAAACACGCGGCGGGTGGCTTCGTCCGCAGGGTAGAAGCACTCGAGGGTCAGCTCCGAGAGGGTCACCTCGTTTGCGGCGCCAAAAACGGTGGTTGTGCTGATCAGACTGAGAACACGACCGTCCGCATCGCGCAGCCGTAACGGTGTCGCGATCGCATCCAGCGGCGCGGGCGGAACGCCGCCCCGCCCGGCCAAGGCTGAGAGTTCCGCGTGGAGCTCTAGCAGGACGCGATCACCACTCGCTTCGGCCTGGGCCTTCAGGCGGTGCAGCACGTGGCGACGCCACTGGGCGAGGTTTTCGATCCGCCCCGCCACACCCTCCGGGTGTAGGCTCAGGCGCAGGACGTTGACCGGCGGCTCCAACAGGGCGGCGGACGCGCCGGCCACCAGGCGCGCGACCGCGGCGTTGGCCGCCACGAGCGTCCAGTGACGATCGACCGCGATTGCCGGATACGGTTCGCAACCCGCCAGGACCGCGTCCACCGCCGCGCGCGCGGCTTCCATGTCGGGCGCGTCCAGCGGTCGTTCGGCGTGGAGCGGCGCATAACCTGCGGCCAAAAGCAGTCGATTGCGTTCGCGCAAAGGCATTTCCAGCCCGTCGGCCAGACGCAGCAGAAGCTCCCGGCTCGCACCGGCCCGGCCGCTCTCCACGAAGCTGAGATGGCGGCTGGAGACCTGCACCTCGCCTGCCAGGTCGAGCTGACTGAAGCGTCGCCGCCGGCGCCAGTCGCGCAACACCCCGCCCACGCTCATGTCGAGACCCAAGCTCATATCGCCAGTCTAGGCCAGATTAGGGGGGCGGACCCATTACCTGTCAGGTAATCGCCAGCGGCCCCGATCCGTCCCAGTCTCCCCTGCGTCCCCTGATAAGGAGCTTCGGACATGACCTATCCCACGACGATCGCCGACCCCATGACCATCGCCGAAGAGTACCTGGCGGTGTGGAATGAAGAGGATGCCGACCGGCGGCGGCGCATGATCGCCGAAGGCTGGTCGCTGGAAACGCGCTATGTCGACCCGCTGATGGCGGGCGACGGTCCTGAGGGCGTCGCGACAATGATCGACGCTGTTCGCGGCCGCTTTCCAGGTCACGGTTTTGAGTTGAAAGGCGCAGCCGACGGACACGGACCGTTCGTGCGCTTCTCCTGGACCCTCGACGGACCGGACGGAGTGCGAGTCGCCGGCGGCATGGATGTTGTGCGCCTCGATCGCGAGGGCCGCATAGCCGAGGTGATCGGTTTCCTTGACGCCTGATGTTGCGAGCGGGCGCCGGAGCACCCGGCGCCCGCGCCTGTTTCGTTGGCATGCCTGGCTCAACCGACTGCAACCTCAGCGCCGCCGCCTCTTGGCGTTCGACCCTGGTGGGTTCCCCCTATGTCGGATGAAGACCAACCGACGCTCGCCGCTATCCTCTTCCGTCTCAGCCGCCAGCCAGAAGGCCATGATGCGGCTTGAGATTCTTGCCCAGCAAGCCACGCGTTGGGTGCGAAGATGAACGGGAGATGACCGGCTCACCTTCCCTTTCGTTCATCGAGCCGCGCTCATGCTCGATCCGTCCAGTTCAGCGGCCGGCGCTGATTTAAGCGCCCGCTGACCGGGCGGCCGCGGCCCGCCGCCCGGGTGGAGGGGACGCGACGGGCGTATCGGGTGCGCGCGGCGCCCGAACGTTGGCTCGCCTCGATGTGAGCTCGCGCAGGCCCAGTCGCGTCCCCTCCACGTTCGCCGTCGCGGAGGCAGCCGCGTTCCATTAAGCCGCGGACCATGACGGCGTCCCACACCTTGCAGGACTTCATCGCGCGCGAGCGGCTGCCCGCGGACTTCCCGCGCCTCGTCGAGGCCCTGCATGACCCGATCGCCCGTTCCGTCGTGAGTCGCCTCACCGCCGCGAGCGGGCCGCTCGTGGTCGGTCTCTGCGGACCCCAGGGCTCGGGCAAGACCACCGCGGCGAGGGTGCTGGAACTGTTGCTGAACGAGGCTGGCGTACGCGCGGCGGTGCTGGGGCTGGATGATCTTTATCTCGGCCGATCCGCGCGGGAGCATCTGGCCCGAACGATTCACCCGCTGCTGGCGACCCGGGGCCCTCCCGGCACCCATGACCCCGGCCTCGGCGCCCGCCTAATCGCCGGGCTTTCAAGGGAGCCCACCACCGCCCTGCCCCGCTTCGACAAGGCGACGGACGATCGGGCGCCCGAGGATCAATGGCAGGTGATCAGCGGTCCCGTACATGTAGTGATCTTCGAAGGATGGTGTGTGGGCGCGCGTCCCCAGCCTGCCGCGGACCTTGTCCAACCCGTGAATGAGCTGGAGGCCGAGCGCGACCCGGACGCGATCTGGCGGCGCTATGTCAATGACTCGCTCGCCGGCCCCTACCAGCACCTATTCGGACACATCGACCACCTGATCATGTTCCGGCCACCGAGTTTCGAAGTGATCCTCGAATGGCGCATCCAGCAGGAGCGCAAGCTGCGGCAGGCCGGCGGCGGAAGCGCCGTGATGTCGGACGAGGAAGTCCGCCGCTTCATTCAGCATTACGAGCGCATCGCGCGCTGGCTCGACCGCGAGATGCCCGATCGCGCGGACGTCGTCATTGATCTGGACGCGTCACGGGGCGTCCTCGATCTGCGGAGCAGACCTTTGCTCTGACGACTACGCCTGGGGCGGTTCGCTCGCGACCCTGTCGCCCGCCGCCGGAACTGCTACTCGTACAGGTTCGTTCCGCTTCCGTACTCGGCTCAGCCGATCGGAGAAGAGAAAAAGGAATGAACACCACCGCGATCGTAATCGCCGTTGTCGTCGTTGTTGTTTTGCTCGTCGCCGCGTTCCTGATCTGGCGCCGGCGAGAGCAGACCGGGAAGCTGCGGGACCAATTCGGGCCCGAATACGCTCGTGCGGTCGAACAGACCGGCAGCCGAACCAAGGCTGAAGCGGAGCTGCGCGAGCGCCAGGCGCGCGTCAGCGCCCTGCCGCTGCGCGATCTATCCGCCCAGGACCGCGCTCGCTTTGGCGACGCCTGGACCCGGGTGCAGGCGGAGTTCGTCGACGACCCGCCGGCCGCGGTGGTCCACGCGGATGTCCTGCTCGGAGACGTAATGAAGACCCGCGGCTATCCAGTCGCCGACTTTGACCAGCGCGCCGCCGACATCAGTGTCGATCATCCGGTGGTGGTGGAAAATTATCGCGCCGCCCATGACATCGCGCTGCGGCACATGTCAGGCCAGGCGACGACTGAGGACCTGCGCCAGGCGATGATCCACTTTCGCAGGCTCTTCGAGGAACTCACCCTCGAAACCGCCCCCGATCAGGTCGCCGTCGCGCCCGTCTCTCCCCCTCACTGAGGGCCCTCTAAGTCCCTTCGGCCCTCACGGCGTCGATTGATCGGCGAACCATCGACGAACCATCGGCTCGTCGCCCTGTCAGATCAGGTCAGGCGGGCGCTCCATACGAGCGTTCGAAGCGATCTGCTTCGAGCCACAGCTCGGAAGGAGACGCACGATGTTCAAGCTCTTTGCCGCGGTCGCCGCCACCGCGATTCTCGGGACTGCCAGCCAGTCTTTTGCGGGCCCTCCCGTGGAAACCATGTCCGTGCCGGTCAGGATTGCCGATCTGGATCTCGGCCACGCTGATGGCGCACGTATCGCCCTTCACCGGATCGCCAATGCAGCGAACGAGATCTGCGGCGGTGAGCCAGCCAATCAGGACATTCAAGGCCGCCAAGCCTACGTCGGGTGCATGAAGACGACCGTTCATGACTCCGTCGCTCGCCTCGACTCGCCAGAGGTGGCGCGCCTGGAACTGGGGGCCCCCGCCGGAGTCACTCTGGTCGCCAACCGTTGAGCTGATCCTGAGACCCCGGCGGGGTGACCTTCCAATCCCCCTCGTCGGTCTTCCCTCCGCCCCCTCCGCCCAGTCGCGCAGGGGGCGGCTTCTTTGGAGCTTTGCTTTCGTCGCCGCCTTTGCATCGTCAGCCCAGCCCCGTATCAAGGGGGTGTTGAGGGACGGGTCCGACGTGCAATCCATGGCCGAGGGATCGAGGCCGCCCCGCCGCGGCCGCATCGAACTGGCGCATGAACCCGATCTGCGCCTGGGGCCGCTGCTTGTTCAGCCCTCGCGGCGCAGCGTCCTCACACAGGACGGGCGTCAATGGATCCTCGAGCCACGCGTCATGCAAGGCCTCATCGCCCTCGGCGAATTCTCGGGAGACATGTGTTCGCGGGATGACCTGCTTTCCCTCTGTTGGGCGGACGTCGTCGTTGGCGAGGACGCCCTTAACCGCGTGATCGGACGATTGAGGCGCCTGGGTGAGGAGACCGGCGCCTTCT
Organism: Caulobacteraceae bacterium; assembly: GCA_036488935.1. Lineage (GTDB taxonomy): Bacteria > Pseudomonadota > Alphaproteobacteria > Caulobacterales > Caulobacteraceae > Acaudatibacter. Next base: position 41,140 of record DASXGR010000107.1, on the reverse strand, counting down.
CCATCCAGACGATACCGCGCGTTGGCTATCGGCTCATGGCGGAAGGCTCAGAACATCCTTCCGCCCCGGCGCCGCCTCCCCTGCCCGTGCCGGTCGCAGGTCCCGCGGCGGGGCCGCCCGTCCTGGCGGTGTTGGCCTTCGACGATCTTTGTGAAGGCGAGGACATGGCGTGGTTCACCGACGGCGTGTCGGAAGAGATCCAGCAGCGGGTGTCGCGGGCCGACGGACTGAAGATCATCGGCCGCGCTTCCAGCTTCCAGTTCCGCGGCCCGCATAAGAACGCGGCCCATGTCGGGGCCACCCTCGGCGCCACTCACATCCTCGATGGCTCCGTCCGGCGAAGCGGTCAGCGCGTTCGCATCTCCGCTCAACTGGTGGAGTGCCACGAGCAGACCATCGTCTGGTCCGATCGCTTCGAGCGCGAGCTGACTGACATCTTCGCGGTCCAGGATGGGATCGCGATCGCCGTGGCCGCCGCCCTTCAGGTCGCTTTGGCGCCCCTCAAGCCCTCGCACGTGGATATGGCGGTGTACGACCGGTATCTGCAGGCGCGCGCCTTGCTCGTGGAGGGATCGATCGATCTCGCAGGCCGGGCGCGAGCCTTCGACCTGCTTGAAGAGGTGGTCGCCGGCGCACCCAACTTCGCCCGCGCCTGGAGCGCGCTCGCCATAGAGAGAGCCTGGTGGCTTCGCTTCGGCGATAACCGGGCCGACCGCTCGCTAACTCGGGCCTCAGCCGTGCACGCGGCGGAAATTGCCCTGTCGCTCGACCCCGCGATGGGCCTCGCCCACCAGGCCCTCAGCTATCTGGAGCCTTTCGGCCGCCACGCTGCCCGGGAAGCCCTGCAGGAGCGCGCCCTCGAGGCGGCGCCGCAGGACCCGGAGGTGCTCTCCTTCCACTCCCGCTTCTGCCAGATCGTGGGGCGCATGGCTGAGGCGGGCCGGCACGCGCGCCTCGCCTACGAGCTGAACCCTCTCGATGTGCGCGTGGCGGCTCAGTACGTGTCCGCCCTCTGCGGCTCTGGAGAATCCGACGCCTGCGGCGAGTTGTGGGAGCACCTCCTCGTGCGCTGGCCGCGCTCGGGGCTCGTGGCCTTTTACGCCGGCTTCTGGACCGCATCGCGCCGCGACTGGGCTCGCTTCGACGTCGTGTGCGCGCACCTGGGCGATGGGCGCCCTCCATTCTGGGCGGAGGCCGTCGAACCCCTCGCCCGCCTGCGTCGCGAAGACCCCGACTATTGGGCGGACCAGGTGGCGCGCGCCCAGGAGACGCTCGTCCGCTCGGGCGCGGTCCACCTGCAGACCATTGTCTCGATTCACGCCGCCGGCCTCACGGAATCGGCTTTCGAACTGGCCGAGGCGGCCGCATTCGATCAGATCTGGGATGCCGACGGTCCAAGCCCGGTCGACGGCGTCAATTCCGGCGTGATCTTCCGTCCGGACAACCGCCCGATGATCGATGACCCGCGATTTGTCCGGCTGTGCGGGAAGCTTGGTCTTTGCGACTACTGGATCGCGACAAACCGTTGGCCGGACTGCGCCGACACGACGCCCTACGACTTCCGCGCCGCCGCCCGTGCGGCGAGCTGAGCCGAACAACGTCGTCAGCTGCGCGCGACCACGATCGCCTTGGTCATCTGCGCCAGCGCGCAGGTCTTCCCGTCCGCCAGCGCCTCCGCCTCGCAGAAAGCAAGGCTGCGGCCGGCGCGGAGCACGCGCCCCCTCAGATCGACGCGGGCGCCTGCCTGGATTGGTCGCATCAATTGGGTGTGGACATCCGCGGTGACGGCGTATCGATCCTCAGGCAGCAGTGTCATCAGGGCGAACATCGCCGCCGGCTCCAGCAGCAGTCCGACCACACCGCCATGCACATCGCCCGCCGGCCCCAGGCTGGCCGCGTCGGCGACGAAGCTCAGCCTCGCTTCGCCTTCGCTCCAGCCCTCCAGCGCCAACCCGAACATCCTGTGCGCGGGGACCTCGAGCACTGTCCGAAAGAACGCCTCCAGCGCCTCAGCTGTGCGCGCCATGGGCGGCGACGCCGGCTAGTATGGCCGGTCGCCGATAACCGTCACGCGCTCCATGCGCCGCACGGCCGGCCAGTAGTCCGAGACCGCATAATGCTGGCTTGCGCGATTGTCCCAGAAGGCGATCGAATTCACCTCCCACCGGAACCGGCACTGGTATTCCGGAATCGCCGCCTGGGCGTAGAGATGCTTGAGCAGGGCGTCGGATCGCGCCTTTTCGATCCCCTCGATGGCGACGGTGAACGCCGCATTGACATACAGCGCCTTGCGGCCAGTCTCAGGATGCGTGCGCACCACCGGATGATGCGGCATGGGATAGGCGGCGTTGAACGCCTCGATCTCGGCCTCGCTCTTGCCGCGGCGACGCATGCCGGCGCGGAAGTGGGTGAAGTCGTGCACGGCGACCGCGCCATCGATCTTGGCCTTCACCTCGTCTGAGAGGCCCTCGTAGGCGGCGTACATGTCGGCGAACAGGGTGTCGCCGCCCACCGGCGGGATCTCCAGAGCCCGCAGGATCGAGCCCAGCGACGGCTCCAGCCGCCAGGTGACGTCGCTGTGCCAGGTGTTCTCGCGCCCGCGGCTCTCCCGATCGTGGGTGATCGCCAGAACTTCGGGATAGCCCGGCTTGGACGGCGCGAAGGGATGCACCTCGAGCGAGCCGAAATTACGTGCGAAGTCGAGGTGCTGCTCGGTGGTGATGTCCTGGTCGCGGAAGAACAGCACCTTCCAGTCCAGCAGGGCCCGTCGCAGCGTCCCCTGATGCGCGCCCGAGAGCGGCTCTCGCAGGTCGATCCCGGCGACTTCGACCCCGATGGTCGGAGTCAAAGGGGTAAGCGTGAGCCCTTCGAGGTCCAGCGTCTGCACGAGCTCAGTCATGTCGCCTCCACTGCGGTCCGGTTCTGCCAGGACAGACCGTAGGACTTGAGCGCGCCTTGCGTAAACCGGCTCGGCGCAACGAAGTCCTCAGAGGTACGCCCAGACTCCGATCCCCACCCCTACGACCGTCAGCCCGATCGCCGTGAACCAGGGCCACCTGCGGTGGAGGATAATCGAGAGGGTAGCGATGGCGATGGCCATGTGCAGGAGGGTCGAGCCGATCGTCAGCTTCGAGTGCCGACGTTCGTGGAACTCGGCGACCTCGCTATAGTGGTGGCGCGCCTCCTCGAAGGCCTTGGCCTCCCCCATGATCCTCTTCTGGTCGGCGGTGTTCTGGGCGACCACCTTTGCGTAGTCTGCAGCCTTGGGGCCACCCCGGTCGACCTCGATGGCGTAGAGGTTCTTCTTGAGGCTCTTGGCCTCGTATTCGTTCCACTGGTCGGTGGCCTGGTTCTGCTGCAGCACCGCGTCGTTCTTGGCGACGATGGTCTTGTCGCCTTCGCTGGTCTCAAGGCTGGCGCCGATCGCCGCGATCACCGCCAGGACCGCAATCGTCATCGTCACCTGGGAGTTGAAGGCGTCCTTCTTCGCCTCCTCCGCACGCTCGGCGCTCTCACGCGCCTCCATCTCCTCCAGCGGCGATTCGGACATGCGACCTGCTCCCCTTCCAGGACGGCCTAGCAGATCAGTGTGACGGCGACGACGGACTATCCCTCCCCTTCTGGAGAGGGACAGACGGGGACGCGCCCCTACCCTTTCTTCGCCGCCAGGGCGGCCTGGGCGGCGGCGAGACGGGCCACTGGGACGCGGTAGGGAGAGCAGGAGACGTAGTCGAGGCCGACGCCCTCAAAGAAGGCGATGGAGGCCGGATCGCCCCCGTGCTCACCGCAGATACCGAGCTTGACGTCCGACCGGGCGCCGCGGGCTCGCTCGGCCCCCATTCGCACCAGGGCTCCCACCCCGTCCACGTCGATGGAGACGAAGGGATCCTTCTCGAAGATCAGCTTGTCGATATAGGCGCCCAGGAACCGCCCGGAGTCGTCGCGGCTGATGCCGAAGGTCGTCTGGGTCAGGTCGTTGGTGCCGAAGGAAAAGAACTCGGCGCTACGCGCCAACTCGCCGGCGCACACCGCCGCCCGCGGCAGCTCGATCATCGCGCCCACGCGATAGTCGATCTTGACGCCCTTCTCCCTGATGACTTGCGCGGCGACCCGATCCGTCAGGGCGCGAAGGAAGTTCATCTCCTCGGCCTTGGCGACCAGGGGATGCATGATCTCGGGGATGGGCGCGACGCCCGTGGCCGTGGCGACCTCGCAGGCGGCCTCCATGATCGCACGAACCTGGATCTCGTAGATCTCTGGATAGGACACGCCCAGGCGGCAGCCGCGGTGGCCGAGCATGGGGTTGGTCTCGCGCAGCTCGCCCGCGCGCCGCAGCAGCTTGTCGGGATCGAGGCCGGTCGCCTTGGCCACGGCCGCCACGTCCTCATGGCTGTGCGGCAGGAACTCATGCAGCGGCGGATCTAGCAGGCGGAAGGTCACCGGATAGCCGGCCATGATTGTCAGCAGCTCGACGAAGTCGGAGCGCTGCATGGGCAGGATCCGCTCGAGCGCGGCGCGGCGACCAAGCTCGTCGTCGGCGAGGATCATCTCGCGCACGGCGGCGATCCGCGCCTCGTCGAAGAACATGTGCTCGGTCCGCACCAGGCCGATGCCCTCGGCCCCGAACTGACGGGCGGTGCGCGCGTCGGTCGGCGTCTCGGCATTGGCGCGCACATTCAAACGGCGCGCCTCGTCGGCCCACTCCATCAGACTGGCGAAATCACCGGACAGCTCCGGCTCGACCATAGGCACGGCTCCGGCGAGAATCTCGCCTTTGGAGCCGTCGATCGTCACCACATCGCCGGCGCGAAAGACGCGGCCGCGGGCGCGCATCTCACCCGCTTCGCCGTCGATGACGAGCTCGCCCGCGCCCGACACACAGGGCCGGCCCATCCCCCGGGCGACGACCGCCGCGTGGCTGGTCATGCCGCCGCGGGCGGTGACGATGCCGCGCGCAGCGTCCATCCCGCGGATGTCCTCAGGGCTGGTCTCTTCGCGCACCAGGATCACCGGCCCGGCGGCGCCTTCGCGCTCGGCCGCCTCGGCGGAGAACACGATCCTTCCGGTGGCTGCTCCAGGCGAGGCCGGAAGGCCAACGGCGATCACGTCGCGCTCAGCGTCCGGGTCGATAGTGGGGTGGAGAAGCTGATCGAGTGACGCCGGATCCACCCGCATCACCGCCTCATCTTGTGTGATCAGTCCCTCGGCGGCCATCTCGACGGCCGCCTTGAGGGCGGCGCGGGCGGTGCGCTTGCCGTTGCGGGTCTGCAGCAGGAAGAGCCGGCCCTTCTCGATGGTGAACTCGATGTCCTGCATGTCGCGGTAGTGCCGCTCCAGCCGGGTCACGAGCTTGCAGAAGGCCTCGAAGACTTCCGGCATGGCCTCTTCCATCGAGAGAGCCGTCTCGCCCATCTCCTCGCGCGCGACCTTGGTGATCGACTGGGGCGTGCGGATGCCGGCCACGACATCTTCGCCCTGGGCGTTGATCAGGAACTCGCCATAGAGGCGGTTCTCGCCGGTGGAGGGATTGCGGGTGAAGGCCACGCCCGTGGCGCTGGTCTCGCCCATGTTGCCGAACACCATGGACTGCACGTTGACCGCCGTGCCCCAGGCCTCGGGGATGTCATGCATCTTGCGATAGAAGCGCGCCCGCTCGTTCATCCAGCTGGCGAACACCGCGCCGATGGCGCCCCAGAGCTGGTCGTTCGGATCCTGTGGGAAATCAGCGCCCGTCTCCCGCCGGACGGCCTGCTTGTACTCCGCCACCACGTGCACCCAGTCCTCGGCCGTCAGGGCCGTGTCGACAGAAACGTTGAGGGCGTCCTTCCGGTCGTCGAGGATCTCCTCGAACATGTGGTGGTCCAGTCCCAGCACCACGTTCGAGTACATCTGGATGAAACGGCGATAGGAATCGAAGGCGAACCTGCGATCGGCCGCCTGGGCCGCCAGGCCCTCCACCGTGGCGTCATTCAGGCCCAGGTTGAGGACCGTATCCATCATGCCCGGCATCGACGCGCGCGCTCCGGAGCGCACCGAGACGAGCAGCGGATTCTTCGGATCGCCGAACCGGCGGCCAGCCTGGGCCTCGACCGTCTTCAGAGCCCCTTCGACCTCGCCCGCCAGTTCGGCCGGATAGGTCCTGCCCTGGGCGTAGTAGTGGTTGCACGCCTCGGTGGTGATGGTGAAGCCGGGCGGGACCGGAAGGCCAAGGCGCGACATTTCCGCGAGGTTGGCGCCCTTACCCCCCAGCAGATTGCGCATCGCCGCATCGCCGTCGGCCGCGCCGCCACCAAAGCCATAGACCCACTTCGTCCTGGTCTTCGCGGCGTGATCGACGGTCGTCATTAACCAACTCCTTGCCCGGCGGCGTCGCGGCCGGACTTCATCTGCAAAGCTGGGCAAAAAAAAGCCGCCATGACGCCTCGGTTCCTTGCCCTGACGGAAACGTGTCGTTCGCGGGTCCGGGCTTCATCCGGCCACTCTCGCGAAGTCGGCAACCCTGAGCATGGTGTCGCGCACGCGCCCGAGCAACCGCAGGCGATTGGCTCGCTCGGCTGGGACCTCGGAATTGACCAAGACCGCGTCGAAGAAGGCGTCCACTGCCGCACGTAACCCGGCCATGGCGATCATAGCGGCGCCGAAGTCTTCCGCCGCCAGGGCGGCGTCGATTGCGGGGGCGACGGCCTCGAGCGCGTCATAGAGGGCCGCTTCTTCGGGCGGCGCGGTCACGCGGGCAGGCGCACCGCCTGGAAGTTCGCCCTTCTTCGCCTCTGCGGAGAGGATGTTGCCGGCGCGGCGAAAGGCGGCGAGCAGGTTTGCGCCATCTTCGCTGGCCAGGAAGCCGCTCAGCGCTTCGACCCGGGCGACGACGCGAACGAGATCATCGTCGCCAAGGGCGAAAACCGCGTCCACGAGGTCGTGCCGCCGCCCAGCTTCGCGGAGCGCCACTTTGAGGCGATCGGCGAAGAAGGCCATCAGCCCTACCGGCTGCAGGCCCGTTCGGGCGGAAACCTCGTCCAGCAGATCGCCCAGGGAGAAGCGCAGTCCATTCTCGAGAATGATGCGGATCACTCCCAGCGCGGCGCGCCGCAGGGCGAAAGGGTCGCGCGATCCCGTGGGCGCTTCACCGATGGCGAAGAAGCCGATCAGACTGTCCAGCTTGTCGGCCAGAGCGACAGCGATTGAGACGGGAGCGATCGGAATGGCGTCGCTTGGCCCTTGCGGGCGGTAATGTCCGCGGATGGCGTTCGCCACTTCGGGGGGCAGGCCCTCCCGCTCGGCATAGTAGCCACCCATGATCCCCTGCAGCTCGGGGAACTCACCGACCATGCCGCTGGCGAGGTCGGCCTTCGCCAATCGCGCCGCCTCTGCCGCGGCGTCGAGATCGGCTCCGACCAGGGGGGCGATCACGCGCACAGCGCCCTCGATGCGGTTGACCCGATCCAGCAGCGAGCCGAGGCGCGCATGGAAGGTGACGCCAGCCAGCCGCGGCAAGCGGTCGGCGAGGCGGACTTTCAGATCCTCCTCCCAGAAGAAGCGGGCGTCATTGAGCCTGGCCGACAGCACGCGAGCATTGCCGGCGGCGATCAGCCTGCCTCCGTCGGGCGCCTCCACATTGGCGATGCAGATGAAGTGGGGCGACAGCGGGCTGTCGGCCGCCGGGCCCTTGCGCACCGCGAAATAGCGCTGGTGGACCCGCATGGTCGTCCGCACGACCTCGGGCGGAAGGCTGAGGAAGGCCGCCTCCATGTCCCCCAGGATGGCGACCGGCCACTCCACCATGCCGCCCACCTCCTCCAGGAGGCCGAAATCCTCCACCCAGTGAAGGCCGGCGGCCGCCGTGACCTTGCGCGCGCCCTCGACGATCAGCCGACGGCGTTCGTCGGCCGAGAGCACGACGAACCGCTCGGCCAGCGCCTCGGCGTAGGTGGCGAAGTCGCGCACGCGCACCGGACCGCGCGGTCCCATCACCCGGTGGCCTTCGGTGAAATCTCCCGCGGTCAGGTTGTCGATCTCGATCGGCACGACTTCGCCGTCGAACAGGGCGAGGATGCGCCGGAGGGGACGCACCCAACGAAAGGTTCCCGATCCGGTGACCATGGACTTGGGCCACGGAAACCGCGCCGCGACCTCTTCCACCACGTCCTTGAGGATTTCCGGTGTCGCCCGCCCTTCGCGCAAAATCACCGCGAACAGCACGCCGTCGCGGTTCTCGAGCTGGTCGGCGGTCAGGCCGGTGGAGCGCAGGAAGCCGTCGATCGCCTGGGCCGGAGCGCCCACGCGCGGGCCGCGCCGCTCCTCGGTGCGGTCGGCTTGCCGGGCCGGCAAGCCTTCCACGACGAGGGTGAGGCGGCGCGGACCGGCGAAGGCACGGACCTCATTGAACGCCAGGCCCTCCGAGCCGAGAGCCTCGCGGGCCATGCGCTCAAGGTCGCGCGCCGCCCCGGTCTGCATCCGGGCCGGGATTTCTTCCGACAGCAGTTCGAGGAGGAACTCGCTCATCGGGAAGGCTCCGCGCGTCGCGGTCGGCGAACGTCCGTGCGCCTCACGCCGCACCCTCCTCGAACGCCAGCCAGGCCTCTGCGCAACGACGGCAGAGTTCGCGGATACGGCCGATGTAGCTCGCCCGCTCGGCCACCCCGATGGAGCCTCGCGCATCCAGCAGGTTGAACAGGTGTGAAGCTTTCAGGACGTGGTCATAAGCCGGCAGGACCAGCGGCTGCCCCTGGCGACCGCGCGCAGCGAGCAGAGCCGGAACTGCAGATTCCATGTCTGCAAACTGACGCTGCAGCATCGGGATATCCGCGACCTCCTGCTCGAACGCGGAGAACTCGCGTTCAGCCTCCAGGAAGACTTCCCCATAGGTTTTGAAGTCGGGACTCTGCGGGTCGTTGAAGGCCAGGTCGTAGACGTTGTCGACACCCTGCACATAAAGAGCCAGCCGCTCGAGGCCGTAGGTCAGCTCGCCGGAGACCGGCTTCACGTCCAGGCCGCCGACCTGCTGGAAATAGGTGTACTGGCTGATCTCCATTCCGTCGCACCACACCTCCCAGCCCAGGCCCCAGGCGCCGACGGTGGGATTTTCCCAGTCATCTTCGACGAAACGGATGTCGTGCATCGCCGGGTCGATCCCCACCGCCTCGAGCGAGCCGAGATAGAGCTCCTGCATATCGGCGGGGTTCGGCTTCAGGATAACCTGGTATTGGTGGAACTGCCGTAGCCGGTTGGGATTCTCGCCGTATCGACCGTCCGCCGGCCGGCGGGATGGCTGGACATAGGCGCACCGCCATGTCCGCGGTCCGAGAGCCCGCAGAACCGTGGCGGGGTGCAGAGTCCCCGCCCCTACCTCCACATCATACGGCTGCAGGATTACGCACCCGCGCGCGCCCCAATAGGCGTGTAGTTCCAGGATCAGGTCCTGGAACGAGAGCGGTCTGGAAGCAGGCATCGGCGGTGGGCTCGTGAAGATGGGGTCCGGCTCGCCGGCGGGGGGTCGTTAAACCTCCCCGCGGCGGTCCCATCAAGCCCGCTGTCGTTACTGCGGAAGGGTGACGTCGCTGGGGATCATCACCTTGTCGACCGGATAGATCCAGCCGTTCGACGCCTGGACGCCGTCCTGCAGAATGTGGGCGCTGTCGACCATCGGGGCAGAACCGAAGCCATCCACCTGCAGGGGCTGGCCCTCGACCGAGGTCACCGGTCCCTTGGCGCCCTTCACCTTCGAGGCGTCGAGGTCGAGGTGGACCAGGGAGTAGGTGAGGATCTTCTGCAGGGTCGGCAAATTCGCCGGCTTCATCAGCGCGTCCGCCGCACCCGGCGGCAGGGCCGCGAAGGCTTCGTCGGTGGGCGCGAACAGGGTCAGCTGCGGCGTGGCCGCCAGGATCTGGGAGAGGTTCACCGCATCGAGCGCCTTGACCAGGGTGCTGAAGTGCGGGTTCGCCTTCAGCGTGGCCATCATGTCGCCAGCCGCAGCGAGGTTGGGCGACGGCGCAGCGGAAGCCGCGGGCGCGGCAGGGGCTGCCGGCGTAGCAGGCGCCGCGGCGGGCGGGGTCGCCTCGGCGGGCGGAGTCTGGGCGCGTGCGGCCATCGGCGCGAGCAGCGAGAGGGCCGCGCCCGCGGCGATGAGAGGACGTGTCAGCAAGGTCTGGGCTCCGTCGGCAAAAAAGTGGGGCGGCCTCTGCTGGGCCGCCCACACACGAAAGGCTAAAAGCAGAGCGTTCGGCTACGCGTCAATTGCCCGCGGGCTTTGAACGCTTGCCGGTCAGCGACATTGGTCCGCCGAACTTGGCTCGATTGGCGGCCGTGTCCGGGATCGGTCCGTTGGTCACAGTAGCGTTGTCGCCGCTGGCGAGCGCCTGAACCTGTGCGGGTGGCGCTGAACCCGGCGTCACGGCCTGGGCGCTGGTGTTGGCGCCCGCGGCCGTAGCAGAGGCAGCCGCCGGCGGGGCGGGCTGATTCTGGGCCGGGGCGTTCATGTCCTGACCGGGAGCCGCCGGCTCGTTCTGGGCCGGAGCGCCCATCGTAGAGGGTTGGTCAGGCGGGGCCGGGGCCGGCGCGGCTTGAGCTGGCGCCTGTTGATCTGGCGTAGCCTGATCCGGCGGGGACTGTTGGGCCCAGGCGGCGCTCGCCGCGAGGCTCAGCGCGCCGGCGGCGAACAATAAGCGATATCTGGTCATTTCACCTTTTCCTCGAACTCTGCGTCGGTCCGCTGGAGGACGAGGTTACGCGTGAGGAAGGCGGGGGTTTCTATATTCACGGTTTCGTGATCATCGAGGCCCTTGCTGGCGGCGCCTGCCTGATTTTTGGGCAACTTCGAGCCTCGTCGCCCATTCAACTGGCGACCGGCACGCTCCGCTGATCGAAAAACCCTGTCAGAAGTCGCGATCGGCGGCGTTACGCTACAGCCCGGAAACTCGCGGCGAGGGGCGGACCCGATGAAGTTGATCATAGCCATCGTGAAGCCCTTCAAGCTGGAGGACGTACGTGAGGCGCTCCTCGCCGCTGGAGTCGAGGGCCTCACGGTCTCCGAGGTCCAGGGCTACGGCCGTCAGAAGGGCCAGACCGAAATCTACCGGGGCGCCGAGTACCAGGTGAATTTCACACCCAAGGTAAAGCTCGAGGCAGTCGTCGACGACGCCCAGGTCGAACAGGCGGTGGAGGCGATCCGCACGGCGGCCACGACCGGGCGTATCGGCGACGGCAAGATCTTCGTGCTCGATGTGGAGAGCGCGGTTCGCATAAGAACCGGCGAGCGGGGGCTGGCGGCGCTGTAGAGGCGCGCAGCGAAAGGCAAAAAAGGGAAGACGAGATGTTTCGTTTCGGGGGATGGCGCGCGGCTGTGCTCGCGCTCGGCGCCGCAGTGGCGCCTGGGGCGACCGCCTTGGGTCAGACAATGTCGCCCGCGGTTGCGGCGCCGGCGGCCTCCACGGCCACGGCGTTCGTGCTCAACAGCGGCGACACCGCCTGGATGCTCGCGTCCACCGGCCTGGTCCTGATGATGACCATTCCCGGCCTGGCCCTCTTCTACGGAGGGATGGTCCGCAAGAAGAACGTGATCGCCACCGTCGCCCAGTCCTTTGCGATCACCTGCGTGGTCACCCTGGTCTGGTTCATAGTTACCTATTCGATCGCCTTCTCCACCAATGCTGACCCGCAACAGAACAAGTGGTGGGGCGGCCTGTCCAACCTGATGCTGAGGCACGTCGGCATGGACAAGCCCTACACGATCGCCGGGACCGGGTATGGCATTCCCGAGTATGTCTACATGATGTTTCAGATGACGTTCGCGATCATCACGCCCGCCCTGATCTGCGGAGCTTTCGCGGAGCGCTTCAAATTTTCCGCCTTGCTGCTGTTCACCGTCCTCTGGTCGATCTTCGTCTATGCGCCGATAGCCCACTGGGTCTGGGGCGGCGGCTTCCTGGGCGCCATGGGCGTGATGGATTTCGCGGGCGGGACCGTGGTCCATATCAATGCCGGTGTCGCGGGCCTCGTCTGCGCTCTCGTGCTTGGTCCCCGTAAAGGCCTGGGCTCGATCTCCATGGCGCCGAACAACCTCGTCTACACCATGATCGGCGCCAGCCTGCTGTGGGTCGGCTGGTTCGGCTTCAACGCCGGCTCGTCCGTCGCAGCCAACTCCCTCGCCGGGATCGCCATGGCCAACACCCAGATCGCCACCGCCGCAGCGGCCTTGGCCTGGATGGTCGTGGAGTGGTTCCATCGCCGCAAGCCCACCATGCTGGGCCTGGCCTCAGGCGCGGTGGCGGGATTGGTGGCTGTCACTCCGGCATCGGGGTGGGTCGAGCCCACAGGCGCCCTGTGGATCGGGATCGCTGCAGGCGCCGTCTGCTACTGCAGCGCCGTGTTCCTTAAGAACGCCTTGAAGTACGACGACAGCCTGGACGCCTTCGGAGTCCATGGCGTGGGCGGGTTCATCGGCGCCATGCTCACCGGCGTCTTCGCCAGCGCCGCCGTGCAGAAGCTGCCCGACGGTCACGGCGTTCTGACCCAGTTCTACGGCTGCCTCGGCACGATCGTTTGGACGGCGGTCGTCACCTTCCTGATCCTGATGGTCTGCAAGTTCACGACCGGCCTGCGCGTCTCGGAAGACGGCGAGCGCGAGGGACTCGACATCGTCCTCCACGGAGAGACGATCCACGACTGAGGTTGGAGCGGCGGCCGCGCGCTTGCGGCCGCCGCCTTCAGCGACCGCCGAAGACGCAGGCCCGCACCCACCAGTGCGGGCGTTCGGCCGTCAGCCTGTCCGCCAGCGCCTGGGCCGCCGCGGCGTCCGCACAGACCGCAAAGCAGGTGGCGCCTGATCCCGACATCCGCGCCAGCAGGGACTCGGGCTGGGCGGAGAGCGTTTCGAGGCATTCGCCGATCTTCGGCGCGAGTGCGATCGCCGGAGCTTCCAGATCATTGCGGCATCTGGCCAGGAAGGCGACGACCTCGGCGGGCGTGTCCAGTCTTTGTGGCCATTCTGGCGAGTTGGCGCCTTGAGCGGAAACCGCGGCGTCGTAGGCCCGATAAACTGGGCCCGTCGGTGAGGCCACGCCGGGGTTGGCGAGGACGGCTGGAAGCGAAGGAAATGGCGGCGGGGGCGTCAGGACATCACCCCGTCCCTCGCCGATCACCGCGGTAGCGTCGAGGCAAGCAGGACCATCAGCGCCCAGCGTTCCCGCGATTTCTCTCAGTCCCTCATCGTCGACCGGAAGCTCGAGTGCGTCACGGATCAGCTTCAGGGCCGCAGCCGCATCGCTCGATCCGCCGCCCAGGCCGGCGGCGATCGGAAGGGTCTTCTCAAGCACGAGCCGGAACCCGACGTGTCCGCCCGCCATCGCGAGCAAGGCGTCGCGGGCGCGCAGCACCAGGTTGTTCCCCTCCCCCGCAAGTCCTGACGCGAAGGCCCCGTCGACCGTCAATCCCTCGCCGCCTGGGATGAAACGCACGGTGTCGCCCACGTTGGCGAAGACCATGAGGCTGCACACGGGATGGTAGCCGTCCGGCGCCGGCGCGCCGACGTGCAGGAACAGGTTCACCTTCGCAGGAGCAAATCGCTGCACGAGATGCGGATCAGGGCTTATGGGATTCGTCGGCGACCTGCGCCGGGCCAACGGAGTGATCCAGGCCGGACTTCAGCTTGGTCTCGACCTCGGTCTTGAGCTTCGCGGTCGGATCGAGGGTCAGGACGCGCGCCCACTGAAAGCGCGCCTCGAGTTTCCGGCCCACGCGCCAGTACGCGTCCCCCAGGTGGTTGTTCACGTCCGGATCGCCCGGCTCCAGGGCGACGGCCGCTTCCAGCTTCTCCACCGCCTTCTGGTAGTTGCCCAGGCGGTAGTAGCCCCAGCCAAGGCTGTCGATCATCGCCCCCGATTGCGGATTGAGGTCGACAGCCTTCTGGACCATGGCCAGCGCCTGATTGAGTCTCTCGCCCCGGTCGATCCAGGAATAGCCCAGGAAATTGAGAAGCTCCGGATCATCCGGCCGTATCAGCAGGGCTCGCTGCAGGTCCCGCTCCGCGTCCGACCAGCGGCCGCTCTCCTGATAGTCCACCGCGCGCATGTAAAGCAGCTTCCAGTCCGGCTGGGCGCCCTGAGCGGCGATGAGCGGGTCCAGGATGGCGGCGGACTCATCGTACTTCTCGTCGGCCCGAAGCAGGTCGGCGAGGTTGATGGCGGCGTCGTTGTCCTTGGGATCGGCGGTCACCGTGGCGCGCGCCACTGCAAGCGCCTGATCCTTGTCCCCGCCGTTCTGATAGCTCCACGCCAGCTTCATCCGGGCGACGACATATTGGGACGACGACGGCTTGGGCGCCTCGTACGCTGCCCGGGCGCCGGCGATATCGCCGGTCGCGGCCAGGGCGTCGCCTACCATCAGCCAGGCCTCATCGCGCGTGGGGTCCAGCCGCAAGGCCAGGCGCAGATAGGCGAGCGAGGCCTCTTCGTCCTTATGCATGAGGAAGACGCTCGCGGGCGCCATCAGGGCTTCAGCGGCCGAGCGCTTCAGGGGTGGCAATGGAGGCGCCGGTTTGCCGGCTGCAAGGCGGGCTCGGGCCTCGGTGAGCGCCGAATCGTCCTTTATCCGCGCCAGGGCGTCGTCATAGATGGCGGCCGCCTGGCGCGTGTTCCCCCGCCGCTCCAGCATTTCGCCCAGACGCAGGCTGGCGAGCCCGCCGGGATCCCCTTTGCCGATCAGGGCGCGGTAGGCCGTCTCCGCCTCGTCGTAGCGGTGCGCGCGCTCGAACATCTCGCCCTGGTCCAGGCTGCCGAAGAACTCCGCGATCGGCTGGTTGCTGATGACCGGCTGAGCGATCGAAAGTTCGACGTCGCCAGCCTGAGCGGCCGCATAGGGGCGCAGAAGAGCTCCCGCGATTGCGGTCGCCTGCCCCGCTTCTGCGGCCTTGAGTTCTGCCTCGGCCGGCTTGCCCCTGCCCTCGGCCATGTCCTCGACCCCGCGGACGAGGTCACCAAGTTCCACGAGTTGATGAGCGTCGTCCGGTCCCTGCGGCGCCATTTGCGCCGCTCGCTGAACATCCCCGGCGAGGAGTGCAAACGTGAAGGCCTGACCCTTCAGGAAAGTGTCGTCGGTGGCGTCGCGCGCGTCGGCCGCGCGAGCAAACATGCCCTCGGCGACGGCGCTCTCGCCCTTGTCTGCCGCCGCTTCGCCCGCAAGGAACAGGCCGTAGGCGGAGCCGGGACCGGAATCATCCTCCTGCACCGTCGCCTGGGGCGCGCCTCCAACGCCGGCGCAGGCCGCCAACAGCAGGGGAGCAAGGCAGATCAGGGCGCCGCGGAACGAAGGCATGTGATCATCCTTGGCCCCGTAACGTGTCGGACGCAAGGATGGGGCCAGCGGGCTTTGTCACATGTTCGGATAGCTCGGCCCGCCACCGCCTTCCGGGGTCGTCCACACGATATTCTGCGAGGGATCCTTGATATCGCAGGTTTTACAGTGGACGCAGTTCTGGGCGTTGATCTGGAAGCGCGGGTTCTGTCCGGCCTCGTCGTACAGCACCTCGTACACGCCCGCCGGACAGTAGAGCCGGGCCGGCTCCCCGTATTTCGGCAGATTCACAGCGATCGGCACAGACGCATCCTGCAGCTTCAGGTGCGCCGGTTGGTTCTCCTCGTGGTTCGTTCCCGAGAGATAGACGCTCGAAAGCTTGTCGAAGCTGAGCACCCCGTCCGGCTTGGGATAGACGATCGGCTTGAAGTCCTTGGCGAGCCCGGTCGCCTCCGCGTCGGTCTTGCCGTGCTTCAGCGTACCGAACAGGGAGAAACCGCCGAAGAGGCTGGTCACGTGCATGTCGGCCAGGCCCAGGGCGCTGCCGATCCAGGTGCCATACCGGCTCCATAGCGGCTTGGCGTTGCGCACGACGTGGAGCTCCTTGCGAACCCAGGACGTCTCGTAAGCCGCCTGGTACTCCACGAGCTTGTCGCCCGCCCGGCCAGCGCCGATCGCGGCGAAGGCGGCCTCGGCCGCCATCATTCCCGACTTGATGGCGTTATGGCTTCCCTTGATGCGCGGCACGTTCACGAAGCCCGCGGAATCCCCGATCAGCGCGCCGCCCGGGAAGGCCAGCGCCGGCACGGACTGGAATCCGCCCTCGCTGATCGCGCGGGCGCCATAGGCGATCCGTTTGCCACCCTTCAGATGACGGGCGATCGCTGGATGGTGCTTGAGGCGCTGGAACTCGTCGAAAGGCGAGAGCCAGGGGTTCTTGTAGTTGAGGTGCACCACCAGGCCGATCGCGACGTAGTTGTCGCCGAAGTGGTACATGAAACTGCCGCCGCCGGTGTCGCTGGTGAGCGGCCAGCCGACCGTGTGCTGGACGAGCCCGCTCTGGAACACGTCATCCGGCACCTGCCAGAGCTCCTTGAGGCCGATGCCGAACTTCTGCGGTTCACGCCCTTCGTTCAGCTTGAACCGGGCCTGGATCTGTTTGGCGAGGGAGCCGCGAACGCCCTCGCCGATGAAGGTATATTTCGCGCGCAGCTCGAGACCTGGCTGATAGTCGGCCGTCGGCTCGCCATCCTTGCCGACGCCGAACACGCCGGCGACGACGCCCGCCACGGCTCCGTCGTCGCTATAGACCACTTCCGAGGCGGCCATCCCCGGATAGATCTCAACCTCCAGCTCCTCAGCCTGCTGGGCAAGCCAGCGGCAGAGATTGCCGAGCGAGGCGATGTAATTGCCGTGGTTATGCATCAGACCCGGCATCGGCCAGGTCGGGATGTTCATCGAACCGGTCTCGGTCAGGGCGACGAAGATGTCCTTGGTGACCGGCGTCTCCAGCGGCGCGTCGCGTTCTTTCCAATCCGGAAACAGTTCGGTCAGGGCGCGCGGATCGATCACCGCTCCGGAAAGAATATGGGCCCCGACCTCCGAGCCTTTCTCGACGACCGCGACCGAAATCTCGCCGCCCGCCTGTTTCGCCAGCTGCTTGAGCCGGATGGCCGCCGCCAGGCCGGCCGGACCGGCTCCGACGATGACCACGTCGTACTCCATCGCTTCGCGCTCGACGGCTTCGCTCACAATCGCCCTCTCTCTCCCGCGGCCACAGCCGTCTTGTCGCCTAAATCGAAGGCGCTGCAAGTGCGGTCAAGTGCCGTAAGCCTCCACCCGCCCGTCTCGCCAGTGTAGGGTCACCCCGATGTCCGACGCGCGCGCCCTCGAAAGCCTCCTCGCCTTCTGGGTCGAGGCAGGCGTCGATGCAACTCTCGCCGACGCTCCCGTCAACCGCACTTTGGCCCCGGTAGAGGCGCCCGCCCCTGTCGCGGTTGATCCCGCACCGCTGCCGCCCGAGCGGAAGCGTCCGCCTCCGCCCCTTCCGAGTGCGCCCCCCGTGCTAGCGGCGACGGAGCCTGACAGGCTCGCGGAGGCCGTCGTGAGTGCAAACGAGGCTGCCGTCGCCGCCCAGGATCTCGACAGCCTTGCCGCCGCTATAGCGGCCTTCGATGGATGTCCGCTGAAAGGCGGCGCTCGGCAGGCCGTGTTCGCGCGGGGCCGTCCCGATTCGCCGGTGATGGTCATCGGCGAGGGACCAGGCGGAGAAGAGGATCTTCAGGGCCTTCCCTTCGTCGGACGCGCTGGCCAGCTCCTGGACAGGATGTTCGCGGCCGCGGGGCTCACGGATCGGGTGTTCATCACCAACACTGTCTTCTGGCGTCCGCCCGGCAACCGCACTCCCACGGCCGACGAGCAGGCGGTGTGCGAACCCTTCGTGCGACGGGCGATCGAGCTGGTCCGGCCGCGCGTTCTGCTCTTGGTCGGAGCCGCCTCGGCGCGGTTTCTACTCAAGCGCAGCGAGGGCGTGCTGGCGCTGCGCGGCCGTTGGTTCGAGTGGCGATCCCCGGACGGTGAGCTGGAGATCCCTGCCCTGCCGACCCTCCATCCCGCCTTCCTGCTGCGTCAGCCCGCGGCGAAAAAGAAGAGCTGGGAGGATCTCCTCCTGCTCTCCGAACGCCTGGATCGTCCGCACCGGCCTGACTGAGTTTGTTCCCGGAGCGCGGACGTCCGCGCTCCGGGATTCTAGTTCTTGTTTTGTTCCCGTAACTGCGTCACGATAGGACATGTCCCCTCGCCCACAGGAACGGCGTGGCAGAGGCGCGGTGTCGAACGCGTCGGGCCGCTATGAGAGTCAGCTCCGGGAAGCCTTCGACGACGGGTGGGAGGACACTGACGAAACCCCGCCGGCCCTGAAGACGACGGTGACCGCCGAGGCGGCGCGGACGATCATCACCCGCAACGATAGCCCCGACGTGGGCTTCGACCGCTCGATCAATCCCTACCGCGGCTGCGAGCATGGCTGCATCTACTGCTACGCCAGACCTGCCCACGCCTATATGGGCCTCTCGCCGGGCCTCGACTTTGAGAGTCGTCTGTTCTTCAAGCCGAACGCCGAGCATCTGCTCGAACGCGAGCTGTCCAACCCGAAGTATGCGCCGGGCGTCATCCACATCGGCGGCAACACCGATCCCTACCAGCCCCAGGAGCGGCGGCTGAGGGTGACGCGTCACGTGATCGAGGTGCTGGAGCGGTTCCACCATCCCTTCTCGATCATCACCAAGTCCGCCCTGATCGTGCGTGACGCGGATCTGCTCGGCCCGATGGGCCAGGCGAACCTCGTCCGCGCCGCCGTATCGATCACCACCCTGGATCGGAAGCTGGCCCGGGTGATGGAGCCAAGGGCGGCTACGCCGGAGCGACGGTTGGGCGCAGTCCGGGCTCTCACCGAGGCCGGAACACCGACCGTGGTCATGTTCGCCCCCGTCATCCCCGGTCTCAACGACCACGAGCTCGAAGCGGTGCTCGAGCGGGCGGCGGAAGCGGGCGCGGTCGGTGCGGGCTACGTCGTTCTGCGCCTGCCGCGCGAGATCAAGGACCTCTTCCGCGAGTGGCTGAAGGCGAACCTCCCCGATCGCGCCTCGCGGGTGATGTCGCTCGTCCGCCAGATGCGCCACGGCCAGGACTATGACCCGGAGTGGGGCAAGCGGATGAAGGGCGAAGGCCCCATCGCCGATCTCCTCGCCCGTCGCTTCGAAGTCGCCAAGAAGCGGCTTGGCTTCGGAGCCCCCTTCCCGCCCCTCGACGTCACCCGGTTTCGCGTCCCACCGAAGGCCGGCGACCAGATGGACCTGTTCGGGTGAAGACCGCGCCGCAAGGCGGATTCCAGCGCTGAGCCGCGCACACGAGCAGCAGCTCGCATGATCCGGGGTCCGCCTCGGGCCTGCAGAACAACCGCAGGTTAGCTGATCGGCCGGCAGGTGTGGGGGAAAGGCCGGATTGTGGCGTTGCCGCACACATCTCAGAACCGCTGCGTCGCGTTAGGGAGGTCCGTCATGCCGCTCACCGAGTACCAGCCAGGCCAGGCTTTCCCCGGGGTGATCGGGCGCACATTTGACGTCTCCAAGCCGGCGTGGCCGGCGCCCAACCGCGCCAAGCCCGGCGCGCCCAATGTGCTCTTGATCGTCCTCGACGATGTCGGCTTCGGGCAGCTCGGCTGCTACGGCGGCCCGATCCACACGCCGAACATCGACGCGCTGGCCGCCAACGGCCTTCGCTACAATAACATGCACACCACGGCGCTCTGTTCGGCGTCGCGCTCATCTTTCATGACCGGGCGCAACCACCACTCCAACGCCATGGCCTGCATCACCGAGGGAGCGACGGGCTACCCTGGCAGCAACGGCTACATGCCGTTCGAGAACGGAATGCTTTCCGAGATCCTGCTGCAGGAGGGCTACAATACCTATGCGGTCGGCAAGTGGCACCTCACGCCGGGCGAGGCGCAATCGGCCGCCGGGCCCTACGACCGCTGGCCGCTTGGTCGCGGCTTCGAGCGCTTCTACGGGTTCATGGGGGGCGAAACCAACCAGTGGTATCCCGACCTCGTCTACGACAACCACATGGTCGACCCGCCCGGAACCCCGGAGGATGGCTACCATCTGACGCCAGACCTGGCGGAGCGGGCGAAGGCGATGATCGCCGACGCCAAGCAGGTCGCCCCGGACAAGCCGTTCTTCCTCTACTTCTGTCCGGGCGCGGCCCACGCGCCGCACCACGTGCCCAAGGAATGGGCCGACAAGTACAAGGGCGCCTTCGACGACGGCTGGGACGCCTACCGCGAGAAGGCGTTCGCGCGGCAGAAGGAGCTTGGCGTCGTCCCGGCAGGCACGACGCTGTCGCGCCACGATCCGGACGTGCCCGACTGGGGCAAACTGCCGGCCAACGAGCGCCGGCTCTACGCACGGTTCATGGAGGTGTTTGCAGGCTTCCTGGAGCATGCCGACCACTACATCGGCGAGCTGATCGGCTTCCTGAAGGAGAGCGGCGAATACGAAAACACCCTGATCTTGGTGGTCTCAGACAACGGGGCCAGCGCCGAGGGCGGCCCGACCGGGACAGTGAACGAGACCAAGTTCTTCAACAATGTCCCCGACGACCTCGCGCAGAACCTGGCGGCGATCGACGATCTCGGGGGGCCGAAGGTCTACAACCACTATCCGTGGGGCTGGACCCACGCCGGCAACACGCCATTCCGGCGCTGGAAGCGCGAGACTTACCGCGGCGGCACGTCCGATCCGCTCATCGTCTGCTGGCCCAAGGGGATCAAGACGAAAGGCGAGATCCGAAGCCAGTACTGCCACGCAGTCGACTTGGTCCCAACGATTCTAGACGCGCTTGGAATCGAGGCGCCGACGCATATCCGTGGCGTGACCCAGTCGCCGGTCCAGGGTTTCAGCCTCAGGTCATCGTTCGATGACGCCAAGGCCCCGGCGAAGCACATCACTCAATACTTCGAGATGTTCGGTCACCGCTCGCTCTATCACGACGGCTGGCGGGCGGTGTGCCCGTGGCCGGGGACGTCGTTCGTCGAGTCCGGCCTCGAGTTCGGGGCGCCGATAACGTACGACAAGCTCGTCGAGCTCGACGGCAATGGCTGGGAGCTCTACGACCTCGGCAAGGACTTCGCCGAGACAGAGAACCTCGCCGCGGAGCAGCGCGATCGGCTGATCGCGATGATCGGCATGTGGTACGTCGAGGCCGGCAAGTACAACGTGCTGCCGATCGACAGCCGTGGGACGTTACGTATGGCGGACGAGCGGCCGCAACTCGCCGTGGCGCGCAAGAGGTACGTGTACTACCCGAACACCCAGGCCGTACCGCCGTTCGCCGGGCCGCGCCTGCTCAATGTGCCCCATTCGGTCTCGGTGCACGCGAGCGTGCCGAATGGCGGCGCCGAGGGCGTGCTCTTCTCGGCGGGCGGCGTCGACGCCGGCTTCTCGTTCTATTTGCAGAATGGCAGGCTCACCTACGGCTACAACTATGTTGACACCCAGCGCTTCAAGGTCGTGTCCGACCGCCCGGTGGCGGAGGGCGATCATGTGTTCAGCTACGAGTTCACGCCGACCGGGCCGCCGGACATCGCCAAGGGCAAGGGCACGCCCGCCAGCATCAAGTTGTTTATCGATGGCGACCCGGCCGGAAGCGGCGACGTGCCCATGACGGTGCCGCTGATCATGGGGCTTGGCGGTGGACTGAGCCTGGGCCGCAACTCCGGCTCGCCGGTCATGCCCGACTACGAGTCGCCGTTCGCCTTCACCGGAACAGTGAAGGGCGCGCTCGTGGACGTGACGGGCGAGCCGCTCGAGAAGGACGAGGACCGCATCAAGGCCTACCTCGCGGCGGCGATGGCGAGGCAGTAGCGCGCGGCTCAGACCCTCTCCGGAGATCTGGCGAGGTCCTGCAGGAACCCGCTTCTCGGACGGTATACCTTGCGAAACCGCTGGGCGTTCCAGCCGCATTGGCCGCAGGCGCAGACGCCGCCCAGATAGCAGCTCGGTGTCAGCTCCTTGAGCCGCACGCTGTGGCCGCCTTCTACCGGCCGGACGCTGGCGATCGCGTAGAGCGCCCCGAGGTCGGGCATGATCTGGCTCTCGGGACGGGCGGGCCGGTCGTCGACGCACTCGACGATGTCGCCAGGGGCGAGGTCACACATTCGTAGGATACTTTTTCGCGAATACCGTTCCGGGCGCTGGCGAGAGGCGGCCGCGCCGATGACCCCCGCCAAAACTTATCCCGACACGGACGCTTTCCGCTGTGACGAAGTGAAGCCGCCCTTGGCGATTTGCGCGCCTTCGGCGCATCACGCCTAGAGCCTGATGCGTTTGCACGGAACAGATGCAGGCGTTGAATCATGCTCTAAGTTATTGAATCTAGAGCACGTTGATCCCGTTCAGGCGATTCTGCCTGAACGCGACGTGCTCTAGGGATCAGGGCTTCTCCAGCAACAACGCCTTGGTCAGGAAGGCGCGGTCCTGGCCAGCCACTCGCAGTCCCGCATCCGCAAAAAGGGCTGGAACGTCTGTGCGGCTGTAGCTGCCGTAGAAAGGTTCGTGGAAGTAGGCGGGGAAGGCCTCGAGCATCCGCTCCAGGCGCGGTTCGTCGCAGGGCTGGATGGAGTCGGCGAATGCAAGATAGCCGCCGGGCTTGAGCACCCGGGCGATCTCTGCCGCCACCAGCGGCCGAACGCGGGGGGGAAGCTCGTGGAAGAGATAGATGCAGGTCACCGCATCGAGGCTGGAGTCGGCGAACGGAAGGCGCTCGGCGTTGGCGACCGCCAACGCGCCAACGCCTGAGCGGCGGCGCGATTCGGCCAGGTAAGGCGGTGAGAGGTCGACCCCGGCGAGGCGGGCGCGGGGGAACGTCCGTACAAGGTTCTCGAGGAAGGCCCCCGAACCGCAAGCCAGATCGACGATCGCCAGTCCCCGGTGGTCGCGCTCGCGCCAGGCGCGGGCCAGAAGCGACAACGCGCGGCGGCGCATGGCTCCGGCGGCGCCGACGAAAAGGGCCTCCACCTGGTTCTCGTAGCGCCGGGCGCTCTCAGACGTGAACCAGCCCCCGCTCTGGTAGTGGAAGTTCTGCCGGTAGTAGGTCGGATAGGCGCGTGGCGCGTCCGCGCGAACCTCCGCGCCGCCCCTTCGCCGACGGCGCGCCTCGACATCGAGGGCGTCGGCCAGGAGGTCGACCGCAGCGCGGGGACCAAAGCGCGGCTCGGCCGGCCGATCCGCCATTGGCGGGTAGACCCCAGCAGCGACATCGGCGGCGTCCTTCTCGAACGCCTCCAGCCAGGCCTGCCGGAGAAAGCCCTTCGGCGCTGGAGGCGCCTTCGGCTGGAATCTCACCGGCCGCTCGGCGCCGGACGGGCGGGCAATGGCGCGCAGAGCCATGGCAGCGGTGATCCACTGCGCCTTCTTGAGCGCGGTGTGGGCGGCCTGGACCTGACGGTCCGTGGCGAAGGCTCGGCGGTCGTCGGCGGTCAAGCGGCCTCGCGGGAGAACAAAGCAACAAGCTCGATATGGGCCGACCAGAGGAACTGGTCCACCACATGCACATGCTCCAGCCTGAAGCCGCCGTCCGCAAGGATGCGCGCGTCGCGGGCGAAGGTCCCGGGATTGCACGATACGGCCGCCACGCGCGGCGCGCGCGAGCGGGCCAGTTCGGCCGCCTGGACGGCGGCGCCCGACCGCGGCGGATCGAATACCACCAGATCCATCCGGTCGAGCTCGGACGCCAGCATCGGGCGTCGCTCGAGGTCCTGGGTCCGGGCGTCGATGGCCTTGAGACCGGGCGCGCTGGCGATGGCCGCATTGAGCGCCGCAACCGCCGGGGCGGAGGCGTCGGCGGCCACGACCTGCGCCTTGGCGGCGAGCCGGAACGTGAAGGATCCCGCTCCGCAATAGAGGTCGGCGACGGTGCGTGATCCGTCAGCCGCCTTGACAAGGATCTCGGCCATGGCCGTCTCCGCGCCCGCGGTAGCCTGCAGGAATCCGCCGGCCGGCAGACTCACCACCGCCGGGCCTAGCTTCACGACCGGCCTGCGGACCTGGCAGACGGGATCGCCGGCCATTGTCACCCGCGCGAAGCCGGCCTCGCTGGCGACCTGCGCCGCTTGCGCCAGGGCGTCGGCGGACGGGCCCGGGCGCTCGACGCCCGTGATATCGATGTCGAGACCTGTCTCTGTCTCCGTCACGTGCAGGGTCGGCGCCGATTTCGGGCTCGCCAGGAACGGCTCGGCGAGGCGCGCCAGCGCCGGCAAAGCCGCCACCAGGGCAGGCCGGGCGATGACGCACGTCTCGATCGGCGCCAGGTCCCATGAACGCCGGCCCTTGAACCCGACCCGCACCTTCGAGCCGACGCGGCGCGCGTGCAGGGCCACGCGCCGTCGCGCGCCCGGCGGGGCGGCGTACGCGAGGTCGATGGGCGCCTCGAGATGGACCCACCCCAGCGCCTGACGCACGCGCTCGAGCTTCCAGGCGAGATATGGGGCCGTCGCCCAGTGCTGCAGCGCGCAACCGCCGCACGCGCCAAAGTGCGGACAGGGCGGCGTTACCCGTTCAGGGCTGGGTTCCAGAACTTCCGTCAGGTCCCCGCGATCACCTGCGACACGGGCGACGATCCGCTCGCCCGCCAATGCGAGCGGGACCATGACCTCGCGGAGCCCGCCACGGACATCGGCCTCGCCGATCCCGTCGCCCTGCGCGCCCATGGTCCGGATGCGCAGTTCGACGGGCTCAGAGACCGGCGAGGGCCGCGGGGCCGGCCGCGGGCGACGGGTCACGCGGGCGTCGGCTCCTCAACAAAGAGCTTGCGCAGCTGATCCTTCATGATCTTGCCGTTGGCGTTACGCGGCAGGGTCTCGGGCCAGAAGATGATCCGCACCGGCACCTTGAAGGCGGCCAGACGCGCCGCCACGAAGGCCCGCAGTTCCTCTTCGGTCGCCGTGGCGCCCGGCTTGAGGGTGACCACAGCGCCCGGCTCCTCGCCCAGCGTCTTGTGCGGGATCCCCACAAGAGCCGCGTCCATCACCGCCGGATGGTCATAAAGGACGTTCTCGACCTCGATGCAGTAGATGTTCTCACCGCCGCGGATCAGCATGTCCTTGGCCCGGTCGATGATGTAGCAGAAGCCCTCCTCATCCAGGCGCGCGAGGTCGCCCGTCTTGACCCAGCCATCGACGAACGTCTGAGCCGTCGCTTCGGGCTTGTGCCAATACTCGCGCACGACCTGCGGACCGCGGCACCACAACTCGCCAACCTGGCCCACCGGCAGCTCCTGCGCGCCATCGACACTCACGATCTTGAGGTCGGTGACCGGCACGGCCGGGCCGCAGGAATCGGGGCGGTGCTCATAGTCCTCCGACCCATTGCTGGTGGCGGTGGCCGAGGTTTCGGTCATGCCCCAGCCATTGCCGGGCTGCGACTTGGGGAAGGTCTCCTTGATCAGCCGCACCAGTTCCGGCGCCGAGGGCGCCCCACCATAGGCGACGCTCTCGATAGAAGAGAGGTCGTAGTTTTTGCGCAGAGGATGCTCAATCAGTTGCCAGGCGATGGTCGGCACGCCGCCCACGGAGTTGATCCGCTCCCGTTCGATCAGCTCGAAGGCCCGCACCGGATCCCAGCGCCGCATCATGACCAGCTTGGCGCCGGCGAACAGGGTGGGATTGAGGATCGCGAAGCAGCCCGTGGCATGGAAGAACGGCACCGACAGCAGGCTGGCGCGCTGCGGCGCATTCGGATCGGGCATCGCCGGAACCTCGCCCCGGCGCAGGAAGGCCCGGGCGCCGACGCAGCCGGCGGCCATGATGTTGGAGGTGATGTTGCGGTTGGTGCCGACGGCGCCCTTCGGCTTTCCCGTGGTTCCAGACGTATAGAAGATCGTCGCATCGTCATCGGGCGCGATCTCAGCGGCGGGAAGGCCCACGTCCGGCAAGGCCGCCCATTCGTCAGGCTTTCCGATCACCGACTCCAGGGTCCGGATCAGCGGATTCGCGTTGGGCTCCTCCGATCGCGAGACAAAGACCCGCATCAGCTGGGGACAGGCCGACAGGTGCGGACTGATCCGCTCAAGCCGCTCAGCGTCGACGATGACGTGGGTGCTGCCGGAGTCGCACAGGCCGTACTCAAGCTCCGGGCCGGTCCACCACGCGTTTAGCGGCGTGACGATCGCGCCAAGCGAAGCGGCGGCGTAGAAGGCCACCGGCCACTCGGGGATGTTGCGCATGACGATGGCGACGCGGTCGCCCTTCTTCACCCCCTCTTCCTGAAGCCGGCGCGCCAGCACGGCGACGGCGCGGAAGAAGGCCTCGAAGCTCACCCGTTCGTCCTCGTGGACCAGGAAGATCTTGTCGCCGTGGACCCGTCCCATCTCGGCCACCGATCGCAGGGTCGGCGGCGCGTTCTTCCAGACGCGGGTCTCGATCCCGCGGATGACGAGGGTCTCCATTTCGAACGGCGAGCCCGGCGAAGTGAGCAAGGCGTAGGCCTGGGCGATGGACATGGCGGGCCAGGCGGGCTTCTTCGCCTCTGCAACTTCGGTCATTGGACGTTTCCTAGGGTCATGCGCGGACTTGTGGGGCGAACAACCATGCCCCCGCACGGCCTGTAAACCTTCAGGCCGGCTTCACGCCAGAGCCCCAGGCGTTCAAGCGTGGCTCGTCTTGCCGCCGTCCACGACGATTTGGGCGCCGGTCATGTAGGTGAATTCGTCGGACGCGAGGCTGAGCGCGACAGCCGCGATTTCATCGGGCGCAGCGACCCGGTGCGCCACCGCGACATTGGACTTGGCCCAAACTCCGAGCATCGCCTCCCAGACCGGATCAGGGGCCCTCATCATCCCCGCCGCCTTTCGCACGAGCTCCGTGTCCGTCGTTCCGGGGATCAGTGTATTGATGCGAATACCGCGCCCCGCATAGTCTTGAGCCGCCGCTTGAACCATGCCGACCAGACCTCGCTTGGCGGCGCTATACGCGCTCCTCTTCTCCGTCGTGGCGATGGCGTTTGAAGACGCCGTTACGACGACGACGCCGCCTCCCCGCTTGATCAGGTGCGGAATCTCGTACTTGAGGGCCAGGAAGTTCCCACGCAGATCCGTGTTGACCACGTCGTCCCACTCAGCGGCGCTGTACTCATGAAGCGGGCGTTCGATGGTGATGCCGGCATTGTTGAAACAGACGTCAAGGCCGCCGTACGTCTGCACCGTTCGATCGACGAAGTGTCGAACGTCATCTTCGACCCGCACATCGGCTCGGATGAAGGTCGCTTCCCCGCCCCGACTGCGTATCTCCCGCTCGACCTGAGCGCCGCGA
Source organism: Caulobacteraceae bacterium (assembly GCA_036488935.1). Lineage (GTDB taxonomy): Bacteria > Pseudomonadota > Alphaproteobacteria > Caulobacterales > Caulobacteraceae > Acaudatibacter. The sequence goes on along the minus strand of DASXGR010000107.1, from coordinate 13,989 downwards.
TCGGTTCGGCGGCCGCAGAAGGCGACTTTGCCGCCTTCCGTCGCGAACATCCTGGCTGCTGCCGCGCCGATCCCTGACGTCGCTCCAGCGATCAGCACAACCTTGTCCTGGAAACGGCGACGGCCTTCGATCCGGCGCCCGGGTTTGGGTTCGGGCTGCAAGGTCTCAGCCGTAGCTGCGCCCGCGAGACCACCGAGCGCCAACCCGCCCACGCCAACGGTCAAAAGGCTACGTCGATCCGGATTCCCAGAGGCGGACATGGAGACGCCCTCGCAAATATGTTCTTTGAACACTTACGACGGATTCCGGGCCTTCACAAGCGTCCGCGTGATCCCGCCAGTGGCGCCGGCCGGATCATCGGTCTAGGAATAAACATGGACCAGATGAAGTCTCGGCGACGTTCGGAGCCGCGTTCAAAGCGTAAGGCCAAAGGCTCGGGTAATGAGCGACGTTCCGAAATCCTGAACGCCGCGAGGGAACTGTTCACAAGCGAGGGCTACGCCCGCGTCACGACCCGCGCCCTGGCGGAAAGGGCCGGTCTTTCCCAGACGGGTCTCTACATCTACTTCCCAACCAAGGAAGATATCCTACGCGCCATCAGCGAAGAGACACACGACGCTATGACGGCAGCCTTCGAGCGCGCGGTTGTCGAAGGCGATACCCCGAGGGAAAAACTGCGTCGGTTAGCGCGCGCCTACATCGAATTCGGGCTCAGCCATCCAGCGGACTATCAGCTTACCTTCACCGTAAGCCCTGAAGCCCTCGGTCCGCTCAAGAAGGACTTTTCGGTTCCGTCGGAGAGGCAGGAACCCGGCGCCCGCAGCTTTATGCGCTTTGCCAAGCTTCTGGACGACATCTGCGGCCCAGAGCTGCTGGGCGAGCTCGAGCCGCTCGTGGTCACGCAGATCCTCTGGTTTGTCGGCCACGGGGCCGTTTCCCTGTTGATCAGCCGGCCAGATTTCCCATGGGCAGACCGCGAAACACTGATCGATGGGCTGGAAACGCTGGTCCTTAACGGAGTTTTCGGACAGGCCGCCGCCTGACGGATCTTCGGCGGGCCCCTCAACCATGCTGTCGCCCGGTCAGGCCTGGCTATGGAAGGTCAAGACCGCCTTTCCGACGAAGCGGCGCATGGCGAGATCGTCCGCAACCTGAGCGACTTCCGAGACCGGCGCCCGCCGTCCGATCATGACCCGAAGCTTGCCTGCCTCCACGAGCGCCAGCAGGTCGGCTAGTCCGGCCGCAGGCGGCTCACGTCGAAATTCGTAGCCCATCACCAGACCATACAGGCTGGTGCCACCGATCCGGAACTTCGGCGCATCGAAGGTGGTTCGCTCGCCCGCCGACGCTCCGAGCAGGACACACGTTCCGCCCGGAGCCAACATCCCAAGCGCCGCCGCGAGGCTCTCGCCCCCGACAGAGTCCAGGATCAGATCGAACGGTCCGCGAGCCTCGGCGCCGGCCAGGGTGTCGCCGAGCGCAACCTCCTCGGCCCCCAGCTGGCGCACAAGGTCCGTGTGCTCAGGGTTTCTGATCGCCGCCGTCACCCGGGCGCCCTGCAGCGCGGCGAGCTGAATGGCAAACACGCCGACGCCGCCGGAAGAGCCAGTGATCAGCACACGGAGCCCCGTGAGGCGCCCACCCTTCGCAAGCGCCGCCCTGGCGGTCAGTCCCGCAACCGGCAAGGTCGCAGCATCGTGGAGGTCAACGCTGTCGGGAACGCGGGCCAGGAACGGGCTGGAGGCGACAACGTAGTCGCTCCACCCTGCGATCGGCGCGAGGCCGACGACCCGTGTACCGACGGCGAAGCCGCAACCATCACTGGAAGCAGCCTCTACAACGCCCGCAAAGTCCCAGCCCGGGCGCCAGCCCCCCGGCGCCGCGAATGCAGTCTTCAGCTCACCTCGATTGAGCGAGACGGCAGCCACGCGCACCAGCGCATCAGCGGACGCTGGCTGCGGTCGGGGCGCCTCGCCAATCCTTAGCCGTCCCCAGACCGCGTCATCAGTCACCACCGTGCGCATCGTCGCGGGATTTGATGTGTCCATCCAACTCCCCTCTGAGTTCGAGGCGCCGCGGCTCGTCACAGCGTGCGTGTATTTATGTTCTTTGAACACTTATAATGGCGCGCACGCTCAGGCAAGGCGTCGGCCTCGCTCTCCAGGCTATGGTTCTCGAGGCGCGACCCTCGCCGCCCCGGCTTCGTCACAGAGCGCTCTAAGCGCTCGCGGCGAAGAATTGGCCCCTCAGGCCAGAGCTTCCAGTCGCTCCAGCATGGCCGAGAGCCGGGCCTTGGCGGCCTCGGCTTCGGCCAGGCGATCCCGGTTTTCCTCGACCACCTCCACAGGCGCCCGGGAGACGAAATCGGGATTGGAGAGCTTGCGGGCGGTTTTCTCGGCGTCGGCGGCGCGCGCCGCAATTTCCTTGGCCAGACGGATCCGCTCCGCCGACAGATCGATATGAGCGCCAACGGCCAGGGCGAAGGTCGCGCCGGAGGCGACGTAAGGGACGGCGCCGTGCGGCAGAGCCGGGGCGAAAGTGATCTCCCCCGTGCGAAGGGTATGGCCGATGACCGCTGCGTTCGCCTCGATGGCCCGGCGCTGGTCGACGCTCGGCTCGATGACCACGAGGTCTGGCCTGGCTCCGGGAGGAACGTTGAGCTCGGCGCGAAGGGAGCGGCCATCGGTCACCGCCGCAATGACGAGGCCGATTTCGGCGTCGGCGCTTTCGTCGAACCAGGCGTCGGGCAGATCCGGCCATGGCTCGGAAATCAACAGGCCCCTACGGCCCCCGGCCGGCGCGGTCTGGGCCCACAGCTCCTCGGTGATGAAGGGCGAGATCGGGTGCAGGAGCCGCAGGATCACGTCCAGGACCCACGCCGTCATCGCCCGCGTCTCCGCCTTCGCCGCCTCGTCCTGGCCCTGCAAGATCGGCTTGGCAAACTCGACGTACCAGTCGCAGTAGAGGTTCCAGATGAAGCGGTAGAGCGTCGCCGCCGCCTCGTCGAAGGCGCAGCCCTCCAGGGCCAGGGTGACGTCGCGGACGGCCTTGACCGTCTCGTGGCGGATCCACCGGTTGACCACGCCGACGGCCGCGCCCGGATCAAAATCGGCGACGGGCGCGCAGCCGTTCATCTGGCCAAAGCGCGCCGCGTTCCACAGCTTGGTCCCGAGGTTGCGATAGCCCTCGATGCGCGGACGCGAGAGGCGGATGTCGCGTCCCTGCGCGCTCATGGCGACAAGGGTGAAGCGCAGGGCGTCGGCCCCGTAGTCGTCCACCAGCTCCAGGGGGTCCATCACGTTCCCCTTGGTCTTGGACATCTTCGCCCCTTCCGCGTCGCGAACGAGGGCGTTGATGAAGACCCGGCGGAATGGCGCGCGGCCGGTGAAGTGCAACCCCATCATCATCATCCGGGCGACCCAGAAGAAGATGATGTCGAAGCCCGTCACCAAAGTGTCGGTGGGATAGAAGCGCTTCAGGTCTTCGGTCTGCTGCGGCCACCCCAGGGTCGAAAAGGGCCACAGCGCCGAGGAGAACCAGGTGTCGAGCACGTCCTCGTCCTGGCGCAGGGGCTCGTCGCGGCCGTAGTGCTCGCGCGCGATCGCCGCCGCCGCCGCCTCCGTCTCGGCGACAAACGGACGGCCATCGGGACCATACCAGGCGGGGATGCGGTGCCCCCACCAGAGCTGGCGCGAGACACACCACGGCTCGATGTTCCGCATCCACTCGAAGTAGGTCTTCTCCCAGTGCCGCGGCTCGAACACCGTCTCGCCGCGCTCCACGGCTGCGATTGCAGGGCCGGCGAGAGTCTTAGCGTCGACGTACCACTGGTCGGTGAGGAACGGCTCGATGACCGCCCCCGAGCGATCGCCGTGCGGGACGGCGTGCCGGGTCGGATCGACGCCGCGCAGCAGCCCCAGCGCCTCGAACTCCGCGACCACCTTCTTGCGAGCCTCGAACCGGTCGAGGCCGCGATAGGCGGCCGGAGCGTTCTCGTTCATGCGCGCCGAGGCGTCGAGAACGTTGATGATCGGCAGGTTGTGCCTCTGGCCCACCTTGAAGTCATTGAAGTCGTGCGCCGGCGTGATCTTCACTGCGCCCGATCCCTTCTCGGGATCGGCGTACTCATCTGCGATGATCGGGACCGGCCGATTCACGATCGGCAGTCGAACGCACTTGCCGATCAGGTGAGTGTAGCGCTCATCGCTTGGGTGACCGGCGACGGCGACATCGCCCAGCATGGTCTCGGGCCGCGTGGTGGCCACGACGATCTCGCCCGAGCCGTCCTCCAGCGGATAGGCCAGGCGCCAGTAGAAGCCGTCGATCTCCCTTTGCTCCACCTCGATGTCCGAGATGGCGGACTGGAAGTGCGGATCCCAGTTCACCAGGCGCTTGTCGCGATAGACGAGGCCGGCCTTGTGCAGGTCGACGAAGACCTTGCGCACGGCGGCGGAGAGGCCCTCATCGAGCGTGAAGCGCTCGCGGCTCCAGTCGCAGGAGGCGCCCAGGCGGCGAAGCTGGTTGACGATCGCCCCGCCGGATTTGGCCTTCCACTGCCACACCCGCTCGACGAAGGCCTCCCGGCCCAGGTCGCGGCGGCTCATGTTGCCTTCGGCGGCGAGCTGGCGCTCGACCATCATCTGGGTGGCGATGCCGGCGTGGTCAGTGCCAGGCAGCCAGAGGGCCGCCTTCCCCCGCATGCGCGCAAACCGGGTCAGGACGTCCTGCAGGGTCCCGTTCAGGGCGTGCCCGATGTGGAGCTGGCCGGTGACATTGGGCGGCGGGATGACGATGCTGAACGGCGGCGCGGCCGGATCGTCCGTGGGAGAAAAGGCGCCGGACGCCTCCCACGCATCGTAAAGGCGCGGCTCGGCGGCGGCGGGATCGAAGGTCTTGTCGAGCATCACGGAGCCCAAATGCGGCGGCCGGACGCGAAGCGGCGGACCCGGCCAGAAAGAACGCTGCGCCCGACCCGCCGCCAGGTCATGGCGGGGGTCGGGCGCGGTGGTCGCCGGCGCCAAGGCCGGCGGCGATCCTTCTAGCGTACTCGATGTTTGACGATGCGCTCGATTTCTTCCTCGACCCGGCGCTCGACGATCTCCGCGAGGTTCTCGTCCAGCCACTCCTTGATGAGCGGACGCATCAGGTCGCGGACGACGTCCTCAAGGGTCCGGCCCGGCTCGGGCATCAGGATCGAAGGCCGCGGGTCGTTCCGCAGGGCCGCAGCCTGAGAGAGCTTCTCGAATGCGGCGGCGGTCGACTCGGCGGTCCTTGGCGCCAGGATCGACTCCTGAGGCGCCACGACTGCCGGGGCTGTCGTTGCCTGTTCCAAGGCCGGAGCCTGTGACGGGTCCATGGCGATATCGCCGTTGGCTCGCGGCTGCGGCCGCTCGGGCTTGCTGGCTGTCATCTCGCGCTCAACTGGGGGCGCACGGCGGGTGAGGATAAGAACATCGTCAGCCTCCTCGGCGTCGAGAGGTTTCATGGCGGGGAAAGAGGAGACTGCCCCCGGGCCTTCCTCCGAGATGATGCGTCGTATCGAGGCTAGAATTTCCTCGAGGCTCGGTTCGGCGTCGGTGTGTTCGTGCATGTTCTGGCGCGATCTGTCATGGCTTGGCGGGCATCCCAGATTTCAGAATAGCCATGACCTCGGCGCCCGGCAAACACCCTCGGCGGCCGATTCGTCGCAGTTTGAGGCTTCTCCCCAGGTTTTTGTGACAGCCGCTTAAAAGACGAAACCGGGTTGCGGTTCGAAGCCCGCCAGGACCGGCGGCGTGCTGTCGAACACCGGACGCGATCCCACGGCGGCTGGACCGCGAAGATAGATCATCGCCCGCCCCGGCGCGCCAGTCCGCTCGACCACGCCCAGGCGTCCGCCAGGGGCCAGGGCGTCGAGCCAGGCTTGGGGCGCCTTGGCGACCGCTCCTTCGCAGACAATAACCGCCCATCCCTCCTTGTGGTCTGGAATGGGACCGGCAGCGTCGCAGGCGACGACCTGCAGACCCATGTGCCCGAGCACCGCGCCGGCGTAAGGCGCGGAGATCGCCAGGGCCGTCTCGCCGGCCCTGGGCGCAAGGGCCTGAATCAGCTTCGCGACATCCCGCGGCGTAAGGAGCCACCGACCGGGGGCGTATTCGATCTCGGCGTCGGCATAGGCCAGGGCGCGCTTTGGCGAAGGCGCGAAATCTTCGCGCCGGATCTCACGCATGGCGTCCTGGATGAAAATGTCGGTCACATCCGAGGGCCGGACCTGGCTGTCGACCATGTTGGTCCGCGCGGCGGCGAATTCGTCGGTCATGGGGGGTCTTCGAAAGAAACGGAGGGAAAGTCGCTGTTCGCGCCCCTATAGGCTGCTCGCGCTGGCGGCGCCAATCGCCGATGCGATTGCCCCGCCCGCGCCCATCTGTTAGCCCTCCGCCTCCGCCAAACGGCGGCTCGCCCCTGACGGCCTGGTGGCGGAGTGGTTACGCAGCGGACTGCAAATCCGTGTACGCCGGTTCGATTCCGGCCCAGGCCTCCAAGGGAATTCAAGGGCGCGCCGGCCAGCCCCGGTCCCAGTCCCGCTTGTCAGGGATGCAAATCTTCCGCGGCGGACCCCGTTCTCCAAGACTTCACATCGCGGCCACGTCGATCACCGCCTGAGCGAACTCCCGCGGCGCCTCCTGCGGCAGGTTGTGTCCCACGCCGGGCCCGATCGTGCGGTGGGCGTAGTGGCCCGTAAATTTGGCGCGATACGCGCTGGGATCGGGGTGCGGGGCGCCGTTGGCGTCGCCCTCCAGGGTGATGGTTGGCACAGCGATGACCGGCGCCTTGGCGAGCTGCGCCTCGAGGTCGTCGTACTTGGCCTCCCCCTGCGCCAGATCGAGCCGCCACCGGTAATTGTGAATCACAATGTCCACGTGATCGGGGTTGTCGAACGCCTGCGCGGTGCGATCGAAGGTGGCGTCGTCGAAGGCCCACTTGGGCGAGGCTAACCGCCAGATGAGCCTGTTGAACTCGCGCCGATATTTGGCGTAGCCGGCTCGGCCACGGTCGGTGGCGAAGTAGAACTGGTACCACCATTGCAGCTCAGCGTCGGGCGGCAAGGGCGCCTGGCCGGCAGCCTGGCTCCCAATGAGGTAACCGCTGACCGAGACCAGGCCGGCGCACCGCTCGGGCCACAGGGCGGCGATGATGTCCGCCGTTCGCGCGCCCCAGTCGAAGCCCGCGAGCACGGCCTTCTCGACCTTGAGCGCATCCATCAGCGCGACGATGTCCAGCGCGACCACCGACTGCTGGCCGTTGCGCATGGTCCCGGCTGACAGGAAACGGGTCGAGCCATAGCCCCGCAGATACGGGACGATCACCCGCCAGCCGCGCCCGGCGAGGATCGAGGAGACCTCGGCGAAGCTGTGAATATCGTAAGGCCAACCGTGCATGAGAATGACCGTCGGCGCGCCAGGCGAACCCGTGTCGGCATACCCCACATCGAGGAGGCCTGCGTTGACCTGGCGGACCAGGCCAAAGGGCGGGCCCGCCGCTGGCGCCGCGTTCGCCGCAAAGCCGCCGAGCGGGGAAGCGACGAGCGCTAACGACGCGGCTTCCAGGAGTCGTCGACGAGACGCATCGACAGCCTCGGGCTTACGGGTGGATTCCATCGTTCTGCCTCCCTCCCCCACCGACGCCGAACATACGCTGCAATTTGTTCGGCGTCGTACACGACCTAGCGGCGCGCTGTCAGGGATAGCTGATCGTCTCAACGCGGATATCGATCGCCTCCAGTGATCGATGCTGATCGCTGGCTTGCCGGCCCCCGCCGACCTGTCACATTTCTTTCGGGCGCCGTGTACGTCACGCAATGGCGACGCCAACCCTGCACGGCGCGGATCGGAAAGGCTTCCGCGCCTGACCTCCCGCCGCGCATCTGGCAACTGGCTTCAGCTTAACATCTCGTCGCCTGCCGCCGAGGCCATAGGGCTCACCTATGGCCTCCATCCAGACAAAGTATTGGAGGGGCCCCGCCCAAACCCGGACAACCCGAGCCCGCGCCGGATCGAGCACCGATCGAGAGCGCGATCGCACTTATGCGAAAACAGGGGTGGGTCATGAACAACAGGCTCAAGGCGGCGCTGCTCGCCGGCGTGGCCGTGAATGTGCTTGGCGCCGGGCTCGCCTGGGCCGGCCAGGCTCCTTCCGCTCCAGAGGGCGCGGTCGCGACGGCCACGACTTCCGACGCGACGGCGGGCTCCGACGTTGCGGGAGTTTCGGAGATCGTCGTCACGGCTCAGCGCCGCGCCGAGAACATCCAGAACGTTCCGCTGACGGTCCAGGCCTTCACGGGCAAGACGCTGCAACAGCTCAACGTCACCACGCTCGACGACCTGCTCAAGTACACGCCCAACGTGACCTACGCCAGTAACGGGGCAGGTCAGGGTAATATCTTCATGCGCGGCCTCAGCGCTGGTTTCGCTGGCAACCAGTCGAGCTCAACGATCGGAAATTTCCCCAACGTTGCGCTGTACCTGGATGATCAGTCCATGCAGTTCCCCTCACGCAACGTCGACATCTATATGGTCGACATGCAGCGCGTCGAGGTGCTCGAGGGGCCGCAGGGTACTCTGTTCGGCGGCGGCGCCGAGGCGGGCGCACTTCGCTACATCACCAACAAACCCGATCTGGAAAACTATAGCGGCAACGTGGAGGCGGCCTACGGCTTCACGACCCACGGCGACAACAACGCCTATGGCAACGCCATGGTCAACATCCCAATCGTCAAGGACAAGCTGGCGATCCGGGCGGTGATCTATGACGACCACCAGGGCGGCTACATCGACAATGTCCCGGGCACGCTCACGCGCTCCAATTCCGACCTCGGCAACTACTACTTCAACATAACGCCGACCAACGGCCTCTGCCCCAATGGCAAGCCGGCCGGCTCGGCGGGTCTGTGCACCCTCGCCAACTCCGCGCAGCTCAACAACGCCGCCATCGCCAGGAACGCCCAGAATCCGGTGACGCACACCGGGGCGCGCGTTTCTGTTCTGTACGACATCAACAATGACTGGAACGTCCTGATCAGCGAGAGCCTGCAGAACCTCGACGCCGAGGGCCTCTCGTCGGAAGAGCCGGTCGGCTCCGACTTCCAGCCGCTGGCGCCGCTGCAGGTCACCTCATTCGAGCCCACCTACAATGTCGACAAGTACGAGAACACGGCATGGACCGTGAACGGCAAGCTCGGAGACCTCAAGTTCATCTACACCGGCGCCTATATGGTGCGCCACATTTCCGAGCAGATGGACTATTCGAACTATGCCCGTACCGGCGGTGGCATGTACTATGAGTGCACGGGCGGCAGCACAGGCTGGGGCAAGGCCACGCCCCAATGTTATTCTGCCGCGGGGTACTGGCAGGATACGGTGCGGAACACGCACCTGACCCAGGAAGTACGCCTGAGCACCCCTGACAACTGGCGGCTGCGCGGCATTGTCGGCGCCTATTACGAGCAGTTCAAAATCTATGACGTGATGAACTTCAACTACAAGACCATCCCGTCCTGCACCCCGGACAACCTTACTGCGGCGCTGAACGGCGGACCGGTCTGCGTCGCCAACGTGAGGACCGACCCGTTGTCGACCGCGAACGATCCAGGCGTGCGCGGCGACAACACGGGGTTCGGCGAGGACACGCAGCGTGGCTACGATCAGACGGCGGTGTTCGGTTCAGCGGACTTCGACATCATTCCGCACGTCCTGACCATCAGCGGTGGGACGCGCTGGTACCACTATTCCGAATATGAAGTGGGATCGCAGTACGGGACCAACACCTCCTGCCTCAACGTGCCCAATGGCGACTGCAGTGGCGGCATGGTCAACATCAACGCCGCCAACGACCACGTCGTCTATTCGGGCTTCAAGAGCAGCGCCGGCGTTCAGTGGCACATAAACTCCGACGTCATGGCGTACTTCCGCTTTTCCCAGGGCTTCCGGCCGGGCGGGTTCAACAGATCTCAGAAGGCTGTGATCCCGGGAGTGGGCGGCGCCCAATATCTCGAGCCAAACTCGTACGCACCGGACTCGCTGACCAACTACGAGATCGGCGTCAAGTCGGAGCTTTTCGAGCATAGGCTACAGCTGAACCTCACAGCCTACGATATGGACTGGGATAACGTTCAGATCTTCCAATACAATCCGCCTCTGGGCATCAACACGACCTTCGGAACCAACGGCGCCGACTACAATATCAAGGGTCTCGAAGGTCAGTTCGTGGCGCGCCCGATCCCGCCCCTCACTCTGCAGGGCTCGGCGTCGTACAACCACGCTGTTCAGACCAGTTCGCCTTGTCTGACCGACAACATCGCGGGAACGGCTTCCTTCGGGAGCTGCATCACCGAAACCATACTCAAGGGCACCTCCGTCGAAACGCCCTTCGCCAACCCGTTCGGCTCGCTGGGTTCAGTGCTGCCCTTCTCGCCTACGTTCCAGGGCAACATCCGGGCCCGCTACGACTGGACCATCGGGGCCTACCATGCCTACGCCACGGTCGGCGGGAACTATGTGGGCAGCATGTGGAGCCAGCCGTCGACCTATCCATCCGGCAACGGCGTCCTGATCCCCTCCACCACCTATCTGCGGTACCTGCAGCCGGGCTATGCGACGATGGACGCGTCGATCGGCTTCGTGAAAGACAACTGGTACATGGAGCTCTACTCCACCAACTTGACGAACACTCTGGCCAGCACCTTCACGTCCTCTGCACAGTTCATCAAGTCGGAGGTTCCGCTGCGGCCGCGCATCGTCATGCTCAAGGTCGGCGCGAGCTTCTAAGGCGTCCGCTTTGCTCCTGCGCGCCGCCCTACTGCGCGCAGGAGTTCGGGCCTCATGACGACTCGTCCTACGGCGCGTTTGCGCGCTTCTCTGCGCCCCACGAAATCAGGTGAAGTTCCAAATGGCGTTTTCGCGCACGGATCGAGGGCAGTCCCGCTTCGATCTGGCGGTGATCGGAGCAGGCATCGTCGGGCTTGGCCACGCGCTGGCGGCCGCACGGCAAGGCCTGAAGGTCGTTGTGATCGATCGCGATCTGCGCGCCAACGGGGCCTCCATCCGGAACTTCGGATTCATCACCGTCACCGGCCAGCCGCGAGGCGAGGTGTGGCGACTGGCGCGCCGGGCCCGAGACATCTGGTGGGACATCGCGCCAGGCGCCGGCATCGCCATTGAACATCATGGCCTGGTGCTGACCCTGCGACGGCCGGAGTCGGTCGCAGTGGCCGAGGCGTTCCTGGCCACTGAGATGGGAGAGGGCTGCAAACTGCTGACGGCGGCGGAGCTGAAGAGCCGGTTCCCGCAGATCACCGCCGACGCCGCGCTCGGCGCCCTGGTCAGCCCGCATGAGCTGCGTGTCGATTCAGTGACAGCCCTGCCCAGGCTGGCGGACTGGCTGGCCCGCGAACATGGCGTCACGTTCCGCATGGGCGAGACCGCCCTGAACGTCGAGCCTCCCGTCGTCTCCACCTCCCGCGGCGAGGTCTTCGCCGATCGCGTGGTGGTCTGCCCGAACGACGACCTCTCCACCCTCTTCCCCGAACGCATCGCGGCGTACGGGCTGACCCGATGCCGTCTGTCGATGCTGAGGCTCGCTTCGCCCGGATTCCGCTGGCCCGCGGGGGTGATGAGCGACCTTGGGCTGCTGCGCTACCACGGTTACGGCGACCTTCCGCAAGCCAAGGCGCTCGCGCGCCGGATGGAGGGCGAGCAACCGCGCGCTCTGGCCCACGGCGTCCATCTCATCGCCGTGCAGGACGCCGACGGCTCGCTCGTGGTGGGTGACAGCCACCATTATGACGATCTTCCCCTCCCCTTCGCGCCGGCCGAGGCGGAGGCGCTGATCCTCGAGGAGTTCGAGCAGGCGACGGGTCTGACACCCCCGCCGGTGCTCGCCCGCTGGACCGGCGTCTATCCAATTTCCGAACAAAGGGCCTATCTGGTCGACAAGCCCCTTCCCCAGGTTCGACTGGTAATCGTCACCAGCGGAACGGGCGCCTCGACCGCCTTCGCCATCGGCGAGGCTACGATCGCCGAGCTTTGCGGATCCTGAACAGCAGTGAGGACTCGTCCATGAGCATGATCAAGGCGGTCGTCTTTGACTGGGCGGGGACGATGGTGGACTTCGGCTGCCAGGCGCCGGTGGAGGCCCTGATCGAAGCGTTCGCGGCCGAGGGCGTGATCCTTTCCGACGAAGAAGCGCGCCGGGACATGGGCCGGGCCAAGCGCGACCATGTGGCCGCCCTCCTGGCCTATCCGACAGTGGCCGAAGGCTGGGAGAAGGCGAAAGGCGCACCGCCCGCGGAGGCGGACGTCGAGCGTGTCTACCGAGCGCTGGAGCCCCTCATGGCGCAGTCCGCCGCCCGGTTCAGCGACCTCATTCCCGGCGCCGCGGCAGTCGCTTCCGACCTGCGCGCCCAAGGTGTGCGCGTCGGATCGGGCACCGGTTACACGCGCCAGATGATGAGCAAAATCCTGCCTCGCGCCACCGAACAGGGCTATTCGCCCGAGGTGGTGATTTGCGCCGGGGAGACGCCGTCAGGCCGGCCCTCGCCGCTCATGCTGTGGCAGGCGTTGATCCAGCTCGACGCCTGGCCCAGCCGCCTCTGCGTGAAAGTCGACGACGCCGAGGTCGGGATGGAAGAGGGCCGCGCCGCAGGCTGCTGGACCGTGGGTGTCGCCGCCTCTGGCAACGGGGTCGGCCTCAGCCTCGAGGCGTTCCAGGCGCTGGGCGAGGACGAGCGCCGCACGCGCGTCGCAGTGGCCGCCAAGACACTCGAGGCCGCTGGCGCGCACGTGGTGATCGAGACTGTCGCCGACCTTCCAGCCGCCCTGGCCGAGATCGAGCGCCGCATCGCCGCCGGCCAACGCCCGACCGACGACTAGACGACCGCCAAGCGCTCCAGCAGGGGGCGGTAGTCCTCCAGCCCCGGGATGACGAGTTCGGGGATCTTGCCCGCGTCGTCCCAGCGCCGGAGCCGCACGGCGTCGACTGCGAAAGGGCTGCGCTCGAACTGCAGGCGTTCCTCTGGCGTGAAACGTCCGCCCTGCAGCTTAAGGCTCAGGCGCGAGGCGGGACTCAGCGCCGTCTCGTAGTCGGGCTCCGACGCGCACAGATACCGTTTGGCCGCGACGTGGAGGGCCACCGGACCGGCGACGTCCGGACCGAACCACTGCCTGAGCATCCTCGCGCCGTGAGCCTCGTGGCGGGCATCCCGCCCCTCGCGCTCGGCGAGCTCGCCACGGCCCTCGAACAGGTGCCCGATATCGTGCAGCAGGGCCGCTGCGGTTAGATGCTCGCTCGCGCCCTCTTCCGAAGCGAGGAAGGCGCACTGCAGGGCGTGGTCGAGCTGGGAGACATTCTCGCCGTAGAGATCGCCGCCGCGCTCAGCGAACGCCCGGAAGATCTCATCCACGTAACTGACGGTCATCGGATCTCCGGATCGGCGGTGTGGTCCAGCCTGGCGAGAGTGGCGGCAAGCCCATCGACGTCCGCATAGCAGCCGCGAAGCCAGCGCGGGGTCTCCCGCGTCAGGGCGCGCCGCCCGTGGAGGATACGTCGATTGTCGAAGATGACCATGTCGCCAGGAGCGAGCCGGCGCTCGAGGATGGCGGCGGGCGAACAAACGCGGCGGTAATAGGAAACATAGGCCTCGTACCAGGCCTGCGTCTGGGCGGCCTCGCCAGGTTCGAGGTCGAGCGAACGATGATTGAGCCGGACGGTCCGGACGGCGCCGGACCCATCGACGGAGAGCAAGGGCGCGGCGTGCGACCACCGCGAACCAGAGGACTCGGCATAGGTGAAGCGCACGGGCGTCCGCGCAAGCAAGTCGAACGCAGCGGGCTCCTCGCGCCTGAGAGCCTCGGCATGTGCGAAGCCATCGGCGAACAGGCTCTCGCCCCCGCCCTCGTCCACGACGATCGCGTGCAGCAGCTGAAGGGTCGGAACCGGATCGCGGTACGGGTTGTC
>DASXGR010000106.1:0-46710 GCA_036488935.1 Caulobacteraceae bacterium | reverse complement strand
CTGGGCTTCACGGAAAAGACGCTGCCCGTGCCGGACAGCCTCGCCACCCCGGTTCTCTCGCATCCCGCCAGGGTGCCCGCCGGCGCCGCCGCGGCGCCCCAGACCAAGGGCTGAAGGTCAAGGACACCATGCGACTGCTCTCCCTCGCCGCGGCGGTTGGCGCCGCCGTCCTCGTCGCTGCGCCCGCCCTGGCGGCGACCACCCAGGCGCCCCTCAAGGACGTCCACTGGAGTTTCGACTCCCCCACCGGCTTCTATGACCAGGAGCAGCTCCAGCGCGGCTACAAGGTCTACAAGGAGGTCTGTTCGGCCTGCCACTCCATGAGCATGGTCGCCTTCCGCAATCTGGGCGATAAGGGCGCGCCGTTCTACGATCCGAAGTATCCCAATCCGAACGACAATCCCGTGGTGAAGACCCTCGCCCGGGACGCGCAGTACCCGGACATCGATTCGGACACCGGCGAGCAGATCCATCGGCCGGGAACCACCGCCGACTACTTGCCTAACCCGTTCCCCAACCCGATTGCGGCCCGGGCGGCCAACGGCGGAGCCCTGCCGCCTGACATGTCGCTCCTGGCGGCGGCGCGCGAAGGCGGCCCGCGCTATATCTATTCGGTGGTCACCGGTGACGGCACGGCTCCGCCGGCAGGCCTGACGGTTCCTACGGGCAAGTATTATGACCCGTGGATGCCGGGGGACCTGTCGTCCAACTGGAAGGGCGATCCCAACAAGGTGCCGGTCGGCGGCTTCATCGCCATGCCTCCGCCCCTCACCGACAACCGCGTCACCTTCGACGACGGGACCAAGGCGACCGTGGACGAGGAAGCCAAGGACGTCGCGGCGTTCCTGACATGGGCTTCCGAGCCGAAGATGGACGAGCGCAAGGAGCTCGGCGTCGAGGTGATGATCTTCCTCGTCATCTTCGCCGGCCTGCTCTACGCGAGCTACCGCTCGATCTGGCGCAACACCAGCCACTGAGAATCGACGTTGCCCCACCGGCGGACCTTCAGTGGTCCTGGCGGGGTTTCCAGAAGAGGACCCTGCCCAGGGCAGGGTCCAGCCGCAGCACGCCGCCGCGCCATACCGAGAGGCCAAGCGCGCCCGTCACGTCCGGCGCCGCCGGATCCATGACCGCGGCCGGAACCTGCTCGGCAAGCGCGCCGCCGACCGAGACCGCCCGAAGCTGGATGGGCGCCTCCTTGTCCTTGCCCCTCTGCGGGCGCGACAGGCGCGCGCCGGCCACCCGCACCGCTTCCCGACCCGTGTCGATCAGGAACAGACCCTGCTGAGCGCCGACGTCGTCGGCGACCGCCGCTGGGACGGCGGGCGCGCCGCCGGGCTGCGTCAGCGGAAGAACGGCGCCCTGACGGTGAACCCTCCGGCCCGCAGCGGAGAGCTTCAGCCGGCAGCGGCCGGCGCGAAGGTCGAGTTCCGCGGCGTATCGTCCGAGTACGTCCCAGCCGATCACGCCGTTGATGACCGTATCGAACGCCCGCGTCTGATCGTCGAGGTCCACCACCGCCATACGGATGTCCGGGATGCGCTCGCCTGCCAGGGCGAGCCGGCCACGCGCCTCGTCGGCGGTGATCCCGTTCATATTGGCCCGTGTGTCGTGTAGCGCGCTCGTCGGCCGCGACAGGTCGATGATGAAGTCCCCCGCGATATCGCCAAACGCGGCGGGGGCGACCACTGCGCCGTGATCGACCCAGCAGCGAGTCTCGCCCGCCTTCGCCATCCCTCCGGTCGCCATCACGGCGCAGAGGATGACGGCGCGGCGCATGCTGCGCGCGATCGCCTCATTCATGCGCCGGATATTCGCCTCCCATTCGGCGAGCATAGCCAAGCCGCGCCGCCTCGGCGATAAGGCTGCCGCTGCAGCGCAAAATAGGACCGTGTGCGGAATGGCCGGCTGGACGCTTGGCGTGATCGGAGGATCGGGCCTCTACGAGATCGAGGGCCTGCAGGACGCCGCCTGGCGGCGGATCGAGAGCCCGTTTGGCCAGCCCTCCGACGAGTTGCTCACCGGCCGCCTGGGGGCGGTCCAGCTGGTCTTCCTGCCCCGCCACGGCCGAGGGCACCGGCTGCCCCCTACGGCGGTCAATTCGCGCGCGAACATCGACGCCCTCAAGCGCGCGGGATGCACCGACGTCATTTCCCTGTCGGCTGTCGGCTCCCTGCGCGAGGCGCTCTCGCCCGGCGACTTCGTGGTCGTCGATCAGTTCATCGACCGCACCTTCGCGCGCGAGAAGAGCTTCTTCGGCGAAGGCTTCGCCGCCCACGTCTCGATGGCCGAGCCAGTTTGCCCGCGGCTTTCGCGCCTGGCCGCGGAGGCCGCTCGGGGGGCCGGAGCGCGGGTTGTCGAGGGCGGCTGCTACCTCGCCATGGAGGGACCTCAATTCTCCACCAACGCCGAGAGCGCGCTCTATCGCAGTTGGGGATGCGACGTGATCGGTATGACCAACATGCCAGAGGCCAAGCTCGCGCGGGAAGCGGAGCTCCCCTACGCCTCGGTCGCCATGGTCACCGACTATGACTGCTGGCGCGAGGCCTTCGCCCACGTCGAGGTGACCCACATCCAGGCCGTCCTCGCCGGCAATGCGGCCAGGGCGCGCGACCTCGTCCGCCGCCTGGCGCAGAGCCTTCCGCCGGAACGCGAACCATCGCCGATCGACACCTGCCTCGACGGCGCCCTGATCACCGCGCCCGCAGCGCGCGACGCAGCGATGGCCGAGCGCCTCTCGGCCGTGGCCGGGCGCGTGCTCGCCAAGATCCAAGGAGCCTGACGTGGACCTAAAGGCTGCGATCCGCACCATTCCCGACTATCCCAAACCCGGGATCATGTTCCGCGACATCACCACCCTTCTGGCTGACGCCCGCGCCTTCCGCAGGGCTGTGGACGAGCTTCTCCAGCCCATGGCGGGGATGAAGCTCGACAAGGTCGCAGGCATCGAGGCGCGGGGCTTCATCCTCGGCGGCGCGGTGGCCCATCAGCTCGGCGCCGGCTTCATTCCCCTGCGCAAGAAGGGCAAGCTGCCGCACAAGACCCGTTCGGTGGAGTACGCCCTCGAGTACGGGACGGACGCGATGGAGATGCACATGGACGCGATCGTCGAGGGCGAGCGGGTCTTCCTCGTCGACGACCTCATCGCCACGGGCGGTACGGCCATGGCCGCCCTCGAGTTGCTCCGGGGCGCCGGGGCGGAGGTCTGCGCCGCCGGCTTTGTCATCGACCTTCCCGAACTCGGAGGCGCCCAAAAACTGCGCGACGCAGGAATACCCGTTGCATCGCTGATGGCCTTCGAAGGACATTGAGGGCCGCCAGGGCCGCGGGCGCCTGTTCGCCCCTTCCCTGGCGAGGGCGCAACCCCAAATCACCTGAGGTATGAGGCTTACGCGTTCCTGGCGGATCTTCCGGCGCATGCAGGACACGATCCTGGCCGTCGCTGGACTGGTCTACGCGTTTGCGGTGATACAGGCGTGGCGGCTGCTTCCCGGAGGCCGCCACCTGAAGTTCGAGCGGACCGCCCTCCTGCCGGGCATATTCCTCGCCCTGTCCCTGGTGGCGGCCCTGATGGTGCCGATCCTGCGCCAGGCCCTCACGCGGCATCTCTGGATCAGCTATCGCACGGGTTTCGGCCAGAGCGTCATTTCGGTGCTAGGCGGAGTGGGCGTCCTCCTGGGGCTCGCAGGCTTCGTCTTCTGGCAGATCGACGACGCCGCCCACGGCGGCCGCTACCCTGGGGGCGCCTTCTCCGGCTACGCCGCCGGCATCGGGCTCCTGGTGGCCCAGTCAATCCTGGTGCGCCGGATCGAGGGCGACCCGGTCCTGCGGCGACAGATCGAAGAGCTTTGATCTTCGCAAGCTCGTCGCCCGCCTCCCCCCGGGGTTGGAAAGGGGAGGCGGGCGGTGCGCGTCAGGCCTTCTGCAGGCTCGCGCGCGACCGGCGCAGGGCTGCGCCGGCTGAGCCGAAGCCCGCGAGCATCAGCACCCAGGTTCCTGGCTCGGGCACAGCCGAGAGGCTGCCGAAGAGGCCCTGGGCCTCGTCCGCAATGCCGGCGGTGAAATAGACGAAATTGGGGTTCCCGCCGGAGCCGCCATTGCCGTTGCGGAGGCCCCACAGGTCGCCTTCGACGATCGGCTTGCCGTCCGTTCCCAGGAGCTGGCCTTCGAAAGTCCCGTTGGTGGGATCGAAGATGCTGATCGTGCCGTCGCCGAAGTTACCGACGAGAAGATCGCCGCCAAATTTCCCGAAGCTCGCGGGCGCGATGTCCAGGCCCCACGGCGAGTTCACCTCGCCTCCGAGCGACACGAGCCGCTTGAGGAGGGTTCCCTGGGGGCTGAATATATCGACATAGCCGTGGCCGGCGCCGGCCACGTCGTCGTGCTTTGCCGCGTCCTGGAGGGCGAAGGAGACATAGAGGTCGCCGTTGAGGGTCTGGACGTTGAACGGAGCGTAGCCCGGCGCCACGCCCGTATCTGTGAAGCTGTTCACGAGTCCGAACGAGCTATTGTACACCTCGACGTCGCCCCCCCTGAAGTTCGCTGCGTAGAGGAAGGTGGACGAGCCGATATTGTCGAGCGTCAGACCTTTATAGACTGCGCCAGCCCCGGGCACGTGGTTGTTCACCGCGTTGATAGCTGTGTTGGCGTTGACCGTAGGTGACCAGCCGGCGATGGTGCCGTCCTCGGTGCTGAACAGGAACAGCGCCGTGCCGGTCTTGCCCATACTGGTGACATTGAATCCGGTCGTCGGGTTGAAGACCACGCCGTCGGGCGAGCCCCCCGACCCGCCAAATCCCGGAATCGTCACCGTCAGGGGCACCTTCGCGCCGGCGCCATTGTAGAGAGTGCTGACGCCCGTACCGTTGTCCGAGACCCAGAACGGACCGGTGGGCGAGGATGCGATCCCCCAGGGATTGACCAGGTTGGGGTCGACCGTCACCGCCGGGACCGCTCCATTCGACACCAGGTTGGTCACCGCCACATTTAAGGCGTGAGCGCTCGAGCCAGGACCCAGGACCATCGCGGCGGCCAGTGAGCCGGCGAGGACTGCAGAGACTTTCCAATCATGCATGATTGCGCCTTTCATCCTTGCGACAGCGGAGACGTGACCGCCGAGGGTGAATGGTTGCGACGGAAACGTCGGTTCAAACGGTGCTTCGGAAAGGGAGTAATATGAGCGGTTTCGAACAAACTAAGAGCGTGTCCGCCGCAAGAAAGTTGCGCCGAACCGCAATCGCCCAAGAAAATCGACCTAGCTGAGCCATCTCGGCGCCGGACATAAATCGCCTCAAATTCAAAGCCTTAGAGTAGACTTTGGCTCTTGAGCGCCGTTCCGATGCAATCGGAGCGGAGGGCGCTCTAGAATCCCCAGGCGACGCTCAGAATCACTGCCTGGCCCGCGGGCCCATAGGCCGGCGAATAGGGGCGGCGGGGCGCGGCCGACCAGGCGAGGAGCGCCTTGACCCGGCGGAAGGAACGGGAGACGCCGACGCTGCCATCGGGGTGTTCTCCGGTTGGGTAGTAGGGTCCCGCCTCGGCGCTCAGGGGGGTGAGAAGGCCCGCATGGGCGAACACGCGCCATGGTCCCCAGAGCGGTCGCTGCAGGTCGACCTGGGCGTAGAGGGCGCGCGCGCCGCTGACGTCATAGTGGGGGGAGTAAAAGAGGTAGGCGCTCAGGCCTCCGCGGCGGAAGCCGGCATAGGTCTCGACATCCAGATAGCCGTACCTGTCGCCGGCCTGGTAGCGCCAATGCTGGTGGTCGGCGAACCCGAAATCGATGACGAACCCAGAGTCCAGCTGTCGCGCGTAGCCGAAGTCCTGCTCCAGGCCGATGAGGCGTAGGCCCGTATCGGGCTGAGGTGAGCCGGACACCGACGCGCCGCCATAGAGGCCCACAGGCGCGTCATATGAGATCGCCAAATCGAAGGCCGGCCTGCCGTCGCTTACTGACTGACCACGATAGCGCGCGTCGGTCTGCGCCGACAGCGTCGCGGCGACCTGCGCGCAGGCTCCGACGGGCGTCAGCGCGAGGGCGAGAGCCCCCTGGATGAGGAGCAACCCCAGAAGAAAGACGCGCCGACGCCGGCGCGACGTCTCACGGGTGGTCGAGGGCGAGCCTGGACTCCAATGAGCAGGCCCTTTCGTCGCGGCCCGATGCGCGCAGGACGCTGGCGCAGGCGTCGATCGCGCCGCTGAACGAGGACACAAGGACCAGCGAAGCATGGCGCGCGCGGTCATGCTGTCTCAGAAGCGCCAGGAGGCCGCTCACCTCCGCCGCCGCATAGGAGCTGCCATCGACAAGGCCCCATCGGCCCCCCGGCTGCGTCGTGGGGACATCACGCCCTGGTGCGGTATAGACCCGCGCAGCTGAGCCCGCCACGCCGTCCGCCGCTACGGCGAACACGCCGGGATGCGAAGCGGGAAAGCCGCCATGCGGCAGGGCGGGATCGAACGCCGCCACCACCTGCACGCCGTGGGCCAGGGCGACGTCGATCAGCCGCGCCAACAGGACGTCGTGAGGTCCGCTCAGGCTGAGATTGATGATCTCGGCCCCGTGGTCGATCGCGAAATGAAGGGCCTCGGCTAACGAAAGGCTGTCGCACAGGGATTCGGCGTCGGATCCGGTCTGCCAGCATGCCCGCAGGGCCATGAGGCGCGCTTCGGGCGCCACGCCGGCGATGCCGACCCCATTGTTTTCGCGCGCGGCGATCACGCCGGCGATCCCCGTTCCGTGCGCCTCTACCTTCGCCGGACGGCCGCGGACGAAGTCGCGCCGGACCTCGACCTGACCCGCAAGGTCGGGATGGGCGGCGTCGATTTGGCTGTCGATGACCGCGACGCGAACGCCGCGTCCGGTGGAGATCCTGTAGAGGGCCGCGAGCCGCCATTCTCGCGCCGCGGGCTGTAGCGGAAACAGCGGGTCGTTGGGCGAAGACCCTTGGGGGTGACCCTTGGCTTCGAACCGATGCATCGGCTGTGTCCAGGCCACTCCCGGGCTGTGGGCGAAATGCGCCGCGACCTCGTCAGCGGAACGTGAAGGCGGAAGATCCATGACGAAGCAGTCGACGCCGAGCAGGGGTATCGGCCAGTCGGTCACGATCGAGAGCCCCTCCTGGCGCGCGAGGCGTCCGGCCAGCCGCCGCCGGCCGGCCGCACTGTCGTCGTCGCCATAGTCGCCGGCGGGCCCGGGACTGGCGCGCAGGTGCGGCGCGGGCATGCGCAGGAAGACGAGGATCTCGCCGGCCCCCGGCGCAGGCGCTTTCGCCTGAGCGAAGGCGCAGGAGCCCGCGGCCAACCCCACAAAGAGTCCGGCGAGGCCAGAGGCCAGAGGTTTCACCCCTGGCCTCCGAGACTCTGCGCCAGCTGCACGTCAGGTGAGGCGCGCAGGGCCGCAAGCGCGGCCTCCCGCCCTCCCTGCGGAACCCGCAGGACGTAGGCCCCTGTGGCCGTGGGTCCGTCGACGATCCGCGCCCTCGCCCTCGCCAGCGCCGCCCTCATTCGGCCCTCCGGGCACGCGGGGTCGAAGACCACCACCAACTGACCTGCGCCGGGGGATGGCGGATCGCCCAGGGTTCGGTAGACGTCTCGGCTCGTGGGCGCGTGTGTCGGCGGAAGGTTCGCCACTGATACGGCCGCCAGGCTTGCGGCGATCGCGCCGAGAGCCCCGAACGCGCCGGCGGCCAGGATCATGCGCCTGCGGGGCGGCGCCCGAGTCCGGCCTCCTTCCATTGGCGCAGATGCGATCGCCTGGCGCAGGCGGCGCTCTCCCGCCAGTTCCGCCCGACAGACGCCGCAGGCTTCGAGGTGGGCTTCGACCTGTTGAATTTCCTCTGCGCTGAGTTGGCCGGTCACATACCAGGGCAGCAGCGCCTGCGTCTGCCGATGATCGTCGCCCAGTGAGGCGCGCCAGCGCATCGAGGGCCTCACAGCCAGTCGGCCAGGCGGCCGGACAGGACGCCGCGCAGGCGCCGCCGCGCATAGTGCATTCGCGTCTTCACTGTCTCCACAGGGCAACCCATGATCTGGGCGATCTCACGGTAATCGAGCTCGTGGAAATAGGTGAGGTCGACGACCGCCCGGTGGTCGGGGGACAGCCGGTCCATGGCGCGCACGAGGGCCCGGCGGACGTGCTTTCCTGCGAGCTGTTCCTCAGGCCCCGGATCGGGACTGGGCCGCTCGTCCTGTTGATCGTCGCTTTGGGGCTCGCGGCGCCGGCGCAGGGCGCTGAGCGCTGTGCGGTAAGCGATGGAGAAGATCCAGGTCGAGACCTTGCTTGCGCCGTCGTAGCTCGCCGAGCGCGTCCAGACGACGAACATGGTGTCGTCGAGCACCTCCTCGACCAGGGGCGGGCTCGAGAGCATGGCCCCGAGGAAACGCCGGAGCCTTGGCAGATAGAGGCGGTAGAGCTCATCGAACGCCCGCTCGTCTCCCTTCGCGACGCGTCCGACAAGGCTGGGTTCGTCCACGACGACGCGCAGAGCGGGGGCCCTGCGGAAATCCTTCGCCGCATCGTATCCGCCCGCCATTCGCGAACCTTCCCGGTGCGGCGTCAATGTCTGCTTTTGGGCGAAAGGTTCAATCCTCCCGCTTCCTCCTTCGCCCGATGGGCTTCGGAGGACAGGTCGCGGAAGGGACCCTAGATCTCGCTCCGGCCGCCGCCGTTGAGGGCGAAGAGCTGAAGGGTGCGGAGGTTCGCGAGGCGCGCCGCGTCGGGTCGGTAGTCGCTGCGCCGATCCGAGGCGAAGCCGTGGCCGGCCTCGTAGAGGTAGACAGGAATGTCCGGATAGGCCGTCGCGATCGTATCCACCACTGAGAGCGGGATGCTGCCGTCATCGCGCCCGAAGTGGAGGATGATCGGACAACGAGGCGTTTCGCCCAGAAGCTCGGGGATGCGCCTTCCGTAATATGAGGAGATGGCGGATAGGCCCTCGCAACGGCAGGCCGCGAGCCAGGCTGCCGAGCCGCCCCAACAGAAACCGACCGCGAAGACTGGCGGAGCAAGGGCGGCGACGCAGGCCTGCAGGTCGGCAGCCACTTCGTCCCAGGGTGTCGCCTCAGAGAGTTCTCGTCCTCTCGTCACGCCCCCGGCGTCATAGCCCCCTTCGAATCCACGGGCGCGACGCTCGAACAGCGCGGGAGCGAGAGCCTCGTAACCGTCGGCGGCGAAGGCGTCCGCGACCTCCCGTATGTGGTCGGTGACGCCGAAGATCTCCTGGATCACGATCACGCCGCCGCGCCGCGCATCGGTGGTCGGGGCGCGATAGGCGTCGAAGGTGAAGCCGTCGGCGGGACTGGTCAAACGCACCGTGTCACCCATGGTCACGACCTCAGGAGAAGAGGGCAAGGGTCCGCTGGCGCGCAAGTTCCGCCGCCTCCGGCGCGTGACGCCCTGGATCCTCGTTGTTGAAGCCGTGCCCGGCGCCTTCGTAGATGTAGACCGGCGTCTCGGGATTGGCGGCCTGCACGGCCGCCTTCACCGCGTCGGCGGGGATGTTGTCCAGGCGGCCCAGGTGGATGATGGTGGGACAGCGCGGCTTCAGGGTCGCATTGCCCTGCACCAGGCTGCCGTAATAGCTCGACGCTCCCGACAGGCCGTCGAGGCGTCCGGCTGCGATCCAGGCGAGCGAGCCGCCGTAGCAGTAGCCCACGACGAACACCTTGCCTGCCGGGGCGAGATGATCACGCACCGCGGCGATGTCAGCGAGCACCTGATCGATCGGCGATCCCATGGCGTGACCTATGCCCGCGGTCATCCCCGCCTGGTCATGATGGGCGACGAAACCCGGCTGGCGACGGTCGAAAAGCGAAGGCGCAATGGCCTCGTAGCCCAGGGAGGCCCAGCGATCGACATCGCGCCGCATGTGTTCGTCGATGCCGAAGATCTCCTGCAGCACGATCACTCCGCCGTTGCGCTCGCCCACGGGCGCAGCGTGATAGGCCGCGAACTCGAAGCCGTCCTGCGCGGTGCTGCGGATCCTGACCGTGTCGCCCATTCTCCTGCCCTCCCGCCCGCCTCAGACGTTGAAGCGGAAGTTCATCACGTCGCCATCCTGCACGACATAATCGCGCCCCTCCGCGCGCAGCTTGCCAGCTTCCCGCGCGCCTGACTCTCCGCCGAAGCGGACATAGTCATCGTACGCTATCGTTTCGGCGCGGATGAAGCCCTTCTCGAAGTCGGTATGGATGACGCCCGCTGCCTGTGGCCCGGTGGCGCCGGCCGGGATGGTCCAGGCCCGCGCCTCCTTGGGGCCTGCCGTGAAATAGGTGCGAAGCCCCAGCAGGGCGTAGGCCTCGCGGATCAGGCGGTTCAGCCCCGGCTCGGCGAGGCCGAGCGTCTCCAGGAACTCCGCACGCTCGTCCGGATCGAGCATGGCGATCTCGCTCTCGATCTTGGCCGAGATCACGACCGACTTCGCGCCATCCTGAGTCGCGCGCTGGGCGACCCGTTCGGACAGGGCGTTACCTGTGGCGGCCGAGGCCTCGTCGACATTGCACACGTAGAGCGCAGGCTTGGTGGTCAGCAGCTGCAGCATGCGCCACGCCCTGGCGTCGTCGGCCGGGACATTGGCCGCACGGGCTGGCCGGCCGGCTTTCAAGGGATCCAGGGCCAGCTGCGCCAACTTCATGATTGTCTGCGCCTCTTTGTCGGCGCCCTTGGCCCGCTTCTCCAGGGCCGGCAGGCGCCGCTCGAGGCTCTCGAGGTCCGCGATCATCAGCTCGGTTTCGATGATGTCGAGGTCGTCCAGGGGATCGACACGTCCCTCGACGTGGGTGACGTCCCCGTCCTCGAAGCATCGGGCCACAAAGGCGACGGCGTCGCAGTCGCGGATGTTGGCGAGGAACTGGTTGCCCAGGCCCTCGCCCTGGGCGGCGCCGCGGACGAGCCCCGCCACGTCGACGAAGGTGATCCTCGCGGGAATGATCTCCTTGGACTTGGCGATCTGCGCCAGGGAGTCGAGCCGCGGCTCGGGAACGGCGACCTCTCCGACGTTCGGCTCGATCGTGCAGAACGGATAGTTGGCGGCCTGCGCCGCCGCGGTCTGGGTGAGCGCGTTGAACAGTGTGGACTTGCCCACGTTGGGCAGGCCGACGATGGCGACCTTCAGAGCCATGGAAGGGTCAGTATCTTTCTTGGGCGGGAAAAGCGGGCGGCTTAGAGCACGTCCCGTTCAGGCGGAACCGCCTGAATGGGATAAACGTGCTCTAGATTCAAAAATTTGAGCGCGTTCTAGTCGCAAAACCAGTCCCCACTTTTGCGGAACGCGCTCTAACACAGGCGGGGCCGGCGCGCGAATGCCGTCACGCCAGGGCGCGGGCGGCGAGCTCGCGCCAGCCGCGGTACTCCCGGCGGAACTGGGGCGCGGCGCGGTCGATGTGGCGGTCCATCTCCGCGATCAGGTCCCGCGCCTGGGCTCCGCGGCCGGTGCGGGCGAGGAAGGCGGCGAACCGCGCCATGGCCTCCAGCCCCGGGAGTCGCTCCACCGCCCAGCGATAGGCCGCCTCGGCCTCGGTTTGGCGCCCTAGTCCCTCGTAGGCGCGGGCGTAGGCGAGGGTCGCCTGTGGCGTGCGTCCGCCGTCCGCGTCCTTTTCGAGTCGGTCCAGCACGCTCAGCGCCTCGTCGTGGCGACGCATCTCGTTCAAGGCCTGGGCGCGGCCAAGCAGCAGTACGGGGTCCTCGGCGTGAATGCCCTGGGCGGCCTGGGCGTAGAGGCGTTCGGCCTCCTCGTGCCGTCCGAGGGCGGCCGCTGCCTTGGCCAGGCGCATCTGATTGTGGACCGTGGGCGCCTGGGAGAGGTCCGCCGCCGCCTCCCGATAATCGCGCCCGGGGTCCAGCTGCGCGCGCGCGGCGGCGCTGGCGCGCTTCGCCGTCGTGCTCCCGAACACGCCGGGCAGCACGATGGCCACGAGATAGACGATGCCGCCAAGGGGCTGCAGCATCAGGATGATCAGCAGCCAGTACATCTCCTGGCGCGTGCGCACGACGTGCACGCACAGGGCGATGGAGAACAGCAGCGAAAGTCCGAAAACGGGGATCATCTAAGAGTCCATCCCCCGCGCTGCGGCGCGAGGGTCAAGTTTCTCCGCCGGCGCCAGGCGCATCACCTCGGCCTGGTAGCGCTCGTCTTCCCCGGCCGCGAGCAAAGGCAGCGCCTCGGCGCAGGCTTCGGTGAGGGCTTTCACCCACGGCAAGTCGACCTTGTGGAAATCCGACAGCACGTGACCCATCACCCGATCCTTGTGACCGGGATGGCCGGTCCCAAGGCGCGCACGCCTGAACTCCGCTCCGATGTGTGCGGTGATGGAACGGATGCCGTTGTTGCCCGCCGCCCCGCCGCCGGTCTTCATCCGGAAGCGCCCCGGCGCGAGGTCGATCTCGTCGTAGAACACCACCAGACGCGAGGGGTCGAGCTTGTGGAAGCGCAGGGCCTCTCCCACCGCGGCGCCGCTGTCGTTGTAGAAGGTCTGGGGTTTGAGGATCAGGGCGCGCTCCGGTCCTCCGGAAGTGGGGATTTCCCCCTCCCGCACAAGACTGGAGAATTTCCTGCGTTCGGCGCCGAAGCGCCAGCGTTCGGCGCAGGCGTCCACCGCCATGAAGCCGAGATTGTGCCGGTTCTTTTCGTATTTGGGCCCGGGATTGCCCAGTCCCGCCAGGATCAGCATGGGGCGGCCTCGCGCCCTTTCCTAGAGCAAACCCCGTTCAGACGGAGTCGTCTGAACGGGGATGATTTGCTCTAGATTCAAAAGTGTAGAGCCTGATTCAACGCTCGCATCTGTTCCGTGCAAACGCATCAGGCTCTCAGGGCGGAGCGAGGAGGATCAGTCGGCCGCCTCTTCGGTCGAAGCTTCCTCGGAAGCCATGGCCTTGGACGCGGCGATCGAGGCCACCGTGGCGTCCCGGTGGTGCGCCGTGAGCTCCACGCGCTCGGGCAGCTTCAGATCGGCCGCGCGGACGGAATCGCCGATCTCGAGACCCGTCAGGTCGACCACGATCTCCTCGGGGATTGCATCCGCCGGGGCGAGCACTTCGATCTCGTGCAGGTCGATATTGAGAGCGCCGCCCCGCTTGAGGCCCGGCGAAGCGTCCTGGTTGCGGAAGTGCACCGGCACGGCGATGCGGACCGAAGCGTGGGCGTCGACGCGGAACAGGTCGAAGTGGACCGGCTCATCGGTGACGGGATGGAATTGCACGTCCTTGGCGATGACCGGCTGCTCTTCTCCGCCGTAGCGGAGGGTCACGAGGTGGCCGAGCAGCTTGCCGGTGTGCAGGGCCTTACGGAATTCCGGCGCCTTGACGGAAATGGCGACGGGGTCGCGGCCCGCGCCATAGAGGACCCCTGGGACCATCCCTGCATTGCGCGCAGCGCGCGCCCTGCCGGTGCCTGCGCCTTCGCGAACCTGGACGTTGAGAACGATCTCGGCCATCGCCTTGCCTTCAAAAACATAAAACGGCCGCCGGGCGTGTGCGCCGGGCGACCGGGGTCTGCGGCCTGCCGAGCGATCTCGGGCGGGCCCCGGAAAGAGGGCGCTCTCTTTACATGCGACGCCGCCGCCGCGCAACGGCGGCGGCGTCGCGAATCACCTCAGGTCGGTGAACCGTGATGGGTGGTGTGATGCGCACTGGTCGTGTGGTGGTGGCTCGAACGGTTCGCGACCCGCGTCGGAGCCGGCGCCGGCGGCGGCGCGGGTTCGGCCGGCAGGTCGACCCCCGCTCCGGAAGCCACGCACTCCGAGGGCTGCAGCATTTCGTGCCGGCCCATGCAGAAGATGTCCTCGTAGTTCGGTTTCGACACCGCCAGGCACTGGTAGAGGTCGCGCTTGGCTCGCTCGAGACACAGCTCGGTCTCCATGTCGTTGCTCATGCTGGCGATCTGGTCGTAGGCGTTGTCCGTCGCCTCGCCGAGGGCGGCGATGGCGGCGACTTGCAGGGCCCTCGCCACCAGGGGCGCATAGGGGGGTGCGAGGGGCTGTGCCGTGATCGGCAGGGGCTCCGCGCCCGTGGCCGCCTTCTGGAGCACCGGAACCTCGTCCGCGGCGGGCGCGATGCCGTTGGCCGATTCCGCCTCGACGGCGGCCAGGCGGCCCGGAAGATCGACGACCTGCACCTTCGACCAGCTCTGATGCTGCACGTCATAGGCGGCCTGGCGGATCAGGCGTCCGGTCTGGGTCAGGCGCAGAGCCGTTTCGCCCAGCGCCGCGCGAGCCAGGCCGGCGGCCTGGTCGGATCCCTTGAACTGGAAGACATAGATCGGGTTGGAGATGATGTCGGCCACCATCTGGCGGCGGTTGTCGGGCGAGTTGCCGGCGGCCCGCAGGGAGGCGACGAAGTTCGGGTCCTTCAGGGCCGCGATGGCGCCATAGGCGATGGCGCCACGGATGAACGCCTTGGGCTCATACGCCGCACCGTTCTTCAGCGCCGCCGATACCGTCTCGGCGCTGGTGAAGCCGGGCGAAGTGGCGCCCACCCGCAGCATGTAGCCCTCGAAGCCCGCTGCGTCAGAGATCAGCCGGTCGGGAAGGCCGACCGGGCCTGCCGGCGGCGGCGGCGGGGGCGGCGGCGGAGCTTCGGCGACGGGCTTGCGTTTGGCCAGGGCGGGAAGCGCCGGGGCGCCGACAGCCATGACTGTCACGGCCACGAGTGCCAGGGCGCGGGCGGGAGTGAACAGACGCATCACGAACCTGCCGTGTCTTGCTGAAGAGTTGCACTAAAGGAACACCGCGCGAATCGCGCGCTCTTCGGGCGAGATTGTGACAGTCCGTTCCCCGGGACGCCCCGCCACGTTGGTTTTTCCCCGGCGTTGCAAGGATGATCCAGAATCGAACCCTAGTCGAAGAGTTTCGAGACCGACTCTTCGTTAGCGATGCGTCGAATCGCCTCGCCGATCAGGTCGGCGCAGGTGACCTGGCGGATCTTGTTCGCGCCGCGCAGGCGCCCGTTGTGGTCGATCGAATCGGTGGTCACCAGTTCCTTGAGGACAGACGCCTCCACCCGCTCGACCGCTGCCCCGGAGAGGACGCCATGGGTGACGTAAGCCGAAACCTCGGCCGCGCCCGCATCCATGAGCGATTGGGCGGCGCTGCACAGGGTGGTGGCCGAATCGGTGATGTCGTCGAACATGATCAGCCGCCGGCCGTCGACGTCGCCGATGATGTTCGCCACTTCGGATTTGCCGGGGCCCTGGCGGCGCTTGTCGACGATGGCGAGGCCGGCGTTGAGGCGGCTGGCCAGGGCGAGGGCGCGGACCACCCCGCCCACGTCCGGCGAGACGATCAGGACATCCGGATTCCGTCCGTACTGCTGCTGGATGTCCGCGGCCATCAGGGGCGCGGCCTGGAGATTGTCGGTGGGGATATCGAAGAAACCTTGGATCTGGCCCGAGTGCAGGTCCATCGTCAGCACCCGGTCGGCGCCGGCGCGGGTGATCAGATTGGCCACCAGCTTGGCGGAGATGGGCGTGCGTCCGCCCACCTTCCGGTCTTGTCGCGCATAGCCGAAATAGGGCGTCACGGCTGTGACCCGCCTGGCCGACGCGCGCTTGAGCGCGTCGATGCAGATCAGCAGCTCCATCAGGTTGTCGTTGGCGGGATAGCTCGTGGACTGGAGGACGAAGACATCCTCGCCGCGGACGTTCTCCTCGATCACCACCCACGCCTCATTGTCGGCGTAGCGCTTCACCTGCGCCCGCGTGAGGGGAATATCGAGCGACTGGGCGATGGCCTCGGCGAGGTGACGGTTCGAATTGCCGGCCAGCAGCTTCATGAAGGTCTTCCCCTCGTCATTCGGGGCGCGCCCCACGGAGGCTTGCGTCGCCGAGCGTGCCTTTAGCAGCGCGGGCCGCTGGAGCAAGGCCGCGGCGCCGGATCGCGAGTTGGAGCGTTACCGCCCCCAAGGGACCCAAACGACGTGAAGGAGAATACGTGCGTTCCATCAATGTCCTGGCCGCTGCGATCTTCGCTTGCGGCGCGGGCGGGTTTGCCATCGCCCAGGAAAAGCATGTCGCCGCGGGGACTTCGGCCGTGAGCGGAGCATTCGGCAACACCATCGTCGAGACCTATCCCGACGGCCGGCAGGCCAGGATCTGGCTGAAGTCCGACGGCACCTACACCGGCGAGGGCCGCAAGCACGACGCGTCGAGCGGCCACTGGCAGGTGAAGAGCGGTCAGCTCTGCTTCCACCAGTCGCACCCCTTCGCTTTTGGCGCCAGCTACTGCACGCCCATCCCCAAGGTCGGCCTCGGCCAGCCGTGGCAGGCCAAGGCCTTCACCGGCGAGGAAATCACCGTGAAGGTCGAACCCGGCCACGGCACATCGGGCTGAACGGTCAGGGCGCGGATTTGCTCTCCGGCAGCGGCGGTTGCGGGAAGACCCCGGCGGCGGACCGGGGCTTGAGACGGGAGCGGCCGAAGACCACCAGCCGCACGCCTGCATAGTTGATGAGGTAGGCGGCGCAGGCAGAGATGGGCAGGGCGACGAAAGGCTCGCTCACCCATCGACCATGCAGCGAACTGAGGGTGACGAAGATCCAGTAGTTGCAGAAATTTCCAAAGCCATTGGTCGCCATGTAGGCGCACCATTGGCGCAGCAGTCCTTCGTGCTCGCAGCCGCGGAATACATGCGTGCGGTTGATTGCGAAGGTCACCTGCATCGCCAGGGTGAGGGAGATCAGCCGCGCCCAGGCCGCGCCGAGGTGGAGGGCCAGTCCGGCCTTGAGCAGGATGGCGTCGACGGCGAGTCCCACCAGGCCCACGGCGGCGAACTTGATCGCCAGTCCGGCCTCTTGCGCAGTCTCCCGGGAAATCGGCATCCAACGGCAACGCCGCTGAAGGACCGTTGTTGCGGGGCGCGTCCCCCAACGCCTGTTCCCGACTCGGAAACCTCCGTCCCTACTCCAGCATGATGGCGCTGAGCAGGCGGCCGTAGTCGGGCTCCCCGCGATGGAGCGCGCGGCGGTTGGAGAAGAAGTCGTCCGCCTCGGCGCAGGTGTCGCGGCCGATCCATTCGGCGTGGGCGACGCCTGCCGCCGCCAGGCGCGACAGCACGAACCCGGGCAGGTCGAACTGGCGCTTGTCGGGCGTGGCGCTAGGGCTGAAGAAGCGGACGTTGTCCGGGCTGGCGGCGAAGAAGGCCTCGAGGAACTCCAGCCCCACTTCGTAGGACGCCGGACCGATGCAGGGGCCCACCGCCGCAACCAGGCGCTCGCGCCGTGCGCCCGCGCCGGTCATGGCCTCCACGGCGGCCTCGACCACTCCGCTGAGAGCGCCTCGCCAGCCCGCATGGACAGCGGCGGCGACACGCCCGTCGCCGTCGGCGATCAGCACCGGCGCGCAATCCGCGGCAAGGGCGCCAAGCATCAGTCCCGACCGCACGGTCACCATGGCGTCGGCCTGGGGCGGCGTCCCGTTCCAGGGGCCGTCGGCGGTCACGACACGCGCGGAGTGGACTTGATAGACGGTGGTCAGGGGCGGGGCGGGATCGCCGAAAGCCGTTGCGGCCAGGCGGCGGTTCTCCGCCACCGCGGTGGGATCGTCCCGCGACCCGACACCGACATTGAGTCCGGCGTACACCCCTTGGGAGACGCCGCCCCGGCGGGTGAAGAAACCGTGCCGCACGCCCGCCACGCGTCCCAGAAGCGAAGAGGTGAGGAGCGGCGGGGTCATGCCATTTCCAGTGCGGGCGGGACGAGGCTGGGCGAGGTGACAGCCGCGACTTTGAACAACAGGCCCATACCCTCGGCGGAGACCAGGCGGCGGAGCTGCCGGACGATCACGTCCGCCCGATCCGGACGCGCGCGCGCCAGGGCGTCGGCGCGCACCTCAACGCCCAGCCGGCGCAGGAACTCGCCCTGGGGCGTGATCCGACTGACCGCGGCCCCGGCGGCCCTCGCGCCGGCGAGAAAGGCCGGAAAGTCCGCATGGGCGGTCAGGTCCGCCTCGCCCGGCTCGGCCAGGGGCGGACGCTTCTGGTGCCCCAGCAGGGCCTGCAGGGTGTCGGCGGTCTCAGGAGCGTCGCGGCCATAGTCAATGAAGAGGGCGGCGCCTCCGGCCCGTGTCACGAGCTCCCCGACCTCCCACCCGAGCGCTTCGACCGCTGGCGACCACTCGAACACCGCCCCGTCGGCCGCTTCTGCCGGCGCGCCAGGCGGCTCTCGAGGCTCCGCCGCAGCGAAGGTCAGGGCGGCGCCGCCGTCGAGGCCGATGCGGCGCTCGCGCCAGGCGCCGCCAACCCGCACGGCCTGGCGGATCGGCAGACAGTCAAGCACCTCGTTGGCCAAGAGGATCACCGGCGCATCTCCGGGCAGGTCGCCCAGGCGCGTGACCCATCGGACGGAGTCGCCCAGGCGCTCGCGTTGCGCCCCCCGCAGCGGCGTGCTCGTCTCCGTCAGCCAGACATCGGCGGCGGCCAAGAAGGATGGAACGGCGCGCGCTGCGCGCAGGACATCGCTCATCATCGTCCCATCGCCTGGACCCATCTCCGCCAGGATGATCCTGTCCGGCGCGCCCAGCGCGGCCCAGGTCTCCGCCGCCCAGAGGCCGATCAGCTCGCCGAACATCTGCGAGACGTGAGGGGCGGTGATGAAATCGCCCGACTCGCCCAGGCGCGGGCGCGTCGCGTAATAGCCGGCTTCCGGATCGTTCAGGCAGAGGTCCATGTAGCGCTCGATGGTGAGGGGACCGGACCGGCGGATCTCGCCGGCGATCCGCTCACGCAGGCTCATGGAGGTCGGGACTTCCGATGTTCGAGCCGCCGGCCGCCGAAGGGATCACCGGCGCGGGAGGCCGCCGCATCGCCCGCCAGATCATCGCCACGCCGATGATCACCATCGGGACCGACAACAGGGTTCCGACCGTCAGGCCGTACGGCAGGTCGCGCAGTCCGGCGTCAGGCATGCGCACCCGCTCCAGAGCAATGCGGAACACGCCATAGCAGGCGAGGAAGAGGCCGGTGATCGCGCCAGGGCGCCGCAACCAACCCCACCAGTGCGTCGCCAGCCGCAGGATCAGGAACAGGACCAGCCCCTCCAGGAAGGCCTCGTAGAGTTGGCTCGGATGGCGTGGTTGCAGTCCGGCCACACAGTTCCCGTATTCATCCGTCGGGATATGCTTGCCGCAGAAGACCATACCCCAGGGAACGTTGGTCACGCGGCCCCAGAGTTCCCCGTTGATGAAGTTGGCGATCCGCCCAAAGCCGAGCCCGATCGGCACGGCCGGAGCGCAGGTGTCGGCCAGGCTGAGAAGGTTCAGCTTCTGCGCGCGGGCGAAGAAGATCAGCGCGAGGCAAACGCCGATGGCGCCCCCATGGAAGCTCATGCCGCCATGCCACAGCTTCACCGCTTCCAGCGGATCGGCAGCCAGGGTCTCGCGTCCCGAGGCCAGCGGCAACATGTAGAACAGGATGTAGCCGATCCGGCCGCCCAGTATGATGCCCAGGGTTATCCAGAGGATGAGATCATCGATCTGAAGAGCGGTGGCGGCAGGGCGCGCGCCTTTCCAGATCCTGGCGTTCCGTACGATGCCGACGGCGTAGCGCCAGCCCAGCAGGATTCCAGCGATATAGGCCAGCGCGTACCACCGGATCGAAAACGGACCCAGGGCCAGCCCGCCAAGCTTGATTCGCGGTATTTCCACGAGCTGCGGCGGAATGTCTGGAAACGGCAGGGCCATGTCCGTTCCTCTACCCAAATTGCACGACGCGGTGTAGCGGCTGAGTGATCGCCCTTGGGTCAGGATGGGGCGGTTCGCCTTGCCCGGGTGTATGGGCTACAAGGTCGGGTCATGCAGACTCAGAATCCGTTCTTGGACGAGATGGCGAAGATGGCCCAGGCGGCCATGGGCATAGCCCAGGCGGCAGGCGAGGAGGCGAGGAACGCCTTACGGGCCCAGTCGGACAAGTGGGCCGCCGATCTCGATCTGATTCGGCGGGAGGAGTTCGAGGCCCTCAAGGCGGAAGTGGCCTCGCTGCGCGCCGAGATCGCGGCGCTCAAGGGCGCTACGGCGGATTGAATCGTCGTCGCGCGATGATCGCCCGCGAGGGCGCCTTTCTGGCGCCGTGCGCGGGTGGATGGAGAATTTGAGAGGTGTCCATGGATAGTCTGCGCCCCGAAGAAGACGACGGCCTCCTCGCGCTCGATCCGCTCGATATCGTCGAGCGCGTCCTGGTGTCAGAGAATCTGAACTTCGAGCGTACCGAGGACGGGGACCTTGCCTTCGCCCTGACCGGCGACTGGAAGGACTACGAGCTCTGGTTTGCCTGGCGCCCCGAGGCGGATTGCCTGCAACTGTGTCTGTCGATCGACATGCGCGCCGGCTCGGTGCGGCGCGAGGCGGCTTTCGCCCTGGTGAATCTGATCAATCAGCGCGTCTGGTTGGGACACTTCGAGATCTGGGCCGAGGAAGGCGAGGTGGTGTTCCGCCACGCCATGGCCCTGCCCGACGGCGACCGGCCGAGCACGGCTCAGGTCGCTTCCATGGTCGACGCGGCGGTGGAGGCGGCCGACCGCTTCTATCCGGCCTTCGACTTCCTCATCAGCGGCGGAAAGACGCCTGAGGAGGCGATGACCGCCTGCATGTTCGAGACCGCCGGCCAGGCCTGACGGCGCGGCCGGGACGTCTCAAAATGGGCGGGGGTGAGACGCCGATCCTCCTCGTAGGGGCCGGCCACATGGGCGGCGCCCTGATCGCGGGCTGGCGGCGCGCGGCCGCCATGTCCGCCAAGGATCTGCTGATTCGAGATCCGTCTCCGGGCGAGGCCGCGCGCACGGCCGCCGCGGCGGGCGCGGTCCTCAACGGGCCGGACGAGGGATTGGCCGCGGCGCGCACCGTCGTCCTGGGCGTCAAGCCGCAGGTCTGGCGGAACATCGTCTCCGACCTCGTCCCCCATCTGGCCTCCGACGCAGTCGTGATCTCGATCATGGCGGGCGTGAAGGCCGCCGACATCGCGCAGGTAATTCCCGGCCGGCCAGTCGTGCGGGTCATGCCCACCACCGCCGCGGCAGTCGGCGAGGGCGCGGCCAGCGTCTGGTCGGCCGATCCGGCCGCTCGTGCGCGCGCGCGCGCCCTGTTCGCTCCGCTGGGCGTCGTGGCGGACCTCGACGAGGAGACGCAGATCCATGCGGCCACGGCCGCCTCGGGTTCCGCTCCCGCGTATGTCTACGCCCTGGTGGAGGCGCTTGAAGCTGCGGGCGTGAGCGCAGGGCTCGCGCCGGAAATTTCCCGCGCCCTGTCCCGCGCCGCGGTGACGGGAGCGGCGGCCCTGATGCGGACGACCGGAGAGGACGCCACGGTCCTTCGCCGCCAGGTCACGTCACCTGCAGGAACCACCGAGGCGGCGCTGCGGGTTCTTATCGGCGAGGGCGATCTGCAGGCGCTGGTGGAACGCGCGGTTTTGGCCGCGGCCCGGCGCTCGCGCGAGCTGGGAGGCGAGGGGTGAACGAGCCTGCTGCGCCGAGAGAGGACTTCGATCCGGCGGCCACAGCCCTGCTCGATCTCGCGCGCGAGCGGCCTTGGAGCGAGATCTCACTGCGCGACGTCGCCGAGCGGGCCGGCGTCGAGCTGGTGGACCTCTATGGCGAGGCGCGCGGCAAGGCGGCCATCCTCTGGCGCATCTCCGAGATGCTGGACCGGGCGGCCCTGCGCACCGCCGCCACCCCGTCCGAGGAAGATCCCCACGACCGCCTGTTCGACGCTGCCATGGCCCGCATCGAGGCGATGGAGCCGCACCGGCCGGCTCTCGTTGCTCTCTCGCGCGAGGCCCCCCGTCTCGTAGCGGCGGCCCACTTCCCCGCCACCGCCCGCGCCATCCTGGAGGCGGCCGGCGTGCCGGCCACGGCGCCCCGCGTGGCCGGCATGACCCTGGCGTGGGCCCGCGTGGTCCAAGTCTGGCGCGACGACGAAGGCGCCCTCAACCGCACCATGGCGGAGCTGGACAAGCGGCTGCGTCAGTTGCGATCGCGGCTCGGGAGGATCGGCGCGGGGTTCTGAGCGGCTTTCCCCCTCCGTCCGCGACTTCGTCGCGGCCGCCTCCCCCACTGCGCGCTTCGCGCTTGGGGGGAGAGCGGTAAGGGGCTCGCCAACGCGCTCTCCTCCACCTTCATGGGGGAGGTGGATCGTCCCGCGCAGCGGGACGAGACGGAGGGGGAAGCCACATCCAAACCCTCGCCCCTCGTCCTTTCGCAACTGCAAAAATATTTCACTTGCCAGCGACGGCGAACCCAGGCTTTTGACCCGCGGGCCACGCCCTCCCAACGGGGCGCGACTCATCTGTGAGGATGGGAGACATCGATATGACTACCCCAGCTCGGCCGGCGATGCGCCCGGCGTGCGCCAACTTTTCATCCGGCCCCTGCGCCAAGCGCCCCGGATGGACCCCCGAAAACCTACGTTCCGCTGTCCTTGGGCGCTCGCACCGCTCGAAGGTCGGCAAAGCGCGGCTGCAGGCGGCGATCGACCAGACCCGCGAGGTCCTCGGCGTGCCTGCCGACTATCTGGTCGGCATCGTCCCCGGCTCCGACACGGGCGCGGTGGAGATGGCCCTGTGGTCGCTGCTCGGCCCGCGGCCGGTGCAGCTGCTGGCATTTGAGTCCTTCGGCAAGGACTGGGTCACCGACGTGGTCAACCAGCTCAAGCTGCCGGCGGAGGTGCTCGACGCCCCGTATGGCGAGCTGCCCGATCTCTCGCGCGTGCGTCCCGACGCCGACCTCGTGTTCACCTGGAACGGCACGACCTCGGGCGTACGTGCGCCAAACGCCGACTTCATCGCAGCCGACCGCGAGGGTCTGACCATCTGCGACGCCACCAGCGCCGCCTTTGCCCAGGACCTCGACTGGCCCAAGCTCGATGTGGTCACCTTCTCCTGGCAGAAGGCGCTGGGGGGCGAGGGCGCCCATGGCGTCCTGATTCTTTCACCCCGCGCGGTGGCGCGGGCGGAATCACACAAGCCCGCCTGGCCGCTGCCCAAGCTCTTCCGCATGACCAAGGGCGGAAAGCTGAACAGGGAGATCTTCGAGGGGGCGACCATCAACACCCCCTCCATGCTTTGCGTGGAGGACTACCTCGACGCCCTGAAATGGGCGCAGTCCATCGGCGGTCTGCCCGAGCTCAAGCGCCGCGCCGACGCCAACCTGACGGTCCTCGACGAGTGGGTCGCCCGGACAACCTGGGTCGACTTCCTCGCCCGCGATCCCGCAACCCGCTCGAACACCTCGGTCTGCCTCAAGGTCGTCGACCCCCGCGTGGCCGCCCTGCCGCCCGAAGGTCAGGCGGATTTCGCCAAGCGTCTGGCGAGCCTGCTGGAGAAGGAGGGCGCCGCCCTCGACATCGGCGGATACCGCGACGCGCCTCCCGGCCTGCGGATCTGGTGCGGCGCCACGGTGGAGACGGACGACCTTGTCGCCCTCACGCCGTGGCTCGACTGGGCCTTCGCCTCGCTCGCCGCCGAATTCACCCCCGCCTAATCCTCACCCGCGCAGCGGGGAAGGGGGACCGCGAAGCGGTGGAGGGGGCGGGGCTGGGTGATGCGCCCGCCGTGTAAGCCCACCGCTACTTCTCGACCCTCCCCAAAACTGCGCGGGCCCCTCCCCAGGAGACCCCATGCCCCGCGTGCTCATCGCCGACTCCCTCTCGCCCGCCGCGGTCGAGATCTTCCGCCAGCGCGGCGTCGCCGCCGACGTGAAGACCGGCCTCAAGAAGGACGAGCTCCTCGCCATCATCGGCGACTACGACGGCCTCGCCGTCCGGTCCGCCACTAAGGCCGACAAGGCGGTCATCGCCGCCGCGAAAAACCTCAAGGTTATCGGCCGCGCCGGCATCGGCGTGGACAACATCGACATCCCCTCCGCCACCGCCGCCGGCGTGGTGGTGATGAACACCCCCTTCGGGAATTCCATCACCACCGCCGAGCACGCCATCGCCATGATGTTCGCCCTCGCGCGCCAGCTCCCGGCCGCCGACGCCTCCACCCAGGCCGGCAAGTGGGAAAAGAACCGCTTCATGGGCATGGAGCTCTACGCCAAGACGCTCGGCCTGATCGGCGCGGGCAACATCGGCTCGATCGTCGCCGACCGCGCCAACGGACTGAAGATGAAGGTGATCGCCTTCGACCCCTTCCTCTCACCCGAGCGGGCGGTGGAGATCGGCGTGGAGAAGGTCGAGATCGATGACCTGCTCGCGCGCGCCGACATCATCACCCTGCACACGCCACTGACCGAAAAGACCCGCAACATCCTCTCCCGCGAGGCCCTGGCCCGCACGAAGAAGGGGGTGATGATCGTCAACTGCGCCCGCGGCGGGCTGGTGGACGAGCAGGCTCTGCGCGAGGCGCTCGAGAGCGGCCAGGTCGGCGGCGCGGCCTTCGACGTCTTCATCGAGGAGCCGGCGAAGGAGAACGTCCTCTTCGGCGCCCCCAATTTCGTCGCCACCCCACATCTGGGAGCCAGCACCGAGGAGGCGCAGGAGAACGTCGCCCTGCAGGTCGCTGAACAGATGAGCGACTATCTGCTGAGCGGCGCGGTCTCCAACGCCCTCAACAGCCCCTCGATCACGGCCGACGAGGCGCCCAAGCTGCGCCCCTTCGTCGCCCTGGCCGAGAAGCTGGGCGCATTCGCCGGCCAGATGGTGGACGAGGGCCTGCAGGGCGTCGACATCGCCTTCGAGGGCCAGATCGCCGAGCTGAACCACCGCCCGCTCACTGCCGCGGCCCTGGCGGGCGTGCTGCGGCCCATGCTGGCCGAGATCAACATGGTCTCCGCCCCGGCCGTGGCGAAGGAGAGGGGCATCACCCTCTCCGAGAGCCTGCAGGAGACCTCGCCGATCTATGACAGCCTGATGCGCATCACCATCGCCACGGACCTTGGCCGGCGCTCGTTCGCTGGCACGGTGGTCGCCGGCGCCCCGCGCATCGTCGAGGTCAAGGGCATGGAGCTGGACGCCGTCTTCGGTCCGGCCATGCTGTATGTGAACAACCTCGACAAGCCGGGCTTCATCGGCGCCCTGGGCGACCTGCTAGCCAACGCCGGCATCAATATCGCCACCTTCAACCTTGGTCGCGTGGCCGCCGGCGACGACGCCATCGCCCTGGTCGGCGTCGACCAGAGCCCCGACGACGACCTGATCGACCGCATCCGCGCCCTGCCGCACGTGAAGGAAGCCCGGGCCCTGCACTTCTGAAAAGCGTCCCGCCCCTGCGGCGACCCGCCGCAGGGGGCGCCTGGCGGGGCGTACGCCTTGCGACCTGACGTCGTCCGGGGGCCTGCCGCTAAACCTTTCGCGGGGGGCTTTCGAACAACAGCGAGGCCCTATGACGCTTCCTTCCGCTCGCGCGGCGCGTCCCGCCGCCCTGCTGGCCGCTGCGACGGTCCTGGCCGGCTCCGCCCACGCCCTGACGATCAAGACGACCTTCGACTCCTCGATCACCCACCTTTCCGACGCCAGCGCCGTCGAGAGCGCCTTCAACGCCGTCACGGCCGAGTATGACAGCGTCCTGGCCAGCCCCGTCACCGTCAATGTCGACGTGAGCTGGGGCAAGGTCGACGGCATGGCCATGGCCTCCAACGCCCTGGGCGAGAGCGTCGACGAACTTTATGGCTACTACGGCTACTCGACCCTCAAGTCCTATCTCGCCTCCCACGCCGCGGCGAACCCGACGGATACGGCCCTCAAGTCCGCCGTTTCCCACCTGCCCGCGAGGGCGCCTTCTGGCGTCTCGAACTTCGTGGTCCCTTCCTCGGAGGCCAAGGCGCTCGGTCTGATCCCGGCGTCCGAGTCGGGATATGACGGCTACATCGGCTTCGGCAGCGGCCTCGCCTTCGATCTTTACCCCTCCAACGGGATCACCGCCGGGACGTACGACTTCGAGGCCGTGGCGGCCCATGAAATGGACGAGGTGCTGGGCAGGATCAGCGGCCTCGCCAGCACGTCGTCCACCATGAGGACGGTGTTCGATCTCTACCGCTACAGCTCGCCCGGCGTGATCAGTTTTGCCTACAACAGCCCCGCCTATTTCTCGGTGAACGGCGGAACGACGAACCTTGGCGAATTCAACGTCTCGTCCAGCGGCGGCGACCGCGGCGACTGGGCGAACTACGGCGCCACCGCCACGGACGTCCAGGACGCGTTCCTCGCCGCCGGCAGGCGGTCCAACCTGTCCGCAGCCGACATCACCGCCCTGGACGCCCTCGGCTACGCCGGCTCCAATATCGGCGATACCCACCTGACGACCCCCACCACCATCGCCCACGCCTTCTCCAGCGCCGCGCCCGAGCCCGGCGTCTGGGCGATGATGCTGTTAGGTCTGGCCGGAGTCGGCGCGGCGCTACGGCGGAGACCGGGACCGGCGGAGGCGTAAACACCTTCGCCTAACCACGATTTAACTCCCGCGCATCCCGACCCCCGGCTAGGCTCTGTGTCGGAGCAGAGACAACACGGGCGGTCGTGATGCGCTACCTTTTCGCCTTCGCCACCTTGCTGAGCGTCGCAGCGGCCACCGTTGCGGTCGCCGAGCCGAGGATCGAGATCCGGCACGCGGCGGCGAGGGTCGTCATCGTGCCCGAGGCGCGCAGCGACATTCAGGTGACCATCGAGGCGCCCAACCCGCGGCTGCCCACCACCGCCAGCCGGTACGGGGACACGGTGATCGTCGATGGTCCGCTCGGCTTCCGGCCGGCCACCTGCAATTCGGTGCTGGGCTCTCGTGGAGTCTTCATCTGGGGAACGGGACGGATCCCCTATGACCGCCTGCCCAGGATCATCGTGCGCACGCCCCTGGACGCGAAGGTCTCGGCCGACGGCGCCGTATGGGGCGAGGTGGGACGCGGCCGTTCGCTCGAGCTTGCCAACGCGGGCTGCGGCGACTGGGCGGTCGCCGACCAGCAGGGAGCGGTGAAGATCCGCGCGTCCGGCTCCGGCGACGTGCGCGTCGGTTCGGTGGGCTCGGCGGACATTTCCTCCAGCGGCTCTTCCGACATCTCCCTGGCCGGCGTGCGGTCGGGGCTTATCGCGTCGATCGCCGGTTCCGGCGATCTCAACGCCGCCTGGGTCAACGGTCCGCTCCACGCCCACATTGGCGGCTCGGGCGACGTGACCGTGCGCGGCGGCCAGGTCAGCGACATGGACGTGGCCATTGCCGGTTCCGGGGACGTCAGCTTCGGAGGCGTGGCCCAGGCGCTGAAGGCGAGCATCGCCGGTTCGGGTGACGTTCATGCCGCCCACGTCACGGGTCCGGTGACCAAGTCCGTCGTCGGCTCCGGGGACGTCACCTACGGTCGCGGGATCTGATCATCGCCAACGTCGCCTTTGCGGCCGCCGCGGCGCCCTGTTAGGGAGCGCGCCTCGACGACGAAGGCCTGGAGGGCGCTCATGGACGAGGATTCCGGTTTCCCGAAGGGCGAGCTCATGCGCGGCCGGCGCGGTCTGGTCACCGGGGTGGCCAACCGCAACTCGATCGCCTGGGGAATCGCCGCCCAGATCGCCGCCCAGGGCGGCGAGGTCGCATTGGCCTACATGGAGATGAATGAAAAGCGGGTCCGACCGCTGGGCGAGAGCATCGGCGTCGATCTTTTCGTGCCGATGGACGTGGGCAGCGACGACTCGATGGATGCGGCCTTCGCCGA
This sequence comes from Caulobacteraceae bacterium, assembly GCA_036488935.1. Lineage (GTDB taxonomy): Bacteria > Pseudomonadota > Alphaproteobacteria > Caulobacterales > Caulobacteraceae > Acaudatibacter. The sequence continues at coordinate 19,109 of DASXGR010000106.1, read as the reverse complement.
GATCGAGCAGAAGTGGGGCCGGCTGGACTTCCTGGTCCATTCGATCGCCTTTGCCGACCGCGACCAGATCAAGGGCTCGTTCGTCGAGAACTGCACGCGCGAGGGCTTCGCCCGCGCGCTGGACATCTCCGCGTACAGCTTCGTCGACTGCGCCCGGCGCGCCTCGCGGTTGATGCCGGCCGGCGGTTCTCTGATCACCATGACCTATCTTGGCTCGGAGCGGGCGATCCCCAACTACAACACCATGGGCGTGGCCAAGGCGGCGCTGGAGGCCGCGACCCGCTACATCGCCCGTGACCTCGGGCCCAAGGGCATTCGGGTGAACGCCATCTCCGCTGGCGCCATGCGCACCCTCTCGCTGGCGGGGATCTCCGGCGGCCGCGGCATGCTCGCCGAAGGGCGACGCCTGTCCGCCTTGAAGGAGGACACCTCGATGGAGGGAGTGGCCGGCTGCGCCCTGTGGCTGCTGTCGGACCTCGGGCGTTCCACCACCGGCGAGGTGATCCATGTGGACGCCGGCTTCCACATGATGGGGCTTCCCAGCGAGGAGGAAGGCGCAGAGGGTTGATCGCATGAGCGAGGAGATCCGCTGCGATGTCGCCATAGTGGGCGCAGGGATTGCGGGAGCCACCTTGGCCCTCGCCCTGACCCAGGGCGGCCTCGACTGCGTCCTGATCGACCCGCTCCCTTTCGAGACCCAGGCCGCCGAGACCTTTGACGGCCGGGCGAGCGCCATCTCCTTTTCCTGCTTTCGCCAGTGGCGCGCGGTCGGCGCGGCCGCGGGCGTTGAGCCTTACGCCCAGAGGATCGAGCAGATCCTGGTGACCGACGGGCGCTCGCCCGGCGCCGCCGCCGCGCCGGCCCAGGGCGTGTGGCTGCGCTTTGACGCCGCCGAGATCGCCGACCGGATCGAGGGCGAGCCGCTGGGCTATCTGGTGGAGAACCGGCGCATCCGCGCGGGTCTCGCCCAGGCGGTCACGGCCGCGCCGGTGCGCGTCCTCGCTCCGGCGAAAGTTGCGCGCGTCGAGGCGGATCCCGGAGCCGCGCGCCTGGAACTGGAAGACGGCCGGACGGTCAGTGCGGCCCTGGCCGTCGGCGCCGACGGCCGCACTTCCAAAGTCCGCACCGACAGCGGGATCGGGGTGACGGGCTGGGACTACGGCCATGTGGGCGTGGTCGCCACGGTCGGCCTCGGGCGCGACCATCAGGGGGTGGCCTATGAGCACTTCCTGCCCAGCGGCCCGTTCGCCATCCTCCCGCTCACTGAGCAGCGGGCGAGTCTGGTCTGGACCGAATCGCGTGCGAGAGGTTCGGCCTTGATGGAGGCCCGGGCGGAGATCTTCGAGGCCCACCTTCGCCGACGCTTTGGCGCCTTCCTGGGCGAAGTGAGCGTGCTCGGCCAGAGGTTCGCCTATCCGCTCTCCCTGCAGCTCGCACGCCGCATGGCCGCCCCCCGCGCAGTCCTGGTGGGCGATTCCGCCCACGCCGTGCATCCGATCGCCGGCCAGGGCCTCAACCTGGGCCTCAAGGACGCTGCGGCCCTGGCCGAGGTGCTGATCGAGGCCATGCGTCTGGGCGAAGATATCGGCTCGGCGGCGGTGCTTGAGCGCTATGCCCGCTGGCGCAGCCTGGACAATGTCGGCGTGGCTCTGGCCACCGACCTCTTCAATCGACTGTTCTCGAACGACCACCCCCTGGTGCGCGCAGCGCGGGGGGCCGGCATGGCGGTGGTGAACCGGATCGGGCCGGCGCGGCGAGTGTTCATGACCGAGGCCGGCGGCGCGGCCGGGGACCTGCCCCGCCTCCTGCGCGGCGAGCCTGTCTAGAGCGCTTTCGAAGCGGATCGCGCTCGGGGACTGGAGGCTGTCTGGGCGGGACGTGCAGGGCGGTCCGTGACCTCGCCTGAGAAGCGGTCCTGCAGGCGTCCCAGCGTGTCTTGCAGGCCGCCAATGATACGGTCCAACACCCCTTCGATCTGCAACCGTCGACTGCCGGAAATCCGCCCTGCCGCCTCCTTCAGTCGGCCCGTGAATTTGCGCCCGGTTCCTCTCCAACGATTGGCGTTCATCGAGCGTCTCCAACCTGCTGTTCACCCGTCGACGGAAGGCGCAGCGGGCCGCCCGGTTCCTGAACTGACGGGGGTGTGAACTTGATGGTGCGGATCAAGATTGACCGGCATATCCCGCCGCTCAAGGTTTGGTCATGGCCGACCATGACGCCCTTCGCCAAAGTATGCTGACTCAGGCGCGAGTCTGCGCCGCCATGGGCTCTTCGTTCAGCGCCGGCCTGCTGGAGCGCGCCGCCGCGGAGGTCGAGGGCGGCGGTCCCATCACCGGCATTCTCTCGCCCTGGGATGGAGCGCCCCTCCTTGCTCTTCTGAAGAACGCCGTTCCGTTGCGCTGGCTGGGGGCGACGCACGATCTCGCCCTCTCCGAAGAGGATCCTGCGGTGCGGGCCGCCTGGCCCGTTCCTGGTGAGCCGCCAACGGTCGAGGCGGCCTGGTCGGCGATTGCCGCCGCAATGGAGGCGCGGCCCGAGCGCTTCATCGCCTTCGTGGCCCACGAGCCCCAGACCAACGAGACGCGCCGCTCGGCCTGCCTGTTGGGCGGCTTCCTTGAGGCCGGGCGGGCGACGGACCTGCCGCTGCGGACCTGGGAGCTGGGCGCCAGCGCCGGGTTGAACCAGTTGTGGGACCGCTACCGCTACGAGCTTGGTCCCGGCGGCGTCTGGGGCGATCCCGGCGCAGCGGTGAGGATCGACACCGACTGGCGCGGTCCGCCGGCGCCCCTACACGGCTCGGCGCGGGTCGCAGCCCGCTCCGCCTGCGACCGCGCGCCGATCGACCTGAGCGACGCGTTCGCCGTGCGGCGGCTCCGGGCCTACGTCTGGGCCGACCAGTTCGACCGTCTTGCCCGCCTCGACGCCGCCGTCGCTCTCGCCCGCGACGCGGGCGTGCGGGTGGAAGCCGCCGACGCCCTCGACTTCGTGCAAAATCGCGTCGCCCTGGAGCCCGGCTGCCTGACGGTGATCTACCACTCGATCTTCTGGCAGTACCTGCCTGCGCAGACCCAGGAGGGCCTGGACCAGGCAATCGCCGACCTCGGCGCGCGGGCCACAGCCGAGGCGCCCCTCGCCTGGCTGCGGATGGAACCCAAGCGCGACAACCTCGCCGAAATCGAGGTCCGCCTCACGCTCTGGCCCAACGGCGCCGACCGCCGCCTCGCCGTCTGCGACCCCCACGGCCGCTGGGTGGAGTGGGAGGGCTGAGAACCCCATCGCGCCGACGGTCCGGGACTGTGAAAAGTTCAACGCAGAGACACTGAGGCGCAGAGACGCAGAGGTTTTAACGGGCCGAAGGCGCAGACATCATTGTCGCGCCTCGACACTCGCCCCTGAGGTTATGACCTTGGCGCGCTTGGCGTCCTTGGCGCACTTGGCGTTAAAGCCGACCTTGGCGCGATATGGGTGAGAGATCGCCTGCGATGGCTCCTCTGCGTCTCTGTATCTCTGCGTTGAACTCTTTTTGTCTCGCTACAGCGGGGCTGCGCGCTCGGCGATGAAGCGGGCGATGGTGGGGATGTCGTCGAGGTCGAGGACGGGGAGGGTGGCGCCGGGCGGGGCGGCGTCTGTGGCCAGGCCGATCACTGTGGGGTCATCGGGGAAGATCGGCGGCTTGCCGTTGGCGGCGCGCCAGACCTCCAGCTTGGGGTGGGTATCGCGCTTGTAGCCCTCGACCAGCACCAGATCGACGGGATCCAGGCGCGCCAGCAGCTCCGCCAGGGAGGGCTCCGGCGCGTCTCGAAGCTCGCTCATCAGCGCCCAGCGGATCTGCGAGGCGACCAGCACCTGGCGCGCGCCAGCCTGACGGTGCTCGTAGGAGTCCTTGCCGGGCTGGTCGACGTCGAACCGGTGATGGGCGTGCTTGATGGTCGACACCGTCAGGCCGTCCTCAACGAGGCGGGGGATCAGCCGGCGGATCAGGGTGGTCTTACCCGCCCCGCTCCAGCCGGCGATGCCGAAGATGCGCGTCACGCCGCTTTTCGCAGCCGCACGGGCGCCGACTTGTAGGACGGCGTGCCGCTCTCCTGGTCGCGATAGTCGAGCGGCACCAGGCAATTGGCCTCGGGGTAGTAGGCGGCGACGCAGCCGCGGGGAATGTCGTAGGCCACCGCTGTGACTTCGAGCCTGCGTTCGACGCCGTCCGCCACGGCCGACTCGACGCAGACGCGGTCGCCGTGCTCGAGCCCGATGCTCGCGAGGTCCTCGGCGTTGACGAACACCACGTCCCGCCGCCCGAACACCCCGCGATAGCGGTCGTTGAGGCCGTAGATGGTGGTGTTGTATTGGTCGTGACTGCGGATCGTCGTCAGGGTCAGGACATCGTCGCCGGCCACGGCCGGGTCCTCCTCGACGCCTTCGAAGATGAGGAACTCAGCCTTGCCGGACGGCGTGTTCCAGATCCGCTCGGTCGGCCCGAGCGGCAGGCGGAAGCCTCCGGGAACGCGGATGCGTACGTTGTAGTGGTCGAACTCGGGGAACACGGCTTCGATCTTGTCCCGGATCAGGTCGTAGTCCTCGATCAGGCCCATCCAGTCGACCTTGCTCGTCGGCAGAGTCGCGGCGGCCATGCCGGCGATGATCGCGGGCTCAGAGCGGAGGTGTTCGGAGGCCGGCTGCAGCTTGCCGCGCGAGGCGTGAACCATCGACATCGAGTCCTCGATGGTGACGCTCTGTGGCCCGCTCGCCTGGACGTCCTGCTCCGTGCGCCCGAGCACTGGCAGGATGATCGAGTCCTTTCCGATCAGCAGGTGCGAACGGTTCAGCTTGGTGTTGAGGTGGACGGCGAGGTCGAGATTGCGCATGCCGGTTGCGCAGACTTCCGGATCAGGAAGCGCGATCGCAAAATTCCCGCCCAGGCAGATCAGCACCTTCGAGCGGCCATCGGCCATCGACTGTATGGCCGCGACCGCGTCATGGCCGTGATGGGGCGGCGCGCGGAAGCCAAAGGCGCGCTCGATCCCCTCGATCAGTTCCGGGGTGGGCTTCTCGGTAATTCCGACCGAGCGGTCGCCCTGGACGTTGGAGTGGCCTCGCAGGGGGCAGATCCCGGCGCCAGGCTTGCCGTAGTTACCCCGCAGCAGCAGCAGGTTGGCGATCTGCTGCACGTTCTGGGTGCCCTTCGCATGCTGGGTGATCCCCATGCCGTAGGTGACGATGGTCGCCTTGGACTTTACGTAGGCCCAGGCCACGCGCCGCAGGTCCGTGCGGTCGAGGCCGCTCTCCCGCTCGATGTTCTCCCAACTCGACGCGCGCAGGTCGGCAAGGAAAGGTTCGAGGCCGTTCGTATGCTGGTCGAGGAACTCGTGATCCAGCGCGTCACCGACGGCGTCCTCCCGCTCCAGCACCGCCTTCATGATGCCCTTCAGTGCCGCCGCGTCCCCGCCGATCTTCACCTGGTAGTAGCTGGATGCGATCGGGGTCGATCCGAATGTCCCCATCTCGACCGGATCCTGCGGGTCGGCGAAGCGCTCGAGGGCGCGTTCCTTGAGGGGGTTGAAAACAATGATCGGCACGCCGCGGCGCGAGCACGCGTGGAGCGTGCCCATCATGCGCGGGTGGTTGGTGCCGGGATTGTGGCCCATCGCGATGATCAGATCGCAATGGTCGAAGTCGTCGAGCGAGACCGTGCCCTTGCCGATGCCGATGGACTGGGGCAGCCCCACGCTCGTGGCCTCGTGGCACATGTTCGAGCAGTCGGGAAAGTTGTTGGTCCCGAACTCGCGCGCGAAGATCTGGTAGAGGAACGCCGCCTCGTTGGAGGCCCGGCCGGAGGTGTAGAACTCGGCCATGTCGGGATGGGGCAGGGAGCGTAGGGTCCTGCCGATGCGCGCGAAGGCGTCATCCCAGGAGATCGGCCGATAGCTGTCGCTGGCCGCGTCGTAGGTCATCGGATGGGTGAGGCGGCCGGCGTTCTCGAGCTCGTAATCGCTCCAGGTCGAGAGCTCGGCGACGGTGTGTTTGGCGAAGAAGTCGGGCGTCACCCGCTTTTTCGTCGCTTCCCAGGTGACCGCCTTGGCGCCGTTCTCGCAGAACTGGAAGGTCGAGGTGTGTTCCTTGTCCGGCCACGCGCAGCCCGGGCAGTCGAAGCCGTCCGGCTTGTTGGTCCGCAGCAGGAGCAATGGCGCCTCGGCCACCTCCATCTGCTCCCGGACCGCCTTCGCGGTCGCCTTGAGGGCGCCCCAACCGCCGGCGGGAGCGTCGTAGGGGCGGACGCCGATGACCTTATGCTTGACTGACATGTTGTACTCCTCGGGGGGACGACGGCGGGGCGCCTGGGCGCCGTTGTCGCGGATTGGTGAAGGCTCAGCCGAAGCGGACGTCCAGCGAGCGCAGGTAGGTGTGCAGGCCGGCGTCCTGGATCGGCAGCACAAAGGCGTCGGTGTCGCCTTCGTTGAAATGCGCGTGCCAGAAGCCCGGCGGCGTGACGAAGGCCATTCCGGCCCTCCAGTCCTGGCGGATCGGCCTGACGATCTGGCCCTTGCTGTCGAGCTCGCGGCCAATCAGCGAATAGACGCCGGCTCCGCACGAGACGATGTAGTCGAGCGAGGCCGACTGGTGGCGGTGGGGTCTCTGCACGGAGCGGGCCGGCACGGCGCCGTAAGTCGCATAGATCACGTGGCTGATCGCGCGCAGCCGCGGCAGGCGCGCATCGGCGAGCAGCACCGACACGCGGTCTCCCACGGAGGGCGCTGGACCGCGAACGCACTGAGCCAGGGCGGCCCGGGTGATTTCGGCCGGATAGAGAGTCGGTTTGAATCGCTGAGAGCCCGCGACCACGCCAAGGTGCGTCAGCAGCGGCGCATCATGGACGAGATATAAGGCGGCTCCGTCCGCACCGGCCTCGTGCACATATTCGGAGCCGCCCGGCAGGGCGACGATGTCGCCTTCCTTCCAGTCGATCGGGCGCATGCCGATCCCTGACCAGACGGCGGTGCGGCCGCTGCCGCGGATCACATAGAACACCAGGGACGTCGCTGCGCCCGCGGCGATGTCCGACGACAGGGTCTCACCCGGCAGGATGCGCGCGAAGTTTGCGCAAAGGCCGGGACTCGTTGCAGGGCCGGGGCACGACAGCCTGTGCGAAAGATCCAGTGGCACGATGCGCGTCGGCCCACTCGCGTAGAGCTCGGGCGGGAAGGCGTACAACGGAACCTGAGGTGACAGGCCAGGTCGAACCGGGTTGGCCGCCTTGCTGTAATCGAACCATTGGCCAACGCCTTTCACAACCAGAGGGCCGTCGGTGACGATGTTCTGGGGACAAGCAGTGTCCAATTCGGTGTCATCGTGCAGAAGCATGGAGTCTTTCACTTGCAACGGACGGCATATCCCCAGAGGGATGCCGTCCGGCTATTTGGCCCCCACGCCTTCGCCGCAGAACTTGCCCGATCCGCAAAAGAACTCTGCGAACGGGAGTACGCGGTGAGGCCTTGCGGCCATGACGGCCGCCACGCGTGTCTTCGCACGCCTCAAGTGCGACAATCTTGCCGATACACGAGCGCTTCGGCTCGAAACCAGCCCCTTCGGGCGCTAGCGCCCGATCCATTGCGTGGAACAGACGCAAACGGTGATTCAGGTTCTATGGTTTTTGAAACTGGGGCAATTCATCCCATTCAGGCGGTTCGGGCGGAACGGAACTTGCTCTAACGCTTACTTGGGCAAGCGCAACTCGAACACCGTGCCCGACGAGCCCGTCTCGAGGAGGTCGAGGTCGCCGCCATGCGCCTGGGCCAGCTCGCGGGCGATCGCCAGACCCAGGCCCACGCCGCCGCGGCGACCGGATCCGGCGAACGGTTGGAAAAGGTAGCTGCGCGCGCGCTCGGGAAGGCCTGGACCATCGTCGGAAAGGCGCAGGACGTTCTCAGTTTCGGTGGGCGTCAGGTCGGCGCGCACCCGCCCGACACCGCCGCGCGCCGGATCCTCCTCGATCGCCTCGCGAGCGTTCTTGAGCAGGTTGACCAGAATCCGGTGCAGTTGCTCCGGATCGGCGCGCAGTTTGGTCCCCGGGCCAATCGAGGTCTCCAGCCGCACGCCGCCCTCTGAGAGGCCGGCGTCCTCCGCCGCGGCGTCCAGGGCTGCCCGCAGGGGCGTAGACCGGACATCCGGCGCAGGCTCCTCGCTGCGGCCGAACGCCAGAACGTTGGTGGCCAGCATCAGGGCGCGGCTCAGGGCGCGCTCGAGCCGGGGCAGGGTCTGCGCCACGCGCGGATCGCCAGAGCCGGCCATGCGCTCTGAGGCGATCTGGGCGCTGGTGAGCATGTTGCGCAGGTCGTGGTTGATCTTGGCCACCGCCTCGCCCAGGGCGGCCAGGCGCGCGCGCGAAGCAAGCGCGGCGGTGAGATCGGTCTGCATCCGCGCCAGCTCCGCCTCGGCGCGGCCGATCTCGTCGCGTCGACCGCTGGGCTCTATTCGCGCGCGCGAATCCTCAGGGTTCTCGCGGAAGCGCTCCATCGAGCGGGTGATTCGCTGCATCGGGCGGACGAGGAACAAGGTGAGCGCCAGATAGACCACGCCTCCAGCCACCACCGAGGTGAACAGCGCCACGCCCATCAGCCTGCCGAGCTGGGTGTAGAGCTCAGCCTGCAACGGCGCTTCGGGCGTGACGATCTCGACGAAGGCCCCTTCCCGGAAGCGGGGGTTGGCCATGACGCGGAGCATCCGGTCCTTGGGCGTCAGCAGGGTCTCGAAGGGCGCCAGCCAGGACATGCCTTGTCTCAGGTCCAGCAGGTTCGGCGGCCGCGCCAGTCGCGGGGCCTGCAGGATCAGCCGGCGCTCGCCGCGGATCTGGAACGCCACGGACACCACACCGGCATTGGCCAGAAGGGCTTCGCGCATCCGGTCGGTCACCACGCCGCCGGGCGCGGTCTCTTCCACCAGGGTGGCCAGTTCCGCCGCCCGAAGACGATCGAGCAGCCACTGTTCTTCGGCGGCGGCCAGGATCGGCGGCAGGATCATCAGATTTGCGACGACGATGATCAGCACCGTCAGCAACAGAAGTCGCGCCGATAGCCCCTGAATCCAGAGGAACCGGCGCTCGCGGCGCGCGGTCGGTTCGTCCGGGGGCGCCTCGTCCGCCATCGCGTCCCTCGGATATCGCGCCCCGGCCGGCGTAGCAACGAAGCGCGTCTGTTAGCTGGCCTGACGGGCCATGCGACGCCTGCGGAACAGGCGTATCAGGACAGGCGCGGTCGAGAGGGCCGTCAGGGCTGCAAGAGGGATCAGAAGCGATGGGCGCATGATCACCGAGGCGTCCACCTTCACCCCTTCATGGAACAGTCGACCCAGGCTCGCTCCGACGGCCGCGTAAAGGAAGCTCACGGGGGCGGTCCCGATTACGCTGGCCGCGACGAAGGCTCCCGGTCGCGCCGGCGCCAGGCCGGCCGCCAAATTCACCACCATCATTGGCACCGCCGGAATCAGGCGCAGAGTCAGGAGCAGCCCGAAGCCGTCATCCTGCAGGGCCTGGGCCAGACGCGCCACGCGCGGTCCCGCCCGGTGGGCCAGGTCGCCACCGAAGGCCGTGCGGCAGGCCACATAGACGATGCACGATCCAGCAACGCCGGCGGCCAGGCACGCCGTTCCGCCTATCAGGGCGCCGAACAGAAAACCGGCGACAACGCTCATCAGGCCTGGGCCCGGGACGCAGGCTGCGACGATCAGGGTCGCCAGGGCCAGATAGGCGGCCATGCTCTCTGCCGGATGGCGCGCGACGAACGCCTTCAACGCCTGGTGGTGCGCCTGCAGGTTGGAGAAGCTCAGCTCGTGCAGCGAACCTGAGGCGACCGCAGCTACGGCCAGGACGGCCAGCAGTGCGATCGGCAGGAACCGCCACCCACGCCTCATCGCGTCCTCCGGTCATCTCGCGGCCTGCCGCGGACGATCACCCTAACGCCTTGGCCAAACGCTTCAGCCCAAGACCCGCACCGACGAGCGCGATCTGCCAGGCTGCGAGCCGTTCGTCGCCGAGGCGTGCGAGGAGCGCGAGCTCCTGGCGATGCGCCGCGATCGGATCGATCTGCGCTGTGATCTGGCGCGGATGGGCGATGGATATCACGGCGATGACGTCGTCCCGCAGGAACGGGCCAGTGTGGCGCCAAAGGCGGGCGTAGAAATCAACGTCCGTCAGCCAGGCCAGACGCGGATCGAATCGCAATCCGGCGTCCGTGGGAAAGACGATCGCGGCGGTGGGCCCAGCCCAATTGGCGAGATAGAGCGTCCAGGCCGGCGCATGCGCGAGGGCGGCAAGGCGATGGGCGAAAGCGAACCGGCGTCGGGGTCCCGGCGCAGCCGTCCGGGTCAGCAGGGCCCGGCCGGGCTCGTTCTGCAGGCAATGAGCGGCCCGCTCGAGAAAGCCAGGGTCGGCCAGAGCCTCATCGTGATGGATGACCACGCTCCACCTGCCCCACGCGAGGGAGAGCCCAAGGTTCCAGTTGTCCGCCGCATTGCCCGTGCGCGCGCCCGGGAAGTAGCGCACCCTGGCGTCGTCGAGCAGGTCCGTCAGGGCCCTAGCCAGGTCGGCCGACGGGGAGTCGTCGACTACGATGACGTCGAGCGACTCCAACGTCTGACTCAGGATGGAGCCCAGGGCGCGACGGGCCAACTCCGCGTCCTCGTACAGTGGAAGGATGCAGGACACGACCGGACGCGCAGATTGAACGGGCGCGCCCACCTCGCTCACGCGACGCCTACCGCGTCCTCGACGCGTGTGAAGCCGTCCGCCCGCAGGCGCGCGGCGAGGTCGGCCTTGATCGCGGCGACCAGCCCAGGGCCCTGCAGCGCCAGGGCCGTGTAGAGCTGCACCGCACTCGCTCCGGCGCGGATCTTGGCATAGGCGTCGGCGCCGCTGGCGATCCCGCCCGCGCCAATGAGGGTGAGGCGCCCGGCGCTCGCAGCCCGCACGATCGCCAGAAGGCGGGTGGAAGGCTCCAGCAAGGGTCGACCCGAAAGCCCGCCTGCCTCGCCCCGGGCGTCGCCGCGCAAGTCCGCCGGCCTCGCGACGGTGGTGTTCGATACGATCAGGCCCGTCAGTCCGAAGGCTACGGCCGCCTCCACGATGGCGCCGGCCTGGGCTTCAGTGAGATCGGGGGCGATCTTCAGGAAGACCGGCTTTTGCCCGGGCGGACTGGCTGCCAGCTCCGCGCGTTCGGCCGCCACCGCCCCCAGCAGGTCGGTGAGGGCGCCGCCCTGCTGCAAGTCCCGCAATCCGGGCGTATTGGGCGAGGAGACGTTGAGAGTGAAGTAGTCCGCCAGGGGCCAGAGCCGGCGCAGCCCCGCCACATAATCCGCGACCCGGTCGATCGCATCCTTGTTGGCGCCGACGTTGGCGCCCACCGGGCCGCTGCGCCGACCTCGCGCGAGGCGCCCGGCGAAGCCCTCCAACCCGGCGTTGTTGAATCCCATGCGGTTGATCACCGCCCCATCCTCGACCAGGCGGAACAGGCGCGGCCGTGGATTTCCCGCCTGCGGGCGCGGGGTGACTGTGCCGCACTCGACGAAGCCGAATCCGGCGGCCAGGAGCGCCTCGGGCGCGCGGGCGTCCTTGTCGAAACCGGCCGCCAGTCCCACCGGGTTGGCGAGCGGGAGTCCCGCGAGACGGGTGGCCAGGATCGGCGGGTCGGCCGGCGCGCGAGGGCCGAGGCCCGCCTCCAAGGCGGCCAGGCTCAGCTCGTGGGCCCGTTCCGGATCGGTCGTCCGCAGCAGGCGAGCGCCAAGGTCGTGAATGGAGATCACGGCGCCAGCTCACCCACGTCGGGCGTTTCGTCCGGCCCCAGCGGCGCCTCGGTGACGGCCAGCGCAAGGCGCGTCGGAAGTGGCCCGTAGAAGTGGGGGAACAGGGCGCCGCCGCGCGATGGCTCCCACCTGATCGCCGCGCCCAGGTGGTCCGCATCGAAGGCTACGACGATTAGGTCCGACTGGCCCGCAAAGTGGCGGCGGGCGGTCTCCTGCGCCTGGGCAGCGGTTGAGAAGTGGATGAACCCGTCGGCCCGATCCACGGCCGAGCCCTCGTAGACACCCGCCGCCTGCGCCGCCGTCCACTCGCTGCGCGCAAGGATCTTGTAGATCCGGCTCAGGAGCCGGCCCCCGATTCCCCGTCCCACGCCTCCACATAGGGCGGAAGCGCGTCGCGGCGGGGACAGAACAGGGCCTCGAGGCGCGCGCCGCTCTCGTTCATCGCGATCACGGCGACGGTGGAGGTAGGAAAGCCGCCGGCCACCTTTTCGACCTCGTCGTTCGAGGCGCCGCCCTCGACCAGCAGGTTCATCGCCAGCTCCTGCATGCCAGGATTGTGGCCAATCACCAGCACGTCCTGCGCGCCCCGGGCGGGGCCGGCCATGGCGGTCTCGATGTCCTCGGGCGTGGCGTCATAGAGATCATCGAGGAACTGCACCTTCGCGCGCGGAAAATAGGTCTTCACCTCGTCCCAGGTCTCGCGCGTGCGCGCCGAAGGCGAGACCAGGACAAGGTCCGGCGCAAATCCGGTCGCCGCCATCCAGCGACCGGAAATCTCGGCGTCGCGCCGGCCGACTGGCTCGAGCGGCCGTTCCTGGTCGCTCCCACCGCGTGCGCGGTGGGCGGCCTTGGCGTGTCTGAACAGAATCAGCCGGCGCACCACACGAATCCCTCTCCCCCAGGGTTGGCGCTGCGCCCTAGCGTGCGCCGCCCGCGCTTCCAAGTCACATAAAACCTCAGACAGCTTGAGGGCGCAGGTTTGGTCGAACTGCGCTAACCGCTGGGTGCCGTCGAGGCCAGGAGGGTCGCGATCGCGGCGCCCTTGGGAGAGCCCAGGCCGGTGCAGGCGTCCCAGCCGGCCGTGGCCTGGAAATCGCCGTTGTCGCCCTGGGTGATGTCGTTGAGGGCCGAGGGGGACGCGTAGAGCTGGGCGTGGGGGTCGCCGATCGGCGCGCCCCGGGCCTGGTTGACCAGAGCGATCAGGGCCGCCCACAGCGGGGCTACGGCGCTGGTGCCGCCGACCACCGTGTCCTGTCCGTCGACGCGAACCTGGTAGCCGGTCTCCGGATCGGCGTTGCCGGCCACATCCGGCACGCCACGCATGGCGAGCGGCGTCGCCGCGCCGCCGGTCTTCGTCGCCGACAGGCCCTGCTGGAAGCTCGGCAGGGCGAACACCGCGCTCACGCCGCCTCCGCCCGCACCCCCCTGGGCGCCGTCGTTCCACACGCTTTCCGAGGAGATCTGCGCGCCGCTGGTGGAGATGCTGGTGCCCCCGCAGGCCAGGGCGTGGGGGCTGGAGGCGGGGAAGTCGACATTGTCTCCCGAAGCGCCGTCGCTCGAGCCGTTGTCGCCGCTGGCCACGCAGACGGTCACTCCCATGGTGGCGGCTGCCTGGAACGCCTCGTCCAGAGCGGTGAGCGATTGCTGGGTCCAGCTGGACTCCGGGCCGCCCCAGCTGATCGAGATCACCGAGGGCTTGTTGGTCGTGTCGTGCGCCGCGGTGGTCACGGCGTCGATGAATCCCTGATCGGTGTTGGGTGCGAAATAGACGGCGATCCGGGCGCCCGGCGCCACGGCGCCCACCACCTCGATGTCGAGGTCCACCTCGCCGTCTGCGCTGTTGACTCCGCCACCGGGCGAGTTTGCCCCGCCGTCGACCGGGATGCTGACCACCGTCGGCGGCGGGCTCACGCCCTGGGCCTGGAAATAGGTGTCGAGGTCGCTCGCGTTGAAGCCGCCCCCAAGCTCTATGATCGCCACGCATTCGCCGGCGCCGGTGACGCCGGTGGGGAAGCCGTAGAGCGCCGCCACCTGTTCGGGCGAATAGGAGGTTGCCTGCGCCGCGGCGCGCGGCAGAACCCCTCCCTTGCGGAGGCGAAAATGCGGGCGCGCCTGGGGGCGTGTGTCCAGGCCCAGGACGGCCCTGACGATTCCACTCAGCGCGTCCGGCAGGTGGAGGGCTCCGACCCGGCCGCGGAACTCGCCTCGCGGGTCGGAATAGCGACGCAGATCCGTCTGGAACAGGGTCTGGAACTGGGCGACGGTCCCCGAGAGCTTCACCGTGCGCCGCCCGGGATGCACGGCGGTCAACGTAAGACCGTTCGCCTCGGCGAAGGCCCGCACCGCCTCGATGTCCTTCGGATCCGCGCCGAAGCTCTTTTCGAACGCTTCGCGCGACAGGGGCGTCTCCCGGCTCTGGCCGGCCTGCAGGCGGGCGGCCCGGGCGCTCAACTCCTGGGCGTTGGCGGGGCGGAGCAGGACGCTGATCTCGACCCGCTGGGTCGGATCGGCCGGCCCCAAATCCTGAGCCGCAGGCGGCGCGGCCCGTTCGCTGCCTGGCAGCGGCGAGTTGACCATGTTCCCCTCCCTGGGATCTTGGCTCGAGACTGTTCTACGCGCCACCGCTGCTGTCCGACGCAGCCTCCCCCGCTCACCTTCTCGTGATCGCTACCCCTCCCGACGCCGATCGTCGTGGATGCGGACGATCATCGACTGGCTCGCGGTCGCCATCAGCACGCCGTCCTGCGCGTAGAGCCGCATGGCCCCGTGAGCCACACCTGCGGCGATGCCCACGATGGTGGTGTCGCACAGGACCCACTCGGTGGGGACCAGGCGTAACAGGCGAAGGGTGTTGTCCAGGCTGTTGCCGCCCGCATCGCGCCCGAGGGCGGCGCCTATGGCCGAAGGGACATGGTCAGCCATGATCGCCAGCATTGCGCTGTCGATCGTCTCGCCGTGCCGCGGGCGGATCCACAGCACCAGCCGCCCATCGGGACTGCCGCCGTCGGGGTGCGGCGTGCGGTTGTGCGAGCCGCGGGCGAGGCGGACCTCGATGCGGCTGTGCAGGTCCGGTTTGGCCGGGTCCCACCGCTCGCTCTCCTCGCAGGCCTCCGGCGGCGGCGCGTCCGGCGCAACTGCCCACTGACGCTCCGGGCCGCCGGGGCGCTCGCCCAGGGCGGCGTTGACAGTGAGGATCTCCTGGTCGCCGACGTGGGCGATAACGCGCGCCTGGCTGGTCTGACGCCCCTGCACGGCGACCCGCACATCGACGTCAACGACCGAAGGCGGCCGCGCGAAGGAGAGGTACTGGGCCGTGGCCCAGATCACCGGCCGGCCGCAGGTGCGCTCCATGGCGGCGACCGCGGCCGCCATCCCCACCCCGCCGAACATGAAGGTGCGGCCCGGCGGCCCTACGCAGAGTTCGGGCGTGAGGGGCAGATACCAACGGTGCGGGTTGTGCGTAGCGCGCAGATCGAAGAAGGGTCGGGTCATGGTCCAGCCTGGATGCGCGCCGCGCCTATCATGAGCCAAGCCGCATCCGCGAGCCCCGCCGGCGCCGATATCGTCGCGCGCCTCGACGCCCTGCCCTCGGCTGTCGCCTGGCGGCTGATCGCTCTGGTCTCCCTGGGCGGTTGTTTCGAATTCTACGACCTGATGATGACCGCCTACGTCTCGCCGGGCCTCGTGCAGGCCGGCGTGTTCCACGTGGGAAAGGCCGGGCTGTTCGGCCAGAGCGATCAGGCGGGCTTCGCCTCAGCAACCTTCCTTGGGCTGTTTCTGGGGACGGTCCTGTTCGCCCGAGTCGCCGACCGGTTCGGCCGTCGCGCCGTCTTCACCCTTTCGCTGATCTGGTATGCAGCGGCCACGGCGGCGATGGCTTTCTCGCACACGGCCTTGCAGATCGACGCCTGGCGCCTCGCCGCCGGAGTCGGGATCGGCATCGAGCTGGTGACCATCGACGCCTATGTCGGCGAACTGGCGCCGGCGCGCTTCCGCGGCGCGGCGTTCGCCGTGAACCAGTCGATCCAGTTCCTGGCAGTCCCGATCGTGGCCGCCCTGTCCTGGTTACTCCTGCCCCACTCGCTCCTGGGTCTGGCCGGCTGGCGCTGGGTGATGCTGATCGGCGCCAGCGGGGCCCTGGCGGTCTGGCTGATCCGCCGCGCTCTCCCGGAGTCCCCGCGCTGGCTCGCGCGCCGGGGGCGCCTGGCGGAGGCGCACGCCATTCTCGACCGCCTCGAGCGGCTGCCGCAACGCCCGGCGCCGGAGCTGGCGGCGCCAGCGCTGCCACGGCGGGAGATCTCCGCCCCACTGCGGGAGGCGTTCCGGCCGCCCTATGCGAAGCGCACCGCCATGCTGGTAGTCTTCAACATTTTCCAGGCGATCGGCTTCTACGGCTTCGGCAACTGGGCTCCGACCCTGATCGCCGCCCAGGGGCACTCGGTAGTGAAGAGCCTCGGTTATTCGGCGGCCATCGCGCTCACTTTTCCGCTGGGGCCGCTGCTGTGCGCGCCGCTGGCGGACCGCTTCGAGCGCAAGACCCTGATCATCTTCGCCGCAGCCTGCACGGCGGCCCTTGGGCTGGCCTTTTCGGGCCAGAGGGCGCCGGCCGCGATCATCGCGCTCGGCGTGGCCCTGACGATTTCGAACAACCTGCTGTCGTTCGCCTACCACGCCTACCAGACCGAGCTTTATCCGACCCGGATGCGCGCCTCGGCTGTCGGCTTCGTCTACGCCTGGAGCCGGCTCTCCACCGTAGTGTCGAGCTTCATCATCGCCGCTCTATTGACCGGCTTCGGCACGGCGGGCGTGTTCGCCTTCATCGCCGCCGCCATGGCCATTGTGATTGGCGCGGTGGGCCTCTTTGGTCCGCGCACCGCGCGACTTTCGCTGGAGGAAGTGTCCGGTTAGGCATCTATCTGGTCGCCGACGGCCGCAATGCGCCGACGGCCAGCAGCAGGGCCAGGTCCAGCGAACTCTTTATGAGCCAAGCCCACATAAGTCCCGCCGCGCCCGCGAAGTGGGCCCCAAGGAAGGAGGCGGTGGGGGAGACCAGGGTCATCACCGCGACGACGCCGAGGGTGGCGCGGGTGCGTCCTTCCGCTTGAAGTTCGGTCAAGCGGATCTGGGCGAAGGCGCCGATCACGACCCCCACCGCCAGGGCCATTGTCGGTCCGCGCAGGTCTGCGCCCACCAGCGAGGGGACGAGGCGCGGGAATACGGTGAAGGTGAAAGCCAGGGCGCCGATCATGCCCGCGCCGGCCAGGGCAGAAAGTAGCCACGCCGCCCGCGCGACCTGTCGCCCGCCACGGTCGATTCCCACGCTTCGGGCGTAGATGATCGGCGCGAACAGGAAAGGGATCACCCAGAAGCGGCTGAGGGTTTCGTAGGTCAGGTAGTAGGCGCCGAAGATCGCCGGCGGCAGGAGGCGCAGGCCAATCACGCGATCGGCGGAGCCTGACACCATGCCAAGCACCGACGTGGCGGCGAACTCGACCCACTTCACGTCGCCGAGCAACCGGCCCGTCTCGCGCCATACCTCGCCCCGTTCCGCCCGACGCAATCGGGCGACCAGGGGGGCGGCGCCGAGCGCGACGGCTGCGCGGACGATGGTCGAGACCGCTACGGCGGCGGTCAGGCCGGAGCCTGCGGCCATGATGATCCCCGCGAGCACATAGCCGCCCGAAAGGACGCCTTGCTTCACGCCGATCGCTGCGCCGTGCCGTCCGTTAAGGTCGAGCAGGACACGCAGGTCCGTCGTCCAGAATCCTGCCGCGCACACCAGCGGCAGCCATGCGAGCACCGGCCAGGGGATCTGCGGATCGGCGATCCTCCAGACCAGGCCCATGGCCGGCGCGGCCACGACGGCCTTGAGCGTTCCGGCGAGGAGGTAGCTGGTGACGGGTCGCTCGAGCGCGCCTCCCCTGTCCAGGGCCGCCGCCTTCGCCGTCGCCGGGTCCAGTCCGGCTGCGGTGCTGGAGATGAAGAAGAAGCCGAGGGCGGCGCGCAGATCCGATGGACTGGCGTAACGTCGCAGCAGGGCCACCGTCGCCACCAAGGCGACGGCCGTGAGCGCATAGGCGCTGATCACGGCGGCGGCGCGGTTGGCCACCCGGCGGTCGATCCCCGCCAGGCCCAACCGGATCGCGGCGAAGCTCATGCCCGAGATGTACGCGTCCCCCGCTCGTCGCGCCCCCGGGGCGCGCTCCTGCAGAGCGTATTGCCGAAAGCGAAGCTGACCGCTATCCGCGCGAAAAGGCGCAGGGGGTGGGGATGTCGAGAGCAATGACTTTGGGGGCAGCCGTAAGCTTGCTGCTGGCGCACGCCGCAGCGGCCGCCCCGCGCGAGACGGTCCGTCAGTCCTGCCAGGCGCAGTGGACCGAGTTGCGCGGGACCAGCGCCGCCGCCGGTTGGACTCAGTCCCGTTTCATCGCCGATTGCCTGCGCCGCCGCCATCCTGTCGGCCGCGCTCACGCCGGAGCGCCGACGGGACCGGTCCTGGCTGCTGCGGCCGCGGCGGCAGGAGTATCGGCCGCCGTGGCGGCAGCGGGTCACTCGAGCGAGAAGTCGGCGAGTCCGTAGCGAACCCGTCCCTCCCCAAGGGAGAGGGACGCGAGGATGAAGACCTCAGTCTTCCTTGGCTTCGTCGCGGGGGCCGCTGGTGCGCTCGGCGATGCGGGCCGACTTCCCGCGGCGGTCACGGAGATAGTAGAGCTTGGCGCGGCGGACGGCGCCGCGGCGGCGAACTTCGATCGACTCAATCATCGGCGACATGACGGGGAAGACCCGCTCGACGCCTTCGCCGAAGCTGATTTTGCGGACGGTGAAGTTTTCCTGCAGCCCGCCGCCGGAGCGGGCGATGCACACGCCCTCGTAGGCCTGGACGCGCTCCCGCTCGCCTTCCTTGATGCGGACGTTCACCCGCAGGGTGTCACCCGGTTGGAAGTGGGGGATGGTCTTGCCGGAGAGGAGGCGCTCGGCCTCTTCCTTCTCCAGTTGCTCGATCACGTTCATCGTCCAGATCCTTCTACTGGGCTTCAATCGCCCTTTGCCTGTTGATTGGCGAGATGCGCCGCCCAGAGGTCCGGGCGCCGTTCCCGCGTGACTGACTCCCGCTGGGCCTGCCGCCACCTGGCCACCTCGGCATGGTGGCCCGACAGCAGGACCGGCGGGATTTCGCGCCCTTCGAACGTCCGCGGCCGTGTGTACTGCGGATATTCGAGAAGGCCGTCCTCGAAGCTCTCTTCTCCGAGGCTCGCCGCCCGGCCAAGAACGCCGGGGACCAGCCTTACGCAGGCCTCGATCAGGACCATGGCCGCCGCCTC
>DASXGR010000099.1:0-10832 GCA_036488935.1 Caulobacteraceae bacterium | reverse complement strand
CGATTTCTCCAGGAGTCGGTTCGACTCGTTGAGGATTGGAGCCCGCATCGCCTCCGCCGAGAGCCTGATGAAGGGGATGTCAGGCCGCGACCTCGGCGTTGGCCTGGTGCTCACCGGCGACATCGCCCAGCCGGCCTTCGCGGCCGACGTGACGGCCGCGAACCTGGCCATCAGCGGCGTCACCGTGCAGGGCCTTCACGCCTCCGGAGAGGGGAGACCGCAGGGCGCTCGCACCGCGCTCGTCGTCAACGCACGCGCCGCGCGTGTGGGCGGCCTTCCGGATGGTTTCGACACGCTCGGGCAGGACGTCTCAGCCCAGGCCCGGCTCGTCCTGACGCACGGAAAGTTGTCGGGGAACCTGGGGCTCCGCTCGTCCCGCCTGCAGGCGGGCCTTGTCCTCGCCTCGTCTCCGATGGGAGGGCCGTGGAACGGAACCGTCACGGCGCGCGCGGATCGTCTTGCGGTGGGGGGCGTCGGCGTCCTCGACGTCCAGGCGGACGCGAGCCTCACCCGTCTTGGCGGCCGCGGCGCCTCTGTGGCCGGACGGCTGAGGGCGCGCAGCCTCTCGCTCGACTCGCCCGAGGCGCGGGACCTCCTCGGCGGTCAGGCCAATGCGGCGACGGCGTTCGCCCTGGCGCCGGACGGAACGCTGTCGGTCTCGGGCGCAACCCTGTCGGCGCCGAAGTTCAGGCTGGTGAGCACCAGGGCGCAGCTTGGGCCGGGCGGCGCCGTGTCGATCGCCGCCGACGCGGTGTCGGAAGCCTACGGCCCGCTCAAGGTCGCGGTCAGCGGGACGCGCGCCGCGCCGACCGCCCATCTGCTGGCGGCGAACCCGAAGGTCGCCGGGATCACCGGACTCGATGCGCGCCTGGCGGGCCTTGGAGACGGCAAGTGGCGGATCGAGGCCGCTGGACACTCTCCATACGGGCCCCTCGCGCTGGACGCCGACGTGGGCCTCGTGGGGAATCTGGCGCGCGCCGATATCCGGCGCGCCAGTCTTCGGGGCCTGACCGTTTCCGGCCAGGTCGACCAGACCCAGGCCGGTCCATTCGCTGGGCGGCTTCGGATCGTCGGCGCGGGCCTTTCAGGCGGCGCCACGCTCTCGGCGGCGCAGGGTTTGCAGGCGATCGATCTCAACCTCGACGCCAAGGGCGCGCGGCTGCCGATTGCCCCGCCGCTCACCCTCACATCCGGCCAGGCCCAGGCCCGGATCCTGCTCAAGAAGGGGCTCCCTGCTGTCAGCGGGAAGGCTTACGCCCGGGGCGTGCGATGGAACGGGATCACCCTCGCCGAGGCGAAGGTGGACGGCCATTGGGACAGGACGGGAGAGGTCAATCTCGCCGTGAAAGGTCGCGGCGCGGCGCCCTTCGATTTCAAGGGTCATGCGTCCCTCTCTCCGGAATTGGCCCAGCTCACGGGCTCCGGATCCGCCGGGGGCGTGGCCGTCCGGCTCGCCGACGCGGCGCAGATCCGACATGACGCGAGGGGCTGGCGGTTGACGCCGACGACCGTCGTGCTGCCCCAGGGGCGGCTGGTCCTCGCCGGCCAACTCGGCGGGACGGGCCTTGCGGGCTCGGCGCGGCTCGAACAGGTGGATCTGGCGGTCGCCAACGGGTTCGATCCGCAGCTTGGGCTGTCCGGCGCAGCCAACGGCGTCGTCTCGTTCAACCTGGCCAATGGCTCTCCGCCGACGGGTTCGGCGCAACTGGAGATCTCACGCTTCACGCGCGCGAGCCTGGCCGGAGAGTCCGAGCCGCTGGACATCGCTGTCCTCGCCTCGCTGGCGCCCCGACAGGGACTGGCCCATGCGGTGGTGCGCCGCCGCGGGGCCGTGGTGGGGCGTCTGCAGGCGACCTTGGGACCGTTCGGCGCAGATGGCGATCCCTTGCAACGAGTGATGGCGGCGCCGCTGCACGGCGGCGTCCGCTTTAACGGACCGGCCGAAGCACTCTGGAGCCTCGCGGGCTTTACCGGACAGAATCTCAGCGGTCCGCTGGCGATCGGCGCCGACGTCTCGGGAACGGTCGATCAGCCGACGGTGGTGGGCGTGGCGAAGGGACAAAACCTTCGCTACGTCAATGCGGGGGTCGGGACGAGCATCGACGACATCCAGCTCGATGGCCGCTTCGAGGGGGCCCGCCTGCAAATCGACCGGCTGACCGGGCGCGCCGGCAACGGGACGGTTGGCGTCTCCGGATTTATCGATCTCTCCGAGGCGAACGGCTATCCAATCGACCTCAAGCTTTCACTCTCGCGCGCCCGCCTCGCACGCAGCGATCAGGTGTCGGTCACCGCCTCGGGAGATCTCACGGCGACGAATAGCCGGAAGTCAGGGGCGCTCATCTCGGGCAAGCTGACCCTCGACGACGCCAGCTATCAGATCGGTCAGTCGGGCGCTGAGACCGTGCCCCAGCTCGCGGGCGTGCGGCGCAAGGACGAGCCTCTGGGCGCTCCGATCACGCCCAGCGACGCGGAAGCCAGCCAAGCCGGGCCGCCGAGCCGGTGGAAGCTCGACGTGGCGATCTCGAGCTCGAACCATCTAAGGGTCCGCGGCATGGGCCTTTCGGCGGTCTGGGCTGCGGGACTGTCAATCAAAGGCGATGTCCGCCATCCGATTGTGATCGGAGACATCACCTCCGTAAGCGGCGATTTCAACTTCGCCGGCCGCCAGCTGACCCTCACCCGAGGCCTGATCCACCTAAACGGCTCCTCGCCTCCAGACCCCCTGCTCGACATCGTCGCCTCAAGCAATGTCGAGGGCGTGACGGCAAACGTCTCGATTTCCGGGACGTCGGAGCACCCGCAGATCGTCTTCAGTTCCACGCCTGCGCTTCCGCAGGAGGAGGTGCTGGCGCGCCTGTTGTTCGGAACCTCCGCCGCCAACATTTCGCCCGCCCAGGCCGTCGAACTTGCGGCTTCGATCAACACCCTGCGGGGCGGAGGCGGGGGTCCATTGGGCCGCGTCCAGAAGATGGCGGGGCTTGATCGGCTACAGTTCTACGCCGCCGACCAGGCCACGGGCCGCGCCGCAGGGGTGGGCGCGGGCAAGTATGTGACCAAGAACATCTATCTGGAAATCACCACCGACGTGCGAGGCTACACAGCGACCCAGATCCAGGTCGCTCTGCGTCGCAGTCTCCAGCTTCTCTCGCAGGTGAGCGCAGTGGGGACCTCCAACTTGAGCCTCCGCTTCACGCACAATTACTGAAGGCGGTCCAACACGACGTGGGCGGAGGACCTTCCCGCCTGTCGCAGGGCTTGATCTTGAAGCGCCGGCGGTCTTTCAGACGGGAGTTCATGAACTACCAGCACGCCTATCACGCCGGAAACTTCGCGGACCTGTTCAAGCACGCCCTGCTGCTGGCGATGCTCGCCGAGCTCAGAGGTCAGGCCCGCCCGTTCATGGCGATCGACAGCCATGCCGGGGCCGGTGTCTACGACCTGGAAGGTGAGGCGGCGCGGCGGACAGGCGAAGGCGCTGCGGCGTTCAGGCTGATGGCGGACGCCGACGCGCCCGGCGCGTTGCAGCCGCTTCGCCAGGCGATCGAACGGCTCAATCGCGGAGGAGGCGCCCGGTTCTACCCCGGTTCGCCCTGGCTGATCGGCGAGGCGTTGCGGAAGGATGATCGGGCTTTGGCGTGCGAGCTTCAGCCGGATGCGATGGGCGAACTGAAGCGCGCGCTTGCAGCCTTCCGGCGACTGGAGATCGCGATGGGCGATGGGTGGGTCGTGACGGCCCGTCGGGCGCCCGCGTCTCCTGCGGCTCTGCTGGCCCTGATCGATCCCCCGTTCGAAGCGGGCGATGACGGAGCCCGCGCCGCCGAGACCTTGGGACGGATCCTCTCGCGCAACCGGGAGGCGATGGTGGCGGTCTGGACCCCGGTCAAGGACCTGGCCAGCTTCGACGCGCTCGCGGGCGACCTGGAAGACGCCGCTTCGGGGCGGCCGGTGATGACGGCTGAGCTGCGGTTGCGCCCCTTGGACGACCCGATGCGACTGAACGGATGCGCCATGGTGGTGGTTAACCCGTCTCCGGGCCTCGCCGCCATGGCCCGGGAGATCGGAGGGTGGATCATCTCGGTTCTGGGCGAGCCAGGGGGGACCACGGTGGTTCGCGAATTGGCGTGAGCCGCTGTGCATCGGCCGCCGCTGCGGCGGCGACTGGCTGGAAACCCGATGGGGGCGCGACGTGATTTGATCCACTAGGCTGATTCGTGTAGCTTGCTGCACCGCAGCATCGGACTGGCGACGGAGGACCCGAGTGGCTTGGACGAGCGATATCCGCGATCCGGCAGAGTTCCGGCGTGAGGCGGAACGTGCGCTGAGCGTGCCGCTGGGCATGGTCAATCCGTTCTGGCTGATCTTCGGCGCCGCCGCGACTGCCGGGGTGACCTGGTGGTGGCTCAACAAGATCGCGCGCGCGGCTGATCTCGAAGCTGCGCGCGAAGCATCGGCGATCTACGAAATGGCCGAGGCGACCCCGGCGACGACGCCGATCGCAGTGCGCGCGGCCAAGGCGAAGAAGACCACCTCAGTGCCGATCGATGTCGCGACCGAGTACGCCGAGGCCACCGAAGCCTTCGCCAATTCCGACGCCGCCGGCTACCCTCGCATCGCCGGTGAGCCAGAGCCGCCCCTCGAGGCGCGCACGGCGGTCTACGAGTGGCAGATTCCGGCGGAGACTTCCGAGACGCCGGGCGCGGCGGGTTTTCCGATCGTGGCCCCTGGCCCTGAAGCGGCGGACGCCCCGGACGATTTCACGCGCTTGACGGGGGTGGGACCGCGGATCGCCGCTGGCCTGATCGCCCACGGCGTGACCCGTTTCTCCCAACTCGCCGCCTGGACGGCGGACCAGCTGGCCGCTTTCGACCAGGAAATGAAATTGCGCGGCCGCGCCATCCGCAGCGACTGGATCCAACAGGCCAAGCGCCTGATGTCCGAGTAGGGCGGTCCCGCCACGTACTCAGCGCTCCGTAACCCCGTCATCCCGGGCGACACGAAGCGCAGCGCAGTGGAGACCCGGGACCTAGGGGACCGTGACGCGCGCCGCGGTTCGCGAACCGAAGACTCGTGGGCGTGGCCCTGGGTCCCGCATCTCCGCTTCACTGCGTTTCGCTGCGTGCGGGATGACGGAATTTGAGGGATGCGTGCTGAGCCGTAATGCTCTTCGGAGGAGAATTCCCTCACGCCGCCGCGTTGGACTGGGCGTAGCCGAGGTCGGCGTTGAGGGCGTCGAGGATGGCCAGGGCTGCGTCGGCGACGGCTGTGCCAGGCGGAAAGATCAGCCGGGCGCCGGCGGCGCGTAGAGCGTCGAAATCCTGGCGCGGGATGACGCCGCCGACGACCACCATGATGTCGCTGCGGCCCAGCCGCTCCAACTCCGCCTTCAATTCGGGGATGAGGGTCAGGTGCCCCGCCGCCAGGGAGCTCGCGCCAATCACGTGGACGCCCCTCTCCACCGCCGCCTTGGCCGTCTCGGCGGGCGTGGCGAACAGAGGCCCCACTTCGACAGAGAAGCCGAGGTCATCAAAGCCGGTGGCGATCACCTTCTGCCCGCGATCGTGGCCGTCCTGGCCCATCTTCGCCACCAGGATCGAAGGCGCGCGTCCGTCGGCGGCCTTGAAATCGGCGATCGTCGCCTTGGCCTGGGAAATCTTCGGGCCTGATCCGACGGCTTCCGAATAGACGCCTCGCACCACCTCGGGCCGCGCCTGATGGCGGCCGAAGACGCGCTCGAGCGCCAGGCTGATCTCGCCGACGGTCGCCTTGGCGCGGGCAGCCTCCACCGAGAGCTCAAGCAGGTTGGCGTTGGCTCGGGCTCCCGCTTCCAGCGCCTGCAGGGCCGAGGCGACCGCCTGGGAATCACGTTCGGACTTCAGCGCCTCCAGCTTGGCGAGCTGGCTGGCCAGAACCGCCGAATTGTCCACCGCCAGGATCGGGATTTCGTCCTCGCCGTCAGGATGGAAGCGATTCACGCCCACGATGACCTGGGCGCCGGAGTCGATCGCCCCCTGGGTGCGGGCCGCGGCCTCCTCGATCCGGCGCTTGGGCAGGCCGGCGGCGATGGCGCGGGCCATGCCGCCCGCGGCGTCCACCTCGGCGATGTGAGCAAGC
The DNA here is from genome assembly GCA_036488935.1 of Caulobacteraceae bacterium. GTDB lineage: Bacteria > Pseudomonadota > Alphaproteobacteria > Caulobacterales > Caulobacteraceae > Acaudatibacter. The sequence goes on along the minus strand of DASXGR010000099.1, from coordinate 4,718 downwards.
GCCTGCGTGGCCAGCTCGTAGGTGCGCCGCTCCACATGCTCCGAGCCGCCCCACAGGTCGATCACCCGCGTCAGCCCGCTTTCGGCCTGCAGGAACAGCTGGGTGTTGCGCGCGATACGCGCGGAGAAGTCGGTGGGAAGCGCCAACGCCTCGTCAAGCGAGTTCGTATGCAGGCTCTGGGTCTGGCCGCTCACCGCCGCCATGGCTTCGATGGTCGTGCGGGCTACGTTGTTGAAGACGTCCTGGGCGGCGAGGCTCCAGCCGCTGGTCTGGGTGTGGGCGCGCAGGGAGAGCGACCGCGCGTCCTTGGGATCGAAGCGCTCGCGCATCAGGCGCGCCCACAGCAGGCGCGCGGCCCGCTGCTTGGCCACCTCGCCGAAGTAGTCCATCCCCGCGCACCAGAAGAAGGACAGGCGAGGGGCGAAGACGTCGACATCCATGCCCGCCTCGACGCCGGCCTTCACGTACTCCAGGCCATCGGCGAGCGTGTAGGCAAGCTCGAGGTCCAGCGAAGCGCCGGCCTCCTGCATGTGATAGCCGCTGATCGAGATGCTGTTGAAGCGCGGCATCTCCTTTGCCGTGTAGGCGAAGATGTCGGAGATGATCCGCATCGAGGGTTGGGGCGGATAGATGTAGGTGTTCCGCACCATGAACTCTTTGAGGATGTCGTTCTGGATCGTCCCGGAAAGCGCCTTGTGCGGGACGCCCTGTTCTTCAGCCGCCACGATGTAGAGCGCCAGGATCGGCAAGACGGCGCCGTTCATGGTCATGGACACGCTCATCTTGTCGAGCGGGATGCCCGAGAACAGCGTGCGCATATCGAGGATCGAGTCGATCGCAACGCCGGCCATGCCCACGTCGCCGCGCACGCGGGGATGATCGGAATCGTAGCCCCGGTGTGTGGCGAGGTCGAAGGCGACGGACAGGCCCATCTGACCCGCCGCGAGGTTTCGGCGATAGAAGGCGTTGGAATCCTCGGCCGTGGAGAAGCCGGCGTACTGCCGGATCGTCCACGGATTGGTGGCGTACATCGTCGGGTAGGGGCCGCGCAGGAAGGGCGCGACGCCGGGCCAACCGTCGATGAAATCATAGGCAGGCTTGGGAGCCGGCGCGCTATCGGAGGCGTCGTCGAACGACAGGTTCGCGAAATCGGGGAAGGCGCTCATGCGGCGAGGTCCTCGAGACGGATGGGCGCAAGGGGAGGGCAGCGGCTGACCGGATCCGGTGGCGGAGCGTCTGGCGAACGTCCCAGCGGGGGGTTGGCTTCGTCAGGCGGCAGATCGGACGGGCGGAAGTCGGTGACTCCGACGATGCGGCGGCTCTTGTCGGCGAGGGCGGCCTGCAGGTTCGTGCACGCGGCCTCGACGTCGCGGGCGATGGCGCCGGTGGTTAAGGCGGCGCTCAGCCCTCCCAGACGCTCGATGGCGGTAAAGCGCTCCCAGGCCGCGCGGGCGAGGGCGTCGGTCTGGGCCTCCAGCGCCCAGCACCCGGCTGCGGGGTCGCTCGCCGCGCCAAGTTTCGCTTCCTCCATCAGGATCAACTGGATGTTGCGGGCTTGCCGGCGGGCGAGGAGCTCCGGCGCCCGGCCAAGGGGTTCGTCGAAAGCGCCCAGGACGATGGCGTCCGCACCGCCAACGGCGGCGGCGAAGCCGGCGGCGGTGAGACGGATGAGGTTGGTCCAATGGTCGGCCCGGGCCAGCATGCGCCGCGACGAGCGCGCTTCGATGTGCGCCGGAACGGTCGCGCCGCAGGCGCCCGTGACGCGGTCCCACACGCGCCTCGCCGCCCGAAGCTTGGCGACACTGCCGATCGGCTCCGCATCGATGCTCAGTCCAAGGACGATCTGTTTCCAGGCCTGCGCCATCTCGACGCCGGCGGCGGTGAGCGCCTTGGCGTAGGCGAGCGCGGCGGCGGCGGCAAAGGCGATCTCTGTCGCCGGCGCGCCCCCTGCTTCGTGGACGACGCGGCCGCTTGCGAGGAAGAGGCTCGCCTTGGGATAGGTCTCGGCGAGTTGGGCTGCGAGGCCAGCGGCCGCCGAAATCTGGACTTCGATGGACGGCGCAGCGCCCCCGGTTTCGGCGAATGCGGACAGGGGATCGATATGGAAGGCGAGGCGCGCGGCGGGGGAGGCCTTGGCGACCAAGTTCAGCGCATGTGCGGCCTCGAGCCCCTTAGAACCCGAATCGAGCGCCACCAGCGCCACCTCGGTCACGACCCCGTCCAGCGTCTGCGCGAGGGTCTTTCCACCATCGCGCGCGTCGACCAGCAGAGACGTCGCTCCGCCCGCGAGCGCGTCCAGGGCGTGGGCGTTCGCCTCCTCGCCGGTCGCCACCGCAGCGCGGACGTCCCAGCCGCTCGCCTCCCGCGCCATCGAGGCGGAGGGCGGCGCGTCGTCGGCCGCGTACAGGGGCTTCACAGTGAGCCCGTCAGGCGTGCGGGTCTCCAGCGTCTCAACGCCGGCGCCTTTGAGCGTCTTCTCGACCAGGGCGAGCCAGTCGGCGCGCGTGGCGTGGGGAAAGAGGTCGGCGAGCGCGACGGGATCGGAAACGGCGTCCATGGGCCGCCCTTGCACCCCCGCCGCGAGGGAACGTCAAGCCGCCGACGTGATCATGGCGGTCGGGGCCGAGAGAACCCGGCCCGCGGGCTGCTCAGAAGACGTCGCGGCTCTCCAGATTCGCCTCGACCTCGGCGCGCGTCCGCCAGGCGTCGCGCATCTGCTTGGCCGACAGGAGTGGGATCTGGTCGCCCATGTGGGGCGAACCCGGCTGGGAGGAGTCGCCGTACGACATCAACACCTTGGCCCGCGTGGGGGAGCCAAAGTCGACCACGGCGACGAAGCTTCCGCCGAAGTTGGCCGCGCGCACGCCATCCTTCAGCGGGCCGTAGTCGATGACATTGATGTCGCCGTATTTACCCGAGGCGCCGCTGGCGGCCATGTTCTTGCCGCCCCAGGTCAAGCGCATCTCCGAGGACCAGGGGGCGTCAAGCGCGCCCTTCGCCGCCATGAGCTCTTGCGCCGCCGCGTCCAGCGCCTTCAGCGCCGCAGCGGGGTCAGCGAGGCCCATCGGCGTCTCCAGGGGGCGATGAATGTCGTAGGGGACGCGCCAACCGGCGTTCGTCACGCCGTCGGGCGCCTTCATCGCATCGACCCACATGGTGAAGAGCAGCGATCCGCGGCTGTCGGCGTCGGTGGTTCGATCCCACGCATTGAGGACCGCCACCGCCTTCTTCGCCAGGTCGTCGCCCGAAGCCTGAACCTCAGTGTTGAGGTCCGGCAGCAGGCGGTCCGCCAGCAGGGCGTAGGTCGACCAGCGCTTATGCACCAGCTCATCGAAGCTGATCTTCGTCGGCTCGCTCAGCAGTTGCACGCCCCGCTGCATGCGAACTTCTAGCGCGTCGGGGCTGATGTACGCCCGGTAGGGTGATGGATCGATCACACTCGGGAAGCCGGCGTCCCACGGCGGATCGTTGGAATTCTGCACCACCGAGCCGGGCGGATCGATCACCTTCGGCAGCTCACCGTAGCTGAGGTAGTCTTTCCACAGCGTCTTCGAGGTGTCGCCCGGAACGGTCGAGCTCCAGTACGTCAGATCTCCAAAGTCGTGTCGGGGGAGAAGGCCATTGAACAGATATTCGATGTGTCCATCCTTGTCGCCATAGATGATGTTGAAGGTCGGGACCTGCATCATCTGCAGCGCGCCCTGATAGGCCGCGAAATTGGGCGCCGTCTCCATCTTCCAGTACTGTTCGAGCGCGCGCGGCCGATCGAGGCCGGCCACGCGCATGGCGATCGGCGCGCCGTCACGTTCGCTTATGATTGGCCCCTGGACGGTCGATCGCACATGCAGGGCCTGAACGTCGAAACTCCCATCGGGGCGGCGCACCTTGAGCGTCACGTCGCGGGTCTCGAAGGGCAGGACCTTGCCGTCGAACAGATAGCCGCCCTGGGCCGGGGTGATCCTGTAGAAGGTGACGCCGTTGGTGTGGTCCACGGTGTTGGTGATGCCGAGCTGATCACTGAACACGAAGCGCAGCACCGGCAGGCCGATCTGGGTCGCGCCATAGAGGTTCACCCCGGGCGCGGTGAGTTGGGCCTCGTAGTAGGTGGACCAGCCCGTCGGCCAGGGCAGGTGAGGGTTCATCAGCATCAGGGTGTGGCCGTCCGCCGATCGGCCCGGAGCAATCGCCCAACCGTTGGAGCCGTTATCGGGCCGCGCGGCGCCCGGTGTGAAGATCGTGTCAGCCGGCAACCGCTTCGCCACCGCTTCCGGCGCGATGTAGACGTACTGGAACAGGCGGTGGGCGTAGCCCACGACGTCGACGGTCTTGATCGGCAACACCCGCCGCGCCTCTTCCGACAGGGCCTCCGGGTGCGCCTTGGCGTAGGCGTTCATGCCGTTGGCGAAGGCTTCGAGGTTCTCCCGGAACGCGGGTGTCTGCGCCGCCAGCCACGCCTGCGCGCGGCCCGGAACGTCGTTGATCGCCATCCAACGGTCGCTGTCGAGTTCGCCCGCTCCAAAGTACTCGGCCGCCCGACCGCGGCCCTCCGCATAGAGCCTGAGCAGGATGTCGCCGTGGCTCTTAACCTGCGCCCAGCCGAAGCCGTAGAACATGTCCGGGACCGTCTTGGCGTAGACATGCGGGACGCCGTAGCGGTCCCAGAGCACCTCGGCCGAGTGCCTGTCTGCGGCGAGCGCGGCGCCGGACGCCAGCGAGGC
>DASXGR010000095.1:0-24173 GCA_036488935.1 Caulobacteraceae bacterium | reverse complement strand
ATGATCAGCGGCGCTATCCGCTCCCAATCAGCGTCGCTCAGCACCAGGCGATCCATCACACCCAAAACGGCCTCCAAAAGGCAGTCTTGAATCACGCTTCGCCGTCAGCCGGAATCCCTAGAGTCCACACGACCTAGAGCACGTCCCGCTCCGGCGGAATCGCCTGAACGGGACTAACGTGATCTAGATTCAAAAGTTTAGAGCCTGATTCAGCGTTCGCATCTGTTCCGTGCAAACGCATCAGGCTCAAGGGGCTGACGATGCGCAAGGTTCTCTACATCTTTGGCTTGTTGGCGGATGCGGACATCGAATGGATTGCGCGCACGGGCGTCGCGCGGGCGATCGAGCGACGCGAGCCGATCATCGAGGAAGGCAAGCCGCACGACTCGCTGATCCTGGTGCTGGACGGAGAGTTCGTCGTTTCCTCCAAGGGCGTCGGAGAGATCGCGCGCCTGGGGGCGGGCGAGATCATCGGCGAAATGTCCTTCGTTGATCCGGCCCCGTCGTCGGCCACGGTCGCCGCCGCCACGCCAGCGCGTGCGCTTTTCATCGACAAGCAGCTTCTGGCCGATCGCCTGGAGGCGGACGCCGCCTTCGGCGCGCGTTTCTACCGCGCGCTCGCCATCTTCCTAGCGGATCGCCTGCGGCGAATGGATCGACGGGTCGGCTACGACCAGGCAGGGTCACTTGAGGGAGCCGCCATGCTCGAAGACGAACTCAACCTCGATGTTCTCGACAGTGTTTCCCTGGCTGGCGATCGCTTCCACCGCCTGCTGCGTCTGCTCAACACCGCGCGTTGACCGCCCCCGAAGCGTCAGCGTCCTACGCTCCGCCACCCATGGCGGCGAAGAACTGAACGGTGTCGAGGTAGCGTTGGGCGCGCGCGCTAATATAGGCCATCTGCGAGCGGTGGAGCTGCCGCTGCGCCGCCAACACCTGCAGGACGTCGGATCGCCCGGCCTGGTAGTTCGTCCGCGCAGCCGTGAGGGCGGCCTGCGCGGCCTCGATCGCCTGACGCTCGGCCGCCAGCAGTTGGGCGTCGTGGTCGAGCGCTTGCAGCACATCGGCTACTTGGCCGAACGCCTCCAGGACGGTCTGCCTGTAGCGGGCGTACGCGCCGTCATAGGCGTCCACGGCCTCGCGGCGTTTCGAACGCAGCTCCCCGCCATGGAAGAGGGGGGCGGTGAGGCTGGCGGCGACGAAGCCGCCGGTCGCCGCGCCTGAAAACAGGTTGGCCGTGGTCAGCGATTCCTGGGTGATGGCGGCGGATAGGGCAAGGTTCGGATAGAGCTGGGCCGTCGAGACGCCGATGGCCGCGCTTGCCGCATGCAGCTGAGCCTCGGCGGCCCGGATGTCGGGCCGGCGGCGCACCAGCTCGGATGGGACGCTGAGCGGCAGAGCTGGCGGCAGCGCCAGGTCGTCCAACCGAAGATCCGGCGCGACCTGGCCGGGAACGTCACCGACAAGGACCTGCAGGGCGTCGCGATCGGCGGCCAGCTGCTGGCTCAGCGGCGGGCCAAGGGCGCGGTCCTCGGCCATTTGACTGCGCGCCGCCTCCAAGTCCGCCCGGGTCCTGTAGTGCAGATCGAGCAGACGGCTAACCATCCGCAAGGTCGCCTCATCGTCGTTCAACTCGGCCTCGAGCGCATCGAGCTGCGCCTGCGCGCGCGCTGCGTCGATCGCGGTGCGCGCAACCGCCCCTGTCACGGAGAGACAGGCGGCGTCGAGCTCGTCGCGCTGATAGAGGGCCAAGGCATCGGCCCGTTCGCGCAGGCGCCGTTCGCCGCCGAAGACGTCGAGCGCATAGCTGACGCTCGGGCCGACGGTGAAATCGTTCGTGAGGGGACCCAGCTGATTGATGCCCTCGGGCAGCAGGCTGGTCTTGAGGCGCATGGCGGCCGCGCCGAAATCGGCCTGCGGGTAGAGCCCGGCGCGGGCCTGGACCTGCCTCTCATGTGCTTGAGCGAGGGTGGCGCGTGCTTCGGCGAGAGTCTGGTTGCGGCTGGCGGCTCGGCGGACGAGGGTGTCCAGCTCGCTCGAGCCGAACAGGGTCCACCAGTCGCTCGCAAGCGGTCGGTCCTGCGTGAGGCTTTGCTGCGCCTCGCCGCCGCCCGGATCAGACAGCACTCGCGACGCAGCTGAGCCATAGGCGCGCTCCGCCGGCGGGGACGGCCGCGCGAAATCAGGACCTACCGTGCAGCCGGACAAAAGCCCCAGGCTGCACAGCACCGCCAACAGCGATGCGGAGAAGACGCCGCCACACAGAGAGGCCGTGCGACCTGAGAACCAGTTCATCTCGTGTCGACCGGCCCGGGCGCTCTGCGCGCCGGCGTTGCCTGAACTAGATTCTGATGAGCCCGCCGGAGACCTCTTCGAGCTCGGCCTTGCTCAATTCTTCGGATTGCGCGACTGGCGCGGTGTCCTCGTCGGCCGTCACTTCGGGCGCCGGTGTCTTCTGGGTGTCGATGTCTTCGGTAGCCATTGAACTCTCCCTCGATTCCATTTCAGGGAAAAAGCGTCACTATCCAGCGTCATTTATGTAAATGTGTCGTGATTTATGTCAATATGTCCGCAACCTATAGAGGTGGTCTTTCAACAGGCGCTCGAGCAACTTGGGGCGGAGCCGGGCCGCGGCGGCGCTGGAGCTCGAGGCATGGAAATCGGTCAAAGCCCTCAGGATTTGACTCCGGCGCGGGTTTTCCCTAACAGGCGCGCTTCGTTTTCAGACATCGGACGGTCCGGGTGGCCGCCCGCTTGCCGTCTTGGAGCCTCGCCGTGAAGCGGACCTTTCAACCCTCGCGACTGGTGCGCAAGCGCCGTCACGGTTTCCGCGCGCGCATGGCCACCAAGAACGGCCAGAAAGTCGTGGCCCGCCGCCGCGCCCAGGGCCGCAAGCGCCTGACCGCCTGACCCGGCGCCGACTTTCGCCGGCGTCTCCCGAGCCGGCCGGCCTGACAGACCTTTCGCCTCACGTGGGCGCTCCCACCATCGAAAGACTGAAGAAGCGGGCGGACTTCCTCGCTGCGGCCCGCGGACGCACGTGTGCGCGCGGCGCCGTGAGCGCCCAGGCGCGCCATCGCGGCGACGGCTCCGATCTCACCCGCATCGGTTTCACCGCGACGCGCCGCATCGGCGGGGCGGTAGTGCGAAATAAAGCCAAACGCCGCTTGCGCGAGGCCGCACGCATCATCGCGCCTCTTCATGTCCTCCCCGGCTGCGATTATGTGTTCATCGCCCGGGGCGGGACCCCGACCAGACCCTGGGGATCTCTGCTCGAGGACATGCGCAGCGCGCTCACCAGGCTCGCCGCCGAACTGCTCGCCGCTCCCGGCGAACTCCCCGCTCACGCGCCGAAGGACCAGGCAAGCTCCCGATCATGAACGAAGACACCAAGAACATGATCGGCTTCGCGGCCGTGGCGGGGCTGCTGATCCTGGCCTACCAGGTATTCGTCCTTGGCCCGAACGCCAAGCTCGTCGAGGCTCAGCGGCGGCATGCCGCGGCGGCCACGGCGCCGGCGGCCACGCCAGCCAACCCGGCCTCGCCAACCACGCCAACCGCCGAGCGCCCGACGCTGAGCCGCGCCCAGGCCCTGGCGCTCAACCCGCGGGTGACCGTCGACACGCCCTCTCTCACCGGTTCGATCGACCTGCGCGGGGCGCGCTTCGACGATCTCTTCCTCAAGGGCTATCACCAGGAGGTCTCCAAGACCTCGCCGCTGGTGGAGCTGCTGCGGCCTGAGGGGATGGCCGACGCCTATTTCGCCGAGTCCGGTTGGGTGGGCTCCTCCGGCGCCGATGCGCCGCGCCCGACCACCCTGTGGACCCTGACCTCCGGCGGGACGCTGTCGCCGGGCCACCCGGTGGTGCTGACCTATCGCGCGCCCAGCGGCCTCGTCTTCACCCGCACCATCTCGGTAGACGACAAGTTCATGTTCACCATCGCCCAGACGGTGAGCAACCCCACCGGCGCGCCCGTGACGCTGGCGCCTTACGTATCTGTGCAGCGCCAGGGCCTGCCGCCCGGGCTCGGCAAGGTGAACATCGTCCATGAGGGCGCGATCGGCATCCTGGGCGAAGACAAGCCCGAGCTGCGCGAGGCCGGCTACAAGAGCTGGAAGAAGAAGGGCGAGGAAGACTGGCGCGCCAAGGGCGGCTGGTTCGGGATAACCGACAAGTACTGGATGACGGCCTTCGTCCCTCCGCAGTCGCAACAGATCGACGCTCGGGCCCGCGTGGTGTCAGATCCGGCTACCGGCATCGACATCTACGAGACCACCTATAGCGGCCAGGCCGTGCAGATCGCGCCCGGCCAGCAGACCGCCGAGGTCAGCCATCTGTTCGTCGGCGCCAAGACGGTGCCGGTGCTGCGCGGCTACCAGCAGGGCTTGCACATCCCGCGCTTCGTCGACGCGGTGGACTGGGGCAACCTCTGGTTCCTGACCAAGCCGGTCTTCGCCCTGCTGGAGTTCTTCCACCGGCTGGTCGGCAACTTCGGCGTCGCCATCCTGATGCTCACCGTGGTGATCCGCGTCGTCACCTTCCCCCTGGCCAACAAGGGCTACGAGATGGGGGTGAAGATGAAGCGGATCCAACCGCAACTGCAGGAGCTGCAGAAGCGTCTCAAGGACGATCCCCAGGCGCTGCAGAAGGAGATGATGGCCCTCTACCAGCGGGAGAAGGTCAATCCGGTGTCCGGCTGCGTGCCGATGCTGTTCCAGATCCCGGTCTTCTACTGTCTGACCAAGATCTTCACTGTCACGATCGAGATGCGGCACGCGCCGTTCTTCGGCTGGATCCACGACCTGTCGGCGCGCGATCCGACCACGATCTTCAACCTCTTCGGCCTGATTCCGTGGGATCCGTCTGCGGCGCCCCTGATCGGCAGCATTCTCGGCGGCATGCTGCACGTAGGCGTGTGGCCTCTGGCCTACGGCCTGAGCATCTGGCTGAGCCAGTCCATGACCCCGATGACCGGCGTTGATCCTACCCAGCGAGCGATGATGAAGTTCATGCCGCTGATGTTCACCTTCATCATGGCCCAGTATTCGGTGGGACTGCTGATCTACTGGACCTGGAGCAGCTTCATCACGATCATCCAGCAGTACATCATGATGCGGCGGTTCAGGGTCGAAAATCCGATCGACGACTTCCTGCGCCGGTTCTCCCGGGCCGGGGCGAGCTGATGGACGATACGCCCGCGGCCGGCGTCTTCTCGGCCGATGAGGTCGAGGCCGCGCGGGTGCTGTTCGCCCGGCCTGTCGAGTTCCTAATGGGGGCGGCGCGGATCGACGGCCTGCCGCCGCCGGACCTGCCCGAGGTGGCCTTCGCCGGCCGTTCGAACGTGGGCAAGTCGTCGCTGATCAACGGCCTGACCGGGCGCCGCCACCTCGCGCGGGCCTCGACCGAGCCTGGCCGCACGCGCGAGGTGAATTTCTTCCTGCTCGACGGACGCCTGCGCCTGGCGGACCTGCCGGGCTATGGCTTCGCGCGCGCTTCCCGCACCGACGCGCGGCGGTTCCAGGACCTGGGACGCGCCTATCTGCGCGGACGCCCGAACCTGCGGCGGGTCTACCTGCTGATCGACTCGCGCCATGGGCTGAAGTCCACGGATGCCGAGGCCCTGGACGCCCTGGACCAGGCGGCGGTGTCCTATCAGGTGGTCCTCACCAAGACCGACAAGCTCAAGCCCGCGGAGGCCCAGGCCATGGTCGAGACGACGGCGGCCAAGGTTGCGCGCCGGCCGGCGGCCTTCCCGCGCGTGCTCGCCACCTCTGCTGAGACGGGGGTAGGTCTGGCGGACCTTCGCGCGGAGATCGCGGCGGCGGCTTTCGCATGACAAGCCGGGCCCCTTGGCTTAACGCCTCTCGCCGCGCCGCGGGTGAAGGCGCAGCGCGCGAGACCTGACCGACGTGAACGACACCTCCGAATCTCCCGGCTGGGCCACCGCCCGGACCCTGGCCGAGGCCCTTCCGTTCATCCAGACGCACGACCGCCAGACGGTGGTGATCAAATATGGCGGCCACGCCATGGGCGAGGAGGATGTCGCCCGCCAGTTCGCCGCCGACGCCGTTCTGCTCAAACTGCTGGGCGTGCGGCCGGTGGTGGTGCACGGCGGCGGCCCGCAGATCTCCAGGATGCTGGACAAGGCAGGCGTGAAGTCGACCTTCGTCGATGGCCTGCGGGTCACCGACGCGGCGACCATGGAGGTGGCCGAGATGGTCCTCTCCGGGGCGATCAACAAAGAGATCGCCAGCTGGATCACCCAGGCCGGGGCGACCGCGGACGTGCGCGGCGTCGGGCTCTCGGGAAAGGACGCCGGCCTGATCACGGTGGAAAAGGCGACGCGCACCCGAAGCGATCCCGATTCCCGGATCGAGGCGGTGATCGACCTGGGTTTCGTAGGCGAGCCTACGAAGGTCGACCCCAAGCTGATCTCCAGCCTGATCACGTCAGACGACGACTACATCCCGGTGATCGCGCCGATCGGCGTGGCCGAGGATGGCCAGACCTACAACATCAACGCCGACACTGTCGCAGGCGCCATAGCCGGCGCGCTGCAGGCCAAGCGCATGCTGCTGCTCACCGACGTGCCGGGCGTGCTGGACGCCAACGGGCAGCTTGTCCGCCAGCTCACCATCCAGGAGGCGCGCGCCGCGATCCGGGACGGGGTCGTGACCGGCGGCATGATCCCCAAGCTCGAGACCGCCATGGCGGCAGTGGAGGCCGGGGTGGAGGCCGTAGTGATCCTCGATGGCCGGCGTCCGCACGCCATGCTCGTGGAGCTGTTCAGCGAGCACGGCGCGGGGACCCTGGTCCGGCGATGACCGGTCAGGGCGCGGACCTGCGCCACGTCTCCACCTGGCTGTTCGACCTCGACAACACCCTCTATCCGCTCGAGAGCGGCCTCGCGGCGCAGGCCTCCGCGCGGATCACCGACTATGTCGAGCGTCTGACCGGCTTGCCGCGGGAAGAGGCCCAGTCCCTCCAGAAGCGATACTTGGCCGAGCATGGCCTGACGCTTCGCGGGCTGATGACCCACCACGACGTGGACCCGGACGAGTACCACGCCCACATCGCCGTGGAGCTCGATTGCCTAGCGCCCGACGCGGCCCTGCGCGCCGGCCTCGCCCGGTTGCCCGGCCGGCGGATCATCTTCACCAACGCCGACGCGGACCACGCCGAGCGTGCGCTGGAGCGGCTCGCTATCGCTGACCTGTTCCACGAGGTCTTCCACATCGCCTCGGCCGCCTTCATCCCCAAGCCCTCGCGCGAGGCGTTCGAACGGATCCTCGCGGCCCACGCGATCGTCCCGGCCGAGACCGCCTTCTTCGAGGACAGCGAGCGCAACCTCGAGCCGGCCGCGGCGCTGGGCATGACCACCGTCCTTGTCGGCGCCTACGCCGAGGCCAGTACGGCCTCCTTCGTCCATCACCGGGCGAGCGATCTTGCCGCCTTCCTCGCCCTCGCCCAGATCCAGGAGAGTCCATGACCGCCGTGTCCCTCGCCGACCTCGAGACGCAGATCGCCGCCGCCTGGGCCGCGCGCGACGGGATCGGGCCGCAGACGACCGGGCCGGTGCGCACGGCCGTGGAGGAGGCCCTGGCGCGGCTCGACGCCGGTCAGGCGCGGGTGGCCGAGAAGGTCGAGGGCGAGTGGGTCGTGCGTCAGTGGCTCAAGCAGGCGATCCTGCTCGCCTTCCGTCTCACGCCCACGCGCGTGATGCACGCCGGGGCCCTGGGCGGGGGCCTGGGGCCCTGGTGGGACAAGATCCCCAGCAAGTTCGCCCATTGGGACGCGCCACAGTTCGAGTCCGCGGGATTCCGCGCCGTCCCGGGCGCGATCGTGCGTCACAGCGCCTTCATCGGCCGCGGCGCGGTGCTGATGCCCTCCTTCGTCAACATGGGCGCCCACGTGGGCGAGGGGACCATGGTCGACACCTGGGCCACCGTCGGCTCCTGCGCCCAGGTGGGCCGCAACTGTCACATCTCCGGTGGCGCGGGCCTGGGCGGAGTGCTCGAGCCGCTGCAGGCCGCGCCCACGATCATCGAGGACAACTGCTTCATCGGCGCGCGCTCGGAGGTGGCTGAGGGCGTCATCGTCGGAGAGGGCTCGGTGCTCTCCATGGGCGTCTTCCTCACCGCCTCGACGCGGATCGTCGATCGCAAGACGGGCGAGGTCCATCGCGGGTTCGTGCCGCCCTATTCGGTGGTCGTGCCCGGATCTCTGCCGGACCCGCACGGGACCGGTCCCAGCCTCGCCTGCGCGGTGATCGTCAAGACTGTCGACGCCCAGACGCGGTCGAAGACCAGCATCAACGACCTGCTGCGAGACTAGAGCCGTTCAGGCGATTCCGCCTGAGCGGGACGTGCTCTAGGAAACGTTCAGGCCCTCCGGCCAGTGGTCTGTCGCGAGGTGGCTGCGTGCCCGGCCGCGAGTGCGAGCAGGATGGCGGGGGCCACGATGGCGGCGCCGACGAAGTAGGGTGCGTTGACGCTGATCGCCGAGAAGGCGAACGCCATGCCCTGGGGCCCCGCAAGCCGCGCCAAGGCGCCGGCGGCGTTATTGAGCCCCATCACCTGGCCCTGGACCTCGCCGTCGATGCTGCGGGATATCATTGCGCCGGTGTTCGGGAAGGCGACGGACGACGACAGGGCCGTGAGCGCCATCAGGCTGTAGGTGACGAAGCCGCCGTCCCCGATGATCGGCTGTAGGGCCATGGACAGCACCGTGCCAGCCATCCCCACCGCCAGCATCCTCGCCTCGCCGAACCGCTTCGAGAGCGTGCCGGTGAGAAAGAACTGGGTGGGCGAGGAGATCGCGCCGGAGATGCCGAAGCACAGGCCCACCTGGCTTGGCGTCCAGTTGAACCGGTGGTGCGCCCAGAGGGGGAAGACCAGCTCGATCCCTGAGAAGGCGAAGCCGACGGTGAAGGTAAGCAGGATCAGCCGCCCGACCACCGGGTGACGCGCGGCGTAGCCCATCATCACCCAGCGGCTGGGCTGCTTGCCTCGCGGCATACGCTCGCGGCTCTCGCGCACCAGCATCAGCACGCCGAAGGCCGCGCAGGCGCCCAGGATTGAGGCTGCGAGTAGAGGCAATCTGAAACCGTCCGTGCCCAGCGAGGGCTTGGCCAGGACGCCGCCGACGAAGGGCCCGAGGATGAAGCCGATGTTGTAGGCCGCGCCGATCTTGGCGATGCGGCCGGCCCGCTCCTCCGGCGGGCTGACGTCGGCGATATAGCCCTGCACCACCGATCCGTTGCCGGCGCACATGCCCCCGATCACCCGGATGATCAGCGCCCAGTAGATGTTGGGCGCGAACGCGAGGGCCCCGTAGCAGAGACAGTTGGCCATCAGGGTGGAGATGAGGATCGGCTTGCGGCCGATCCGGTCGGACAGCCGTCCCCAGAACGGCTCGCCGATGAACGAGCCCACCGAGTAGGCGGAGAAAATGAGCGCCACCAGTTGCGGGCTCGCGTGGAACGAGGCCCCGTAGAAGGGCAGCAGCGGCACGACGATGCCAAAGCCCATCATGTTGATGAACATGACCGACAGCAGGGTGTAGAGAGCCGCCGTAGAGCCTTGGCGGCCCTGGGAATTCGCCTGGGCGGTCATGGCGCTCGACATAGAGCCACCCCCCAAGCGTAACAAGAGATTCGCCGCGCTCTCACGAGGCCAACCGGGCGCGGGTGGAGACCTGCTGCGCCAGGATCAATCCCGGCGCGATCAGCGCTGCGGCGGTGGCGAAGGGCGCGCCGATCGAAAGGTGGGCGAAGGCGGCCGACGCCCAGATCGGCCCGCCGATCCGAGCCAGGCAGTTGATCGACATGTTCAGGCCCAGGATCTCGCCCTGACGCTCGGGCGGCGCGGACTGGGAGATCAGGGCGCTGATGTTCGGGAAGGTGAGGGACTGGCCGAAGGACACGGTGAACAGCCCCGCCACGGCGATCGGCCAGCTGGGAGACAGGAGCTGGACGAGCATGCCCGTTCCCACCATGGCCAGGCCCCAGGTCAGCACGCGCGCCGGTCCGTAGCGGCGCGCCAGCGTCCCTGTGATCAAGCCTTGGGCGACGGCCCCGATCACGCCGATGGCCATGAAGGCGAAACCGATCTGGCGCGGGCCCCAGCCGAACCTCGCCTGGGTCCACAGGCCGTAAGTCGCTTCGATGCCCGCGAAGCCGGAGATGACGATGAAGGCGGCGATCAGGGTCCGTCCGATCACCGGATGGGCGAAGGCCTCGCGCGCAACCTCCAGCCGCGGGCGTTGCGGGATCTTGGCGTGCTCCTCGTGCCGCGTTTCGCGCACCAGGACGGCGACGCAGATCGCGGCCAGCGCCGCCAGCGCGGCTGCGGCGAGCAGGGGCGCATGGAATCCCGCTACGCCTGCCGAGGGCTTGGCGAGCAGTCCGCCCAGGCCAGGTCCCGTCACGAAGCCCATGCTGAAGGCGGCGCCCAGGTGACCCAGGCGCGATGGCCGGTGGACCGGCGGCGTCACGTCGGCGATGTAGCCCTGGATGGTGGAGATGTTGCCGCTCATGAACCCGCCGATCAGGCGCACGAGGCAGGCCACGGCCATGTTCGGCGCGAACGCCAGGGCGACATAGGCGACCGCCGCGCCGCTGATCGTCGCCAGCAGGACCGGGCGACGCCCGATCCGGTCCGACAGTCGACCCCAGAACGACTCGGCGAAGAGCTGGCCCACGGCGAAGGCCGAGAACATCACGCCGATCTCGATTGTCGAGGCGTGGAAGGCGCGGCCGTAGAACGGCAGGAGCGGAATCACCACGCCAAAGCCCGCCATGTTCACGAACACGACGGCCAAAAGCGCCACGATCGCGCGTCGCGCGCCGTTCGGTGTTGCGCCGGTAGGCATGGGCTGGGCGAATAACGAAGAATTGTGATCGGCGCGAGCCTTCGCAGTCGCGGCGCCACAACTTACCGCGACGCGTGTCCCGGCCGCCTCAGCTCGGCGGGTTGTTCTTCTCCAGGAAGTCCATCGTCGCCTGCAGCATCTGCAGCCGCGTCTCCCCGCGGGAGAGCCAGTGGTCCTCGCTTTTGAGGGTGACGAGGCGGACGTCCTTACCCGCCTTCTGCAGGGCGTCAGCCATCATCTGGCTTTGCTCATAGGGAACCACGGTGTCGTCCTTCCCGTGGATTAGCAGCACCGGGACGGTGACCCGATCCAGGTGGCGGATCGGCGAGATGTCGTCGAGGTTGCGGCCCTTTTCGACTCCGACAAAGCGGTCCCAGTACCGCTCGGTGGCGACGCTGGAACGATCCTTGTCCCACGCCACCATTCGCTTCATGTCGGAAATGCCTGCGACCGATACCGCGCAGCGATAGACGCCGGGATCGAGCGTAACTCCGGCCAGGGCTGCGTAACCGCCGTAGCTGCCACCGACGATGCACACCCGTTTGGGATCGATCGTTCCCTGCGATGCGAGCCAGCGCACGCCGTCTGAGAGGTCGGTCTGCATCTTGCGGCCGTATTCGCCGAAGCCGGCGGCGAGAAACGTCCAGCCGAAGCCGTCGGAGCCGCGGTAGTTGACCTGCAGGACAGCGTAACCGCGCGAGGCGAGGCCTTGCGCCCACCAGTCAAAACCAGGGCGGTCCCGGGCGGCCGGCCCGCCATGCGGCAGAACCACAAGCGGCAGGCCCTTTGCCGGGCGGCCCTTCGGGAGGGTCAGATAGCCGGTGAGCGCTGTCCCGTCGGCGGCCTTGAAGGCGACTGGCGTTACAGGCGCCACGTCCGACTTCACTGCGGGATATCGGGAGCCCAGCCACCGTGCCGAACCGGCCGGAATGTCGACTAAGGCGTAGGCGGGCCCGGCCGTGGGCGAGTCGGCCAGGACGACCATCTGTTGGTGGTCGGCCGAGACCGAGACCAGGATCACGCGCTCGCCAGGATAAGCTTTGACGACCGCGTCCCATCGCTTCTGGTCCATGGGATCGAAGAAAACGTAGCGGTCCTGGTCGCCTTCGAGAGTGTAGAATCCCAACATCCGGCCTGTGGTCGGATCGTGGATCGGTTCCGCCTCGGCGTTCGCGGCCACGGCCGCACCCCAGTTGCTGGAGTCCCGGTCGATCTCGTGCAGGGCGCTCGCGCCCTGCACGTCGTCATAGACGAGCGCAGTCCTGCCATCGCGGCCGAGGCCCACGAGCTCGGGGGTCTCGATCGCCGCGTCCACGGTCTTGACGGTGCGCCAGACGGCGTTGCGCTGAACCTTGACGGTCCAGCGGCGGGACTGCGGATCGTATTGCGCCAGGGCGAGCGGCTCGCCCCGGTCATCCACTACGAATTGGCGGTTGAATGGCTGCCCTTCCTCGATCAGGTCGGAAAGGCCCCCGTCCAGATCGAGCTTGAACAGGGAGACGTATCCCTGGTTCGACGGGAAATGGAACGCCTCGACGAAGGCGTAGGGCCGGCCGTCTATGATCCGCACCATCGGCGGGGCGAGGACGGCGTCGATGGTCTTTGGCACGCCCTGCAGGAGGACGCGCTCCTTGCGCGTCGTCAGGTTGAGGTCGATGGCGGCGAACCATTCCTCGCGCGGACCGAGGATGCCCGGAACGTCCGTGGTGTGCGAGGTCGTGACGATGAGATGGTTCGATCCGGCCCAATCGAGCCAGCGGACCTTCTTCTGGCCCGCAGGGACCTGCAGGAACGGCTTGAGGTCCGTGGTTCGCGCTACCGCCACCGCCCTGGCCTCGCCGTTGGTGACCACCAGGGCGATCAGCTTGCCGTCGGGCGAGATCCTGGCCTCCTCGATCGCCGGAAGGCGGCCGTAGGCCTCCAGCGGCGCAGCCGCCGACGCGCTGGCTCCCAAACAGAAAGCAGCCGCCAATGCGGCCAGACGTCCTGCCCCCATCGTCGACGTCCCCCCTTTGCGCGCAAGCCTAGCCCTCGGGCAGGGCGACCGCCAGTGCGCGACAGGGGACAAATCGGCGCGTCGATCGCCAGCCTGCGCTTCAGGCTGCCCGGTCGTTTCGGCGAGCGTGGCGGAACCAAGCCACCTTTGCCCCTCCGGCCAACCGCCGGACGTTCCGAACCTCAATTGAGAGTGGAGCGAAGTCTTAGGACTTTAGCCTGCGCCACGGGGGGAATTCACCGGATACTGAACTCGCGGCACGGTTTGTACCACAACTCGCAGCGCCGGCTGTCACCCCTGCGGGCGAGATCGCGAAGCCGGCGGATAGCGAGCTGGTCGATCGCCACAATGAGACTCGCGCATGAAAGAACATCCGATCCTGGTCTTCCTGGTCTCAATGGCCGTTCTTTGGCTGTCCACCTGGATCGGCGCGTCAATATTCAGGCGACGAAAGATTTTAGATGAAGGTTTGCTATCTGACTACACAAGTATGGTCGGAGCAATATTGACATTACTCGCACTTATCATTGGATTTACATTATCTATGGCAGTGTCCCGCTACGATTTACGTAAAGATTACGAGGATGCGGAGGCGAATGCGATCGGCACGGAGTTCGTCCGGGCGGATCTACTGCCCGCTGCCGATGCGCAGCGGGTGCGCGCCCTGCTGACGAGCTACGTCGATCTGCGCATCCGAGACTATGTGAGCCGCGACGAGGTTGAGCTCCGGCGGCTCAGGGAACAAACGAGCAGATTGCAGGGGCAGCTCTGGTCCGCTGTTCGAACGCCTGCAACGGCGCAGCCGACTCCGGTGGCGGCCCTGGCGGTGAGCGGCATGAACGACGTGATCAACGCGCAGGGCCACACGCACGCCGCCTGGCGGAACCGCATACCGCTCTCGGCCTGGTGGTTGATGGCGGCGATCGCGATCATTGGCTGCGCGCTTATCGGTTACGGCGCGAGGGCGTTCAGGGCGGAGGCATATTTCATTTCGGTCCTTCCGGCCGTGCTTTCGATCTCGTTTTTCCTGATCGCGGACATCGACAGCCCACGCGGCGGCCTGATCCGCATAACGCCGGACAACCTGGTCGATGTTGCGCAGTCGATGCGTTCGAGCGTCGCGAACGCGAGTCGCAGCTAGAGTTGACGCCGGTTGCAGGCCGGGGCTGCCGGCGGATTGATCCCGTCCACGGTTGGACGGATCCCGTACGCAGCGAACCCCGACCTTGAGTGGGGGAAGAGAGGGGCAGCGTCGCCGCCGGCGCTCCGGACCTCAGCCCGGCGGGTTGTTCTTCTCCAGGAAGTCCATCGTCGCCTGGAGCATCTGCAGGCGTGTCTCCCCGCGCGAGAGCCAGTGATCCTCGTGCTTGAGGACAACGAACTGGACGCTCTTTCCGGCCTTGGTCATGGCGTCGGCCATCATGCGGCTCTGCTCGAATGGCACGACGGTGTCGTCGGTCCCATGGATCAGCAGGACCGGGACGGCCAGCTTGTCCAGGTGTCTGATCGGCGAGATGTCGTCGAGGCTGCGACCCTGGTCGACGCCGACATAGCGCTTCCAGTAGCGCTCGCTGGCGATGCTGGAGAAGTCCTTGTTCAACACCGCCATCTGCTTCATGTCGGAAACGCCCGCGACCGACACGGCGCAGCGATAGACGCCGGCGTCCAGGGTGACCCCGGCAAGGGCGGCGTAGCCGCCGTAGCTGGCGCCGACGATGCAGACCCGCTTGGGATCGATCGTCCCCTGGGACGCCAGCCAGCGCACGCCGTCGGAGAGATCCGTCTGCATCTTGCGGCCGTATTCGCCGAAGCCTGAAGCCAGGAACTTCCAGCCGAAGCCGTCGGAGCCCCGGTAGTTGACCTGCAGGACGGCGTAGCCGCGCGAAGCCATCGCCTGGGCCCACCAGTCGAAGCCCGGTTCGTCCCGCGCGGCCGGACCGCCATGGGGGAACACGACAAGCGGCAGGTCCTTCGCCGTTCGCCCCTTGGGAAGGGTGAGATAGCCGGTGAGCGGCGTGCCGTCCGCCGCCTTGAAGGCGACCGGCTGGACGGGGCCGAGCTGTCCGACCAGCCCCTCGTATTCCAATCCGAGCCATTTCGCCGACCCGGTGCGCAGGTCGACAAGGGCGTAGGCCGGTCCCTGCTGCGGCGCGTCGGCCCGGACCACGAACTCCATGTGGTCTGCCGATACCGACTCGAGTTGGACTCTCTGGCCCGGCAGGGCCTTCACTACCTTGTCCCATCTCGCCTGGTCGGCGGGATCGAAGAAGACGTAGCTGGCGTCGTCGCCGGTCAGGGCGTAGTCGCCGATCAGTCGTCCAGTGACGGGATCATCGATCGGATCGGCGTCCGACCCTCCGTCGATCGGCGCGCTCCAGTCGGCGGCCTGTGGCCCCATCTCCCGCAGGGAGGCATCGTCGCCGGGCGCGTACAGCAGGGCGGATTCCCCATCCCGGCCCAGGCCCACAAGCGCGGGTTGGTCGATGCCCGTCTGCAGAGTCTTGACGTCCTTCCAGGCGCCGTTGCGCTTCATCTTGAGCGCCCACGCCTCTCCCACGGGCCGAAACGCGGTCTTCGCCAGGGGCTCGCCGCCGGTGTCGACCAGCCAGCCGTCATCGTAGGCCTCGCCCTGCTCAACCAGCGTGGAGAGGTCGTGGTCGAGATCGACCTTGAACAGTGAGACGTAACCTGTGTCAGAAACGAAGTGGAAACCCTCGACGAAGGCGAAGGGGTGGCCGCCCACAATCCGGATCATTGGCGGGGCGAGCACGGCGTTCGTCGAGCCCGACACCTCCAGCAGGAGGGGGTGAGTCCGGCGCGTGGCGATGTTGAAGTCGAAGGCCTCAAACCACTCCCGATTGCGGCCCTCGATTTCCCTCGCACTGGTTGTCGCGCTGGTGGTGATGACGAGGTGGCCGGACCCTGCCCACTGCACCCAGCGGACCTTGTTCATCCCCGCGTCCGCCGTCACGATCGGCTTGAGGTCGGACGTGTGAGCGACGATGAGCGAGCGCTTTTCCCCATTGGTGAGGATGAAGGCGATCTGACCGCCGTCGGGCGAGAGCGCCGCGCTCTCGATCGCCGGCAGCCGTCCGAACGCTTCGAGCGGCGGCGCGGCATTGGCTGTCGTCACGAAAAAAGCACACGCGGCCGCCAGCGCGGCCAGACGCCTGGCGCCCATCGTCCCACCCCCGAATTCGGAGCAAGCGTAGCCTTAAGGGGGGGCGAACAGATAGGGCCGGAAGGGGCGCCTTAGCGTCGCGGTGTGTGAGTCTGGGGATTGTTGCGAATCTCTTCGTACGCAACAGTCCACCGACGGCGAGATCGTGGGGACGGCCGGATCAGGCCGTCCGACCGCCAAGGTGGGACTCGCGCATGATGGACCATCCGATCTTTCTCTTCCTGGTTTCACTGGCCGTACTTTGGCTGGCCACCTGGGTTGGCGGATCGATAGTTGGACGCCGATGGATTCTCGATGATGATTCACGTGCCGACCACACAAGCATGGTCGGCGCAATACTGACACTTCTGGGGCTGATCATCGGATTCAGCTTTTCTATGGCGGTTTCCCGCTACGATTTGCGGAAAAGCTATGAACAGGCGGAGGCCAATGCGATCGGCACCGAGTTCGTCCGCGCGGATTTGTTGCCCGCCGCCGATGCCCAGCGGGTGCGCGTCCTGCTGACGAACTACGTCGATCTGCGGATCCGAAACTATGTGGTCCATGACCAGGCTGAGATCGGGCGGCTCAAGGCACAGACGAGCCGGTTGGAGGACCAACTCTGGGCCGCTGTCCGGGACTCGGCGACGACGCATCAGCCGCCGATGGCGTTGCTGGTGATGAGCGGCATGAACGACGTCTTCAACACGCAGCGTTACACTCAGGCCGCGTGGTGGAACCGCATCCCGCGCTCCGCCTGGTTTTTAATGTCGGCGATCGCGCTTGCCGGCTGCACGCTCATTGGCTTCGGGGCGCGGGCATTCAAGACAGCAGCCTATTTCATCTGGGTGCTTCCGGCCGTGATCTCGATCTCGTTCTTCCTGATCGCAGACATGGACGACCCGCGCGGCGGCTTGATCCGCGTGCGACCGCAGAACCTGGTCGATCTCGCACAGTCGATGCAATCGCGCGTCGCGAACCCGCCTCACGCCTAGAGCTAGCGACAGTTGCACGCTGGCGCGCGCTCTCCGCCCCCTTCATGGGAGAGGTGGCAGACCGCCGAAGGCGGGCTGACGGAGGGGGGAAGGCACGCCCAGGCGCCTGCGGGTTGAGCGTGTCTCGAGTTCGTTGGGGCGGCTCTCCCCTTCCGTCTCGCCGGCTTCGCCGCCGATCGACCTTCCCCAGGAGGGGAAGGAGAGCAAGTTAGTTGACCCTCACCGTGGGGCGAGGATCATGATCATCTGGCGGCCTTCCATACGGGGCTCGTATTCGACCTTGGCCACAGGGTCGAAGTCGCTCTTCACCTGCTGGAGGAGCTTCATGCCGAGTTCGGGGTGGCGCATCTCGCCGCCTCGGAAGCGCAGGGTCACCTTTACCTTGTCCCCTTCCTCGAAGAAGCGGTGCATGGCCTTGGCCTTCACCTCGTAATCGTGGATGTCGATGTTGGGGCGGAGCTTGATCTCCTTGACCTCGACGAGCTTCTGGCGCTTGCGCGCCTCGTTCTTTTTCTTCTGTTCCTGGAACTTGAACTTGCCGAAGTCGAGGATCTTGCACACCGGCGGTTCGGCGGTGGGGGAGACCTCCACCAGATCGAGCCCGACTTCAATCGCCGCCTCCAGGGCTGCCGATGTCGGCATTATCCCCTGCTTCTCACCGTTCTGATCGATCAACAGGACGCGCGGAACGCGGATCTCATCGTTGATGCGGGGTCCGTCCTTCGACGGCGGGGCGGGCATGGGGCGGCGAATAGGGTGTGCTCCTTGGAAGTCAGCGCCAATTGTCCAGGAGGGGTGCGACCACCTCCCGACGCTGAAGTATATGATCGGGGGCCGTCAAAGGATCAAGACGTCGGCCGCTCGCAGAGCGCCGCAAAGTCGAGGGCCGCCGCCAGCACGGGGGCGACTTCCAGGTCCGCCAGGTCCGCGCAGCGGATCACGCGCACCTTCCCGCGCGGCGCGCAGAGGTCGGGATCGGAGTCGTCGGAGAACAGGGAGACCGCCGGCGCCCCTGCGGCGGCGAGCAGGTGCATGGGGCCCGTGTCGTTGCCGATGACGACCCGCGCCACCT
Organism: Caulobacteraceae bacterium; assembly: GCA_036488935.1. GTDB lineage: Bacteria > Pseudomonadota > Alphaproteobacteria > Caulobacterales > Caulobacteraceae > Acaudatibacter. Next base: position 6,076 of record DASXGR010000095.1, on the reverse strand, counting down.
CGCCGAGCCTGGCGAGTTGAGCGAGACTCGTGCGCCCCGTCAGGTCCCGCGCGCCGGGCGCGCTCGTGGCGATCGCCTCGCCGACCGCCGTCTCGGCGGGGCCACCGAGGATCGAGACGGCGAAGCCGTCGCCCAGCAGGCTGCGCGCGAGGGCGGCGTAGTTTTGGGCCGGCCACACTTTGCGCGGGCGCCTGGGCGAAGCGCCCGGGACGAGAAGGGCCAGGGGCCGGCGCGGCCGCTCGGCCGGCGCGGCGCGCGCCGCCAGCCAGCTCACGTCCGGCGGCGCCGCCGCGCCTTGAACAACCGACTCGACCGGCGCGAGGCCCGCGTGATTGAGCTGCTCGGCCTGGCGCTCGAGCGTGTGCATGCGCATGCGGTTGCGATTGCGGTGGGGCAGGGCGCATCCCGCCGCGACACCGGACCACGCGGGAGGCCAGGGGCGCAGGAGCTGGAAGTAGAAGTTCGTCCGGTCGACCCCCTGCAGGTCGTAGACGCGCGCGAATCTCGTCCGCCGCAGGCGGCGCGCCAGGGTGATGAAGTCCCGGAACCGCTTCGGGCGGCCGCCGGCGTCGACCGCGTCGAAAAAGGGGCTCGCGCGCGCCAGCTCGGCGAAGGGCGGGGTGGTGAGCAGGGTGATCCGGGCGTCCGGGTGGGCGGCGCGGATCCGGGCGAAGGCCGGGAACGCCAGGATCATGTCGCCAAGCGCCGACAGCTTGATCACCAGGATCTCGGTGCGGCCGCTCATGCGGGGCTCCGGGCCAGGCGGGCGTAGGCGGCGAAGGTCGCTTCGGTCATGACCTCGAGGGAAAAGCACGCGACGATGCGCTCGCGCGCCCGCGCGCCGATCGCGCGTCGCTCCTCCCGGCTGAGCGTCAGCGCCGCCTCGATGGCGTGGGCCCAGGCGGCAAGGTCGCCAGGCGGGACGAGCCATCCGGCCCCGTCGTCCAGGGTCTCGCGCACCGCTCCGAGGTCTGAGGCGATCACCAGGCGCTCCATAGCAGCCGCCTCGGCGACGCTGCGGCCGAAGGACTCGGGCTTCGACGAGGGGGCGAGGACGAGGTCCGCGGCCATCAGGGCCGCGGCCATGTCGTCCACCGGTCCGACCAGGCGAACCCGCTCAGCGACGCCTTCCTTGCGCGCTGTCTCCTTGAGTTCGCGGGCGTAGGCCGCGGACTCCGCCCGGCCGGCGAGGATCAACAGGGCCTCGGGTCGGGCGGCGGCGAAGGCCTGGATGGCGAGGGTCTGGCCTTTCCAGCCGGTCAGTCGCGCCGCCTGGAGGATCACGGGCTGATCGGGTCGCGCGCCCCACGCCTCGCGCAGGGTCGCAGCCCGTCCGGGCGCGACCGCGGCAGGGTCGAACCTGCCGACGTCCACGCCTTCGGGCACGACAAGGACGCGGTCAGGATCGACGCGATGCTCCTCCAGGACATGCGCCCGGGTGAAGCTTGAATTGGCGAAGGTCGCGACCCCTCGGGTCATGACCGAATTGTACCAGCGCTTGGGCGTCGAGCGCGCGGAATAGATGCCGTGATATGTCGCCACGACCGGAGCGTGGGCGATCTCGCCGGCGAGAAGGGCGCTGAAGGCCGGGGCGCGGGATCGGACGTGGATCAGGCTGGTTCCTGTGCGGCGCGCCAGATTCGCCAAGCGCACGCCATTCGTCATCAGGGTCACGGGATCCTTTGCCTGGGTTGGCAGACGGATGATCTCAGCGCCCGCATCTCTGGCGTCATCCTCCATTGTCCCGCCGGCGGTCGCAATCAGGGCGCGCGCGCCGGCCTGGGTCACGGCCCGGGCTGTATCCACCGTCACCTGCTCGACCCCGCCGCCGTCCAGCCGCGGCGTCACCTGCAGAAGGACGAAGCCCTGTGGGAGACTGGCTATGGCGGGCGCCGGTCCCGGACGGGCGCTCAGGCCCGGCCGAGCACCGACTCCACGGCCGCGCGCGCTTCGTTCGCGGCGGTGGGCGAGCGCAGGGCGAAGGCGACATTGGCCCGAAGCAGGCCGATCGGGTCGCCGCAGTCATAGGTCACGCCGTCATACTGCAGGGCGAAGTACGGCTCGACCGCCAGGCGTTTCAGCATCGCGTCGGTGAGCTGGATCTCGCCCCCGGCGCCGGCAGCGTGGGCGGAGAGAGCCTCAAACACGCCGGGCTGCAGGACGTAGCGACCGGAGATGAACAGGTTCGAGGGCTCGGCGCCTGGCGCAGGCTTCTCCACCATGCCGGTCATCGCATGCAGGCGTCCGTCGAAGCCGGCGAAGCTCTCGCCCAGTGCGACGATGCCATACTTGTGGGCTTCGCCGGGGGGCGCCGGTTCGACCACCACGATGTTGCCCCCGCCCGTCGACTCGTAAGCGGCGATAGCTTGGGACAGGGTTCCGGGGCGGGCGTCCATCAGCATATCGGGCAGCATCACCGCGAAGGGCTCGTCGCCGACAATGTCTCGCGCGCACCACACGGCGTGGCCAAGACCCAGTGGCGCCATCTGGCGCACGAAGCTCATCTGGCCCGGTTCCAGCAGGTCCGCGCGCACCGCCTCGAGGAGGGCGGTCTTGCCCTTGGTCTGCAGGTCGGTCTCCAGCTCGAAAGCCCGGTCGAAATAGTCTTCGATCGCCCCCTGGCCGCGGCCGACGACGAAGATGAAGTGTTCGATACCCGCCGCGCGTCCTTCGGCCACCACGTGGGCCAGCATTGGCCGGTCGAAAACGTTGAGGAGGTTCTTAGGCGTCGCCTTGGCCGCCGGCTGGATCCGGGTTCCGAGCCCCGCCACCGGCAGGACGGCCTTTCGCACGCGTCTGATCACGCCTGAAAACTCCCTCCGGTTGAACCGCGTGCGAAAGCCCTACTCGACGGTGACCGACTTGGCGAGATTGCGTGGCTGGTCCACGTCCGCCCCTTTGGAGACGCCCACCTGATAGGCCAGGAGCTGCAGCGGCGCGGCGAAGATCAGGGGCGCGATAAGCGGGTCGCAGGCCGGTACGATCACGACCCTGGCGTCGGCGGGGGCATGAGCGGCGCCCGTTTCGTCCGTGATCAGGATCACCGATCCGTTGCGCGCGATGACCTCCGAGAGGTTGGACATCGTCTTTTCGAAATAGCCGTCGCTGGGCGCGACGATGATCACCGGCGTGGCCTCGTCGATCAGGGCGATCGGCCCATGCTTCATCTCGCCGGCGGCGTAGCCTTCGGCGTGGATGTAGCTGCCTTCCTTGAGCTTAAGCGCGCCTTCGAGGGCCAGGCCGAACATCGGTCCGCGGCCCAGGTAGAGCACGTCGCGCGCCTTGGAGACCTCCAGCGCAATCGGGCGGACCTGGTCCTCCGCCGTTTCGATCGCCTCCGACATCAGGCGCGGCGCCTCCAGCAGCACCTTCACCAGTCTCTGTTCCTCGTCGGCGTCGATGCGTCCGCGTTGGCGGGCGGCCGCGATCGCCAGAGAGATTAGAGCCGTGACCTGGGCCGTGAACGCCTTTGTGGAAAGCACGCAGACCTCCGGCCCGGCATGAGTTGGCCAGAGCAGGTCCACCTCGCGCGACATGGTGGATTCCGGCGCATTGACGATCGCGGCGGTGCGCAGGCCCTTGGCCTTGCACCAGCGCAGAGCCGCCAGGGTGTCGGCGGTCTCGCCCGACTGGGAAATTGCCAGGGCCAGCGTCGAAGGCGTGACCGCGGCGTTGCGGTAGCGGAACTCCGAGGCGACCTCGACGTCGGTGGGCAGGCCGGCAAGGTCCTCCATGACGTAGCGGGCGACCAGGCCCGCATAATAGGCGGTGCCGCAGGCCAGAAGCTGCAGCCGGTCGATGGAGGTGAAGTCGAAGCCTTCCGGCGCGGCGGCGACGCCGGCGATCGGGTCGAGATAGGCCGAGAGGGTGTGCTGGCACGCGTCCGGCTGATCATGGATCTCCTTTTCCATGAAGTGCCGGTAGTTGCCCTTCTCCACCAGGGCGGCGGAGGCGGAGACGGCGCGCACTGGGCGTTCCACGGCGCGTCCCGAGACGTCGAAGATGTGCGCGCCCTTGTGGTCTATCGCGACGTAGTCCCCCTCGTCGAGATAGGAGATCCTATGGGTGAACGGCCCTACGGCCAGGGCGTCGGAACCCAGGAACATCTCGCCTTCGCCATAGCCGACGACCAGGGGACTGCCGCGGCGCGCGCCAAGGATCAGGTCCTCATATCCATCGATCAGGGCGCCGAGCGCATAGGCTCCGCTGACCTTCTCCAGCGCGCTTTTCAGCGCCTGCAGCGGCTCCTTGCCTCGCTCGAGCTCGACGTCGATCAGCTGGGCCACCACCTCGGTGTCGGTCTCGCTCTCGAACTCGCGCCCCATCGCCTTCAGCTCCGCCTTGAGCTGGGCGAAGTTCTCGATGATGCCGTTGTGGACCAGCATGACCCGGCCCGCCTTCTGCGGATGGGCGTTGCGCACGGAAGGCGCGCCGTGGGTCGCCCAGCGCGTATGGCCCAGGCCCGTGACCGCGTGCAGCGGATCCTCGGCCAGAACGGCCTCGAGGTCGCGGATGCGGCCCTTGGCCCGGCGGCGCTCCAGGCGCCCGCCCACGTGGGCTGCGATGCCAGCGGAGTCATAGCCCCGGTATTCGAGCCGGCGCAGGCTCTCCACGATCCGTGGAGCGACCGGTTCAATACCTATGATCCCGATGATGCCGCACATGTGCGTTGATCGCCTTATGGAAGTTGCCGCTTTGTCGCCGCCGCGCGAACGGGTAACCTCGCCGCGCGTGAACCGGGACTGAAGCTTGTAGTCATCGCCGTGACAGGCGCGGCGCAATAATGGTTTCGCATTCTTTCACCGACGCAATGACACGGGGATCCATGGGCGAGAGGACCTATTTCGGGACCGACGGAATCCGCGGTCAGGCCAATCAGTTCCCCATGACGGCCGAAGTCGCCCTACGGGTCGGCATGGCGGCGGGCAAGCTCTTCCGATCGGGGGGCGACCGGCGTCACCTGGTGGTGATCGGCAAGGACACCCGCCTGTCGGGCTATATGATCGAACCGGCCCTGGTGGCCGGCCTCACCAGCGTGGGCATGGACGTGCGCCTGTTTGGCCCGCTGCCCACGCCGGCCGTGGCGATGATGACCCGCTCCATGCGCGCCGACCTTGGGGTGATGATCTCGGCCTCGCACAACAGCTTCTCCGACAACGGCATCAAGCTGTTCGGTCCCGACGGCTACAAGCTCTCCGACGAGATGGAGGCCCGGATCGAGGCCCACATGGACGAGGGGCTGCAGGAGGGCCTCGCCGGTCCCAAGGAGCTCGGCCGCGTGGCGCGGATGGACGAGGCCCAGGCGCGCTATATCGAGATCGTCAAGGCGACCCTGCCGCGGACGCTCAGCCTGCAGGGTCTGCGCGTCGTGGTCGATTGCGCCAACGGCGCGGCCTACAAGGTGGCGCCCACCGCGCTCTATGAGCTGGGCGCCGAGGTGATCGAGATCGGCGTCACCCCCAACGGCTTCAACATCAACGAGGAGTGCGGCTCGACCTATCCCAAGGCCATGGCCAAGGCGGTACGCGACTACCGTGCGGACATCGGCATCGCGCTCGACGGCGACGCTGACCGGCTGGTGATCTGCGACGAGCGGGGCCAGATCATCGACGGCGACCAGATCATGGCGCTGATCGCGGCGGCCTGGGCCAAGCAGGGCGCGCTGACCGGCGCGGGCGTCGTCGCCACCGTGATGTCCAATCTCGGCCTGGAGCGGTTCCTCGCCGCGCGCGGCCTGGCGCTCCACCGCACCCAGGTCGGCGACCGCTACGTGATGGCCAGGATGCGCGAGGGCGGCTTCAATCTCGGCGGCGAGCAGTCGGGCCACATCATCCTCTCCGACTATTCGACCACCGGCGACGGGCTGATCGCCGCGCTGCAGGTGCTGGCGGTTCTGGTCGCTTCGACGCGGCCGGCGAGCGAGACCGGCCGGGTATTCGAGCCGTTGCCGCAGCGCCTGAAGAGCTTGCGCGTCAACGGCACCGGCCAGCCCCTCGAGGCGCTCGCCGTCAAGGAGGCGATCCGTGCCGCCGAGGTGGCGCTGGGTGCCGCGGGCCGGTTGCTGATCCGCAAGTCG
>DASXGR010000034.1:0-25636 GCA_036488935.1 Caulobacteraceae bacterium | reverse complement strand
TTCAACCACTCGGCCAACTCACCATCGCCGCGGGGGCGAAGCGGGCCGGCGCCAGGGCCGGCCGCGAAGGCCGCGGAATATACGCATCGCGCCCCGCGCCACAAGCGACGCGTCGAACTTCAGCCCACGTCGTTGAAATCGTTCGCCCACTCGCCGGGCGCCACCGGCGGCAAGGCCATGGCGACGGGATTGTAAAGGTTTGCGTCCCTCCCTATGCGCAACGCTGGCACGCTAGGCAGGGATTGAATGACGAACACATCCTCTCTGCCGAAGCCGCGACTCCAGGTGGGTGCGCAGGGTGTCGCGCTGATCGTGGCGGCCGCCTTCTTCATGCAGAACCTGGACGGCGCGATTATCAACACCTCGCTGCCGCAAATGGCCCGCTCGTTTGGCGTCGGCTCCGTGGACGTCAACATCGGCATCACCGGCTATATCCTGGCGGTCGCGGCCTTTGTGCCGCTAAGCGGCTGGGTCTCAGACCGGTTCGGCGCCAAGCGGGTCTTTGCTGCGGCGATCGTCGTCTTCACACTCGCCTCGGCGCTATGTGCGGCGTCGCAGCAACTCTGGGCCTTCGTGCTGGCTCGCATGCTCCAAGGCCTGGGCGGCGCATTGATGACCCCGGTAGGCCGCGTCGTGGTGCTGCGCAGCGCCGCCAAGCATGAGCTCCTGCAGGCGACAGCGCTGATCACCTGGCCCGCCTTGATCGCGCCAGTCGTGGCGCCGGTCGTGGGCGGGGCGATCACCACCTATGTCAACTGGCGCTGGAACTTCCTGCTGAACCTTCCGCTGGGCCTGATCGGCACGGCCCTGGTGCTGGCCTTCGTGCCCGACCATCGCGAGCCAACGCGGCGCCCGCTGGACCTGGTCGGCTGCGCGCTGACCTCCGCGGCGCTGATCCTCCTGATCTACGCGCTGGATCAGCTGTCGCGTGGCCGCGACTGGAGGGTCGCGCTTGGGCTGCTTGGAGGGGGCGTGGCGCTCACCGGAGCCTCCCTCGCCTGGTTCCGCCGGATCCCGCATCCCCTGCTCGACCTGTCCCCATTCAGGGTTCGCACCTTCCTGGTCTCCAGCCTCGATGCCGGCACGCTGTTCCGGTTGGCGATCAGCGCCACGCCTTTCCTGCTTCCCCTGATGCTGCAGGTGGTCTGGAAGCTGAACCCGCTGCAGGCCGGCGGCGTGGTTCTGGTCTACTTCCTGGGCAACTTGGCCATGAAGACGGTGACGACCCCGCTTCTGCGCCGGTTCGGCTTCAGGACCGTGCTGTCGTTAAATGGAGTCCTCGTGGCCCTGTCCGTCGCCGCCTGCGGGTTCCTCGATGCTTCCACGGCAATCATCGTCACCAACGTCGCGATGTTCGTCGCCGGCGCGACCCGCTCGATGCAGTTCACCGCGCTGAATACTCTGACTTTCGCCGACGTGACCGCGGAGCAGCGCGTCTCGTCGTCGACCCTCTCGAGCATGATGCAGCAGATGGGGGCGGCGCTGGGCGTGGCTGCAGCGGCCCTCTTCCTGAGACTGTCGCAATCCTGGCGGGGCGGGGACGCCCTCACGGGCGGTGACTTCCGCTTTGCTTTCATCGCCTGCGCGATCTGCGCCCTCGCGGGCGCGGCGCTGACGCTGAGGCTGGCGCCCGACGCCGGCGACGAAGTCAGCGGCCGCCGATCCGCGCCAAATCGCTGACAACCGACGGCGCCTGGTCCTAGTGGTCTTGGCCCGGTCCGCCGATGGCCTTCACGGAACCGAGCGTCCGGTTCCTTTGCTGATGCTGAGGGGTGAAATCGACCCTTCTCCGACCTCCCCTTCACCCGTCATGTATGACGGCCCCTTCCCGGAAGCGCTGTACGACGCTGTAGTCGGACCTGCGCAAGAGCCTCAGGCCTCGAAATCCTTCGCGAGCTCTCCCCGCGTCGCGGGCGAAAGCAGCGCCAGGTGGCCGTATGACTCGTGGTCGCAGCCGACGAGGACGTGGATCGCCGGATCGTTGAAGCGGGCGATCTGGGCGGGCTCGAGCGCGAAGCGGACGAAGTGGACCGAGGAGGTCTTGCCGTCGTCGCGGGTGCGGTCGATGTCGCCTTCGGGCAGGCCGGGGACCCGGTCATCGCCCACCTGCATGAAGAAGTCGTCCTCCACGTGGCTCAGCCGCCGCAGAGTGGCGTCGCGGCGCACCGGGTCCTCAATCTCGAACATGATCGTCGCCACCAGCTCGCACCCCTGGGGGATCAGCGGGTTGTAGGCCTCAAGCTCCTCGACGACCTGGGCCGGGCCGCCCTTTTCGGTGAGCAGCATCTCCTGCACCTGGAAGAGCATGGTCTCGTAGGACTCGAAATAGACGGTGCAGACGGGGCCCAGCGCCACGCGACGCAGGCGCTTGACCGGCAGGAGCGCCGCGCGCCGATCGCGCCGCACCTTGGCGTATTCGGCGTCCGGCAGGAGGTCCTCGGGCGTGATGCGGCGCAGGGTGGCGGGCATGTCACTCCTCTTCAGGCAAGGCCGTAGGCGCGGGCGAGGATCTCGATGGGATGAGCGCGGCTCGGCCGGGTCCCCTCTTCAATGGTCTCGGCCAGGATCTCACCAATGTGGCCACAGGCAAGCGGGCAATCCGAACAGAGCGTGGCGTTGCCCTTCTGAGCGGCCTGCCTCGCGGTCGGCGCGCCGACCTTCATGGCGATCGGGCGGGTGTCCTTCATGACCCCGAATGTGCCGCCGTGGCCCGAGCAGCGCTCGATCACGTCGACCTTGGCCCCCGGGATCAGCCGAAGCATCTCCGCCGACTTGACGCCCATATTCTGCGCCCGGGCATGGCACGCGTGATGAAGCGTCACGCCGCCCTCGATAGGCGAAAGCCCGGGAGCGACACCGAAGTCGCGCGAAAGGCCGACCACGTATTCGCAGATGTCACGGGTGGCGGCGGACAACCTCGCCACCCCCGGATTCCCGGGATGCAGCAAAGGCCACTCGAACTTTGTCATCAGCCCGCAGGAGGCCGTCAGGGTGACGATCTCATAGCCCTGGTCGAAGTAGGGGGCGAAGGCGGCAGCCACGCGCTCTGCGCGCGCGGCGACGTCGGCGAGGTCACCCGCCTCGAGTTGGGGCATGCCGCAGCACTCGGGGTAGAGCAGGCGCGCCTCGACCCCCTGAAGCGCCAGGACCTTCGCCGCGGCTTCGGCGGTCTGGGGCGCGTTGTATTCGGAGAAGCAGGTCGCATAGATCACGGCCCGCCGCTGGCCGAACGCCGGTCCCTTGGGCGAGGGCGCCAGCGGATCGCGCAACCGCCGGCTGGCGGTCTTGGAATGGTAGGTCGGCAGCAGGGCGTCCTGGTCCACGCCGGCGACCGCCTCGATGACCTTGCGGGCCGTCCGGTTTGACTGGGCCGTGGCCCAGTTCGCTACGGGCGCGAGCGACGCGGCGAGCTTGCCGTTGCGGTCGGTGCGGCCGAGTTGCTCACGAACCGCGTCCTTCTCCCCGGCTCGCCGGCGCGCGGCGCGGTAGCGCAGGATCAGGTGCGGAATGTCGATGTCGAACGAGTGCGGGGGAACGTACGGGCACTTGGTGAGGAAGCACATGTCGCAAAGCGTGCAGGCTTCATCGACCTTGGCGTATTCGGCCTTCGGCACCCCATCGAGCTCGCCCGTCGGACTTTCGTCGATGAGGTCGAACAGCCGCGGAAAGCTGTCACACAGGTTGAAGCAGCGCCGACACGTGTGACAGACGTCGAACTGCCGCTCCATCTCGGCTTCGACCTTGGCCAGATCGTAATAGGCCTCGTCCCGCCAATCGATCGGATGACGGAAAGGCGCATCGAGGCTCCCCTCGCGCGCAGGCGTCCTGGACGCGTCGCTCACCCTCGCCCACCCATGGCTGGAGACAAAAAAAGCGAAGGCGGCCCCTGTGGGCCGCCTTCAGGAGGGATCAATCGAGGGCGTCGAGCGCCTTCTGGAAACGTCCCGCGTGGGACTTTTCCGCCTTGGCCAGCGTCTCGAACCAGTCGGCGATCTCTTCGAAGCCTTCCTCGCGAGCGGTGCGCGCCATGCCCGGGTACATGTCGGTATATTCGTGGGTTTCGCCGGCGATCGCAGCCTTGAGGTTGGCGCTCGTGGAGCCGATCGGCAGGCCAGTCGCGGGGTCGCCAACGGCCTCCATGAATTCCAGGTGGCCGTGAGCATGGCCGGTTTCGCCTTCCGCCGTGGAACGGAACACTGCGGCCACATCGTTGTAGCCTTCCACATCGGCCTTCTGCGCGAAGTAGAGGTAGCGCCGGTTCGCCTGGCTCTCGCCAGCGAAGGCCGCCTTCAGATTTTCGAGGGTCTGGCTGGTCGCCAAGGTCATCAGTGTCTCCATCCCGGTCGGCCCCTGCCCTGAGGCGCGTCCTGAGCTTAAGAATGGAGTGATGCGCCCTACGCACCCAATCAATTTAATCTATGCCGCCCATAGAGGTTTTCGAAGTGCGAAACGAGACCAATGACTTAGGCTCCCTTTTTTCAGACGCCCGAAGCGCCGTGGAGTAGACAAATGGCGGTGGTCGATTTTCCGAATACGGACGATATTCGCCTCGGGCGCGGCATCCGGAGGGTGCGCGAGGCCCGGGGCCTCAGCCTCGCGAGGCTGGCAATCGAGACGCGGATCGACCCGGACCAGCTCGACCTTGTGGAACACGGACGAGCCCGACTCAGCTCGGCGGAGCTCCATGCGGTGATCAACGCGCTTCACGCTCCGCTCGAGCTGCTATTCGCGACACCCGGCGACCTGTCGGCCCTGCGCAGACTTTAGGCCCGAAGCGCCCGAAGGTGAGGCGCCGGTTCCGGTGTCGATTGCAGTTCCGCGGCGACATGACCTGAGCCGTCGAAGTCTCTTGTTAATCGATTTCCTGTCCGCAATCGGCTAGGCGCTGACTTGTGGCATGAGCGCCGCCAGGGGCGGACACGCCGCCCCTGTGCGCCGACCCTGATTAAGCCGGAGCGACTGTTTGAGCGAAGCCAACACTGCGCCCGCCTATGGCTATCCGCCCGGAGGGCGTCGTCCGCGTCGCACGCGGCAAGCCCTATCGATCCTGGTCGTGATCATCATTGCGATCCTGCTGGCCGCCCTGCTTGCATTCTGTGGACGCGCGCAGGGTCCGGGCGCAGCGGGAGGCCATGGACACGGCCGGGCCGGCGGCGGGCCCGGCGCAGCGGGCCTTGGTCGCGGAGGGCGTCCGCCGGCGACGGTGGGCGTGGCTAAGGCGACGATCGGGTCGATTCCGATCACAGAGAGCGCCCTGGGCACGGTCACCCCAGTGGCCACCGTCCAGGTCAACGCCCGCGTCTCAGGCCAGCTGGTCAAGGTCGGATTCCGTGAAGGCCAGATCGTGCATAAAGGCCAGCTCCTGATGCTGGTCGACCCCCGGCCGTTCCAGGCGGTGCTCGATCAGGATCTGGCGACCTTGGCGCACGACCAGGCCCTCCTGGCGGACGCGCAGCTCGACCTGAACCGTTACTCCGTCCTCAAGGCGCAGGACTCGATCGCGACCCAGACCTACGACACCCAAGTAGCCCTGGTGCGCCAGTACGAGGCCAGCGTGAAGCTGGACCAGGCCGCCATCGCCAGCGCCCGCCTGAACCTCGAATATGCCCATATCACCGCGCCGGTCACCGGACGGGCCGGCCTGCGCCAGATAGACGTCGGCAACCAGGTCGTCGCCAACCAGTCGACGCCGGTGACAGTGGTCACCCAGATAGATCCGATCACCATCGTCTTTCCGCTGCCGGAAGACGCCATCGGCGAGGTCATGGCCCACAATGGCGGCGCCGGTCTTCAGGTGACCGCCTATGATCGGTCGAACTCGAATGTGGTCGCCGTCGGCAAGCTTTTGACGCTGGACAACGCCGTGAACACCTCGACCGGCACGGTCAACGGCCGGGCGATATTCAAGAACGCCGACGCGAAGCTGTTTCCGTTCGAGTTCGTCAACATCAACCTGCTGGTCGACACCCTTGAGAACCAGGTGATCGTCCCCACCACCGCCGTCCGCCATGGCCCCAACGGCGACTATGTCTGGGTGCTGCAGCCCGACCACACCGCAAAACAGCGGCCCATCAAGACCGGACCGGCGACGCCGGAGACGGTGTCGATCGTTTCGGGCCTGCAGGCCGGAGAGACGGTGATCACCGATGGCGGCGATCGTCTGCGTGACGGCGCGCCGGTTATCCTGCCAGGACAACGCAGCCACGTCGGCCCCCCCGGAGCGGGGGGTCAGGGTCAGGGCGGCGGTGGCGGACACGGCCATCATCACCGGGGCGGCGGCGGCCAGGGCGGACAGGCCGGGGGCGACGGAGGAGCCCCGTCGAACGGATGATCGTCGCATCCCGAGTTCGTCCCTCGCCGATCACGCCTGACTTCGCGCAAGGACCCCGCGCCCAAGGACCGTGTGACAAGTGAGCCCGTCGCGTCCCTTCATCGAGCGGCCGATCGCCACCTCGCTCCTGATGGCCGCCATCTTGCTGGCGGGCCTGGTGGCGTTCCGCTTCCTGCCCATCTCGGCCCTGCCGGAAGTCGACTATCCGACGATCCAGGTAACCACCGGCTATCCGGGCGCCAGCCCCGAAGTCATGGCGACCACCGTGACCGCGCCGCTCGAAGTGCAGTTCGGCCAGATGACGCAGCTCAATCGCATGAGCTCGGTGAGCTCATCCGGCTCATCGGTCGTCACCCTGCAGTTCGACCTTAGCCTGCCGCTGGACATAGCGGAGCAGGAAGTGCAGGCGGCCATCAACGCCGCCCAGTCCCTGCTGCCCACCAACCTGCCGGCGCCGCCGATCTACGCCAAGATCAACCCTGCCGACGCGCCGGTGCTCACCCTGGCGCTGACGTCGAAGACCATGCCGCTTACCGACGTGGAGTTCTACGCCAACCAGCAACTGGGCCAGAAGATCTCGCAGTTGCCCGGCGTTGGCCTGGTTTCCATTGGCGGCGGGCAGAAGCCGGCGGTGCGGGTGCAGATCAACACCCAGCAGTTGGCTTCGTACAATCTGTCCATGTCGCAGGTCTCGACGGCAATCGCCTCGGCCAACTCCAACGGGGCCAAGGGCAACTTCGACGGGCCTACGAGATCCTACTCGATTGACGCGAACGATCAGCTGCTCACGCCTCAGGACTACGCCAACCAGATCATCGCCTACAGCAACAACGCGCCGGTGCGCCTCTCGGACGTCGGCAAGGTCGTGGCGGGGGCCGAGAACACCCAGCTTGGCGCCTGGTACAACCGCACGCCGTCGGTCCTGCTGAACGTCCAGCGCCAGCCCGGCGCCAACGTCATCGCCACCGTCGACCAGATCAAGAAATCCCTGCCGTCGATGATGGCCTCGCTGCCGTCCGGCATCGACATGACGATCGTCACCGACCGCACGACCGGCATCCGCGCCTCGGTGGAGGACGTGGAGTTCGAGCTCTGCCTCGCCGTCGCCCTCGTGGTGCTGGTGATCTTCCTGTTCCTGCGCAGCCTTCCGGCCACCTTCATCGCCAGCGTCGCCGTACCCCTCTCCCTGGTCGGGACGTTCGGGGCGATGTACCTGCTGCACTTCTCGCTAAACAACCTGACCTTGATGGCGCTGACGATCGCCACGGGCTTCGTCGTCGACGACGCGATCGTCATGATCGAGAACATCGCGCGCTACATCGAGATGGGCGAGACGCCCATGCAGGCGGCGATCAAGGGCGCCGAACAGATCGGCTTCACCATCATCTCGCTGACGGTGTCGCTGATCGCGGTGCTGATCCCGTTGTTGTTCATGGGCGACGTGGTCGGCCGCCTGTTCCGCGAATTCGCGATCGCCCTGGCGGTGACCATCGTCATCTCCGCCGTCGTCTCGCTCACCCTCGTGCCGACCCTCGCCGCGCGCTGGCTGCGCCCGCACGAACAGGCCGAGCAGCGCGAGAGCGCCTTTGCGCGCCACTCCCGGCTGTTCATCGACGGCGTGATCGCCCGCTACGACGTGGCGCTGAACTGGGTGCTGGACCGCCAGGCGGCCACCCTGCTGGTGGCGATCCTCACCTTCGCCCTGACCGTGATCCTGTTCCTGCTGATTCCGAAGGGCCTGTTCCCCACCCAGGACACCGGCCTGGTTCAGGCCACCGTCCAGGCGGGCCAGTCGATCTCCTACGACGCCATGTCGAAGCTGCAGCAGGCTGTGAACGACAAGATCCTCAAGGATCCCAATGTCGAGAGCCTGACCAGCTTCATCGGCGTAGACGGCCAGAACACCACGCTCAACACCGGCCGGATCCTCATCAATCTGAAGCCCTTCGGCCACCGGAGCGGCAATCTCCCCGGGATCCTCGATCAGCTACGCGCCGAAGTCCGAACGGTGCCGGGCGCGACACTCTACGTGCAGCCGGTGCAGGACCTGACGGTCGACGCCTCGTCGGGGAAGACCCAGTACCAGTTCGCCCTGCAAGGTTCGGCGACCGCGACGGTTGCCGAGTGGTCCAAGAAGGTCGTGGAGCGCCTGCAACAGGAGCCGACGCTGCGTAACGTCGCCTCGGACCTGCAGGACAACGGCCTTTCAGCCTTTGTGAACATCGACCGCGACACCGCCGCGCGGGTGGGCGTCACGCCCTCGAGCGTCGATTCCACGCTCTACTACGCTTTCGGCCAGAGCATCGTCTCGACGATCTTCACTCAGTCGAGCCAGGAGCGCGTCATCCTCGAGGCGGATCCGGCGAACTCCCAGACACCCGAGGCTCTCAAGGACCTTTACGTCAACACCCCGGCGGGAACGCCGACGCCCTTGCGCGCCCTCGCGACGGTGGAAACCCGCACCGCGCCCCTGCAGATCAACCACGTTGGCCAGTTCCCGGCGGCCAATATCTCCTTCGACACCGCTCCCGGCGTCGCCCTCGGGGACGCGGTGCATGCGATCGAGCGCGACGAGAAGGCGCTCAATATCCCCTCGACCATCACCACGGTCTTCCTGGGAAGCGCCAACGCGTTCCGGGCCTCCCTGTCCAACGAGTTGTGGCTGATCCTGGCGGCGATCGTCGTCGTCTACATCGTGCTGGGCGTGCTCTATGAGAGCTACATCCACCCCGTGACGATCCTCTCGACCCTCCCCTCCGCGGGGGTAGGCGCCCTGGCGGCCCTGATGATCGCTGGCCAGGACCTGGGGGTGATCGGCATCATCGGCATCATCCTGCTGATCGGCATCGTGAAGAAGAACGCGATCATGATGATCGACTTCGCCCTCGACGCCGAGCGGATCGAAGGCAAGTCGCCGCGCGAGGCGATCCATCAGGCCGCCCTGCTGCGCTTTCGCCCGATCATCATGACGACCCTGGCCGCGCTGTTCGGCGCCCTGCCGCTGATGCTCGGCTGGGGCGTCGGCTCGGAGCTTCGCCATCCGCTGGGCATCAGCATCGTTGGCGGCCTGATCGTCAGTCAGGCGCTGACGCTGTTCACCACCCCGGTGATCTATCTGCAGTTCGACGCCCTCGCCCACCGGCTCGGCCGGCGCGGCGGAGCGGCCGGCCCGGGAATGTCGGGAGCCGAGCCTGATCCGGGCCCGGCGGCGCCGTGAATTTCTCGGCCCTCTTCATCCGGCGGCCGATCGCGACGGTGCTCCTCACCATCGGGGTGGCTCTGGCCGGGGTGGCGGCGTACTTCCTGCTGCCGGTCTCGCCCCTGCCCCAGGTCGACTTCCCGACCATCTTCGTCCAGGCCACCCTGCCGGGCGCGAGCCCTGAGACCATGGCGACGAGCGTCGCGACGCCGCTCGAGCGGCGCCTTGGGATCATCGCCAACGTCTCGGAGATCACATCGCAGAGTCGGGTCAACCAGACCCAGATCGTGATGCAGTTCGACCTCGGCCGGAACATCGACGGCGCGGCGCGGGACGTGGAGGCGGCGATCAACGCCGCCCGGGTCGACCTGCCGCAGACCCTGCGCCAGAACCCGACCTACCGGAAGGTCAACCCGGCGGACGCGCCGATCATCGTTCTGGCGCTCACCTCCAAGACCCGCACGCCTGGCCAGATCTACGACGTGGCCGACACCGTCATCCAGCAGCAGATCAGCCAGGTGAAGGGGGTCGGCAACGTCACCCTGGGCGGCAGCTCCCTTCCGGCGGTACGGGTCGAACTCAATCCGCTGGAACTGGCGAGGGACCAGATCGGCCTTGAGGACGTCCGCGCCGCCCTGGCCTCGGCCAACGCCAACCAGCCCAAGGGCGTGGTCCAGAGCAACGGGCTGCGCTACCAGATCTACACCAACGACACCGGCCTCTCGGCGGCAGACTACGCGCCCCTGGTGATCGCCTACCGCAGCGGCAACGCCGTCCGTCTAAGCGACGTGGCGCAGGTGGTCGACGGGGTCGAGGACGTCCACAACTTCGGACTCTTCAACGGTCTGCCGGCGATCATTGTCCAGGTCTCCCGCCAGCCGGGAGCCAACATCATCGACGCCACCGACCGGGTGAAGGCGCTGCTGCCGACGCTCGAGGCCGCCCTGCCGCCGGACATCGACTGGCACATCGTCACCGACCGCACCATCACCATCCGCGCTTCCCTCGCAGAGGTGGAACGGACAGTGATCATCTCCACCATCCTCGTCGTGGCGGTGGTCGCCTTCTTCCTGCGCAACGGCCGGGCGATCCTGATCCCCAGCGTCGCCGTGACCGTCTCTTTGCTGGGCGCCCTGGCGGTGATGTATCTGCTCGGATTCTCGCTCGACAACCTGTCGTTGATGGCGCTCACGGTGTCGACGGGCTTCGTGGTCGACGACGCGATCGTGGTGCTCGAGAACATCACCCGCCACGTCGAGGCGGGGATGAACCGGTTCGAGGCCGCCCTGCTCGGGGCCAAGGAGGTTGGCTTCACGGTCGTCTCGATCAGCATCTCCCTGGTGGCGGTGTTCCTGCCCATCCTGTTGATGGGAGGGATCGTCGGACGTCTCTTCCGCGAGTTCGCGGCCACGCTCTCCGCCGCGGTCCTGGTCTCGCTGGTGATCTCCCTCACCACCACGCCCATGATGAGCGCCTATCTCGTTGATCCGCCCCGGCGCGATCGGCCGCCGAACCGCTTCAGCCGGTTCGCCGAAGGGCTCTTCTTGCGAATGCAGCGAACCTACGAGCGCGCGCTCGACTGGTCGCTGGAATCGGGTCCGCTCATGCTGGTCGTCCTGGGCGCCTGCGTCGCCCTGACCATTTTCCTGTTCGGCGTCGTCCAGAAAGGCTTCTTCCCGATCCAGGACACGGGCCTGATCATGGGCGGCCTGCAGACCGATCAATCCAGCTCTTTCGGGCTCACTGCGACGCGTCTGCGGCGGCTGGTGAACATCATCGACCACGACCCCTCGGTGTCGACAGTGGCCGCCTTCGCGGGCAACAACGCCGCAGGCGGATTCCTCATTACCGAGCTGAAGCCGCGCAACGAGCGCCACGGCGGATCCGCCGAAGTGGTCCAGCGTCTGCGCCCCAAGCTGGCGCGCGTGATCGGCACCAGCCTCTTCCTGAACCCCGCGCAGGACATCCGGGTGGGCGGCCGCTCGAGCAACGCCACCTATCAGTACACGATCGAGGGGCAGGATCTGGCCAGCGTGCGCCTGTGGGCGGGCCGGCTCGCCGAAGCGCTCAAGCGCCAGCCGGTCATGGTCGACGTCAACACCGACCAGGAAGACCACGGTCTGGAGAGTTATGTGCATATCGACCGCGACCGTTCCGGTCGTCTGCACATGACCAATGTCAATATAGACAATAACCTCTATGACGGATTTGGCCAGAGACAGGTCTCGACGATCTACAAAGAGGCCAATCAATACCACATCATAATGGAGGCCAACCCCAGCTTTACGCAGGATCCCACGGCGCTGCAGTATGTCTATAGCAGCACGGGCGGCGCAGAGATCTCGCCCGTCAGTCCGGTGGTCTCGACGACGGCGGTAGGAGCTCCCGGCGAAACGACGGTCACGGGCGCCACCTCGACCGCCACCAGCACAGGGGCGCCCCAGGTCACGACCGCGGTGGGCGTCATCCCGGCCACAACCGCGACCGGCGCGCCCGCCGTGGTCGCCTCGTCCAGCAGCAGCTCTGGCTCCTCGTCCTCCGCCACCGTCGGCACCGCAGCGTCGATCACGACCCTCGGGCTCACTGCCGCGCCCGGCCCCACCAATCCCACAGCCAATGAAAGCTCTGCGGCGGTGGCGACCACCGCGACACCCGCCAACGCTCCCGCCTCAGCGAACGCGGCGGGCGTGCCCGGGGGCGTCTCGGCCAGTGTGGGAACCGATGTCGCAGTGGGCGTGGCCGCGCTCGCCGGCCCCGCGGCCCCGCCCGGGCGCGCAGCCTCGCAGGGCGTGGCCGTCAGTACGACGCCTGAGCAGATCACCCGCCTGCCGACCTATGCGATGTGGAACGATCAGGCGACGCCGACGTCGGTGAACCACCAGGACACCCAGCCTGCGACCACCATCTCGTTCAACCTCGCCCCAGGCGCCTCGCTGAGCGATGCGACGGCGGCGGTCGCGCGCGCAGCCGCCCAGATCGGCATGCCCGCCAGTGTCCATGGAAGTTTCCAGGGCACGGCGCGGGTGTTCCAACAGTCCCTCGCCGACGAGCCGGTGCTGATCCTTGCAGCCCTTGTCGCGATCTACATTGTTCTTGGGATCCTCTACGAGAGCTACATCCACCCCCTGACGGTGCTCTCGACCCTGCCCTCCGCGGGCTTGGGGGCGCTGGTGGCCCTGATCCTCTTTCACATCGAATTCGACGTCATCGGCCTGATCGGCCTCATCCTTCTGATCGGCATCGTGAAGAAGAATGCGATCATGATGATCGACTTCGCCCTTGACGCCGAGCGTGAGCAGGGGCTTAGCCCCCACGACTCCATCCGCCAGGCCGCCCTGACGCGCTTTCGGCCGATCATGATGACCACCTTCGCCGCCATCCTGGGAGCCCTGCCCCTGGCCATCGGCTGGGGCGAAGGCTCCGAACTGCGACGGCCGCTCGGCGTGACCATCATCGGCGGCCTGCTGGTGAGTCAGCTCATCACCCTGCTCACGACCCCGGTGGTCTATCTGTACCTGGATCGTCTACACAACTGGCGGCGCCGGGGCGGCAGACGCCGCGCGGCTCCCGCCGCCCAACCCGGTTCCGCCTGACATGACAGAGTCCGACCCCCTTAGGATCCGCATGCGCCGTACGCACTCTCTGAGCCGCCTGACCGCCATCGTGCTGCTGGCCTCGACCGCGAGCGCCTGCATGGTCGGGCCCAATTATCACCGCCCGTCGGTGACCGCCCCACCCGCTTTCAAGGAAGCGAAGGGCTGGGAGCCTGCCCAGCCATCCGATGCGGCGAACAAGACCGACTGGTGGACGGTCTTCGGCGATCCGGTCCTGAACGGACTTGAGGCGCGAGTGGCGGTCAGCAACCAGACGCTTGCAGCGGATGAGGCGGCCTATCGTGCGGCCCACGCCATCGTGGCCGAGGATCGCGCGGCGCTGTACCCCACCGTCACGCTTGGCGGGAGCGGACAACGGCAGTTCACGGGCGCCGGTGCGATCGCTTCCAAGACCGCAAGCGCCACCGGCGCGAATACCGGGGGGATAGCGACGCGTCCCCAAGGCAGCACGAGCGTCAACTATCAACCCACACTGGGCGCCACGTGGGAACCGGATCTGTGGGGGTCAGTCCGCCGCACAATCAACAGCGCCAAGGCCACCGCCCAGTCGGATTCGGCGCTGGTCGCCAATGCGCGGTTGTCCATGCAGACCGAGCTGGCGATCGACTACATCTCCTTGCGCCAGTTGGACGAGGAGACGCGGCTGTATAACGCCCAGGTGGCGGCCTACACCCGCAGTCTCGAGGTCACCCAGAACAAGTACCGTGCCGGAAACGCCGCCCAGAGCGATGTGCTTACGGCCGAGACCCAACTGCAGACCATCCTGGCGACTTATCAGGATCTGGCGCGCCAGCGGGCCCTGATGGAGCACGCCATCGCGGTTCTGGTGGGCGTTGCACCCGCCGACCTGACGCTTCCGCCCGCGGAATGGAACCTGAAACTACCTGAAATCCCCACCGTCCTCCCCTCGGCGCTCCTTCAGCGGCGCCCGGACATCGCGGAGTCCGAGCGTAACGCCGCCGCCGCCAACGAGCTGATCGGGGTTCAGATCGCGGCATATTACCCAACGCTCACGCTGACCGCCGACGGCGGCTTCCAGTCGAACCAACTGTCCAACCTGTTCAACACCTCGAACTTCACCTGGGGCATAGGGGCCAGCGTCTCCGAGACCGTGTTCGACGGTGGGCTTCGTGGCGCCAGGATCCGCCAGTACCGCGCGCAGTACGACGAGACGGTCGCCACCTACCGTGCGACCGTCCTCTCGGCGTTCCAGAGCGTGGAGGACAATCTCGCGGCCCAAAGGATTTATGGCGGCGAGCTGGAGAAGCTCAAGGCGGCTGCCGACGCCGCGACCCTCAACCAGACCATCACCCTCAACGAGTACAACGCAGGGACGGTGGACTTCACCACTGTGGCGACCGCTCAGGTGGCGGCGCTGGAGGCGCAGGTCTCGGAACTGCAGGTCGAGGCCAGCCGTCTGGCCACCGCAGTCTCGCTGATCGAAGCTCTCGGCGGCGGCTGGACGACGGCGGACCTGCCCAAGAGCTGACGGCAAAGTCGCTTCCCTGCGTCGCAATAGGCGCAGAACGACTTTGGGTTTATCCGGGGGGGAGAGTGAGGTCCGCGCCGGATACGGCGGCGTGCCGGAACTGGCGGCTCCGCGGGGCCACTAGTCCCCACGGGATCAGATCGTCCGCTTGTGCAGGCGGCCCTGACTCATGACCACGGCCAGGCGTTCGCCCTGGCCGCAGAGAACCGAGATGTCGGCCAGCGGATCGCCGTCGACGACGAGAAGGTCCGCCAGGGCGCCGTCGCGCACGCAGCCAAGGCGTCCCGCCTGCCCCAGCAGCTCGGCGTTCACCGTGCAGGCGCTGCGCAGGATCTCCAGTGGTGGCAACACGCGCGCGCGGAGCTCGAATTCGATGGTCTGCCGGGCGTGAAGCGCCCCTAGGAGGTCCGTCCCAAGACCCATCTTCACCCCTGCACGCTGGAGGATGTCGAGGCTCTCAAGCGCAGCGGCGGCGACGCGCTCCAGCTTCTCCAGGCTTACCTGCGGCAGGCCCAGCGCCGCCCCCTCGTCCATCAGAGCGAAGATGGTGGCCATGGTGGGGACGGCGAAGGCGCCGCGCTCCGCCATGAACTCAGCCGTGGTCGGATCGATCAGAGTGGCGTGTTCGATCGAGCGCACGCCGAGCTCGACGCATCGGCGGATCGCCTCGGCCGGATGGCAGTGGGCCGCGACGTACTTGCCCATCCGCTCGGCCTCGTCCACCGCCGCGGCGATCTCCTCATCTGAGTACTGACATTTGTCGAGCGGGTCAGTCGGGGAGGCGACCCCGCCCGACCCCATGATCTTGATGTGCGCGGCGCCGCGCCTCAGCTCTTCGCGCACCGCCTTGCGCACCGCATCCACGCCATCGGCAATGATCGCTATGGTGTCGGCGCGACAGGCGCAGGCGCACGCCGCCGCGTCCTCGAACTCGGAATCGCCGGGGCGCATGTCGCCATGGCCGCCGGTCTGGCTGATCACCCGCCCGCCGTAGAACAGACGCGGTCCCCGGACGAGCCCGTCGCGAAGCGCATTGGCGAGGCCGACGTCCCCCCCGCCCATGTCCCGCACGGTCGTGAAGCCGCGGTCGAGATTGGCCTCCAGGAATCTCGCAGCGAAATGGGCGAGGTAGGTCGCTGGCCAGCGGACGACCCGCCCCAGATTCACGCTTGCCGCGTAGACGTGCACGTGCGCGTCGATCAGGCCGGGCATCAGGACCCGCCCGCCGCAGTCGATGATCTCCGCACCACCAGGCGAGACAGGCGAGTCGGACACCGCCTGGATCACACCGTCGGCGACCAGGACATCGCAACCCTCGCGAAGGTCGGCCGACGCGCCATCGAACACGCGGGCGTTGCGGAACAGGACGTGATTCATGGAGGGCTCACTGCATCTGAGGGCCTCCGTGCGTCTCACAGCTCGCGCTGTCCACCAAGCCCCCCAGGGAGGGGGATGGGATCAGGACGCGGCCGGCTCGGCCGCGGCGCCGGCCAGTCCGACCCAGGCGGCGAGCATCGCCAACCTCTGGTCCTCGCTCCAGGGCGGCCCCAGTCTCTGGCCGAGGGCGCGCAGCCGGTCGTCCACATCGCGAGTCTGTTCCCCCAGCAGATCGGCGGTCAGGGCATGGAGCTCGCGCTCGACGACCCGGGTCACCTCCAGATTGAGGTCCCGGCAAGCGTCGGCGATGACGTCACGATAGAACTCTCCCTCCGCGGCGTGCTGGGCTGAATGGCTCCGGACGATCTCCTCCAATCGCTGTGGAACCTTGCCGCCGCCCCGGGGGACCACGGCGCGCCCGACCGTCCAGCCCTCCGCCGCCAAGTCCTGCACCAGTCGCCCCAGGGCCAGGCCAGCCGCATCCCGCGTTCGCGACCTCACGGTTTCGACCCACAGCGACGCCGCATCGGGCGCCATTTCAGCCGCCCGATGATAGACGAGCCGGGTCTCGCCCTCGGCGAACTCGATCCGCGCGCGACGAACAACCTCCGGCTGTTTGGGGTCTCCGGTCACGGCGACCACGGCGGTCCAGTAGGTGTGAGGCCGAAATCCCAGGGCGACCGTGGGCGAGCTCATGACGGATCCCTTCTCCCACAGAGTGGCTCCAACGCACGCTTGCGGTCATTGCACGCCTGAAACTTCGCCCTGTCCAGCAACCGAATTGCTTGCTTCGCCGTTTGTCTCTGTTCGCCCGCAGGATCGACAACGTCCTGAGGACGGACCTTTGCGCCACAGGGAGAGCCAAAATCGGTTGAAAGTGGTTCAAGTCCATTTCTTCCTTCAATTCACCCAACTTCGGCCAACTTTACTCGTGCAATCACTAGCGTTTGACGGGGTGGTGGCTGGAGAAAGAAAGATGCAGAACAGACTTCTTGCCCTAACATTCGCCGTTGGGCTGATTGGCCTTGGCGGTTGCGCGACGAAACCCTTTGTCCGTCACCAGGTAGGCGAGGTGGACACAAAACTTCAGGGCACCCAGTCCCAGGTCGACCAGCAGGGTCAGCACCTGGGCGAGCTTGACCAGACGACCCAGGACGCGCTCAACCGGGCCAACGCCGCCCACAAGCTGGCCGAGGGCAAGTTCCTCTACTCGCTGGTCCTGTCGGACGATTCCGTGAAGTTTCCGACGGACGGCTCGCAACTGTCGCCTGAGGCCGAGACCCGCCTGACGGACCTGGCCAACAAGCTGAAGTCCGACAACCGTAACGTCTACCTTGAGATCCAGGGCCATACCGACAGCCGGGGCGGCAAGGCCTTGAACATGCAGCTGGGCGAGCAGCGGGCCGAGGCCGTGCGCCTGTTCATGAACAAGCAGGGCGTGGCGCTCAACCGGATGGCGACCATCTCCTACGGCGACACCTCGCCGGTCGCGCCGAATGACACCCGCGAGGGCCGCGCGCAGAATCGCCGCGTGGTGGTGATCGTCCTCGACTAAATCGTTGGCGTAGCTCCGACCGGGCGGACACGCCTGGTCGGAGAGCCATTCCTCAGGATTCGACTACGTCGGCGCCGTCCGAGCCTGATGGGCGGACGGCGCTTTAGCGTAGCGAGCTGCCCGCGCTGGTCTCCGCATTCGCCAGCAGGTCCGACCACCTCCACTGACCCGTCCCGAGCGCGAGGCGGACTCTTCCCTCCGGGGAATCGACCGACACCACGACGAGCCCACGCACTGGCTCTGACTTGCAGGCCGCGGGCGCAAACGCGATCTCCCACATTACCGCCTCGCGCACGGCCGCCAGTCCCTTGCCATCCTCACCCAGGCTCCTGACCCAGTCGCCGTTCCAGACGCGGATCGCCCGGCCGGCGAAGCTCGAGACCGCCGTGCGGACGATGCCGTCTTTTCGTAGCGCCGCCTGCACGCGGCCGATCATGTCGCAAGATCCGCCGCCTCCTCCGCCTCCGCCTCCGGCGCCCGCCGCCCCCGCAAGTTCCGCATCGCTGACCAGCGATTCGTCGGGCGCATCACTGTCCGAAGCGGCAAGCGGAGAGGACGTCTCGAGGGAGCGCCGGGCCATACTTGCGGCCGCCACAGGGCGCCGCGTCGCGGCGTGGGCGGTGGAGGTTGACTTCGTGGGTGCGCTTGCCGCGACCTTAGGCGCCGGCGGGGCGGGACTGGGGGCAGGCGGCTCGGGTGCAGGCACGCTGAGCGCCGGCAACAGTTCGACGGAGATGGGCGGCGGGGGCGGCGGCGTCGGCTTGGGCAAGCTGACGAAGACCAGCAGGAACAGCGCGGCGTGCAGGGCGACGCTCGCCGTCCCGGCGAGGAGCCTGCCCCACCGCCTGCGCCCTTCCGCAGACCCCCGCGGCGGCGGGGGTGGCGCACTGGAATCCCTGGACTGGAGCAACCACTCGCTCGCCACGCTGTCCGCCCCGTTATGTCGGCGGGGCCATTGCAGCAAGTCATGCCCGAGGGATTTGACCGGAAGAAGTCTTTAGATCCTGTTGGATGCAGGCGTCCGCTCGCCCGTCAGGCGGCGTAACGCTTCTCCCTGGGCCGAACCTTTGCGATCAGGCGGCCGATCTCGGGGCGGCAGGAACCGCAGCTGGTTCCGGCCCCGGTCGCCGCACCGATGGCTTCCACACTGGCCGCTCCTGAGCCGATCGCCGCCTCGATCCGGCGCGTTCCCACCCTAAGGCAGGCGCAGACCGTCGGTCCCGTGTCCGCCGGCGCGCCGGGCGCCCAGCCCGATAGCAGCGCGCCGCGGGCCTCGGCGTCCAGAGACTCACGGGCGAACAGGTCGGCCAGCCAGTCCCGTGGAGGCAACCGCCCCGTCGCGGTGAAGAACAGGACCGCCTCGAGCCGACCGTCGCGCACCCAGGCCTCGCGCCGGGCGCCGACGGCGACGTCTTCGTAGGTCACCGGCTCTCCCGCCAGGGCGCGAGTCAGGCGACGCCGCAGCCCCTCTCGCTCCGCGCCATCGCCACGGCCGGCGAATTCGTGCCGCTGGCAGGCCTCCTCGGGGACCCGGCGCCAGACCAGATCCAGCCCGTCGGGCGCCGGCGCTGCGCGGCGCGAAAGGAAGAAGCCGCGCCAGGTCTCGCGATAGGGCCGCAGGCGGGCCGGCGTGTGCTTGAACTCCGGCTGGCCCGAGATTGGGTCGAGGTTGGCGGCGACCAGCGGGTTGGCGCGGCCTGACGGCGCGAAGGCGTCGGTCCAGTGCATGGGCATGAAAATGCCACCGCGACGCTGGCGATCGGTCAGGCGCGCGATAGCCACCGCCTCACCGCCGGCGGTCTGCACCCGCACGAGGGCGCCGTCCTTCACGCCCAGCGCCTCGACGTCGGCGGGGTGCGCTTCGACGAAGGGCTCGGGCGCGTGGCGGCAGAGGGCCGGAGCGAGGCCCGTGCGGGTCATGGTGTGCCACTGGTCGCGGATGCGGCCGGTGTTCAGGGCCAGCGGAAAGGCCGAATCGGTGGCCGACGCTGGGCCGCGCGGGCGCACCGGGACCATCCGCGCGCGGCCGTCGGGGGTCTGGAAGCGGCCGTCGGTGAAGAGGCGCGGCGTGCCGGTTCCGTCGGTCCGGATCGGCCATTGCACGGGTTTGAGGGCGTCGTAGGCCGGGTTCGTCAGGCCGACCAGGCCAGCCAGATCGAGCACGCGGTCGCTGTTCTCGTAGGCGGTCAGGCGCGCCCACTCGCGGAACACGCCGGACTGTGAGCGCCAGGAGAAGGCGTCGGCGAAGCCCATGGCCTGGGCCACATCGGCGATGATGCGCCAGTCCGCCCTCGCCTCGCCCGGCGCCGGGAACAGCGCCCGCTGGCGCGAGATGCGGCGCTCGGAAGTGGTGACCGTCCCATCCTTCTCGCCCCAGGCCAGGGCGGGCAGCCTGAGGTGGGCGAAGGCCATGGTGTCGGTCTGCGCCATACAATCGGAGACGACGACGAAGGGACAGCGCGCCAGGGCCTCGCGCACGCGCGACGCGTCGGGCAGGCTCACGGCCGGGTTGGTGGCCATGATCCAGATCGCCTTGATCTGCCCGTCGTGCACCGCCTCGAACATCTCGACCGCCTTGAGGCCCGGCCGGCGCGCAGTCTGTCGGGCGCCCCAGAAGCGGGCGAGGCGATCAGCCTGGTCGAAGTTCATGTGACCGGCCAGGGTGTTGGCCATGCCACCGGTCTCGCGCCCGCCCATGGCGTTGGGCTGGCCGGTGATCGAAAAGGGAGAGGCGCCCGGCTTGCCGATGCGGCCGGTGGCCAGGTGGGCGTTGATGATCGCCAGGCCCTTGGCGACGCCCTGGGCCGACTGGTTGGCGCCCATGGAGAAGAGACTGACCGTTCGCGGCGTGGCGGCGAAGAGGTCGAAGAAGGCGGCGAGGTCGGCCGGATGGATCCCGCAGTCCGCCGCCACCGCCGCCGGCGACTGGTCGTCCTCGTCCAGGGCGGCCAGGACGGCGTCGAAGTCTTCCACGTGCGCGGCGAGATAGGCGCGGTCGACGGCGCCGCGCCGGATCAGCTCGGCCAGGAGGCCGTTCCAGAGCCGCACGTCGCTCTGCGGCGCGATGGCCAGATGCAGGTCGGCGCCCTCGGCGGTGTCGGTGCGGCGCGGGTCGATGACCACGTGCTTCTGCCCGCGCGAGCGGGCGCCCTCCATCCGCCGGAACAGCACCGGATGGGTCCAGGCGGCGTTGTGGCCGCTGAAGACCACGAGGTCGGCCAGATCGAGGTCCTCGTAGCAGCCCGGGACGAGATCGGCGCCGAAGGCCTGGACGTGCGCGGCCACCGCGGAGGCCATGCAAAGCCTTGAATTGGTGTCGATATTGCCCGAGCCGATGAAGCCCTTCATCAGCTTGTTGGCGACGTAGTAGTCCTCCGTCAGCAGCTGGCCCGAGCAGTAGAAGGCCACCGAGTCCGGTCCGTGCCGGGCGATGGTCTCCCGCAAGCGCCGCGCCGCCAGGGCGGTCGCCTCGGACCAGCCGACCTCCCGCTCACCGACCATCGGCCGCAGCAGCCTCCCCTCCAGAGCGACCGTGGCGCCGAGCGCCGCGCCCTTGGAGCAGAGGCGGCCGGCGTTGGCCGGATGGGCGGGGTCGCCCGCAACCTCCAGCGCCCTGCCGGGGCCCGGGCGGCCGACCACGCCGCAGCCGACCCCGCAGTAGGGGCAGGTGGTGGCGACGCCAGCGGTCGGCGCCTCCAGGCTCAAGCCGGGGTCACAGCCCGGCTGGCGATCAGCACCCGGCCCCCCTCCACGCGTACGGGCGCCACCGGCGCGCAGCCCTTGCCGGCGTCCGCCCCGGTCGGCTCGCCGGTGGCCAGGTCGATGGTCCAGGCGTGCAAGGGGCAGGTGACCGAGTGGCCGTGCACGATGCCCTGGCTGAGCGGGCCCTGCTTGTGCGGGCAGCGATCGCGCAGGGCGAAGACCTGGTCATCGCCCGTGCGGAAAACGGCGATGTCACCGGCCGGCGTCGCCACGCGCCGAGCGCCCCGCCGAGGGATCTCGTCCACCCCGCCGACGTCGATCCAGCGGACCGGTTCGCTGACATGGATGCTCATGCGTCGGCGAGCTCCATGCTGCGGGCGAGCGGCGCGAACTCCTCGGCGTGGCGTCCGGCCACGCGCTGGGCCCAGGGGTCGATGCGGAAGAAGGTTTGCGAGTAGGCGAAGCGGTCGTAGAGCGCGCGCCGGCGCTCCGGGTCCTCGATGGCGGCCTTGATCGAGTCCAGGCCGACGCGGTCCATCCACTTGTAGAGCCGCTCCAGGTACCAGCCCTCCTCGCGATAGAGCTGGGTGACCGCGCAAATGACCCAGACGGCCTCCTGCTCAGTGGCGACCTTGGTCAGCACCTCTGTCCCGCGGATATGCAGGCCCGCGGCGCCGCCGATGTGGATCTCGTAGCCGCTGTCGACGCAGATCACGCCGATGTCCTTGCAGGTCGCCTCGGCGCAGTTGCGCGGGCACCCGGAGACGCCGAGCTTGAGCTTGGCTGGGGTCCAGGAGCCCCACATGAACTTCTCCAGCCGCACGCCCAGGCCCGTGGAGTCCTGGGTCCCGAAACGGCACCATTCGGAGCCGACGCAGGTCTTCACCGTGCGCAGCGCCTTGCCGTAGCCGTGGCCGGAGACCAGGCCCGCGGCGTTCAGGTCGGCCCAGACGGCCGGCAGGTCGTCCTTGCGCACGCCCAGGAGGTCGATCCGCTGGCCGCCGGTGACCTTCACCGTCGGGATCTTGAACTTGTCCGCCACGTCGGCGATGGCGCGCAGCTCGTCCGGGGTGGTCACGCCGCCCCACATGCGCGGGATCACCGAATACGTGCCGTCCTTCTGGATGTTGGCGTGCGCGCGCTCGTTGATGAAACGCGACTGCTTGTCGTCGGCGTACTCGCCCGGCCAGGCGCAGAGCAGGTAGTAGTTCAGCGCCGGGCGGCAGGTCGCGCAGCCGTCCGGGGTCTTCCATTCCAGCGCCTGCATGACCGCAGGCATGGACTTCAGACCCTCCGCGACGATCCGCTTGCGGACCACGCCGTGGCCGTGCTCGGTGCATTTGCACACCGGGGCCGGGCCGGTCGGGGCCTTGAAGGCGTCGCCCCAGGGCCAGCTTCAGAAGCTGCTCGACCAGCGGCGTGCACGAGCCGCAGGACGCCGAGGCCTTGGTCACCCCGCGCACGGTCTCGAGGCTCGTCGCCCCGGCGTCGATGGCGGCGGTGATGGCGCCTTTGCAGACGCCGTTGCAGCCGCAGATTTCCGCCGTGTCGGCCAACGCCGCCACGGCTGAACTAGGGTCCAGGCCTCGAAGGCCCTCCGTGATCGCCTGGCCGAACACCAGCGTCTCGCGGATGTCGGTGATATCCGCGCCCGAGCGCATCAGGTCGAAGTACCAGTGGCCGTCGGCGGCGTCGCCGAACATCACCGCGCCCGCGAGGCGGCCTTCGCGCAGGACCAGGCGCTTGTAGACGCCGCGCCCGGCGTCGCGGAACACGACGTCCTCGCACCCCTCCCCGCCGGAGAACTCGCCAGCCGAGAAAACGTCGACGCCGGAGACCTTCAGGCGCGTCGAAAGGAGCGAGCCTTGGTAGGCGGCGCCGCCGTCTCCGGTGAGCACGCCCGCCAGGGTCCGGCACATCTCGAAGATCGGCGCGACCAGGCCGTAGGCGACGCCCCGGTGCTCGGCGCATTCGCCCACCGCGAAGATGTGCGGATCGGAGGTGCGCATCTGGTCGTCGACCTCGACGCCCCGGACGACCGTCAGGCCGGCGGCCTTGGCCAGTGCGGCGTTGGGCCGGATGCCGACGGCCATGACCAGCAGGCTGCAGGGAAGGACGCGGCCGTCCTCCAGCTCCAGGCCGGCGACCTTGCCGTCCTCGCCGAGGATCTCCGCCGATTGCGCCGACAGCAGGGTCTCGACACCGCGTTCCGCCAGGGCCTGGGTCAACAGGTAGCCGGCGGCGGAGTCCAGCTGGCGCTCCATCAGCACGTCCATCAGGTGGACGACGGTGACCTTCATGCCCCGGCGCGCGAGGCCGTAGGCGGCTTCAAGGCCCAGCAGCCCGCCGCCGATCACCACCGCTGCGCCTCCGGCGTCGGCGGCCGTGACCATCGCCTCGACATCGTCCAGGTCGCGGAAGGTGACGACGCCGGCGAGATCGGCGCCTGGCAAGAGCAGGCGCACGGGGTCCGAGCCGGTGGCGAGGATCAGCTGGTCATAAGGGACGCAACGCCCGGACGCGCTCGTCACGGTCCGCGCAACGGGGTCGATCGCTGCGACAGCATCGCCGGTGTGAAGTGTGATGGCGTTGTCGCGGTACCAGGCATCGTCATTGATGACGATGTCGTCGAACGCCTTCTCTCCGGCCAGGACTGGCGAGAGCATGATGCGGTTGTAGTTCACCCGCGGCTCGGCCCCGAAGACCGTGATCTCGTAGCGGTCGGGATCGCGGGCGAGGATCTCCTCGATCGCGCGGCAGCCGGCCATGCCGTTGCCGATCACCACCAGGCGTTGACGGCTCATGCCCGGCTCTCCTGGATGGTGGCTGGAACGCTGGCGCCGGCGAGGCTCGGCAAGGCGAAGCGCCACCGCCCCTTGAGGATCAGCAGCGCGATCTGGGCGCAGATCGCCAGGGCGGCGAAGCCGAGGAAGCCCGGCTGGTAGGCGCCGGTCAGCTGCTTGGCCACGCCCAGGGTCGAGGCCAGGCAGAAGCCGCCAAGGCCGCCCGTGGCGCCGACCAGGCCGGTGACGACGCCGATCTCGCTGCCGAAGCGCTGCGCGGCGAGCTGGATCACCGCGCCATTGCCTGCGCCCAGCGCCATCATCGCTGCGAGCAGCGGCGCCAGGGCGATGACCGGACCGCCCAGCCGCAGGCTGGCCAGGCCGAGCATCACGGCCGCGAGGCCATAGAGCCCAACCAGGGTGTTCACCCCGCCAAACCGGTCCGCCAGGGCCCCGCCCAGCGGCCGGACTGCCGAACCGGCGAACATGCAGGCGCCGGTGAAGGCGCCGGCGATCAACGGACCCAGCCGATACTCGGCGTTGCAGTAGATGGTCATCGACGAGGCGAGGCCGGAGAAGCCGCCGAAGGTGACGCCGTAGAGCGCCATCAGACACCAGCAGTCGGCCTTGCGCAGCACGCCCACGTACTGGGCCAGCGTCCTGGCTGGCGGTCGCGCGGGCGGGTCCCGGGCGAAGACCAGAAAGACCACGAAGGCGACGGTCAGCGGGAGGACCACAAGGCCGACCACGTTGATCCAGCCGAAGGCCTTGGCCAGCGACCCCGCGAAGAGCGCCGACAGCGCCGTGCCGCAATTGCCGAGCCCCGCTATGCCCATCGCGAGGCCCTGGCGCTCCTTGGGATACCAGCGCGAGGCGAGCGGCAGGGCGACGGCGAAGGCGGCGCCCGCCACGCCCAGCACGGGCGCCAGCAGCAGCACCTGGTTGAGGTCGCGCATGCCCAGCAGCCACGCCAGGCTCAGCCCGGCGATGACCAGGAGTTGGCCGATGATCCCCGCGCGCCGGGGGCCGATGTGATCGACCAGGACGCCGAACACCGGGCGCAGCGCCGCGCCCGCCAGCAGCGGCGTGGCCACCATCAGCCCCTTCTGAGCTGGGTTCAGATGCAGGCTTGCGGCGATCGCGACGCCGAGCGGGCCCAGCAGCACCCAGACCATGAAGCTGAGATCGAAGTAGAGGAAGGCGGAGAAGAGCGTCGGGGCGTGACCCGACTTCAGGAACGAGCGCAGCGACAAGTCCGCCTCCGAGGGGACGGGCCTTTCGACCCGGGAGCGAGACGCCCGCCCCTCGCGTCGCTCCCTTGCTAGCGGGCCCTTCCGCTGGCCGGAACGCGAAAGGCCTTTGGGATCGTGCGGTCGGAACCGGCGCCCATTCGCGCGTCGCAGGCGCGTTCATTGTGCAGTGCGGCGCCCGAAAACCGGGCGCGGGGCCGCGCACGCGCGGACGAAGCAGCGGACCGCAAATTCCGCCGCTTTCAGAGCGCTTCGCCCTTGAAGCGCTTTGCCCTCTTCGGAGCGGACACCGCCCCCTTCCCCGATTCACGGGCGACCAGGAAGGCGAGCACGGTG
>DASXGR010000031.1:0-36077 GCA_036488935.1 Caulobacteraceae bacterium | reverse complement strand
CAATGATCAGCGGCGCTATCCGCTCCCAATCAGCGTCGCTCAGCACCAGGCGATCCATCACACCCAAAACGGCCTCCAAAAGGCAGTCTTGAATCACGCTTCGCCGTCAGCCGGAATCCCTAGAGTCCACACGACCTAGGGTTGGTTCACCGAGCTACCGCTCGGTGCGCCGGTGTTACCGGGGGAGGGGGCGCAGCTTCGCCTGCGGCAAGGGCTGGCTGTATGTGTTGGCCTGTTCGCTGGATTGAACCTGGGGTTTGTTGGGCGCGTCGTGCAGCGGGCCCGAAAACACGGCCCAGATGATCGCCACGACGATCAGGCCGACGATCGTCGATATGGCCAGCATGGAGAGCGACCCTGGGGCAGGGCGCGACTGGCGCGCCTCGGTCGCTTCCAGATCCGGGCTGTGACGGGCGTCTTGCCTGGGGGCGGCCATCGCTGTGTGTCCTCTCCTGCGCCTTCATTCATCCCGTGGAGAACGGTTCGCGGCTGTGAGGCGTTGCGCGCCGCCCGCGATGACCTTGAGTGATTGGGGAATTTTGCCGCGGCGGCAGCGACCGGAGTCTCTTGCGCGCCCGGCTGGCTACTGAGAGTGTCGTCACCAGAAATGATCCACAGCCGGGCCAGCCCGGACTGATGGACGAAGGTGAGGAAACGGGATGACGGCCGAGGCGACCGGCGATGGCGCACGCCCGCTAACCAGCGGGATCAGGATCGCATATGGATCCGGTTCACTAGCCCATGGGCTGGCGTATTCAGGGCTCGCCGGCGGCGTCCTGCCAATATTCTTCAATCAGGTCCTTGGTATTCCGCCCCTGCTCGTTGGGACGGTGATCATGATCTCCCTGATCGCCGACGGTATCGCCGATCCGCTGATCGGGCGCTTCTCCGATCGCTTGCAGACGCGCTTTGGCCGGCGCCACCCATTCATGTACGCCGCGGCGCTGCCCGCGGGACTCCTCTTCGCCCTGTTGTGGAATCCACCCGCAGGGCTCTCGGCCCCGGCGTTGATGGGCCTGTCACTGGTGGTGTTGGCCGCTGTCCGCATCGCCGTGAGCATGTACGAGATCCCGAGCAACGCCCTCACGGCTGAACTGACGCCCAACTACGACCAGCGAACTCTGCTGCAGGCCCATAGGTGGTTCTTCCAGGTCATCGGCCTGGCGCTGGGCAGCCTGACCCTCCAGGAGGTCTTCATCGGCTCCCACGGCGTGCTCTACCGCGCAGGCTACGCCCGCTGGGGACTGGCGGCCGCGGTTGGCGTCGTGGCCTTCATCACAGTCTCGGCGCTTGGGACGCAGGCGCGTGTCCGCGATCTTCCGCCTCGGCCGACAACCCCGCGACAGACCCTGGGCCAGGCGGCCCGTGAGATCAGATCGACCCTCGCCAACCGCTCCCTGCTGGCCTTGATGCTGTCCGGGCTCCTGAGCGGCGTCGCCCAGGGCGTGATCATCGGCCTGAGCATCTATATCTACAATCATTTCTGGAACTTGAGCCCGCGCCAGTACGGCATACTGATCCCGCTCCATTCCGTCGGATCTATCGCCGCCGTATTCCTGGCCCCGCGGCTCGCCAGCCGATTCGGCAAGAAACCGACGATGATCTCGCTGTTCATCGGCGCCGTAGCCATGCAGGCTGGACCGCTGTTCCTGCGACTGATCGGCGTCATGCCGCCCAACGGATCGCCGTGGATCATGCCGATCCTGGCGGTGGACGGCGTCCTCACCTCCGCCCTTGGGATCATGGGCTACATCATCGCCGGATCGATGGTCGCGGACATCGTCGAGGACGCGGCGGTGAAGAGTGGCACGCGCTCCGAAGGGCTTCTCTATGCGGCGTACGGGCTGCTTCCGAAGTTCACCGGCGGATTGGGCGCCTTCCTTACGGGCGTGCTCCTGCAGATTGTCCATTTCCCGGCCCACGCCGCTCGGGGGACCGTCGATCCGCACATCATGCGGCACCTGGTAATGATCTTCCTGCCCGGAACAGTGTTCCTGAACATCTGCGCGATCTCGGCGCTCGGGCTCTATCGCATCGATCGCCGCGCGCACGAGCGCAACCTGGCGACGCTCGCGCAGGCGGCGGCCATCGCCGATGAGATCGAGGCGGCCGGAGCCGGGGAAATGGCGGCGCCGGCGCTCGGCGCCACCTGAATCCCTTTCAGCCTCCCAGACACTCCAGGCCCTGGGCGAGGTCGGCGATCAGGTCGGCCGGGTCCTCCAGGCCGATGTTCAGGCGCACGAGCGGCCCGCGGCGCGCGGGTTCGTGCAGACGAACGGCGAGCTGAGGATCGCAGGCGAGGGCGAGGCTTTCGAAACCGCCCCAGGAGAAGCCCAGTCCAAACAGTTCCAGCGCGTCCAGGAAGCGATCGACCGCTTCGGGGGGACAGGGTTCGAGCAAGATAGAGAAAAGCCCCGCCGCGCCAGTAAAGTCGCGCTTCCACAGGTCATGGTCGGGCGAGCCGGGGAGGCCGGGGTGCAGCACCTCCGCGACCCGGGGATGGCCCGCAAGCCAGGCGGCGATCTGCAGGCCGCTCGACCCGCAGCGCGCGATACGCGCCGGAAGAGTCCTCAGCCCACGGAGCATCAAGTACGCGTCCTCGGCCGAGACCGACCAGCCGAAGTCCCAGACGGTCTGATCCAGGGCGTGGCCTAGGCTAGAATCGCGCGTCGCCACGCTGCCCATGAACACATCTGAGTGGCCGCCGATGTACTTGGTGAGCGATTGAGCCGAGAGATCGACACCGTGTTCCAGGGGTTTGAACAGCAACCCGGCCGCCCAGGTGTTGTCGATGAGGGTGAGAATCCCCCGCGAGCGCGCCAGGTGAGCGATCGCCGCTACGTCCTGCAGCTCCAGGCTGAGTGAGCCCGGCGACTCCATCACGATCAGCTTTGTCTTCGGACCGGCGAGGCCGACCAAGGCCTCCGGTTCGAGGCGGGCAGGATGATAGCGCACCTCCACTCCGAACCGCCGCAGCACCCGGTCGCAGAACCGGCGAGTGGGCTTGTAGATCGCGTCGGTGACGAGCACTTCGTCCCCCGCGCGCAGCACCGCCATCATGGCCGCGGTCATCGCCGCCAGCCCCGAGGGGAAGAGACGCACGTGCTCGGCCGACTCCAGCTCGCACAGGGCGCTGGAGAGGGCCGCCTGGGTCGCCAATCCTCCCCGGCCATAGGTGGGGCGCGACTCGTCGTACAGGTCGGCGGCGCGGTCGAGGAGGACCGTCGAACCCTTCTGCACGACCGGTCCGACCGTGCGCGCGAGCGACGGCTCGGCATGACCCGCGCGGACGAGCTCGGTGAACGGACTGCGGGCGCGCTTCATTCTGCCGGGCCGGTCGCCACCGCCGTATCGGCGCGGCCACCCCATTCGGTCCACGATCCATCGTAGACGGCCACATCCGGTCGGCCTGCGCGCGCCAGGGCGAGCGCGAGAACCGACGCGCTTACGCCAGAGCCGCAGGTGGTCACCAGGGGTCGCGAGAGGTCCACGCCGGCGGACTCAAATATCTCGCGCACACGACCGGCCGGAACGAGGCGTCCGTCCTGAATGAGGTCACCAAAAGGAACGTTGCGCGCCCCCGGCATGTGTCCCGACCGCAGTCCGGCGCGCGGCTCCGGCGCATCCCCGGCGAATCGCGGAGTCGCACGGGCGTCTATGATTTGTTCAGCGCGACTCTCCAGCACCGCGCGCACCTGCTCGATGTCGCGCACGAGCTCAGGTCGGAAACGGGCGTGAAAGTCACCCGCTTTTGGGGACGGCCAGCCCCGCTCGAGCGGACGCCCTTCCGCTGTCCAGGCCGGCAGTCCACCGTCCAGCACAAAAGCAGTCTCGCAGCCCATCACGCGCAGGTTCCACCAGACCCGCGGCGCCGAGAAAAGTCCCTGGCTGTCGTAGACGACGACCGCTTGCCCCGAGCGGATGCCAAGATCCCGCAGTGCGGCTTCGAAGTCGGTGGCGGCCGCCAGCATGTGGGGCAGGTCCGACGTGCGGTCGCAGACTTCGTCGATGCCGAAGAAGACCGCGCTGGGGATATGGCCCTCGACGAACTCGGCCTTCGCATCGCGCGGGGTCCCCGGCATGAACCAGGATGCGTCGATGATCGCGAGATCAGGTCCGCCAAGCCTGTCGGCGACCCACTGCGTTGAAACGATGGGATCGTCAGTCATGACAGCCACGGCGGCGTCGGCAAGCCGCGCTGCTCCAGGAACGCCGGGTTGAACAGCTTGCTTTGATAACGGGAACCGTAGTCGGCCAGCACCGTGACAATGGTGTGGCCCGGGCCGAGGTCGCGTGCGAGGCGTACGGCGCCGGCGACGTTGATCCCGGTCGAGCCGCCCATCACCAGACCCTCGTTCTGGGCCAGATCGAAGATCGCCCGCATCATCTCCTCGTCGGGCACGCGATAGGGGAAGTCGATCTTCAGGCCTTCCAGATTTTTCGTGATCCGGCCCTGTCCGATCCCCTCGGAGATGGAATCGCCCTCAGCCTTGAGCTCCCCATGGGCGTACCAGTTATAGAGGGCGGCGCCCCCAGGATCGGCGAGGCCGATAGCGATGTCCCGCTTCCGTTCGCGCAGGGCCTCGGCCACGCCGGCGAGGGTGCCTCCCGTGCCGACGGCGCAGATGAAACCGTCGATCTTCCCGCCCGTCTGCGTCCAGATCTCGGGACCGGTTGTCTCCACATGGGCCTGGCGATTGGCGGTGTTGTCGAACTGATTGGCCCAGATCGCCCCATTGGGCTCGTCCTTGGCCATCTCTTCGGCCAGCCGGCCCGAGTACCGGACATAGTTGTCTGGATTGGCGTAGGGGACTGCGTCGACCTCGATGAGGTGAGCGCCGGCCAGCCTCAAGGCGTCCTTCTTCTCCTGGCTCTGCGTACGGGGGATCACGATTGTGGTCCTGTAGCCCAACGCGGAAGCCACCATCGCCAGGCCGATCCCGGTATTTCCGGCAGTGCCCTCGACGATGCGACCTCCGGGCTTCAGCGCGCCGCGCCGCTCCGCATCGCGCACAATGAAGAGCGCGGCGCGATCCTTGACCGACTGACCCGGATTCATGAACTCGGCCTTGCCGAGGATTTCACAGCCGGTCGCTTTGCTGGGACCTTCTAGCCGTATCAGGGGGGTGTTCCCGATCGCGTCGACGACGCCGGGGAGGATCTCTGGACGGGACATGGTTTCCTTGTTCGGGATCGGCGCGGCCGGCGCAAGGGGCGCCAGACCGTTCGGCTTAGGTACGCGCCAGACTGAGCTGCACAACGTCCGTCCGTCCTGTGCGGAAGGCGGCCTCACAATAGCTCAGATAGAAGCGCCACAGGCGACGGAAGCGCTCGTCGAAGCCCAGGCCGCGGATGTCGTCCCAGGCAGCTTCGAATCTCGAGCCCCATTCGGCGAGGGTCCGGGCGTAGTTCTGGCCGAAGCGAGTGATCGCCTCCCACTCGAGGCCTGCCTGGGCGGTTTCCTGTCGCAGGCGCGCTTCGCTCGGCAGCATCCCGCCGGGAAAGATATACTTGCGCATGAAGTCGGACCGCTGGCGATAAACGCGAAACAGCTCATCGCGGATCGTGATGATCTGAAGGCCGGCGCGACCGCCGGGCGAGAGCACCTCCTGGATTTTCCGGAAATAGCGCGGCCAATAGGCCTCGCCAACCGCCTCGAACATCTCGATCGAGGCGACGCGGTCGAAACGGCCCTGGACATCTCGGTAGTCGAGCAGCTGGACGTCTGCTCGTTCGGCGAGGCCGGCCCGGAAGAGTCGTTCGCGAGCAAACTGGTATTGGGCCTGAGAGATGGTCAGCGCCGTGACCCTGGACCCGATCTCGCCGGCGGCGAACTCCGCAAAGCCACCCCAGCCGCAACCGATCTCCAGGACGTGATGGTCCGGTTGAAGCTCGATCTGGCGCGCCAGCGCCGCATACTTCGCTTTCTGGGCCTCGCCCAGGCTCTGGTCCGCCCGCTCAAACCTGGCGGATGAGTAAGTCATCGTCGGATCCAGCCAGCGAGAATAGAAGGCGTTGCCCAGGTCGTAGTGCGCGTGAATGTTCCGTTGGGCGCCCTTCTTCGAGTTCCGATTCAAGACGTGAGCGAGCAGATTGACCGTCCGGATCCACGGATTCCCGCTGACCAGCCGCTCCAGCCGATCGAAGTTCAGAGTGAACGCTTCGAGCAAAGCAGAGAGATCGGGGGTGTCCCACTCTCCTGCCATGTAGCCTTCGCCAAACCCGATGTCCCCGCCGGCCAGGACGCGCATGACGAAGTGAAAATCCTTGATCACGAGCCGGCCGGCCGGACCGGGTTCCGCGCCTTGGACATGCAGCTCACGACCCGAGGGGAGCACGAAGGTCAGGGAACCCGCTTCCCAGTTCTCGCGCGCGATCTGGACCACAGTCCGAAAGGCGGCGGGCGCCGCTTTGAGTTCAACGTCCGTGAGCGGATCCGTCGGATCCATAGTCCTGACGTTCATGGCGCCCCCTCATGCATGGCGAAAGCACGCACACGAGCCGCCGAATGGTCGACGATCGGGCGAGGGGGTGACGTCGCCGAAGCGTGCGTCGGCCCTGGCCAGCGCCACAGCGTCGGCGGTCCACAGCTCGTGGATACAACCATTGCCAAGGTTCGCAAGTTCGCTCCCACACCTGCGGACGTAAAAGCGGTCAGGATCGAACCGTTCATGCGGGGGTTGAACATCTCTAAAGAACGCGCCTCATCCGCGCATGGGCCGGCGCGCCAGCGAACGGATGATCCGGACGCGGCGTGAAAGGGGAGGGGCTTGACACCGGTCTCGTCGCGATAGCCACACCTGTCCTCCGAGCCGATCCTAACCCGGCTCGAACGTCGCAGCGGTTGCGGCGGATCAAGGAGTTGCGGGTCTTGAACGGTGTGAATTCAGAGGTCGAGGTCGGGCGATCGGTCAGAACCGCCGTCTTCGGCCCGACCCGACGTCTGGCGGTGATCGCCGGACCCTGCCAGATGGAGAGCCGCGCGCACGCGCTCGAGACCGCTAGCGCCCTGCGCGAGATCGCCGACCGGGTGGGGATCGGGCTCGTCTACAAGACGTCATTCGACAAGGCCAACCGCACCTCCGGCGCCGCGGCCCGCGGCCTTGGCTTGGCCCAGGCCGCCCCGGTGTTCGCGGAGATCCGCGAAACGACCGGTCTGCCGGTGCTTACCGACGTGCATGAGAGTGAACAGTGCGCGCCTGTGGCCGAGGTCGTGGACGTCCTGCAGATCCCCGCCTTCCTCTGTCGCCAGACGGATCTGATCGTTGCAGCCGCGCGCACGGGGCGGGCGCTCAACATCAAGAAGGGTCAGTTCCTGGCTCCCTGGGACATGCGCCACGTGGTCGGCAAGGCGACCGAGGCGGGCAATCCCAATGTCATGGCCTGCGAGCGGGGCGTCTCCTTCGGCTACAATACGCTCGTGTCGGACATGCGCGCCCTTCCCGTCCTCGCGGAGATCGGCTGTCCGGTGATCTTCGACGCCACGCACTCGGTCCAGCAGCCGGGAGGGCAGGGTGCGGCCTCTGGCGGCGAACGGCGCTTCGTGCCCGTCCTGGCCCGGGCGGCGGTGGCGGTAGGCGTGGCCGGGGTGTTCCTGGAGACCCACCCGGACCCGGACAAGGCGCCGTCGGACGGACCGAACATGGTCCCCCTGGCCCAGCTCGAGTCGCTGCTGCGCGAGTTGCTTGAGCTGGACGCCATCGCCAAGCGGCGCGTCGCCTGATGCAGTTGGAACCCCTTCAGCATCTCCTGCACGGCCTGGTCGGAGTACGCGTGCTCTCCGTCGGCGACGTCATGCTTGACCGCTTCGTTTATGGCGATGTGAGCCGCGTGTCGGCGGAAGCTCCGATCCCCGTGCTCGCCCACGCCCGCGAAAGCCGGATGCTCGGGGGTTCCGGCAACGTGGCCCGTAATATTGTCGCCCTGGGTGGTCATGCGGAGCTGGTGGGTCTGGTGGGCTCGGACACCGCGGCCACGGAGATCGTCGCCCTGGCGAGCGAAGAGGGCATGGGAAATGGCCTGGTGATCGACCCGGGCCGCACCTCCACCGTCAAGATGCGGTTCGCCTCGGCTGGGCAGCAACTCCTGCGGGTCGACACCGAGACCATCGCCGCTGCGCCCGCCGAGGCCGAAAGAGCCCTGTCTCACGAGATCGCGGCGCGCGCGCCGGGATCCGGTGCGGTCCTGCTTTCGGACTACGGCAAAGGCGTTGTCACGCCGAGAATCATCGAGGCCTGTCTTCGGGCGGCGCGGGAAACCGGAGCGCCGCTGATTGTGGACTCCAAGGCGCGGCGGTTCGGCCACTACGGCCCAGTTGATCTCGTCAAGCCCAATGCGGCGGAACTGGCGCGAGCCACCGATCTGCCGACCGATACGGATGGGGAGGTCGAAGCCGCTCTCGCCAAGGCCCTGGAGAGTTGCGATGCGCGGGCCATCCTGGTGACCCGAGCCGCAAAGGGAATGTCCCTGGCGGTTCGCGGACAAGCGGTGCGGCACATGTCGCGTCCGCCGCCGGAGGTGTTCGACACGGCCGGCGCAGGCGACACGGCCCTGGCCGCGGTGGGCCTCGCCCTGGCCTCTGGCGCTCCGCTCGAAGCTGCGGTCGAACTGGCCCTCGTCGCTTCCAGCCTTGTGGTGCAGAAGGCTGGCGTAGCGGTCGTCTCGCCGGATGAGATCCTCGAGGCGGAGTTGGCCGCGTCGCGCTCCCCGCTCGACGCCAAGATCGTCACGGCCGAGCGGATGGCGCGAGAGGCGGCCCGCTGGCGTGACCGGGGCCTGCGGGTCGGTTTCACCAATGGCTGCTTCGACATCCTCCATGCCGGCCACATCGCCTATCTGACGCAGGCGAGGTCCTGGTGCGACCGCCTGATCGTGGGGCTAAACACGGACGATTCCATTCGCGCCGCCAAGGGCCCGGGCCGCCCCGTAAACGGCCTGGAGGCCCGAGCGCGCGTCCTTTCCGCTCTCGCCGCCGTAGACCTCGTGGCGCCGTTCGAGGAAGAGACGCCTTTGGAGCTCATCCGCGCTGCACGCCCCGACCTGCTGGTCAAGGGCGGCGACTACACCGCCGAGGAGATCGTCGGGCGTGAACTCGTCCTTAGCTGGGGCGGCGAGGTGCGGGTCGCCGACTTCGTGGCGGGTCAGTCGACCACGGGCATGATCGAACGCATGGGCGGGGGTGGCGGGCGTTGAGGCGTCATCTGATCCTCGTCACCGGCGGGGCCGGCTTCATCGGATCCAACGTAGTCGCTCGCTTGTGCGAAGACGCAGGCGCGGAGGTCATCGTCTGCGACCGCCTGCGGCAGGCGGACCTCGGAAAGTGGCGCAACATCGCCAAACATCCGATCGCGGACCTGGTGGCGCCCGAAGAGTTGTGGCCCTGGCTCTCCGCCAACGGCGAGAACCTGGATCTGGTGGTCCACATGGGGGCGATCTCGTCGACCGCTGAGCCCGACGCGGACCTCGTCGCCCGCGTCAACTTCGGGCTCTCTCGCGACCTGTTCAGATGGTCGACGGAGCACAGCAAGCGGGTGATCTACGCTTCGTCGGCCGCCACCTATGGCGATGGCGCTCTGGGGTTCGACGATCTGGGTGATCTGGCTCACCTTACCGCCCTGAGGCCTCTGAACGCCTACGGCTGGTCGAAGGCGCTGTTCGACATCTTCGTGACGCGTCAGGCCGCCCGCGGAGAAGCTCCGCCGCAGTGGACCGGGCTGAAGTTCTTCAACGTCTTCGGACCCAATGAAGGCCACAAGGGCCCTATGCGTTCGGTCGTTGCGCAGATCTGGCCAAGAGTGGCGGCGGGGGAAGCCGTGCGACTCTTCAGGTCCGAAAATCCCGACTACGCGGACGGCGGGCAGCTACGCGATTTCATCTACGTGCGTGACGTGGCCGACTGTATTGCCTGGATAGCCAATTCGGGAGGACCGAGCGGAGTATTCAATCTGGGCTCAGGCAAGGCGCGCACCTATGAGGACCTCGCGCGCGCGGTGTTCACAGCTGCTGGCCGGGAGCCCCGCATCGAGTACATCGACATGCCTGCCGTCCTGCGCGGAAAGTACCAGTATTTCACGGAGGCTCGGATGGACCGGTTGCGCGCGGCAGGCTGGAATGCGCCATCGACCAGCCTCGAGGCGGGCGTGGCCGACTATGTCACCGGCTTCCTCGCAACCGATGACCCCTACCGCTAGATCCGACGCGCCCCTCCGATCTCGGCGGGACGTCAGGTTCTGGGCCGCGATCGCGGTGGGCGCGGTCGTGCTGCTGGTAATCACCGGCTTGTTCGTTTGGCGCGACGACATCCTTCAGGCCTTGCTCGACCCCAAGATTCCGTACGCGGTCTACCGGCCGCCGCCGACGCCGGACTATCGATCCCCCGTAGCCTGGGCGCGGCTGCCTGGCGTGGCGGCGCCTGGTGATCCGCCGGTCGATGTCTTCTTCATCCATTCCACCACCTTTGACGGGGGGAAGGACTGGAACGGGCCGATCGGGAACCGCGTGGCCGACCGGCGGCTCGCGCGCTCGGTCCTGCCCAACTACGCCGGGCCCTTCGCCGCGACCGGGCGCGTCTTCGTCCCGCGCTATCGTCAGGCCAGCCTCTACACATCGCTGACCCTGTTCGACGACGCTCTGCAGGCCAGGCAGTTCGCCTATGGCGACGTACGCGCCGCCTTCCTCTCGTTCCTGTCGCGCATCGGATCGCGGCCGTTCATCATCGCGGGGGTCGAACAGGGGGGAGAACTGGGCGCGCGCCTCATCGCCGATGTCGTCACCCCGAACTCGGGCCTGCGCGGTCGGATGGTCGCGGCCTACCTGGTCGACGCGGTCACGCCGGCCGAGGATCACGCCGGTTGGCGGCGCTTGCCGGCCTGTCAGTCGCGGCAGCAGGCGGGGTGCGTGGTCGCGTGGATTTCCGCCCGGCGCTTCGACTTCGTCCAGGCGCAGAAGATCATGAGCCGCAGCGTCGTATGGAGCCCTGACGGCCGGCTCGTCGGCCTCGCGGGCCGCGAGCCGCTTTGTGTCAATCCACTGCTCGGGGCTCAGAGTGACGCGGAGGCGCCGGCGAGGCTGAATCTCGGTGC
This sequence comes from Caulobacteraceae bacterium, assembly GCA_036488935.1. Classification (GTDB taxonomy): domain Bacteria; phylum Pseudomonadota; class Alphaproteobacteria; order Caulobacterales; family Caulobacteraceae; genus Acaudatibacter. Next base: position 24,996 of record DASXGR010000031.1, on the reverse strand, counting down.
GGCGAACGCCACAGGATTGGAGTGGGGCGCACGCCCCGGATTCATGGCCCGGCAGGTGAGCGCGCGCTGCGAAGCAGGGATCCTGCGTGTCAGCCGTCCACGTTCTGCCTTGCTAAGGCCGTCCGGCGATTGGGCCGACCGTCGGCGAGCGCCGAGCTACAACCTGTTTTGGGCCGACATCGAAGCGGACGCCCAGGCTCGTATGAACGCTTGGCTGGCCGTCCATGGCGAAACGATCAGCCAGCCGAGCTGATGGCGCCATCCGCGCGCCAGTCGAAGAGGGCGCGCAGGATCGACAGGGCTTGTCCGCGCGGTGACCTGAACTCCGGATCCCGCGCCAGGACCAGCCGAGCGTCGTCCGCCGCGGCCGCGATAAGGTCCCGGTGAGCGAAAGGATCGGCCAGGACGTATGCGGGAAATCCGCTCTGGGCGAGACCGAGCGGATCACCGCCGCCTCGAAGCTCCAGGTCCCGTTCGGCGATGAGAAAGCCATCGTCGGTGTCGCGCAGGACCTCCAGGCGTGTCCGTGCAATCTCCGACAGCGGCGGCTCGTATAGCAGAATGCAGCTCGAAGCCGCCGCGCCCCGTCCCACGCGGCCGCGGAGTTGGTGAAGCTGGGCGAGACCGAAGCGCTCGGCCTGTTCGATGACCATGATGGTTGCAGCCGGCACGTCGACGCCAACCTCGACCACCGTCGTCGCAACGAGGATCGAGAGCTCGCCGGCGAGGTATCTCGCCATGGTCACATCCCGCTCGGCCGGGGGGATCCGGCCGTGGACCAATCCCACACGGTGTCCAAAGACCTGCGTCAGCGCCGCCGCGCGGGACTCCGCCGCGGCGAGATCGGCAACCTCGGATTCGGCGACGAGAGGGCAGATCCAGAAAGCCTGGGCCCCGCCGGCCAATGCGGCCCGCAGACGGGTGACAATGTCCGGCAGCCGCGTGATTGGGACGGCCCGTGTATCGACGGGCGTCCGGCCTGGGGGTTTTTCGTCCAGGCGCGAAACGTCGAGGTCGCCGAACAAGGTCAGCTCGAGGGTGCGGGGGATCGGTGTGGCCGACATCGCCAGAAGGTGGGTTCCCTCGCCCTTGGCCTGCAGCCGCAGGCGCTCGGAGACTCCGAACCGGTGCTGTTCATCCACCACCGCCAGCCCCAGCCGTTGGAACATCACATCGTCCTGGAACAGGGCGTGGGTGCCGACGGCGACGTGCGCTTCGCCCGCTGCGAGCGCCTCAAGCCGCTCCGTCCGCGCCGCGCCCTTGTGCCGCCCAGTCAGCAATACGCAACGGAACCCGGCTTGAGCGAGCGGCGGCTCGATTACGGCGAAGTGCTGGCGCGCCAACAGCTCCGTCGGCGCCATCAGGGCCGCCTGCAATCCAGCCTGCGCGGCGTCCGCCATGGCGATCATCGCCACCGCCGTCTTGCCCGAGCCCACATCGCCCTGCAGCAGCCGGGCCATGCGCTCGCCTGACTTGATGTCGGCGCGGATCACCTCCACAGCCCGTCTCTGGGCCCCGGTCAGAGCGAACGGCAGGGCGGCGGCCGCGCGGTCTCCCCCTGCGGGCGCGTCGATCACCGGACCTCCGCCCCGTCTCATGGCCCGCCGTCGTTCGCCCAGGGCGAGCTGGTGGGCGAGGAGTTCGTCGAAGGCGAGCCGTCGGCGGTGTGGCGCGGCCGGCGAGAGGTCCGCCTCGCGCATGGGAGCGTGCAAGGCCTCGAGCGCCCCGCGCCAGGACGGCCAGCCGTTGCGCGCCAGCCACGCCGCATCCTGCCATTCGGGGAGATCGGGAGCGCGCGCCAGGGCATCGACTGCGAACCGGCGGATCGCGCGCGACAGAAGCCCCGCCGTTGCGGGGTAGACCGGCTCAACTTCCGGCGCCTCGGCCGCACGCTCGATCGGAACGAAATAGTCGGGGTGGACAATATCCACTGTCGTCCAGCTGGAGTGGCGGTCGATCCGACCACTGACGAGCCGGCGGGCGCCGGCGGGGTGACGCGCCTGCAGGTGAGGGCCGTGACCTTTGAAGTAGACAAGGTTGACGAAGCCCGTGTCGTCGAAGGCGCGGATCTTCCACGGTAGGCCCGGCCGGCCCGGCGGGTGATGCGACTCGATCGTCACCTCCAGGGTCTGGACCTCGCCATCGCGAGCGTCCACGGCGTTGGTTCGCTGGCGGTGGATGAGGCCCTGGGGCGCCAGGAACAGGACGTCGCGTACGCGCGGACCGGCCGCCTTCTCCAGGAGAGGGGCCACGCGCGGCCCGACGCCCTTGAGCGTGCCGACGGGCGCAAACAGCGAAAACAGAATCTCCGGGCGCATGGTGAAGGTCAGCATAGGGCAAAAAACCGAGGCATGGACCGCGGCGACCGGCGGGGATAAGGGGCCGCCATGAGCGAGACACCCCCCGACCGGCTGGCCGTCGATCCAGACAGCCCTTTCTACGACGAGGCCGTTCTGGCCCGCGGCGTCGGCATCCGCTTCAAGGGTGTCGAGAAGACCAATGTCGACGAATATTGCGTGAGCGAAGGATGGGTGCGCCTTTCGGTCGGCACAACCCTCGACCGCAAGGGCAAGCCGATGACCATCAAGCTCAGCGGTCCGGTTGAGCCCTATTTCAGGGATGCGGCGGAATAGGGCGCCTGCAAGCGGCTCTGGCGGCCTCACGCGCTGGGCCCTATATCGCCGCATTCCTTCATGGACACGCAGCGTCTGAACAGGATCCGCTTCCGCGCCTGGCGCCGGGGGTTTCGTGAGGCCGACCTGATCCTGGGCGGCTTTGCCGACGCTTGCCTGCAAACCTTGGACGAGGACGACCTTTCGCGCTTCGAGCGCCTGCTCGAACAGCCGGACCATGACATCTACGACTGGGTCCTCGGCCGGGTCTCGCCGCCCGCAGCATTTGACGACGACCTCCTGCGCCGGATTCGCGCGTTTCGGCCCCACGCGCCCCGCCCCGCCCCAGACGAGAGCTGAAGACCTTGAGCGTGACAGCCGACATCAAGCGCGTGATCGGCGCGCCCGGGCGCATGGACCTGACCGGTACGCCGGAGGGCTTCGATGCTCTGGTGATGTCCGACATCGCCCGTGCGCGAGAAGGTCTCACCGTCTTCGTCGCCCGCGACGGCTCGCGCGCCTCTGCCTTCGCCGACGCCATTGGGTTCTTCGCACCGGAGATTGAGCTCGTCTCGTTCCCTGCCTGGGATTGCCTGCCCTATGACCGGGTGGGTCCGTCCGCCGGAATTTCGGCGCAGCGGATGGCGGCGCTGACGCGATTGGCGCGGCCCGATTCCGCCAAGGCTCCGGCGCTGCTGGTCACCACCGCCGCGGCCTTGATGCAGCGGGTCCCACCTCGCGCAGTCGTCTCCAAGTCGGGATATTCGGCGCGGGTGGGCAATCGTGTCGATGTCGCCGATCTCGAACGCTACTTCGCCGTCAACGGCTATCAGCGCGCCTCCACCGTCTCGGAGCGCGGAGAGTTCGCCATTCGGGGCGGCGTAATCGACGTGTTTCCACCCGGGGCCGATGAACCCGTCCGCCTCGATCTCTTTGGCGACACCCTCGAATCGATACGCGGGTTCGATCCCGAGACCCAGCGATCGACCAGGCAGATCAAGGCGGCAGATCTCCCGCCGGTGAGCGAGACCCTTCTTGACCAGGCGGCGATCGCCCGCTTCCGCAGCGGCTATCTCTCCGCGTTCGGCGCGCCAGGGGATGACCCGCTCTACGCTGCGGTCAGCGAGGGTGGCCGCAGGGCGGGCATGGAGCACTGGCTCCCCCTATTCTATCCAGAGCTGGAAACCCTATTCGACTATCTTCCGACGGATACCCTGATCGGCCTCGACCATCTGACCCATGATGCGCGCGACGAACGCTGGGCGAGCATCGCCGACGCCTTCGAGGCGCGCGAGCAGGCCGAGCGGAAGACCCACTATCGGGCGTTGCCGCCAGAGCAGCTGTACGTCACCGCCGATGAATGGGACGAGCGGATATCCCGCAAGCCCGTACGACGTTTCAGCCCGTTCCACACGGACGATAGCGAAGGCGTCACCGACATGGGCGCGAAGCTCGGGCGCAACTTCGCCGCTGAGCGCGCTCAGGACAGCGTCAACCTGTTCGAAGCCACCGCCGACCACGCCCGGCGATTGGCCGGGCAGGGCAAGCGGGTGATCTTCGCTTCGTGGACGGAAGGCTCTTCCGATCGCCTGGGCGCCATGTTGGCCGATCACGGCCTCAAGGGCGTGCCGCTCGCGCCTTACTGGCAGGCGGCGAAGGCAGCCGATCCGAAGAAGCCGCAGCGCGCGGTCCTGCCGCTCGAGCACGGTTTCGAGACCGACTCACTGGCGGTCATCTCGGAGACGGACATCCTCGGCGACAGGCTGGCCCGTCCGCGCCGCCGTCGTCGCGCGACAAACTTCCTGGCGGAGGCGTCCGCCCTGACGCCTGGCGATCTCGTCGTCCACGTTGATCACGGCATTGGCCGCTACGAGGGGCTCAAGACCCTAGAGGTCATGGACGCCCCGCACGACTGCCTCGAGCTGCAGTACGCCGCCGAGGCCAAGCTCTACCTGCCGGTGGAGAACATCGACCTGCTGACGCGCTACGGTTCCGAAGGGGAGGGCGTCCAGCTCGATCGCCTGGGCGGCGCCGCCTGGCAGGCTCGCCGCGCCAAGGCCAAGGAGCGGTTGCGCGAGATGGCCGAGGGCCTCATCGCGATTGCCGCCGCCCGCGCCACGCGCCATGTCGAGTCCACCGACCCGCCGCATGGCCTGTTCGACGAATTCTGCGCGCGGTTCCCTTATGAGGAGACCGAGGACCAGCTCAACGCCATCGAGGACGTGCTCGGCGATCTCGCCTCGGGCAAGCCGATGGATCGGCTGATCTGCGGCGACGTGGGTTTTGGCAAGACCGAGGTCGCGCTTCGCGCCGCGTTCGTCATGGCGATGAGCGGGCGCCAGGTGGCGATCGTCTGTCCGACGACCCTGCTGGCGCGCCAGCACTACTCGACCTTCGTCGAGCGCTTCAAAGGCTGGCCGATCAGGGTCCGCCGACTCTCCCGCCTCGTCCCCGCCGCGGAGGCCGCAGAGACCCGCGAAGGTCTGGCCAAGGGCGAGGTGGAGATCGTCGTGGGCACTCACGCCGTCCTCTCCAAGCAGGTCCAGTTCAAAGACCTCGGCATGGTCATCGTCGACGAAGAGCAGCACTTCGGGGTCAAGCATAAGGAGGCGCTGAAGGCGCTTCGGGCCGAGGTGCACGTCATGACCCTGACGGCGACGCCGATCCCTCGCACGCTGCAAATGGCGCTCTCGGGCATTCGGGAGATGTCGATCATCGCCACGCCGCCTGTCGACCGTCTGGCGGTGCGGACCTTCGTCACCCCGTGGGATCCGGTGTCGCTGCGAGAAGCCCTGCTGCGAGAAAAGTACCGCGGCGGACAGGCCTACTACGTCGCGCCACGGATCAAGGACCTGCCGGACCTCGAGGCTTTCCTGCGCGAGCAGGTTCCCGAGGTGAAGTTCGTGGTGGGCCATGGCCAGATGCCGCCGACCCAGCTCGAGGACGTGATGAGCGCCTTCTACGAAGGCCGCTATGACGTCCTGTTGGCCACGACGATCGTCGAGTCCGGGCTCGACATCCCTTCGGCAAACACCCTCATCGTGCACCGCGCCGACATGTTCGGCCTCTCCCAGCTCTACCAGCTGCGCGGTCGCGTGGGCCGGGCCAAGACCCGGGCCTTCGCCTACCTCACCACGCCCTTCGAGAGGCCGATCACGCTGTCCGCGGAGAGGCGGCTCCACGTGCTGCAGTCCCTCGACAGCCTGGGCGCGGGCTTCCAGCTGGCCAGCCACGACCTCGACATCCGCGGCGGGGGCAACCTGCTGGGGGACGAGCAGTCCGGGCACATCCGCGATGTCGGCGTCGAACTCTATCAGCAGATGCTCGAAGATGCGGTGAACGAGCTGAAGACGAGCGGCGCCGGCGCTGCGGACCTTTCACTCGAGCGCGGTTGGTCGCCGCAGATCAACACTGGCGCGGCGGTGTTGATCCCCGAAACCTACGTGCCTGACCTCAACGTCAGGCTCGCCCTCTATCGCCGGCTCTCGGAGGCCGAACGGTCGGAGGACCGCGAGGCGCTGGCCTCGGAGTTGATCGACCGTTTCGGACCCCTGCCGCCCGAGGCGGATCAGCTGCTCAAGGTTGTCGCGATCAAGGGCCTGTGCCGTGAGGCCAATGTCGCCAAGGTCGACGTCGGCCCCAAGGGCGCGGTCGCCGCCTTCCGCGGTGATCACTTCGCCAATCCGGCAGCTCTCGTGGGCTACGTCCAGAAGAACGATTTCGCCTGGAAGATCCGGCCGGACCAGAAGGTGGTGATCAAGGGCGAATGGGAGACGCCGAGCGAGCGGCTGAACGCCGCCGAACGCATCCTCCGTGTCCTCGCTGGCTTGGCCACGGGGAACGCAACCCCCGGCTGGACCCGGCCTCCCGCTCCTGTTCCTGCGCCGCCGCCGCCACCTCGTCGCGTGGTTCGGCGCCCTCAGGCGCGCACCTTCCGCTAAGTCTGGAGGTTCAGGGAGAGACGGGTCCGCCGCGTGCGCGCGCCTCTTCGAGGAGCCGCCGCGCGCGAAGGCTCACCTCTGTTTGCTGGGCGAGCATCATGGCGGCAGCCGAGACCATCAGCGCGTCTGTCAGCGAGGCGGCGGGCACCGGGCCGAGGAACGCCCCGCGCAGGTAGGTGCGAGCGGCGAAGAACGCGACGACCAGGATCACCCCAAGCTGGGACATGCGCGCGGTCATGGCGTGGGTCGCGGGGTCCACCTCGATCTTCATGAAGCGCCCTCTCTGCCAGCCGACCGCGATGCCGACGAGGAGACCGAGGAAGATCACAGCCAGGGAAAGCGCGCTAAGCGGCGGCGGCGCGGTGTAAAGGAACAGCGCGACGAAGGCGATCGAGATCGCGGGGCGAAGCCACAGCCGATCGATCCGCAAGGGGCGGGCCCGGCGGTTGCGCAACATGAGCACTACCGCAACCAGGAGCAGGCTCACGATCATGCCGGAGGCTGGCGGCACGCTGGTGGCGGACGCGCCGCCGGAGAGGGGATTCATGGGCAGGGTCCCTTCGCGCTTGCGTGACCACGCGGCAGGCGTTGTGTAGGAAGCGCGAAGCTCAGGCAAGCCGAAGCTCTGCCGCACAGTTCGTAAGGAGAAACGCCATGGGGCAGGGGCCTCTGTCGGACCTGAAGATCCTCGAATTCGCGGGCATTGGTCCCGGTCCGTTCTGTGGAATGCTGCTTTCCGATCTGGGCGCGGACGTCGTGCGGATCGATCGCAAGGGCCCCGGACGCGCATCGCCCAGCGACGTCACCGCCCGCGGTCGCCGCTCAGTGGCGATGGACCTCAAGTCCCCAGCCGCGGTCGAGACCTGCCTCAAGCTGATGGAGAAGGCGGACGCGGTGTTCGAAGGCTTCCGGCCGGGCGTCATGGAGCGTCTGGGCCTTGGACCTGACGCGGCTCTCAAGCGCAATCCGCGCCTCGTCTACGGACGTATGACTGGCTGGGGCCAGGAGGGCCCGCTCGCGCTCGCGGCGGGTCACGACATGAACTACATCGCGATCAGCGGCGCACTGAGCGCTATCGGCCTGAAAGACAAGCCGATCCCGCCGCTCAACCTGGTCGGGGACTTCGGTGGCGGAGCGCTCTATCTGGCGTTCGGCCTGCTTGCTGGGGTTATCAACGCTCGCGTGACGGGCCGTGGCCAAGTGGTGGACGCCGCAATGAGCGACGGGGCGGCGTCCTTGATGGCGATGTTCTATGGATTCAAGGCCTCGGGCGCCTGGGCTTCGGAGCGGAAGGCCAACCTGCTCGATGGCGGGGCGCATTTCTACGACACCTACCAGTGCTCCGACGGCGGCTGGGTCTCGATTGCCTCCATCGAACCTCAGTTTTACGCCCTGCTTCTCGAAAAGGCCGGACTGGAGGACCCCGAGTTCAAGGGCCAGATGGATCGCTCGCGGTGGCCCGCCCTACGCGAAAAGCTGGCGACGGTGATCGCCACGCGCACGCGGGACGAGTGGTGCGCGATCATGGAGGGCACAGACGTCTGTTTCGCTCCCATCCTCGACCTCGACGAGGCTCCCCGCTACGCCCACAACGCCGCGCGGGGGACCTTTGTAGAGATCGAGGGGGTCGTTCAGCCGGCCCCGGCGCCTCGGTTTTCGCACACTCCGGGAAAGGTGGCCGGACCGCCTCCTACGATAGGCGCGCACACCCGCTCCGCTCTGGAATCCTGGGGGGTCGACCCCTCGGCCCTCGCCGACCTGGAAACAGCTGGGGCCATATGATCGCGTTCATCGCCGGTTCAGCCTCGCGAATCTATATTCGGATCGTTGGCGTCGCCGCGTATCCCCGTCCCTCGTAGCGGCGGCGTCGATCAGGAGGGTGCAAGATCCTCTGGCGGCGCGTCGTCTCCCCCCTCGACGCGCCGCTTTCCTGTCTTTGGCGTCCGGATTCGGACAGATAGAACCGCCCCGTCAACCCGTATCTCCAGCAATTCGAGGCCCCTTTCTGCTGCGAAATGGGGAACGTCGATGCGCGCGAGAGGGTCATCGGCAATCAGGCGCACGACCGAACCTGGCGGTGCGGCCTCTACCGTGCGACGCAATCTCAGGGTAGGGACAGGACAGCGGTGGCCGCGGGCGTCCACCACGATATCGTCCGCCTCGTGGCCTTCCATTTTCGTCACGGCTCTCGCCCCGCTTTGGCCAAGGTAGAGGGTCCAGAAGCCTTCTCAGCTCCGACCATGACCCTCGCCCAGATACACGCCTCCGACCTGGCATCGCAGCCCGTTTTGCAAGTCCACGAGCCGGTCGAGCTGACGGTGGTGATTCCCACGTTCAACGAGCGTGAGAACATCCTTCCGTTGGTCGAACGGTTGCGCGCGGCTCTGGCAGGCGTGACGTGGCAGGCGATCTTCGTCGACGACAACTCCGCAGACGGGACGGCTCAGGCAGTCAAGCGCATCGCAAGCGAAGATCCGCAGGTGACTTGCCTCCACCGAATCGGTCGGCGAGGCCTCGCCGGCGCGGTGCTTGAGGGCGTCATGGCGAGCGCCGCGCCGATCGTGGCGGTGATCGACGCCGATCTCCAGCATGACGAAACGATTCTGCCGCACATGCTGGGCCTGATCCGGTCCGGCGAAGCAGAACTGGTCGTGGGGAGTCGCTACCTGACGCCGGAAGGCCTGGATACCGGGCTCTCGCCCATGCGCCTGGCGGGAAGCCGTCTCGCCACCTGGATCGCCCGCCTGGTCCTCCGCGCCGAGGTGTCGGATCCGGTCAGCGGTTTCTTCATGATTCGCCGAAATCTCGTCGAACGGGTCGCGCCGCGGCTCTCCAGCCAGGGCTTCAAGGTGCTGTTCGACATCATCGCCAGCCAGCCCGACCGGGTCAGCATCGCTGAGGTTCCCTACGCCTTTGCCGAGCGACAGGCAGGGGACAGTAAGCTCGATGGCCGCGTCGTTATCGAATACCTCGGCCTGATCCTCTCGAAGCTGACGCGCAACGTCGTACCCCCGCGCGCCCTGCTGTTCGGCATCGTGGGTTCGACCGGGTTGGTCGTGCACTTCGCCGCCCTCTACCTGTGCCGCTGGCTGGGCCTCACCTTCATCCTCAGCCAGAGCCTCGCCGCGCTCATCGCGATGAGCAGCAACTATCTGATCAACAACCAGGTGACGTACCGGGATCGGCGCCTCCGTGGATGGCGCCTCCTGACCGGTTATCTGAGGTTCTGCGCCCTTTGCGGCCTCGGTCTGGTCGCCAATGTCGCGATCGCGGATCTCGTACACCAGGTAACGCCGCTTTGGTGGCTGGCGGGCGCGTCCGGCGCGATCTTCGGGGCGATCTGGAACTATGTCGGCACCTCCCTCGCCGTCTGGTGAGGCGGAGCGGCCGGCGCCGTCAGCCTTCCTGATCCTTTTCGTCCTTCTGGTTCTGGCGATCCGGCTCGTTCTTGCCGGGGCGATCCCGTTGACTGAGGACGAGGCCTATTACCGCCTGTGGGCCCAGGCCCCTGCATTGGGGTACTTCGATCATCCCCCAATGATCGCCTGGTGGATATGGCTGGGTCGCCGTCTGGCCGGCGATACGCCGCTCGGAGTTCGTCTGGGGCCCAGCCTCGGATCTGCGGCTGTCAGCCTGCTCGTGTGCGACCTCGCGAAGATCTTGGGGAACGGACGTGAGACGGCCGAGCGGGCGGCGATCTGGTACAATGCGACGCTCCTGGTCGCCGCGGGTGGTTTCCTGGCGGTTCCCGACGCCCCCGCGGCCCTGTTCTGGATGCTCGCCCTGTGCGCCGCGGCGCGGGCGTGGAACCGCGAATCGGTCGGATGGTGGCTGGCGGCGGGCCTGGCGGCCGGGCTTGCCAGTCTCTCGAAATATTCGTCGCTGTTCCTCGCGCCGGGCATGTTTCTGTGGCTTGTCGCGAGCCGTGGCGGCCGCGACCGCTTGCGGACCCCCGGACCATGGCTGGCCCTGGCTGTCGGGGCAGCGGTCTTCTCGCCGAACGTCGCCTGGAATGCGGCGCATCACTGGCTGACCTTCGACAAGCAGTTCGGACGCATCGCGCCGCACCGCTTCGCCCCGCGCTATCTGGGTGAATTCATCGTCTCTCAGATCCTGTTGCTCAATCCACTCGTCGCCGCGTTCATTCCCCGCGCCCTCGCCAGCCCGCAGTTCCGGCGACGGGTCGTCATGCCTGCAGCGACCAGTGCGCCATTTGTCGCCTACCTGCTGGTCCACAGCCTGCACGATCGGGTGCAGGCGCACTGGCCGGCGCCGTTATACGCCCCGGCGGCAATCATCGCGGCCGTTGGGGCCGAGGGCCTCAGCTTGCGCCGCTGGCGGGCTGTCAGGGCGTTCGCCCCGGTCTTTGGCCTGGGTGTCTGCGCCGCCGCCGTGATCTATCTGGCCCTGCCGGAGTTCGGCGTTCCCCTTCGCTTCGATCCTGCCTGGCCTGTGCGTGGCTGGACCCCGTTCGTCGGCCGAATCGAGAGCGTCCGGCGAAGCATTGGCGCAACCTGGATCGGGACGACCAGCTATGGACTCACCGCTCAACTCCTCGACCAGGACCGGATCGCCGCGCCGGTGATGCAGATCAGCGAGCGTGACCGCTGGAACGCACTGCGGGTCCCGTCCGCAGACACTGCCGATCCTGGCTTGGTGGTCGATCTGGAGCGACGCGTCCGTCTCCCGCTCCTGCGTCGCTGCTTCTCCACGGTCACGCCCCTGGGCGTCGTCGCCCGCGCCGCGCCGGGCGAGAAAGGTCGCCCTTACGCCTTTGTGGCCGTCTCCGGTCCCCGCCGCGATGTCGATCACGACGGTTGTGGCTTTTAGAGAGTGGCCCTGGGAGCTTGACTTGCTTTAGCGGTGGTGGCGCGCCGCGCGCGCCAGTTTCTTCTGGATCGGGGTCAGGGGCAAAGTGTCGAGGGTGAGGTAGCCGCGGTCGGACCGGTTGAGCGTGTCGAAATGGGCGTTCGACAGGGTGATAAAATCGTCCTTCGATATGATTCCGCGGAAGTGGACATCAGCCGCCGCGACCGGTTCCGGCTCGTCGAAGAAGCTGAAGGGCGAAGCGCCCTCGGTCTGATCCATGGAGATGTCCGGGCCCTTAGGCGCGGATTGATCGCCGGTGATCGGCACGTCGGGGTTTACGCCGGCAGGTCCGCCATACTGGGCGAGCCAAAGCCGCGCGCCCTGCTGCTGTGGCGGACGAAGCCACGCTTGCACGGGTATGCCGACCACTTCGGGGGCGATCTTCAGCTCGTAGTAGTTGACCTCGTACGGGCTCAGGAAGCCGTCGCGATTCTGGTCGAGCACCTTGAAGAAGGCCTCCGCATCGGCGTTGAACTCCGCGCGGTCAATCTTGCCGTCGTTGTTCTTGTCCACCTGATGGAACCAGTCGGCCACTGGATAAGGGGCGTCGCGCTTTGCGCGAAATGGCTGGCCACAAGGGCTGATGAACGTATTGGCGGGCGGACCCTCGTAGACCATGCTCTGAGCCAGCGCGCCTGTCGGGGCTAGTGCGGGCAGGCTCAGGAGCCGCAGGGACAGCTGTCGGCGAGTAAGACGCAAGTCGGAAACTCCGGGGTCTGGTGCCCTCTGCCTCTTACCTTGCCACGCTGGCGCGGGCCATAACCGGGCCACGTTGATCTTTCGGCGCGGTAAAAATCAGGGAAGCCAGCAATGAGTCTGAAGGGGCGCACCCTCGCCGAACTGGCGATTGAACTTGCGCAGGGCGCGACGACCAGCCGTGCGCTGACCGAAGCGGCCCTTGAAGCGATAGAGGCGGATCCGCGACCCTTCGCCCGCGTCTGGTTCGATCCGGCCCGCGCCGCAGCAGACGCCATCGATCGTCTGCGGGCGCAGGGGATCGTTCCATCACGCTTCGCCGGGATTCCTATTTCGGTGAAAGACTTGTTCGACGTGGCAGGAGAGCCGACGCCCGCCGGGTCGGCGATTCGCGCCGCCGGGCCGGTCGCAACCGCAGACGCTCCGACGATCGCACGCCTGCGCGCCGCCGGCTTTGTTCTGGTTGGCCGCACGCAGATGAGCGAGTTCGCCTTCACCGGCGTAGGCCTGAACCCCCATGGCCCCCAGCCGGTGAATCCCCTCGACACGCGACGTGCGCCGGGAGGCTCCAGCGGTGGAGCAGCCGTCTCCGTAGCCCTGGGCCAGGCTGCGGGCGCCATCGGCACCGACACCGCGGGCTCGGTACGCATACCAGCAGCGTTCTGTGGCCTCGTCGGGTTCAAGCCGACCCAGCGGCGGGTGACCCGCGAGGGCGCTTTCCCCCTGTCCCACAGCCTCGACTCCATCGGACCGATCGCGAACAGCACCGACTGTTGCCGGACCCTCGACGCCATTCTGTCCGATAGACCACCGTCGCCGGCTGCGTCCGAGCGGCTTGACGGTCTGCGGCTGGGCGTGCCGCGGCAATACATGATGGACAGCCTCGATGCGCCGGTGGCCGCCGCGTTCGATGCGGCCCTCGAGGCTCTGTCGTCGGCTGGGGCGCGCATCGAACCGGCGGATTTCCCCGAGCTCGACAACATTCCCACGATCAATGCGCAGGGGACGCTCTCGAACGCCGAGGCCTTCGCCATCCACCGGCGCCTTGGCCTGTTGGAATCCCGAGACCTTTACGACCCCAATGTCCTGGCGCGCGTAGAGGTGGGCGGCCGAATGGGCGCTGCGGACTATCTCGATCTCCTCGAGGCCCGCGCCCGGATGATCGAAGCGTCGGCCGCGCGTATGGCGCCCTATGACGCCCTGGTCGCCCCGACAGTCCCGATCCTGCCGCCCCTGCTGGAGGCGCTCAACGATCCTCAGGAGTTCGCGCGCCTCAACGGCCTGGCGCTGCGCAACACCGGCGTCGTCAATTTGATCGACGGCTGCGCCATCAGTCTTCCGGTGGGCGCCTGCGACGCGCCCACCGGGCTGATGATCATGGGCCCGCAGCTCGCCGACGCCCGGATCCTCGCAATCGCGGAGGCTGCGGAGCGGTGCTGGGGCGCTCAGCCTAGCTGCGGATCTGGATCCGGTTGCTCCCGTAATCGCCGTGCGCTTCCCGAGGCAAGGTCACGGTCAGCACGCCGTCACTGAATTGGGCCTGTATCTTCTTGGGGTCCACGTCGGGCGGGAGAGGAAAGCGTCGCTCGAACCGGCCGAACCGCCGCTCGCTGATTCGGTAGGAGGCCCGATGGTCGTCCTTCTCCTCGCTCTTGTGGCCGGTGAGGACGAGGGCCTCTCCCTTGATCTCGAGCTCGATGTCTTCCGGCTTCAGGCCGGGCAATTCGGCGCAGATCTTGTAGGCCTCATCCGTCTCCTTCAGGTCCACCGCGGGCAGCCCGAACATCGAAGCCGTGCTGAGGGCGGCGAACGGCCTCGACGGCCGGAGGGATGGAAGCATTCCCATACCCGTGGCCTGCCGCCACAGATCGTCGAACCAGTGGTTCAGCTCGCTCTGCATCGACAGGAAGGGCTCTGCCGCACCGCGCCAACTCTCGGCGCTCTCACGTATGGCGTTTCGGCCGCGCTCGCCCGCCTCGCGTGTCGCGCCAGCGGCGGCCTGCGAGACTTGTCCGGCCGCCTCGGCGGCGTCGCCAGCGCGCACTCCGGCCGTGCGTACCGCCGTGGCGGCGTCCGCCGAGCCGGCCTGGCCGGATTCCTTGCGTTCCGGCTGGCCTGAAGCCGTCTTCGCGCTCGCACCTGCGCCAGTCGCGGCCGCGCCGCCGCGCGAGGGGGGTGTCTGACCTCCTGTTCCGGTGGCGCCCGTCTGGGGTTGAGTCTCGGCCATGATCAGCCTCCTGCACACGCATGCTGCAAGCCCCCACAGCCATCGGAATGCCGCGCCGGACCGAAGGAGGCGCGGGGGCTCAGTGAAATTTTCGTGACGAATCCTTGCGTCACCCGCCCGAGGGACCCGGCTTGACTCAGCCGCGGTTGTCCGAGGCCGCACCTGTCTCCATGGCGAGCATGAAAGTGGTCCTCGCCGCTGTCGCGGCTATGGCCATCGTGGCGGGCGTGTCAGGCGCTGTCGCTCACGACAACGCCACCGTTATTCACCAGGACGACAACGGCGACAGATCCAAGTGCGTCGTTTGCCGACGACGGAGCCCCGGACCGTGATCAAGCTTCACGGCAATCACGTGAAGAGTCCGCCCAACTGATATCGACGGCGCGGGGGCTTAGACTCCCGCGCTGCCCACAGCACCGATCACGGCGTCCGTTTGATCAGACGACCGACAGCCTCAAGGGATGGCGGGACGCTTCACACGCACGCACGCCGGCTTGGGGACGTCACAATCCAGGCGCCAGCGGGTGGTGACGCAGTCAAGACCGTCCAAGGCGGCCTTCATCACCGGCTGGACCGTAAGTGTCCGGCTTGTCGCGTCACAGGCCTCGACCAGCACCTCGTTGTCATCGACAGGGAAAGGAGGGTCGAGAAGAACGACACCGAAACGCTCGCGACGCCCGTAACGGTCGAGAATTTCTAGAATTTCCGCGAGGCAAAGCTCGTCGACGTAACCGACGTCTGCCCCGGAAGCGCAGAGCGCTCGCGATAAAATGGAGGTTTCAGGCATACTCCCCCTCCAGAACGGCTGGAACATGAGCTTGCGCTCGATTGGGGCGAAGTCAAGACACATCGAAGTTTACGTAACGAGTTTGCAATACTGTGTACGTTTTAGCTCAACAAGTCTCGGCCAAACGGCCTCTTCGTCCGGGCAGGGAAAAATGCGTTGGGTGTCGGCAGGACCTATCAGCCGTGAACGAACAAGCTGGGCAATAAAGCTGCGTCATTCGCCTGCGATGTCCTGGACGCGCCTGGGAGTGGAAGGTCCATTCGAGGCCGATCAGGGCGGCTGGGGTGGCCGTGGCGGGAAGAACGGAGCGCTCCTGCGACCTTGCGCGGGTCTGATGTGACTGTTGTCGAGCTTTCAGAGCCGCAGCGTGATGGGCGAGAAGGCTTCCTCAATTCCAAACGCGAGGGATGACGCCGCCGCGGAGTTGATCGACCGCTTCGGAAAAGCGGCGTAAGAAAGTTTTGGGCTTGTACGCCCGCACTCTGCTTTGGCAGTTCTGACCCTCGAGTGCTTGTTCCTATTCCGGAGGCTGGTTACCGGGTGGGTCCGGTATCCATGGCGAGCGCCCATGTCCCGACAGAAGGCTTCCCTTGCCGATGAGGTCGTTTCGATAGGGGCGTTCCGGCTCCTCGCCTCTCAACGCCTGCTGGTGAAGGGCGAGGAAACCGTCAAGCTCGGCAGTCGCGCTCTCGACATCCTCATTGCGCTGGCTGACAGGCCAGGTGAGGTCGTCAGCCAGAAAGATTTGATCGCAAAGGTATGGCCGAACCTCTTTGTGGAGGACGCCAACGTGCGATTCCACGTCGCCGCATTGCGCAAAGCGCTCGAGTGCGACGGCACGCGCTACCTCGCGACAGCATCTGGTCGAGGTTACAGCCTTGTCGCGCCTGTTTCGCGGTCGATGGTGGAGAGGGCGCCTGAGCCTACCCCGCCTACGAGCCCATTGCCGCCCGCGCTCGCCCGCATGGTGGGACGCGACAAAGATGTGCGAGACATCTGCAAGATCCTGCTTTCGCAAGGATTTGTGACGACCGTCGGAGCGGGCGGCGTGGGCAAGACCACCGTGGCGCGCTCCGTCGCGCATGCGCTGTTGGATGAATTTCTCGGGGCGGTTCGCTTCGTCGAACTCAGCCCCGTTGATTCCCCCCAACTTCTCGCCGCTACGGTCGCTTCCGCCTTTGGCCTGCGTGTTCAAGCGCATGACCCAGTTCCCGATCTCATTGCGCGTCTGCGCGGAAAACGCGCTTTGCTTGTGCTTGATAACTGCGAGCACCTGATCGCGGAGGCAGCGGCCTTATCGCAACGGCTCTTCAGGGGAGCGCCCGGCCTCTACATTCTGGCGACAAGCCGCGAGTCGCTCCGCACCGATAGCGAGCATGTGTATCGGCTACAGCCATTGTCCAGCCCGCCAGAGGACAGGAATCTGACCGCAGCCGAGGCGCTCGAATATTCGGCCGTTCAGCTGTTCGTCGATCGCATGGCGAACGCGGGTGTCGAAGATGTTCTCAGCGATGAGGACGCGCAGATCGTCGGGGAAATGTGCCGCCAGCTCGGGGGCGTCGCGCTTGCCATAGAATTTGCGGCTGGCCGCGTCGCGGCTTACGGTATTCGCGATACAGCGTCCCGCCTCAACAGCCGATTCGCGTTGCTTTGGTCTGGGCGGCGGACCGCGGCGCCTCGCCAGCGGACCCTCAATGCGACACTCGACTGGAGCTACAATCTCCTGTCGGAGTCGGAGCGAGCCGTGCTGCGCCGGCTTTCCGTGTTTGCTGGCGAGTTTACTCTTCAATCTGCGCGCATGGTCGTCGGCGGAAGCCTTGAGGCTGCTGAGGTCGACGAGGCGTTCGCAGGTCTGGTGGTGAAATTTCTGGTATCGGCAGACTTGGCAGGCGCCCCCGCTCGCTATCGCCTGCTGGAGACGACCCGCGCCTACGCTGACGGAAAGCTCAGGGGGGCGGGAGAGTGGGCGGCGACGCGGCGGGCTCACGCGCTTCACTACTACGAACGGCTTAGAGCGGCGGCGCGAACCGACGTCGCGAGTGAATTTTCCGCGTCCGCAACGGACCTTGACGATATCCGGACAGCCCTGCGCTGGGCTTTTGAGGATGGCGGGGACCCGCTCCTTGGCGCTGATATTGCGGCCTACTCGGCGCCGGTCTGGCTGAGCAAGGGCCTTCTTTTGGATTGCCGCACATGGATGGCCAAGGCCGCTGCGGCATGCATCGGCGCCGACGGCGCTACGACTGAACAGCAGCTACGCATACAAAGCGCCCTCGCTTCAGCCGAGCAGTTCACTAGTGGCCTTACAAAGGAAACAGCGGACGCATTGTCTAGAACGCTAGAACACGCCGAGTCCCTTGGCGATCTGTCGACCCAGTTCTCATCCTATCTTGTGCTTTGGGGAGGCCAGATGCGTGCGCATCTCTCCGCCGATGCTTTGAGAAGCGCCGAGAGATGCGCCGCCCTCGCAAGCGGAACCCAAGACCCGGGGACGATCGCGATGGCAGAGTGGATGCTCGGCCGATCAAAGCACCATGCCGCTCGTTTCGAGGAATCCAGAGATCATCTTCTTCGCTATCTCGAGCTCGATACCGAGGCCGCGCGCCTCGGAGGTGTGAAAGCAACGGGCTATGACCGCCGCGCCGATGCGCTCATTTCTCTGGCGAGTTCGCTGCGGGCGCTCGGACAGTTCGACAAATCGAGATCGCGGGCGGAACAGGCGATCGCGGCGGCCCAATCGATTGGACTTCCCGTTCCCCTCATCGTCACACGGGCGTCCCTGCTGACAAATACGTATCTCCTCGAGCCCGATCCGGGCGTCGTTGAGCGTGACGCAGGAGAATTGCTCGAACAGACCCGAATACACGCGGTCCACAAAGATTCCGGCTACGCCCTTTGCATCTTGGGGCTATCTCAGGCTCGACGTGGTGAGTTTGACGCGGGCGCGCGACTTGTGACGGAAGGTCTGCGCACGCTCAAGAAGGAAACACTCGACATCTTTGTGTGCGCTCAACTCTGTGAGGCCGCCATCGGGGTCGGCCGCCTCATCGATGCCGCGCACTGGATGCCGGAACTCGAAACGTCGGACCAAAACAAGGAGCACTGGTGCTCCGCGGAGATTCTTCGCGTCAGGGGCGTTCTCGCGGCGGCGCAGGGAAATCGAAGTGACGCTGAGAAGTATATGCTGCAAGCCTCACAGCTTGCCCACTGTCAAAGCGCCCTTTTATGGGAACTTCGCTCCACGATGAACCTGAGTCGACTATGGGCGGGACAGCATCGTGAGAGGGAGGCGCTGATAAATCTCCAGGCGGTATACGGAAGATTTAGCGAAGGACATTGGGCCGCAGATCTGGTGCAGGCGAAGCGCCTCATCGACGAATTGAAGGCGCAGTCAGCCGCCCAGGTCGCGTGAAGGCGGCCAAGACGCATCGCCGCGGGGCTTTTGCAGTCTCCCTGCGCTCCTGTCGGAGCTTCGGGAGACACCCTTCGCCCTCCCATCTGGGGTGGCCTGCCACCCGAAGCCCCGGAGGGGCGAAGGGTGGCGGATGGGGTGGGATTCGAACCCACGGACGCTTTCACGTCGCCGGTTTTCAAGACCGGTGCCTTAAACCGCTCGGCCACCCATCCTCTGCCGGCTTCTAGCAGCCGGGCGGCGAAGCGCGCCAGCGAGGAGCCCCTGGACAGACGAGGCGAAGAGCCCGACACGCAAGGTCATGTCCAGAGGGCTTTTCATCACGTTCGAAGGTGGGGAGGGGGCCGGCAAGTCGACCCAGATCCGGCGTCTTGCCGCCCGCCTCGAGGCCGGACGGGAGGTCGTGGTCACGCGGGAACCAGGCGGCTCACCGGGGGCGGAGGCGATTCGCGGTCTGTTGGTCTCGGGAGCGGCAGACCGCTGGTCGGCGATCAGCGAGGCCCTGCTGATGAACGCTGCGCGCCGCGACCACGTCGAGAAACTGATCGCTCCCGCCCTGGACCGCGGGGCCATCGTTCTGTGCGATCGCTTCGCGGATTCAACCCGCGCCTATCAGGGCGCCGCCGGCGGCGCGCCTCACGACCTGATCGACGCTCTTGAGACGGCCGCCGTGGGCGAATTCTGCCCCGACCTGACACTGGTGCTCGACCTGCCAATCGATATCGGTCTGGCGCGCGCGGACACCCTTGGCGGACAGGAAGCCCGTTTCGAGGGAAAGGGCGCGGCCTTTCACGCCGCGATCCGCAAGGCCTTCTTGGACATCGCCGCCGCCGAGCCGCATCGCTGCGTTGTCGTCGACGCGTCCCGTTCCGAAGACGCCGTAGCGGAGGCGGTGTGGGCGGCGGTCCAGACGAGGGTGGCGGTGTGACCGACATCCCCCATCCGCGGGACGCCTTTGAGTGGATCGGGCCGCAGGCGCCCGAGGACGCGTTCGTCGACGCTCTGGATCGCGGACGACTTCATCACGCCTGGTTGGTGACGGGCGCGCCTGGGGTGGGGAAGGCGACCTTCGCCTATCGCGCGGCTCGTCGGCTGATGGGGGCTGCGGCGAACGCCCAGTGGGGTCGGCTGGGGAGTTCGCCCGACGATCCGGTCAGCCGGCGGGTCGCCGCGCGTGCTGCCCCCGATCTGCTTGTCCTGCAGACCCAGCCGGAGGACGGCAAGACGCGCCGCTTCATTCCGGCCGAGGAGGCGCGGGGGGTCTCGGAGTTCTTCTCCAAGTCACCGGCCGCCGCGCCCTACCGGGTCGCGATCATCGACGCGGCGGACGACCTCAATACCCACGCGGCGAACGCCGTGCTGAAGGTATTGGAAGAGCCGCCGGCACGGGGTGTGATCTTCCTGCTCTCCAGTTCTCTTGGCGGGCTGTTGCCCACCATTCGGTCGCGCTGCCGGCGCCTCGCGATCTCGCCGCCGGCCCGCGCGCCGGCAGCTGAATGGCTTACCGCTCGCGCCGAAGTGTCCTCCGATCAGGCGGAGACCCTGCTCGACATGGCTCGGGGAGCGCCGGGGGGCGCCTGGCGCCTTGCGGAGTCCGGGGCCCTCGACGCCGATCGCGCGGCGGCAGAGCTGCTCGATACGATCGGAAGGGCCGATGCGGGCAAGCTGCAAAGCCTTGCGGACGGTTTCCGCGGTCCTGCCGGCGCGTCGCGTTTTTCCATGTTCCTCGACCGGTTGGCCGATCACGTCCGCTGGCGAGCTGCGGCCGAGGCCGACCCTGGCCGCGCCGCACGACTGGCGGAGGCCTGGACCGCCCTGATCGAGGCGCCGCGTCGCGCGGATGCGATCAATCTTGATCGTGGGGAGGTCTTCCTCAACGTCCTTTCGCGTCTGCGCGCGATCGCCTAGATCGCCGAGACCCCATGCTGATCGACAGCCACGTGAACCTCCACGCCCCGCAGTTCGACGCCGACCGCGAGGCGGTGATTGAGCGCGCCCGAGCCGCAGGCGTCGGCATGATGGTTACGATCTGCGACCGGGTCAGCAGCTTCGACGCCGTCCACGCCATCGCCATGGCCAACGACGACATCTACGCCACGGTCGGGACCCATCCGCATGAGGCCAAGGAGGATCCCGGCCTCGACCCCGAGACCCTTGCGCGCCTGGCGGATCGTCCCAAGGTCATTGGGATCGGCGAAACGGGGCTCGATTTTCACTATGACCTGAGCCCCCGCTCCACACAGGTTGCGGTGTTCCGGGCGCACATCGAGGCTGCCCGACACACCGGCCTGCCGCTGGTTACACACGCGCGCGAGGCAGACTCCGTCATGGCCGAGATCCTCGAGGACGAGTGGGGAAGGGGGCCTTTCCGGATCCTGATGCATTGCTACACGTCGGGACCGGAACTGGCCCGGCGCGCCGCGGCTCTGGGCGCCTATTTCTCCGTCAGCGGAATCGCCACCTTCAAGGCCGCCGACGAGGTGAGGGCGGTTATCGCCGACATGCCGGCTGAACGAATTATCGTCGAAACCGATTGTCCCTATCTCGCGCCGGTCCCTATGCGCGGCCGGCGCAACGAGCCGGCATATCTTCCACGCGTCCTCGACGCCCTTGCCACGATCCGCGGCTGGTCGCCGAATGAGGCGGAGGCGCGCACCGAGGCGGCCTTCTTCGATTTGTTCGATCGGATTCCGCGTCCGTGACGGGCGAGATCGAAGTCGTGATCCTGGGCTGCGGCTCGTCCGGGGGCGTTCCGCGCGCGGATGGGGCATGGGGGGCATGCGATCCTGCCGACCCTCGCAATACGCGCACGCGTTGCTCCCTGCTCGTGCGCCGACCAACGTCGGGTCAGAGCGTAGACGAAACGACTGTCATCGTAGACGCCTCGCCGGAGTTCCGCATGCAGTGCGTGCGGGCAGGCGTGCGCCGTCTCGACGCCCTGCTGCTCACTCATGATCATGCCGACCAGTGCCATGGGATCGACGACATCCGCGCGTTCGCGCTGCGGCAGCGGCGCACCATCCCGTGCTGGACGGACGCCGCCAGCTCCCAGTCGCTACGAGAGCGTTTCGGCTACATCTTCCAGGGCGAAGGCCTCTATCCGGCGATCGCCGACATCTTCCAGACGCCGCCGTTTGGCGAGAGCTGGAGCATTGATGGTCCGTCGGGCCCGATCCCCGTGTCGACCTTCGACCAGGACCACGGTCCGGTGCGCAGCCTCGGCTATCGCTTCGGCGGCCTGGCCTATTCGAGCGACGTGGTCGATCTCCCGGAGAGTGCGTTCGAGGCCTTGCAGGATCTGGATGTGTGGATCGTCGACGCCCTACGCTGGACGCCGCATCCCACTCATGCACATGTGGAAAAGGCGCTCGCCTGGATCGAGCGCGTCCGGCCGCGACGGGCGATCCTCACCAACATGCACATAGACCTCGACTACGCCGCCCTCGCTGCGGCCCTGCCGCCGGGCGTGGAGCCCGCTTACGACGGGCTGACGCTGCGCCTCCCGCTGGCCGCCGCGTGATGGACCTCGCCTTCCTCGCTTCCAACAACGGAAGCAGCCTTCGCGCCATCGTCGCGGCGATCCGGGCCGGCGAGTTGACCGCGAGCCCGCGCCTGGTGGTCAGCAATCGCCGCGCTGCGCCGGCGCTGGAGTTCGCGCTGAGCGAGGGGATAGAGGCGCGCTTCATTCCCACCGTGCCCGATCCAGAGATCGCCGACACCCGGCTTGCGGACGCGCTGACGGAGTCCGGCGCCAATCTCGTGGTCCTGTCGGGCTACCTGCGGAAGCTAGGCCCTCGTACGCTGGCGGCGTTCCAGGGCCGGATTCTGAACATCCATCCCGCCCTACTGCCTGAATTTGGAGGGCAGGGGATGTACGGGCGGCGCGTTCACGAAGCCGTACTCGGCGCTGGTGCTCCGTTCACGGGTGCAACAGTCCATCTGGTCGACGAGGCTTATGACCATGGCCCCGTCATCGCCCAGCAGCGTCTTGCCGTGCGCGCGGGCGAGACCGTTGAAAGCCTCGAAGCGCGGGTCATGGCGATGGAACCGAAGCTTTTCGTCGAGACTTTACAACGGATTGCCAACGGGAGCCTCTCTCTGGAGGCGGTCCGGGAGGGGCAATGAAGTGAACGAGGCGGCAAAGGGTGTCTGTGCGACGCCGTGCAATTGAGTTACAGTGTCGAAATCGGTTGCGCCTTGAGGAAGATCGCCGCGTGTTTTCGTGCGTAGGGCCGCGAGCCCCGGGGTTTAGAGGGGAGGCCGGCCGCGCTGGGTCTGTGCTTTGGCGCCACCGACACATTGGCGGCGGATGTTTCCGTCAAGAGCGCAATCTTCGCCAAGGATTCGCCCGTGTGGGCCTATCTGACGTGTCCCCAAAGCTATACGTGGCGGAAATCAGAACGTCCGCAATCGTTCTGGGCGAGCTGTACCGACAAAACCATGGCTCTTTGGCCGCCATTTCGCCTACATCCCTAGCCAAGACGGCTGCGGGCCGCTTAAGATACACCAACCAACAGTCCGGACTTTCCTAATGCCGCGTGGCACAATCAAATTCTTCAACACATCCAAAGGCTTCGGCTTCATAGCCCCCGACGATGGCGGTAGTGACATTTTCGTTCACATCTCAGCAGTCGAGAGGTCAGGCCTGCCAGGCCTGAACGAAGGTGACCAAGTGACCTTCGAGGTTGAGCGCGATCGACGCTCGGGCAAGGTCGCTGCGACAGGCCTCCAGGTCGTCGGCTATGCGCCGCCGTCAGAGGCCGGGCCGCGCGGGCCACGCCCGCCGCGCAGCTTCGATCGTGGGGATCACGGCGGCGGTCCGCGCCGCTCGGCAGGGGGCGGTGGCGCGCCGCGCGAGACCTTCGGCGGCGGCTCCGGCGTCGTGAAGTGGTTCAACCCGACCAAGGGGTTCGGCTTCATCCAGCCCAGCGACGGCGGCAGCGACGTCTTCGTGCACATCTCGGCAGTGGAGCGCGCAGGCCTGGGCAGCCTCGCGGACGGTCAGCAGATCTCCTATGACCTCGAGCAGGATCGTCGCACGGGCAAGGCCTCGGCGACCAATCTGCGCCTGCACGACTAACATTCGGCGGCCGGCGCCGCGCGCGCCGGCTGCTGATAGAGCGACCCGGCAAGCCCCCGAAAGGGGGCTTGTTGCGTTTTGGGAATAGAAGACTTGGGGGCGCACCCTAATGGGCGTCTCGGCGTCTCGTCCTGACGTCCGCTGATTATCTCTCAAGCCGGAAAGGGATTCGGCGTGCAAACTCAAGTCAGCCAGTCGGCGCGCCAGCGCCTCGCCGAGACAGCGGTCGAGAACAAGGCCGAGAAGGGTCTCTCCTGGAAGGCCGTTTCGGAAGACACCGGACTGAGCGTCGTCTTCGTTACCGCTGCAGTGCTGGGCCAGCACCCGCTGCCGAAGGAGGCTGCCGAGATCGTCGGCCAGCGCCTCGGCCTCGACAAGGACGGAATCCGCCTGTTGCAGAGCGTGCCATTGCGCGGAAGTCTTCCGGCCGCGATTCCAACCGATCCGACCATCTATCGGTTCTACGAAATTGTGCAGGTCTACGGGACGACGCTCAAGGCGCTCGTCAACGAGGAGTTCGGCGACGGCATCATCAGCGCGATCAATTTCCGAATGAAGCTCGACAAGGTCGAAGATCCGGAAGGCGGTCATCGCGCCATTATCACGCTCGACGGTAAGTTCCTGCCGAATAAGCCATTTTGACGCCCGGACCGGCTGGGTGCGGTTCGTTGGCGTTGTCATCGGCAAAGTCGCCACCGTGGCGCGTCCAAGCCAGGATGCGTTTTCTGATAATATATCTTAGGCGCGAAATGGATTTCCGCCGACGACCCGACGCGGCTCGGCTATTCCCGCCTCTGGATTAATTGACCTGGAGCGATCGGTGAAGCCGGAGCCCCCGTTCGTCCTTCTCGAGGACCGGTTGGACCGGTCAGCGCCGGCGCGGCTCTATACTCGGCCGGTCAACATCATCCGCTGTGACGACCCTGACCAGGTCGAGCCCGCGTTCGCGCGGCTCGAAACCGGCCTGCACAGCGGCCTGCACGCTGCGGGTTTCCTCGCCTACGAACTCGGTCACGTGCTGGAGCCACGTCTGCGCCCGCAGCTGCCTGCCGTCAGGTCGGACCCTCTCATCTGGATGGGTCTGCTTGAGGCTCCGCGCCTTCTGACCGCCGAGGTCGTGGATGCAATGTTTGCCGGCCTGCCGCCGCAACCTTTGACCCAGGTCCACCCCGCTCATGACCGTGAGATCCATGTGGCCAAGGTGCAGCGCGTCCTGGAGCTGATCCACGCTGGCGACATCTACCAGGCCAACCTGACTTTCCCGATCCGCTTCCGGTACGGGGGCGTGCCCCTCAGCCTCTACGCCGCCCTGCGCAGCCGGCAGCCGACGGCGCATGGCGCAGTTGTGGCGATGGGCGACGAGTGGATCCTG
>DASXGR010000008.1:0-2534 GCA_036488935.1 Caulobacteraceae bacterium | reverse complement strand
ATCGGGGCGCGGAGGCGGACTACGACCTCGCCGTCGCCGAATACGACCGGACGGTCGCGCATGCCCTGAACGAAGTCGCCGACGCGGCCACCAGCCGCCAAGAGCTGGAGGTCCGGCTCGCCCACTCCCGCAATTCGCTCGGGGCCGCAAAGGCGGCCTTCACAGTGACCGACAACCGCTATCGCGGCGGGCTCGCCACCTACGTCGAGGTGCTCACGGCGGAGGACGCGCTGATCTCGGCGCGCCGCCAGGTGGCGAGCCTCGAGAGCCGCGCCTTCACCCTGGATGTCGCCATGGTTCGCGCCCTGGGCGGCGGTTTTCAATCCTGACCTGGAGATCAGAACATGGACGCGATCGTTGAACTCCACGCTCCGCTCGAAGCGCCAGCCGACCAGGCCAACGCCAGCCGCAAGACCCGGCGCAAGAAGCTCCTCCTCGGCCTGTCCGGCGCCGTGGCGGCCGTCCTAGCCGGCGGCTTCGCCTATCAGACATTGATCGCCTCGCAGCACGCGACGACCAACAACGCCTATGTCGGCGCCGAC
Organism: Caulobacteraceae bacterium; assembly: GCA_036488935.1. Lineage (GTDB taxonomy): Bacteria > Pseudomonadota > Alphaproteobacteria > Caulobacterales > Caulobacteraceae > Acaudatibacter. The sequence goes on along the minus strand of DASXGR010000008.1, from coordinate 1,992 downwards.
ACCGCCCAGGTCACGCCGCTCGTCGGCGGACCGGTGGCCCAGGTCCTGGTGGAAGACACCCAGACTGTGAAGCGCGGCGATACTCTCGTTCGCCTGGACGACACCGACGCGCGCCTGGCCCTAGCCCGCGCGGAAGCCGAGCTCGCCGCCACCGAGCGGCGCGTGAGCGGGATGGTCGCCACCGGCGCGGATCTGCAGTCCCAGATCGCGGCGCGAACGGCCGACCAGGCGGAGGCGGCCGCACGGGTCGCCTCAGCCAAGGCCAATCTCGAAAAGGCGCGGATCGACTTCGAGCGGCGCCAGGCCCTGGCGGCGTCCGGCTCGGTCTCCGGCGATGAGCTGACTTCTGCGCACACCGCGTTGGATACGGCGACCGCGAACCTCCAGGCCGCGCAGGCCGCGCAGGCTATGGCCGCCGCCAATCACGCGTCCGCCGAAAGCGCGCACCAGGCCAACGCCGTCCTGATCCAGGACACTGCCGTCGACCAGAACCCTCAGGTGCTCGCCGCGCGGGCGGCGCGCGACCAGGCAAAGGTTGATCTCGAGCGGACCGTGATCCGCGCGCCGATCGACGGCGTGGTGTCACGGCGACAGGTGCAGGTCGGCCAGCGCGTCCAGCCCGGCGCAACGCTGATGTGGATCGTCCCCGTCCAGCAGGCCTATGTCGACGCCAACTTCAAGGAGGGGCAGCTTGCAAAGGTGCGTCCCGGCGATCGCGCGACGCTCGAAGCAGACCTTTACGGCGGCAAGGTGAAATACCACGGGCGGGTCGCGGGCTTCTCCGGTGGAACCGGCGCGGCCTTCGCGGTCATCCCGGCCCAGAACGCTACCGGCAACTGGATCAAGGTGGTGCAGCGGCTACCCGTCCGCATCGCGCTCGATCCCAGGGAACTGGCCGCTCATCCGCTCCGCGTGGGCCTCTCGATGAACGTCGACGTCGACGTCAGCAAGTAGGGCGCCTCCATGACCAGCATCGCCATCAATGCGGCCCGTCCGGTCACGCGGCAGGCCGCAGGGCCCCTGCGGGGCGTCGCGCTGATCGTCGCGGGCGTCGCCATCGCTCTGGGCAACTTCCTCGTCGTGCTGGACACGACCATCGCCAACGTCTCGGTCCCAAACATCGCGGGCTCGCTTGGCGTCTCCTCTAGCCAGGGCACCTGGGTGATCACCTCCTACGCGGTGGCCGAGGCGATTACGGTCCCGCTCACTGGATGGTTGAGCAAGAAGTTCGGGGCGCAGCGGGTGTTCATCACCTGCTACCTTGCATTTGGCGTCCTTTCTCTCTTTTGCGGCCTCGCTAACTCGCTGGGCATGCTGCTCCTCGGTCGGGTGCTCCTGGGACTCTCCGGCGGCACGCTGATGCCGCTCTCGCAGATGCTGCTGCTGCGCATCTTCCCCAAAAGCCAGGCCACCTTCGCCAGCGTGCTGTGGGCGATGACCACGCTCATCGCTCCGGTGGTGGGCCCGATCCTCGGCGGCGTCATCAGCGACACGATCGGCTGGCAATGGATCTTCTTCATCAAGGTCCCGCTGGCCCTCGCCGGCGGAGGTCTTGCCTGGTTCATGCTGCGCGGCCAGCCGGACCCGAAGACTGCCGCCAAGATCGACGTCGTAGGCCTCGTACTGCTGATCATCTGGGTCGCCGCCTTGCAGATCATGCTCGACGAAGGCCGGAACCAGGACTGGTTCAACTCTCCCGAGATCGTCATCCTGGGCTCGATCGCGGTGGTCGGCTTCCTGGCCTTCCTCATCTGGGAGCTGACGGAAGCCAACCCGGTGGTCGACCTGCGGATCTTCCGTCACCGCGGCTTCGCGGCCGCCGCAACCACCTACGGGGTCGGGTACGGCGCCTTTTTCGCCTCGGTCGTTCTGCTGCCGCTCTGGCTGCAACAGAACATGGGCTACACCGCCACCTGGGCCGGCTACGCCACCGGCATCATGGGCATACTGGCCGTCACCTGCTCCCCCATCGTCGGCAAGGCGGTGGAGAAG
>DASXGR010000159.1:0-5742 GCA_036488935.1 Caulobacteraceae bacterium | reverse complement strand
CCCGCAGGGCGCGCTACTCCGGCGCGCCGCGCGGAACCTCCCGGTACCAGGCCAACTGCTCGCTGGTGGCCAGCAGTTTGCCATCGCGACGCCAGTAGCTGGAGCGTTCATCCGACGCGCCGCCGCCACCGACCCGACCTTCGCACTCCACCAGGATGAAGTCGTCACCCACCTCGGCGATCTCCTCCACGGTCGCGTGCAAGTAGGCCGTCAGCGACAGGGTCGTGGTCATGACGGCCGATCCCAGCGCGTACATCGCCCGTGGCGCGGAATTGTCGGTGATCATGCCCAGCAGCGCCTTGTCCAACGTCCCGCGACGCGACCGCACCCAAGCCAGCGACCGCGAATCTCCGCTGGGCTTCGGCGGAAAACCCTCCAGGGTGCGGCGCTCGAAGGCGGAAGCCCCGTAGTGCATGGCCGCGCCGCTCATGTCGGGGCTCGGCAGGCTCTCCGGGGCTGGCGCCGCCGGCATGCTGGCGAAGGCGAAGCTCGGGGTCTTCGGCCGCCGCGCCATGGTCAGGACGCCGTGCACGCCGACCTGGTCCGATCCGGCCGGCAGCAGCTCCACCTCCCAGAACCCGATCGACCCACCTTGCCGCAGCCGCCGTGTGCGGATGTCGAGGGGGCCCGAGGGCAGTCCAGCGGCATAGGTCAAGGTCGCCGACAGGGGCTCGCCGACCGCTTCCGGCTCGGCCTCCAGCACCCGAATGCAGAGCCCGATCGCGTAACCGCCCCAGAGACCGCCTCCCGGGTTGCTCCACTCGCGTTCAGCGACGGTGGTCCACCGGCCCGGCGCCACGGGAACAAGGGGAATCGAAAGGCTGTGGGCTTCGCTCATGGCCGTTCTTACCCAGCCGCCCCAGGGGCATGGAAGACTCCCGCAGGCGCTCCTGGCGCGATCCCGACCGAACTGCGGAGAGTTGAGAGAGCCGGGAAGCTGACGCTCCGAACCGCCGCAGTGGATGGGAACCTGTCCTTACGTGGCGCAATTGAAAGTCCGGAGTTGGGACGCCCTATTCCGTGATCACTCGGTCCGCCCAGGCAACCAGCGACACGAAGATCTTGGGATTACCGTACTTCGCACCGAAATTTGCGAGGTCGGTCTCCGTCACGCCACGCGCCTTCGAGCAGGCGCCGCAAGCGTAGATCGGGGTCTTGGCCGAGCTGAGCGCCTTCAAGGTCTCGATCAGCGGCGGCCAGCCCACGGGAACAACGGCCTCTGCCTCCGAAAGGCGCATCAATCCGACCGCCTCGCCCAGGAGGAAGATCTGCACATTGTGTCCGGCCTCCTGCAGGGCGTGGCCGTGCAGGAAAGGAAAGGCCGCCTTGGTCGGATCGTCCGAGCCCCAGGCGCTCTTCATCATGATGTTGAGCGGCTTTTCCGTCGCCGAGGCCGTCCCGACCGCCGCCATCGCGGGCAGGCCCGCCAGAAGACCCAGAAATCTGCGCCTGGCCATCGCAAAGCCCCTGCGGTGTAACGGCAGCTCAGCATAATCGAGTTGGTGAATTTTGAAATGTAGCGTCGCCAGGGAAGGTCTCGCCACCCGAGGCTTGCTCGGTCAGTGGCGCGAAGCGGCCTTTCTTCCTGAGCAGCGCACGTGGCGGGAAGCAGTCATTCGGAATGGCTGACCAGCGTCGATCATCGCCCTCGGCGGGCCGCCCGACTCCGGACATTCGCATCACGGACCACCTAGCGGACGTTCCCAACTTCGGCTCGGGGTGGATCGTGCCGTTGCAGGCTTCCCGGTTCGGTGGGAGGTCTGCGCGCTATTCGCGCGCCGCGCCCACGGCAAGGGAGGATGTCCGATGGCCGCCAACTCAGCACAAGCCTGCACGGCAGACTTTACGGACGCCATGATCCGCAGAGATATGGATGCCGCTCTCTCATTGCTTAGAAACGATGTCGTCTTCTTCTACAGCAACGGATCGGCGATCGTCGGGAAAGACGCCTTTGCGTCCGTGATGACGGCGAATTGGAAGATGGTTTCTGACTACGAATATTCAACGGTAGACTCGATCTGGATCGCTCAATCCGAAGTCGCCGCGTCTGTAATTTACAGCTTTACCTGGTCAGGTACGGCTGGCGGTAACAAGGTGAGGGGCAGCGGGCGCGGGACGCGCGTGTTGTCCAACGATGGTTCCGGCTGGCGGATCGCGCACGAACATCTCAGCACGGGGCAGTGGAAGCCCGAGTGAGCCGAAGGGCAGCGACGGGTCGAACCCAGTCGGCGCGGAATTGCCGGTAAGCTGCCATTGGCAAGACAGGAGCGGGATTACCCTCAACTCGCCTCAGCTTGACGATTTGCTTTGCCGCGCGCCAATCCTGGGCTCCGACAAGGTCCCGGGGCTTCCGAAATGGTAGTCAAGAAGGGGTTCGGGGAGGTTGAGGATGAGCAGCTACGATTTCGTCATCGTTGGCGGCGGTTCGGCGGGCGCTGCGCTCGCCGCTCGACTTTCGGAGGACCCGGGCGTCAGCGTGGCGTTAATCGAGGCGGGCGATCGACCGCCGCCGCGAGAAGCGATGCCAGTCGCCTGCGCAACTCTGCAGCTCGATCCCGAGACCGACTGGATGATGAGCGGCGATCCGGGAAAGGGCGGACGGGGGTTCAAGAACCGCCGCATGCCCGCGCCGCGCGGCAAGATGCTCGGCGGGTCTTCCGGCATCAACTACATGGTGTTCGTGCGGGGGCACCCGGGCGATTTCGACCACTGGGCCGAACTGGGTGCGGAGGGGTGGAGCTACGAGGACGTGCTGCCCTGCTTCAAGAGGATGGAGGAGGTCGCACCGACTAACGAAGCCAGCGTCGACGGTAGCGTGCGAGGGTATAGCGGACCGGTGGGCGTCGGCATACGCTCGCCCGTCATTCCGGCGGCGCGCGACTTCGTCAGGGCCGCGGAGGCAGCCGGGATTCCAGCCGGCGACTACAATGGCGCGGGTCGCTTCAACCCCGCAGGCGTCGCGTCGCTGACCCAGACCAACACCCGCAGGGGCAAACGATCGAGTACGTTTCACGCCTATCTCGAGGGGACGGCCGAGCGGCGCGACAACCTGACGATCATCACCGGCGCTCACGTCACGCGGCTCATCCTCGACGGGCAAGGCGAGGCGCTGAGTGCGACCGGCGTCGAGTACCGCGACCGCGAAGGCGAGCTCAGTACGATCCAGGCGCGGCGCGAGGTGATCCTCAGCGCAGGGGCAGTCGGCTCGCCGCATATCCTGATGTTGTCGGGCGTCGGCCCGAGGCGCGAGCTCGAGGCCGCCGGAATCGCCTGTCGCCTAGACCTGCCGGCGGTCGGCAAGCACCTGAAGGATCACGTCCAGGCGCCGATGGTGTTCGCCGCGCCAGGCGTCGGCGTGTCGATGGCCGAGATCGGCGTGTCGGCCGGTCCCGACGCGCTTCGTGCGCCCCTCGGGCCCTTGCCAGCCGATCCGGCGGACGACGCGGGCCTGACCGGCGATCTGGCGCTGCTCAAGGCCGAGGCCGAGCGGCGCCTGTCTGAGTGGGTCGAGACCGGCGCCAGCCTGGTGTCGTCCTCGCTCTATGACGGCATCTCGTTCTACTCGACGGGCCTGGGCGACGGCTTCACGCACGATGCGCAGATCGGCTTCATTCCCTGCGGCTACGATGCCCATGTGCTGGGCGACTGCATCAACCTCGACCTCGACCAGTACCTGGAGGACCCGGCCACGGCTCTGGCGCCTACCGCAGAGAACGTGCTGTTCCTCGCCAGCAATTGCGTGCCGCACAGCGAAGGCGAACTGGTGATCGTCAGCGCCGATCCAGCCACGCCCCCGGACATCCGGTTCAACTATTTCAGCGACAGCCACGACCTCAAGGTGATGGTCGCAATCATGCGGCGCGTGTTGGCGATCGCCGAGAACTGGCCCGCGCCGGGCCGGCTTGGACCGTGGCTGGTCCCGCCGAAGCTGGCCGCGCTGCACGGCTTGCGGCCTGGCGAGCCGCCCAGCGACGCGTTGCTGGAGAACTTCGCCCTGCACTTCGGAATGACCGTATATCACCTGAGCTGCACATGCCGGATCGGCAGCGTCGTCGACTCACGCCTGCGAGTCTTCGGGGTCGGCAACCTGCGGATCGCCGACGCGAGCGTCATGCCCGAGATCCCGAGCGGAAACATCAACGCGCCATCGATCATGATCGGCGAGCGCGCCGCCGATCTTATCGCGGCCGATCACGGCATCCGGCTCGCGGCGATAGAGCGCCTAGAGCAAGATCAATCCGCCGGTCAGTAGGGACCCCAGCCGTCCGCTCCCCACGGACCCCAGCCGAATGAATTCCACTCTGCGGCGTTCTCGTTCAACATGGCGGCTTCGTTCGCTTCGGCGGCGGCGTTTTCGTTTTCCTCGGCAAGGTGTTGGGCAAACCGCTCCTGATGGTAGGCTTGCAGCGCCGCCTGATCCCCAAAGAAAAGGCAGCGGCAACCGGCTGGATCTGCATACAGCGTCAGCATCTTGCCGTTGTGATCCTTCTGGATGAACTTGAGCGGCGGAAGCTTCTTGAGCTCAGCCATCTTTTCCGGCGTATCGGCCAGCTTGGTCTTGAAGCCCGCCGCAGTCAGCATGTCTTCCTTGCTTGGCCCAGGTTGCGAGGTCGCACAGGCTCCAACGCAGAAGGCCGCAAGAAGGCCGATGGCGGGCATGATCAACCCGTGTGCTAACTTCGGCATGGACCGGATCCCTCTCTCCGCTTGACCACCACCCTGCCCCTCTATGCATGAAACGCGCCACGCGGCCGGGCGCACCCGCGGGGCGCAGGGCGCCTTGCGAACGCGATCGTGCGGGCGCTCTTCGCGGGGTCGCCCGGCGCTCGCAAACTGCACGGGCGGTCGCTTCGCCGTTGACTCGCCATCGCCGCCGCTCGCAACATTGCGACGGCGAAAGAAGAAACCTGCAGGCGGGACGGTTCGAAGCCATCGGGCAAGACGCCGAACGCGTCGAAGGCGGACGACTTCCAGGGAGAGATTGTGATGGCTGACTTCGGCGGCGACGAAACCCCTGAACTGGCGGCTTTCCGCGCTCAGGCGCGTGACTGGCTGGAGGCCAATGTTCCGGCGTCGGTGCGCGGAACGCCCGACACGACCATGGAACAGATGGAGGGCGGACTGAAGCCCACCGCCGACGCCGAACTGTGGCGTCAGCGGATCGGCGCCAAAGGCTGGGGCACGCCGACCTGGCCGAAAGAATATGGCGGCGGAGGACTCTCCCCGGCCGAAGCGCGGGTGCTGCAGCAGGAGATGACGCGCGTCGGCGCGCGCAACCCGATTCAAGGCATGGGCCCCGGCATGTTCGGCAGCACCCTCCTGGAATACGGCACCGAGGAACAGAAGCAGCGCCACCTGCCGCCGATCTGCCGCGGAGACCTGCGCTGGTGCCAGGGTTTCTCCGAACCCGGCGCCGGCTCCGACCTTGCCTCGTTGACGACCAAGGCCGAAGACAAGGGCGACCATTGGCTGATCAATGGCCAGAAGATCTGGACATCGGGCGCGCAGTTCGCCGACTGGTGCTTCTGCCTGTGCCGCACCGACACGTCCAAGAAGCACGAGGGCATCAGCTTCATCCTGATCCCCATGCATCAGCCGGGAGTCGAAGCGCGGCCGATCAAGATGATCTCCGGCGCCTCCGGCCAGTGCGAGACCTTTTTCACCGACGCCAGGGCCGCCAAGGAGGACCTTGTCGGACGGCTGAACGGCGGCTGGGCGATCGCCAAGCGCCTGCTGCAGCAT
>DASXGR010000153.1:0-9330 GCA_036488935.1 Caulobacteraceae bacterium | reverse complement strand
GGCCAACGTCCAGCTCTGCGATCCCGCGCGGCCGACCACCTGCGTCCAGGGCGGCCCCGGCTGGCATCGCTGGGAATTCATGCTCCTGCCTGGCGAGACGCCCGAAGCGATCACCAACGAGGCTGTGATCGAGGCGCTCATCCGGCGGTGGGGCTGCGGACCGGTCACGATTGAGCGCAAGGCCGTCTATCGCTTTCACGGCCTGGTCGCGAACCGCTGGCGGCTGGGCCGCGCCATGATCGCCGGCGATGCGGCGCACCAGACGCCGCCGTTCGCGGGGCAGGGGATGTGCTCTGGGCTGCGCGACGCCGCCAATCTCGCGTGGAAGTTGGATGCCGTCCTCAGGGCGCGGGCTGACGACACCCTGCTCGACACCTACCAGACCGAGCGCGAGCCCCACGCCCGCGCCCTGATCGAGCTGGCGATCAGGATGGGGCGGATCGTCTGCACGCGTGATCCGATGGAGGCGTCCCGGCGTGACGCCAATATGCTGGCTGCGCAGGCCAGCGGAGCGCCGCCGCTGGCGCCGGAGCGGCCACCGCCATTCGCGGTGGGGTGCGTGCTCGCCGGCACCCCGGGTGCGGGCGAGGTGTTTCCCCAACCAGTCAGCCGGCAGGACGGCAAACTACTCCGCATGGACGACGCGCTGGGATGTCGGCCGTGGTTGCTGAGCCGCGTCCCCGCACAGAAGGTCGACGGCGTGCGCACACTGAGCCTCGCCTGCGAGACGCTATCCTCGTTTCGAGGTGACCTGGAGACGTGGCTGGACGCTCGTTCGGCGGCCCAGGCCGTGCTGGTGCGGCCGGACCGCTATGTGTTCGGGACCGGCGACCCGCGCGCCCTGACCGACGCCTGGGCGAAGACTCTGCGGGCGGACGCTTGAGCGTGACAGCGCGGATTGCGGCGGAGATCCGCTCGACGATCGAGGCTTCTGTCGGCCGCGCCAATGCGGGTATCGAGGATCCGGCGCGGCGCCTGGCGCGGGCGGTTTGCGTCTACCTGCGCTACGCGCTCGACGAACCGGGGGCGGCCGGGAAGTTCAACGGCCCACCAGTCAACTGCGCCTCGCGGCTTAGCCTGCCCGAGAATCCGAAATAACTTCGCAACGGCGATGAAATCTCCTTCATCGCTCGCCATTGAGCGATGTCTTCGACAGCTTGCTGGGCCTGCAGCGCCCTCCTCACGCGCCCCGCGAGACGCTATGACCCAAGAACACATGACGAACGCGAATCGCCCTGCCACGCTGGGGGCCGGATCATGATCGGCCGGTTGCGCGGCCTCGTCGCCGAGGTGGGCGAGGAGGAGGGGCTGATCGACGTCGGCGGTGTCGGTTACGTCGTGCGCTGCGGCTCCCGCACCCTCGGCCGGCTTCCCGCCGTCGGCGAGGAGGCGGTGCTCCACATCGAGACCCAGTGGACCGAGGGAGCCGGAATGCGGCTCTACGGTTTCGTCTCGCGTGAGGAGCGCGCCGCCTTCGTCCTTCTGCAATCGATACAAGGGGTGGGCCCCAAGGCCGCCCTGGGCGTGCTCGACGTTCTCGCGCCGGGCGAGCTGGCTGCGGCCGCCGCCCGCGGCGACAAGGCGGCGGTGGCGCGGGCGAACGGCGTGGGTCCCAAGCTCGCCCTGCGCATCGTCACCGAACTGAAGGACAAGCCCTTGGGCGGCGGGATCGCGGTGACAGGGCACATGGCTGCGCCGGCCGATCCTTTGTCCGCCGCCACGGTTATCCCCGCGGCGAGCCCGGCCGGGTCCGCGGTGGCGGCCCTGATGGGGCTGGGGACAGCGGAGGTCCTCGCCCGGCGCCTGGTCGATCAGGCGCTCGTCCGCCTGGGTGATGACGCCACCGAAGGGGCCCTGATCAAGGCGGCGCTGCAGGAGCTGGGACGATGAGCCGGCTCGTGTCCGGCGAGGCTGCGCCCTTGGAGGCGAACGATCGCGCTCTGCGGCCGCAGACGCTGGCGGAGTTCGTCGGCCAGGCGCAGGCCAAGGCCAACCTGCGCATCTTCATCGACGCCGCCCGGGGTCGGGGCGAGGCCCTTGACCACGTGCTTCTGTTCGGTCCGCCCGGCCTCGGGAAGACTACCCTGGCCCAGATCGTCGCGCGCGAACTGGGGGTGAGTTTCCGCGCCACCTCCGGGCCCGTACTCGCCAAGGCGGCGGATCTGGCGGCTATCCTGACCAACCTCGAGCCGAACGACGTCCTCTTCATCGACGAGATCCATCGGCTGGCCGCGAACGTCGAGGAGATCCTCTACCCTGCGATGGAGGACCACGCCCTTGACCTGGTGATCGGGGAGGGGCCTTCGGCGCGCACGGTGCGCATCGACCTGGCGCCTTTCACCCTGGTCGCCGCCACCACCCGGGCGGGCCTTCTGGCGACACCGTTGCGCGACCGCTTCGGCATCCCCCTTCGGCTGGAGTTCTACAGCCCTGAGGAACTGCAGCAGGTCCTGGCGCACGCCTCGCGCAAGATGGGCCTGGAACTTGCCGCCGACGGCGCGGCCGAGATCGCCGCCCGCGCACGCGGCACGCCTCGGGTGGCTGGACGCCTGCTGCGCCGTGTGCGCGACTTCGCTGCGGCGGAGGGCGCGACCCGCATCGACCAAGCCTGCGCGGCGCGCGGCCTGGCGCGCCTGGAGGTGGACGAGGCGGGCCTGGACAGTCTGGACCGTCGCTACCTGCGGGCCCTGATCGATAATTATGGCGGCGGACCGGCCGGGGTGGAAACGCTGGCCTACGCCATCGCAGAGGCGCGCGACGCCGTCGAGGATGTGATCGAGCCTTTCCTGATGCAGCGGGGATTCATTCAGCGGACCCCCCGGGGGCGCCTCGCCTGCGCCAAGGCCTATGCACACCTCGGCCTTACGCCTCCCACCGCGCCGGCCGCCGCGCAGGCAGGCCTGTTCGATGAGCCGGCGGATGACTGACCAGCCATCGGGCGGTGTCTTTCTTGGTCGCGAGCACCGGCTGCCCGTGCGCGTCTATTATGAGGACACCGACTTCACTGGTCTCGTTTACCACGCCTCCTATGTGCGGTTCTTCGAGCGAGGTCGCACCGAATTCATGCGCGCCAGCGGGATCGGTCATCGAAACCTTCTCGAGCGCGCCGATCCTTGCGCCTTTGTCGTCACGCGCCTCGACATCGCCTTCCGCAAGGCTGCGCGTATCGACGACGCCCTGCTCGTGCGCACCGCCTACGATCGGGTAAGGGGGCCCCGGCTGTGGGTGACCCAGATCATCGAACGGGGGGCGCAACTCATCGCCTCAGCCGCCGTCGAGGTCGCCTGCATCACCCTGGCCGGCGCTCCGCGTCGGCCGCCTGTCGATCTGTTCGAGCTGATAAAGCCCCGGCTGGCAGAGACGTGAGTTCCCGTGCGACGTTGCAGGTCTGCAAACGGACGCTGCGCTCTGAAGCGAAAGAGCCGCGCTAGGTTAGCGAAGCCGCAAAGCGGCGGGCCATAGTTTGACCATGGGCGCGGGGCATCCGCGGCCCCGCAGCGCCGCAACAGGACCCGTTCATGGAGCCGACGACAGTCACGCCCGAAAGTTTCTCGCCCATCCACCTCTTCCTGCACGCCGACTGGATCGTGAAAGGGGTGCTTACCGGGCTGATCCTGGCTTCGCTCTGGTCCTGGGCCGTGATCCTCGACAAGACATTCCGCATCGGGTCGCTCGGCCGCCAGGCCGACAAATTCGAAGACGAGGTCGCCTCCGGCCGGTCGCTGGAGGACATCGCCACCGAGGCTGGGGAGGCGCCCCGCCACGCCCTGCCACGTATGCTCCAGGCTGCTCTGCGCGAGTGGCGCGAGGCGCGGACCAAGGGTCTGCTCGTGGGAGATCAGGCGGAAACCCAGGCGGCTTTCCTCGTGCAGCGGATCGACCGCGTCCTCGACAGCGTGGTGGCGCGGGAGAGCCAGCGGGTGGAGGACGGGCTGGGGAGCCTGGCCATCGTCGCCACCGCTTCGCCCTTCATCGGCCTTTTCGGCACGGTATGGGGCATCATGAACGCCTTTCAGGCGATCGCCATCGAGAAGAACACGAACCTGTCCGTGGTCGCTCCCGCTATCGCCCAGGCCCTGTTCGCGACGGCGGTCGGCCTCGCCACCGCGATCCCCGCCTATATCGGGTACAACAAGTTCTCGACGGACGCCGCCAAATATGCCGCACGTCTGGAGGGGTTCGCGGACGATCTGGTAACAGCGATCCAGAGGCGCCTCGCCGAGCGCCGTCCAGCCGCCTGACGGGATCCAATCATGGCGCTTTCGGCTCACGACGCTTTCGCCGCCGGCCGCAGACGCGGACGTGTTCGAAGGGGACGGCGCTCGCCCCTGGCGGAGATCAACGTCACCCCTCTCGTCGACGTCATGCTGGTGCTGCTGATCATTTTCATGATCTCCGCGCCCCTGCTGACGGCGGGCGTGCCCCTGCAGCTGCCGAAAACCGAAGCGGCGGCCGTGCAGGACCAGACCCAGCCCATCACGGTGTCGATCCGCGCCGACGGCCGCATCTTCATCGGCCAGACCGAGACCGCGTTCGACGATTTCGCCCCCACCCTGCGTCAGACCGCGGGCGCGACCTATTCCAAGCCGATTTTCGTCCGCGCTGACGGGCGTGCGCCCTACGCTCTCGTCGCGCAGGTGATGGCGAGCCTATCGCAATCGGGCTTCACCTCGATCGACCTGATCACCGACACCGGCGGCCCGTCATCCGGCGCCGGGCGTCCGCCGCTCCAGCAGGATACCGGAGGCGCGGCCAGCCCATGAGGACTGCCGGTCACCGGCCGGGAGACAGTCTGACGCCGGCGCTCGCAGGAGCGCTGGCGCTGCATCTTGGGCTCCTGGCCTTGTTGTTCTTGCATCCTGCTCCGCCTCTGTCGCTCGGCGCGGCGGTGCCGATCACGATCGTTTCGCACGACCCCACGACCGACTCCCGTCCGGCGATCCAGGCGCCCGAGGAGCACAGGGCGCAGACGGAGACGCCGGTTCCCCAGGCGAAGGCGCCGGAGCCTCCGCCGCCGCCTCCGCCTCCCCAGCCCAACCATCCTCAGGCCGTCGCCGCGCCTGCGCCCACGCCGGCGCCCAGCAAGACGGCGCTGAAGCCCAAGCCGACGCCGAAGGATGCGGCCAACGCTGCGGCGTCGCAGCAGACGCAGAAAACGAAGACGGCTGCCAAGAGCGACAATTTCAGCCTCGACAGCCTGCAGGCCGACGTCAGCCGTAGCCTCAAGCGATCCCCGCCGCGTCCCGCCTTCGCGGCTCGCGGCCCCGTCCAGGCGGAAACAGCCACGGTGGCGCGCGTCGACGCCGGCCAAGGCGTCTCCCAGAGCGACGTCGCGGGGCTGTCGCAGCTCCTGCAGCGCCTGTGGAACGTCAACTGCGGCGATGACACCGTCGTCGTCCCTGTCAGTTTCAAGGTGGGCGACGACGGTCATCTGGTGGGCGCCGTAGGCGCCCATGGCCTCGAGAACTCCTCAAATCCTGCAATTTCGGTGGCGGCGCGCCGCGCCATCGATGCGGTCCACAAGGCCGCGCCCTACGGCGCCCCCTTCCGGAACAACAGCTTCACCGTCAACTTCGACGCCAAGAAAGCGTGCGCCACGAGCTAGAGAGATAAACCCATGCTCCTGAGAAACCTCTCCCGCGCCTTCTTCGGCGCTCTCGCCGGCGCGATCGCGTCCGCTGTCGTCCTCGCCGCAGGTCCCGCGGCGGCGGACATCGTGGTCAACGTCGACCAGGGGGCGAGCCAGCCGGTGCCGATCGCCATTCCCGCCTTCACCGGACCCCCGGTGGCCGGGGACATCCAGAAGGTGATCGCCAACGACCTGCAGAGTTCGGGCCTGTTCAAGCCGCTCGACCCCGCGACCTTCCCCAATGTCGACCCGAACGTGAACGTCCAGCCCGTCTTCGATGGCTGGAAGGCGATCAGCGCCCAGGGCCTGCTCACCGCCGCGGTGACCAACGACGCCGACGGGCATCTGCGCGTCGATTTCCGGCTATGGGACGTCTATGCCGGCGACCAGCTGCTCGGGCTGCAGTTCACCTCCACGCCGGAGAACTGGCGGCGCATCGCCCACAAGGTGGCCGATGCGGTCTACGAGAAGATCACCGGCCAGCAGGGCTATTTCGACACCCGCGTGGTGTTCGTCTCGGTCAGCGGTTCCCGCGCCCACCGCGTGCGTCGCCTGGAGATCATGGACCAGGACGGCTTCAACCCCAGCCACCTCACGGATGGCGGCACGGAGGTGTTCACGCCCAGGTACTCCTCGAAGGGGCAGGAGATCACCTACATGGTCCTGCGGCCGTCCGGTTCGACCGTATACGTCCTTAATATCGAAACCGGCCGGCAGGAGGCGCTCGGCCACTTCCCGGGCATGGTGTTCGCGCCCCGCTTCTCCCCGGACGGAAGCCATGTCGCGCTATCGGTCGTGCGTGACGGCAACACCGACATCTACACCATCACCCTGGCCAACGGCGCGACACGCCGCCTGACGACTGATCCGGCGATCGACACATCCCCCTGCTATTCGCCCGATGGTTCGCAGATCGCGTTCAATTCAGATCGCGGCGGGAACCCCGAGCTCTATCTGATGGACGCGGAGGGCGGGAATGTGCGCCGCATCTCGTTTGGCCAGGGGCGCTACACCACCCCCGTCTGGAGTCCGGACGGCAAGTGGATCGCCTTCACCAAGCAGACCGGAAACGTCTTCCATATCGGGGTGATGCGGCCGGACGGCTCGGGAGAGCGGATTCTCACGTCCAGCTATTTGGACGAGGGGCCGACATGGGCGCCCAACAGCCACATGATCATGTTCTCGCGTGACACCGGCTCTGGCCCGCACCTGTGGCTTGCCGACATCTCGGGCCGGGTCCTGAAGCCTGCGCCCTATACGCTCGGCGCCGCCGACCCGACCTGGTCCCCCCTCCTGCCGTGAGAGCGGTGAGCCGCCTTCTCCGACACAGGCGGACAGTCTAGGCTCGGCGCCAGGGACTACGGGAGAGCGGCGCCATGGCCTTTGACGGGATCCAGGACTACGAGCGCGCCGGAGCAACCGAGCTCGCGCAGGCGCTGGCGGAACGCAAGGTCAGCGCGCGGGAACTCTTCGAGGCGGCGGTCGACCGTATCGAACGGCTTGATTCGACCATCAACGCCGTCGTCGTACGGGACTTCGAACGAGCCCGGGCGGCGGCCGTTGCGGCGGACGAGGCCCTGGCCCGCGGCGAGCGCCGGCCGCTCCTGGGCGTACCCATGACGGTGAAGGAGGCCTTCAACGTCGCTGGTCTGCCCACGACCTGGGGCCTGGAAGACAAGAAGTCATGGATCGCGGCGACCGACTCCACCGTCGTCGCGCGGTTGAAAGCAGCCGGCGCGGTGATCCTCGGCAAGACCAACGTGGCGCTCAATCTCGCCGATTGGCAGAGCGCGAACCCTGTCTATGGCCGGACGGTGAACCCGCACGATCACAGCCGTTCGGCGGGCGGCTCATCGGGCGGCAGCGCCGCCGCCCTCGCCGCGGGGATGGTCCCGCTCGAGTTCGGCTCAGACATTGGCGGCTCGATCCGCGTGCCCGCGGCCTTCTGCGGCGTCGTCGGCCACAAGCCGAGCTACGGGCTGGTCCCATCCCGCGGTCATTCTCTCCCGGGGCTGGATGGCGTTTCGCCGCCTTTGAACGTCGTTGGCCCAATGGCTCGCGAGGTGAGGGACCTGGAGCTGGCCCTGGAGGTCACCGCCGGTCCTGAGGACGACGATGCAGTGGCCTATCGTCTCGACCTGCGGCCGCCGCGGCACGAGCGCCTAGCCGACTATCGGGTGCTGGTGATGGATTCCCATCCTCTGGCGCCCGTGGACGGGGAGATCCGCGCGGCGATCGGCGGACTGGCCGCGGAACTCAGCAAGCGGGGCGCGAAGGTGGCCGATCGGACGGACCTCCTGCCCGACCTCGCCAGCACCCATGCCGGCTACATGCGCCTGCTGTTGACCGTGATGAGCTATGGCGCGCCGCCCTCGCCGGAACTGCCTTCGGCCCACGCATACATGGACATGCTTCACGCTCAGCTGGCTGTGCGTCGCCGCTGGGACACGCTCTTCCAGTCGTTCGACGTGGTGATCGCCCCGACGTTGGGCATGGTCGCCTTCCCGCACGTTGAAGGCGATTGGGGCTCGCGTAACGTGATGATCGACGGCCGACCCAGCCCCTTCGCCCCCCAGATCGCCTGGGCAGGGCTTGTGACCTATCCGAACCTTCCGGCGACGGCCGTGCCGATCGGGCGTAACAGCGAAGGCCTGCCGATCGGGATCCAGATCATCGGGCCCCGTCTTGAAGATCGCACGCCACTGGCCTTCGCACGCCTCATCGAGGGCTTTTGAGCGGCTTGTCGCCGACCGCGAGCGCGCTCCTTGAAGCGGACGTGATCGTTGTCGGCGCCGGGTCCGCCGGCTGCGTTCTGGCCAACCGGCTCTCGGCCGACCCCTCCCGGCGCGTGCTTCTGCTGGAAGCGGGCGGTCGGGATGACTGGATCTGGTTCCACATCCCCGTCGGCTATCTCTTCGCCATCGGCAATCCGCGCGCCGACTGGATGTTCAAGACCGAGCCGATCCCCGGCCTCGGCGGCCGGGTGCTCAACTATCCGCGCGGCAAGGTGATCGGCGGCTGCTCGGCGATCAACGCCATGATCTACATGCGCGGCCAGGCCGCCGACTACGATGGCTGGCGCCAGCTGGGCCTCGCCGGCTGGGGATGGGACGACGTCGCGCCTCTGTTCATGGCCCATGAGGATCACGTCGATCCGCCGGGTCCTTTGCACCGCGCCGGGGGCGAGTGGCGCATCGAGCACCCCCGCATGCGCTGGCCGGTTCTCGACGCGTTCTCACAAGCCGCCGCCCTGGAAGGCATCCCGCCGACGGGTGACTTCAACGGCGGCGATAATTTCGGCAGCGGCTACTTCCAGGTCAACCAGAAGGCCGGCCGGCGGTGGAGCGCGGCGCGCGGGTTCCTGAAGCCCGCCCTTCATCGCCGCAACCTCGAGCTCAGAACCCGCGCCCAGGTCACCGGTCTCATCATCGAGGAAGGCCGGGCGGCGGGCGTCGCCTGGACCACCGGCGCGGCGCGCTTCGAGGCCAGGGCCGGCGGGGCGGTGATCCTTACCGCCGGGGCGGTGGGAACGCCGCCGCTGCTGGAGCTTTCGGGCCTCGGCGACGGGGCGCGGCTCGCCCAACTCGGCGTCGAGACCCGCCGCCACCTACCCGGCGTCGGCGAAAACCTGCAGGACCATTTGCAGATTCGGCCCCATTTCCGGGTCGCCGGCGTCGCCAGCCTCAACGCCCTCTACGCCT
>DASXGR010000109.1:0-27258 GCA_036488935.1 Caulobacteraceae bacterium | reverse complement strand
CGCTCGCCCCCTAAAACTCGTCATGGCCGGCCTCCGTGCCGGCCACCCATCGATCGGCTGTGCGGGCGCTCGCATTGACCGCGCCGGGCGGCGCGGTCACGGCGCGTCGAACGGCCCAGTCGTTCCATCCGTCTTGGCCGCGCCGCCCGGCGCGGCCACCGCGAAGTGCTCGCAGGTCGATCCATGGGTCGCCGGCACGGAGGCCGGCGATGACGGATTTTAGGGGGCAAGCGAGGGTAATTTCACAGGCTCTCCCGCCGGCCATTCCTTCTTGCGTGTGATCCCCGAGATCGTGCTGTCCTCGCGCCGCTTCGAAGTAAAGTCCAAAAGGAGAAGGGCCGGCGAGACGCCGGCGGACCGGAGGCAAGGACAGCCCGAAAGTTGCTCTCAGGCGTTGGCGGCGAGGGTGGAAAGGACGTGGTCCGCTCGCGCGCTTACAGCGTCCTTCGGCAGAATCGTCACCTCGTAGCCAAGCGCTGGATAGACGCGCAGCAGCCGGTCGTATTCCGGAAGCGCCGCCTCCAGGTCGTGCCGTCGCTCGGCGTCGGTCTCATAGATTTCCGGCCACGGCGGGACGAGGAAGACGTTCCGGTGGTAGCGGCGGCCGGCCTCCACCCGCGCCAGGGCAGGCTCGCCGGTCATGTGTTCCAGGGCGGAGGCGGCGTCGATCAGGCCTCGGTCGAAGAACACCCAACCTTGACGATCCTGCACCGCCTCCAGGTTGTTGAGGGCCATGGCGATTGCGCGCCGGGCGAAAGCGACTTCGTCCACCCAGGGCAGCGCGCGCCCGTCGCCTGCCAGTTCCTCACGGACGATGCGTCGCCCAGGCTCCTCGACGGTGGCGTAGCCCCGCCGAGCCAGCTCCTCGAGCAGGGTCGACTTGCCGCCGCCCGAGCAGCCGGAGATCACGACGAACCTCTGCATGCCTCCGCCGCTTTAAAGCGCGCCTCAGGCGTCGGTCTTCAGTCTGGCGATCCGCTCGTCGCGCAGCTGGGTGCGACGGACCTTGCCCGCGTCGTCGCGGATATTCTCGCTGACGAACTCGTAGGTCCGGGGCTGCTTGTAGGTGACGAGCCGGCCGGCGAGGTGCTCCCGAAGGGACTCTTCCGTCAGGCCCGACCTTGGCTGCACGATCGCGTGGATCGTATTGCCCATCTCCTCGTGCGGCAGGCCGATCACGGCGCTCGACTGCACCAGGGGATGTTCGTCCAGCGCGGCTTCGATTTCAGCAGGATAGACGTTGGAGCCGCCCACCAGGATCATGTCGGTGCGGCGGTCGGCGAGATAGAGATAGCCGTCGTCGTCGAACCAGCCGATATCGCCCAGCGATTCCCAGCCACCGGGCAAGGTGCGGGCGCTGGCGCCACGGTAGGAATAGGAGGCCGGCGCGCCTTCGGGCCGGCGCATGTAGATCTCGCCGGTTTCTCCGGACGGCAGGGGACTTCCCTCGGCGTCGAACGCCTTCATCTCGCCGACCGTCACCTTGCCCACCGAGCCGCGGTGCTCCAGCCATTCCGTGCCGGTGATGATGGTCACCGCCTGGGCCTCGGTCCCGGCATAGAGCTCCATGATCACGTCCGGGCCCAGCCAGTTGATGAAGGCCTCCTTGAGCCAGGGCGGGCAGGGGGCGGCCAGGTGCCAGAGGGTCTTCAGCGAGGAGACGTCGTACTTGCCCTTCACCTCGTCGGGCAGGCGCCAGATCCGGCTCATCATGGTCGGGACGGTATAGATCCAGGTCGCCTTGTGGCGATCGATCAGCCGCAGGGTCTCCTCGGCGTCGAAGCGCGGCATGACGATCACGTGCGCGCCCTGGCCGAGGCCGCCGAACGAGGAGGTGAACGGGCCGTTGTGATAGAGCGGCCCCGGTTGGAGCATGACGTCTTCGCTGGACGTCCGGTAGGCGCCCGGCATGTCGAGATTGAACACCCCAGGACCGCCCGAGAGAATCAGCTTGGGCCGTCCCGTGGAGCCTCCAGACGTCGGGGCCTTCCAGATCGGCGCCGTGCGGTCCTCCAGATCGCTGTCGTCCTCGCTGAGCGCCAGCAGGGCGGGGACGTCATAACGCGGCCGGTCGCTGGCGATGGTTTCCCCGGCGATCAGGATCGGCGTCTGCGCCAGCTCCATCACCGCCTCGGCTTCGGCCGCGGGCAGGCGCCAGGAGATCGGCTGCGGCGTCGCCCCAACCTTCCACAGGGCGTAGCAGGCCTCCACGAAGTCCACACTGTTGGGCAGGCCGACGGTGACGAGGTCGCCCAGCTTTACCCCTACCGCCTCCAGCCCGCGGGCGAGCCGATTAGTGCGTCGGTGGAGTTCACCCCAGGTCACGGTCCGGTGTTGGTCAGTGACCGCCGGCCGTTCGCCGCGTTCCTCCGCCAGCTGTTTCACACGCGCACTCAGGGAAATGATGTCGTCCAAGGCGTAGTTCTCCCGCTAACGCACGCTCGCTCGACGTCGCGCCCCGTGGCGTACGCTCATGATTTCAATTCGGTCGGCGCTCAATTGGTATCGGAGCAGGTATGGCCAGACCACCGTCAGCTCACGTCGGCTTCGGCCAACGGGCCGACCGCGATCCGGGTAGACTGCGAGCGACTCCCCCGCGGCGAGCAGGCGCTGCGCCAGACGTTCGGCGGCGCGGGGAGCGAATGCGGCCACGTAAGACCGGATCGATGTGATGTCCGACAGCGCCCGCCGGGTCCAGATTACTTGAACCATTCAGGCGGCGGCGGCGTCTCGCTGGGTGTACCCCAGGTCCTCAGCCACTTCGCCACCTCTTCATGTGGAACAACCCGACCCGCGGCGATGTCAGCCTCAGCCTCCTGCATCGCAAGCTCCAACGCCTCATCGTCGAGGTCGTCGAAGATCGACGCTTCCTCCTCGAAACCGGGACGTGGATCACGCGGATCGGTCATGGCGCTCAATCTAGTGCGTTGTATCGCCCCTGCCCACAATGCCTCACCCCCGACGTTGGCCCACGGGATGCGACGAGGACAGGCCGCCGTCGACCACGACCGCCTGGCCGTTGACGTAGGAAGAGTCGTCGGAGGCGAGGAACAGGGCGGCGCCGGCGATCTCGTCGGGCTCTCCGCCCCGCTTGAGCGGGTTGAGCTGGCCGATCCGGTCGTCCGTGCCGCGCTCGCGCGCCATGCGGTAGATCGGGGCGGTCATGCCGGTCTCGATCAGGCCGGGACAGATGGCGTTCACCCGCACGCCCGTGCCGTAGAGCACGTTGGCGCTGGTCTGCACGAGGTTGATCACCCCCGCCTTGCTCGCGCTGTACGGGATGCCCCCGGCGCCCGACCGCAGGCCCGCCACAGAGGCGGTGCAGATGATCGAGCCTTTGCCGGCGGCCCGCATGATCGGGCTCGCGTGCTTGATGGCCAGGAAGGGGCCGATCAGGTTGATGCGGAGGAGGTCCTGCCAGAAGGCGGCGTCCAGATCCTCCATCGTCCGCATGCCGCCGCTCACGCCGGCGTTGGCGAACACCGCGTCGAGGCGGCCAAATTCGGCGTGCGCCCGCTCTATCGCGGCCTTGACGTCAGCCTCCTCGCCGGCGTCGCCGCGCACGGCGATCGCCGTCCCGCCTTCACCGTTGATGAGCGAAGCCGTCTCTTCGACCGCATCAGCGCGGTCGAAGCAGACGACGCGCGCGCCCTCGGCCGCGAAGCGGCGCGCGCTGGCGCGGCCAATGCCGCTGGCCGCGCCGGTGACAACCGCGCCGCGGCCTTCGAGCCGGCCGGCCATCAGGCGGCCGGCTGAGCGGCGGGCTTCGGGTCCGCCGGCAGCGGGAGCCGGCCGAGCGGATAGAACTTGTCCTGCATGGCCGGCATGGCCTCGGAGAGGATGGTCTCCACGGTCCAGCCTTCGGCCTTGCTCTCGGTCTGCAGCGGGCGCGGCTGCGAGTAGAGGATGATGTTCTCGCCGCTCACGCCGAAGATCTGGCCGGTGATGGCCTTGGCGCGCTCGGAGACCAGGGCGACCGAGAAGCGGGCAGGCTGGTCGGCGCGGATGCTCGCCGCCATCTGCGCCCGGCGCGCGGCCTGGGCTTCGTCCTTCACCGGGACAGACTGGGTCATGCGCGTCCACGCCACCGGTGCGATGCAATTGCAGCGCACGTTCTTGCTGGCGCCTTCCATGGCGATGATCCGCGAGAGGCCAGCGATGCCCATCTTGGCCGCGCCATAGTTGGTCTGGCCGATATTGCCGATGATGCCGGAGGTGGAGGTGAAGAGCATGTAGGCCCCGTCCTCCTGGCTGCGGAAGTGCTCGATCGTCGCCCGGCAGACATTGAACGTGCCACGGAGGTGGACCTCGATGACCTTCTCCCAGTCCGACTCGCTCATCTTGTGGAACATGCCGTCGCGCAGGATGCCCGCCGGATTGATCACCGCATGCAGACCGCCGAAGGTGTCGAGCGCCTGCTCGACCATGCCCTGGACCGACTTCATCGAGGTCACGGACTCGGAGTTGGAGACGGCCTCGCCGCCCGCGGCCCGGATCTCCTGGGCCACCGTCTCGGCTGGGCCGGCCGAGCCTTCGTCGCCGCCCGAGAGGCCGCCGCCGAGGTCGTTGACGACCACCTTGGCCCCTTCCTTGGCCGCGATCAGGGCGCAGTCGCGCCCGATGCCGTTGCCGCCGCCGGTGACCAGAACCACCTTGCCGTCAAGCACACCCATGGGCGCATCCTTCCCTTCGAAGTCATACAAGCGTTTGAGGGGTGATTATTCGAGGCGGTCCGCCCTGCGCAAGCCTGGAAACAGGTAGGCCCAGACTCCGGTGACGGCCACGGCGCCGATCCCGCCCGCCACGGTGGCCAGGACGGGTCCGAGGAAACGGGCGAGCAGGCCGCTCTCGAACTCGCCCAACTCGTTGGACGCGCTGACGAACAGGCTGGAGAAGGCTGCGACCCGGCCCCGCATGGCGTCGGGGGTCATCACCTGCACCAGGGTCTGGCGGACGAAGACGCTGAGCATGTCGGCCCCTCCCAGGACCACCATGGCCCCGGCGGAGAGCCAGAGCAGACGCGAGGCGCCAAAGACGACGGTTGCCGCGCCATAGATCGCGACGCCGGTCAGCATGATTGCGCCAGCGCGCCGACGGATCGGGTGCGAGGCCAGACAGAGGCCAACGAAGGTGGCGCCCACGGCCGGGGCCGCCCGCAGCAGGCCGAAGCCTTCGGAGCCCGCGTGGAGGACGTCCCTGGCGAAGGCCGGCAGGAGGGCGCGCGCCCCGCCAAGGATGACCGCCGCAAGGTCGAGGGAGATCGCGCCGAACACGATCTTCTGGCTCCAGACATAGGCCAGGCCGGCCTTGACGAGGTCGAGCCGCGAGCCGGGCTGGGGCTCAGGTCGGGTGTGGCTCTGGATGTTCGCCAGGCACGCGGCCGCCGCCAGATAGAGAACGAGGGTGGCGCCGTAGGCGACGCCGGGCGAGATGGCCACAAGCAGACCACCCACAGCCGGCCCGAGGACCGAGGCCGACTGCGAGGCCAGCGAGTTCCACGCGATAGCCCTGGGCAACAGGGGACGGGGCACCAGCATGGGGACCAGCGCGGCCATGGCCGGCGAGAAGAACGCCCTTGACGTCCCGAACACGAAGGCGACGGCCAGCAGCAGGGGCACCGAAGCGTGACCCGTGAACGCGGTCGCCACCAGGACTGCCACGGCGGTCGTCTCCCCTGCGTAGCAGAACAGCAGGACTTTGCGCCGGTCGTGGCGGTCGGCGGACTCGCCGGCGATCAGCGCCAGCAGGAACATGGGCGCGAAGGTGATCAGGCCGATCAGGCTGACGTTAAGCGCAGAGGCTCCCACGCTCAGGGTCTGGCGCGAGATGGCGTAGATCTGCCAGCCCATGGTCACGCTCTGGATCTGGGAGCCGAGGCTGCCCATCCATCGCGAGGCCCAGAACCTCACATAGTCGCCCTCGCGCAGCAGGGCGCGCGCTGAGGGTGTGACGCTCGCCGCCTCGCTCATCCGCTCCCGGGTAGCGTCCATGGCCCGGCTGCGCAACGCGCCGTGCGACCGTTGCGACGTTGACGACAAAGGCCAATGGCCCTATCGCGCGCGCCCCCATGTCCGTACCCGCCCCCGCCGCCGAAGAGCTCTTGGCTCCCGAGACGCCCGCCGACGCGGCGGTGGTCGACGGGTTGATCGCGCGCGCCTTCGGACCGGGCCGCTTCGTCAAGGCGGTGGAGAGGTTGCGCGAGGGAGGCCGGCTGGATCGCGATACGAGCTTCGTGGCCTGGCGCGACGGGATGGCGGTGGGATGCGTGCGGCTGTGGCCGATCTCGATCGCCGGCAAGCGTGGCCTGCTGCTGGGGCCGATCGCGGTGGACGCGAGCTGCCGGAGCCAAGGCCTCGGGGCCGACCTCGTGAACCGGGCCTGCGCGGCGGCCGCCGCGGCGGGGTGGTCCTATGTGCTCCTCGTCGGCGATGCGCCGTTCTTCGGGCCGTTGGGCTTTTCCGCCGCCCCCGTGCGAGAGGTGCGTCTGCCAGGGCCGGTCGATCAGGGTCGGGTGATGGTCCGCGCCCTCGTCCCCGGTGGCGACGTCGAGCTGACCGGCCCGGTGGTTCCCCTGGGCTGACCATCACGGGAGCTTGAGCCGTTCGCCGGACGGGCTTACCTCCTAGGCGATGAGTCAGGCGGAACGGGTGCTGGGACTGGAGGGGGTCGTGGCCGCTGCGGCTGGACCGGGCCGCGGCATTCCCCCCGTGCACCTGTGGAACCCCGAGCACTGCGGCGATATCGACATCGTCATCCGCCGCGACGGCCTCTGGTTCCATGATGGGACGCCGATCGGGCGCGAGGGCCTCGTGCGCCTGTTTTCCACCGTGCTGCGCAAGGATCCCGACGGTTTTCATCTCGTCACGCCGGTGGAGAAGCTTCGCATCCAGGTCGAGGACGCGCCATTCATCGCGATCCGGGTCGATCAGGTGAAGGACGACGCGGGGCGGCCGGTCCTGCGCTTCCTCACCAACGTCGGCGACGTGGTCGACGCTGGCGCGGACAATGTCATCCGCGTGGAAACGCCTGGCGCGGATGGCGAGCCGCGGCCTTATCTACATGTCCGGCGCGGGCTGGAGGCGCTCATCGCCAGGCCGGTGTTCTATGAACTGGCGGACCTGGCCGTGGAGCGCGCCTTTCCCGAAGGCCCAATGATGGCCGTGCAGTCGGGCGGGCTGTGGTTTCCGATCGGGCCGCCGGACGAGGCGGAGGGGGCGTGAACGCGCCCGTCCCGCCGGCCGACCTGAAGAGCTGGATCACCCGTCACCTCGATCCTCTGGAGGTCCCAAAAGGGGAAGCGCCCGCGCGGTCCGATTTCGACCTCGACCCGGGCAAGCTCAGCGATCCTCCGGCGGCCCTGACCCCGGCGGCCGTGCTTGTGGGTCTTGTGGATCGCCCGGGGGGGCTTTCGGTCATCCTCACTCGCCGCGCCGACACCCTGCGCCGCCACACCGGACAGGTCGCTTTGCCCGGAGGCCGTTGCGATCCGGGCGAGACGCCGTGGGAGACGGCGCTTCGGGAGGCGCATGAGGAGATCGGCCTCGCGCCGGAATTCGTCACGGTCGCCGGACTTTCCACGCCGTACCGCACAGGGACCGGCTTCCACGTGACCCCCGTCGTGGGGTTCGTCGCGCCCGGCTTCACCCTCGTCGCCAATCCCGACGAGGTGGCGGACATCTTCGAAACGCCGTTCGGCTTCCTGATGGACCCCGCCAACTTCGAGGCCCGCGAAGGCCGCACGCCGGCCGGGGACGTGCGGCGCTTCTACGCCGCCACGTGGGAGGACTACCTGATCTGGGGCGCCACAGCGGGCATGCTGCGGGCGCTCTACGACCGTCTCTATGGAGCGGCGGTTGGTTAGGACGCTGCTGATCCGGGCCGGTCTCTTCATCCTGCCCTTTG
The DNA here is from genome assembly GCA_036488935.1 of Caulobacteraceae bacterium. Lineage (GTDB taxonomy): Bacteria > Pseudomonadota > Alphaproteobacteria > Caulobacterales > Caulobacteraceae > Acaudatibacter. The sequence goes on along the minus strand of DASXGR010000109.1, from coordinate 19,356 downwards.
TCGGCTTCTTCCTGTGGCGCGAAGGGGCGCGGCGGCGCGGCCAGGCAATGGGCGAGACGCCGTGGACCTGGCTGGTCGCCGCGGGAGCCACCCTGGCGGCGCTCTCTCTCGTGGTTTCCGCGCTCTCGCCACTGCGGCCGCTGACCGGAACCTATGTGCCTGCGCATGTCCGTCCGAACGGATCGGTCGCGCCGGGCTATTTCGTTCCTCATCCTGGCAGCTCGCAGCCATGATGAGCATCGAGCACGGAGCGCGGACGTCCTCGTCCGCCCGGGCCAGGGCGTGGAAGAGAAAGAGCGGACGGGGACGTCCGCGCTCCGGGGACTTGCCATGAGCGAGACGCTTCCCGTGCAGCCCTGGATGACCCATCCGGCGACGGCGGCGGTGATGGCCGCGTTGGAGGCCGCGGGCGGAGAGGACTGCGCGCGCTTCGTGGGCGGGTGCGTGCGCAACGCCCTGCTTCGCGCGCCGGTCAGCGACATCGACATCGCGACGATCCTTGAGCCTTCCGAGGTGATCGCCGCCCTCGAGGCGGCCGGCGTCCGCGCCGTCCCGACAGGGATCGAACACGGCACCGTCACTGCGGTCGCTGACGGCCGTCCCTTCGAAATCACCACCCTGCGCCGGGACGTGGAGACCGACGGCCGCCGCGCCGTCGTCGCCTTCACCCGGGACTGGACCGAGGACGCCGCCCGCCGCGACTTCCGCCTCAACGCCCTCTACGCCGACGCGCGGGGCCGGCTCTACGATCCGACTGGCGGCGGGATCGAGGACGCGCGACGCGGGGCGATCGTCTTCGTCGGCGACGCGCGGACGCGGATCCGCGAGGACGCCCTTCGCATACTGCGGTTCTTCCGTTTCCTGGCCTGGTACGGTCGCGGGGAACCGGATCAGGAGGGCCTGGCCGCCTGCGCCGAGCTCGCCCCCCTGGTGGAGACCCTGTCGGCCGAGCGCGTCGGGGGCGAGCTTTTGAAGCTGCTGTCGGCGGACGATCCGCGCCACGCATTGCGCCTGATGGAAGAGACCGGCGTGCTCCGCTGGGTTGTCCCCCGGGCCGCCAGCCTCGCGCGGTTCGACTCCCTGGTGCGCATCGAGACCGAGATCCTGTTCGAGGACGATGCGCTCTTGCGGCTCGCGGCCCTGCTGCCGGACGAGCCCTGGGTCGGCGTCGAGGTCGCCCAGCGACTGCGCCTTTCGAATGGTCGCCGCGCCCGCCTCGAATCGGCCCTCGGGACCGAGCCTCGCCTGGTGTCGTGGATGAGCCCGCGGGAGATGAGGCGGGTCGTTTATCGCCTCGGCGCGGAGACATTCTGCGATCGGGTCCTGTTGGCCTGGGCCGGATCCGACCGGCCGGCCGCCGCTGTTCAGTGGCGCGCCCTGCTGCCGATGGCCCGAAGCTGGACGCCGCCAACCCTGCCGCTCACCGGCGACGAAGTCGCCGCCGCCGGCGTGCCGCGCGGCCCGCAGATCGGCGCGGTCCTGCGGGAGGTAGAGGCGTGGTGGATCGATCAGGATTTTCCGGACGATAAGCTCTCGGTGATGGAGCGGCTGAAGGCGGTCGTCCAAGGGATGGTCTATTAGATACGTGGCGCGCGCCGCGCCGTGGGGGAACGGGATGAGGGCGAAGCTTTTTGCCAGAAGACCTAAATGGCCGTCCTGACCTTCGGGGCTGTGGTCAAGCGGTTCGACGCGTTCACCGCGATTGATCATCTCAGTTTCGACGTCCCTGAAGGCAGCGTCTTCGGCTTTCTTGGCGCCAATGGCGCGGGCAAGACCACTTCCCTTCGGATGGCCCTCGACATCCTGCGCCCCACCTCAGGGCGGATCGAGGTGTTTGGTCGCGCCCCCGGCCGCGATCAGGCCCCGTTGATCGGCTTCCTGCCGGAAGAGCGCGGCCTCTACCGCCAGATGAGCGTGCTGGGTGTGATCGCCTATTTCGGAAGGCTCAAGGGCCTCAGCAGAGCGGGAGCTCGTCGCGCTGCGTCCCGCCTGATCGAGCGCCTGGAGCTCAGCGAGTGGGCGAAACGGCCGGTCGCCAGGCTCTCCAAGGGGATGTCGCAGAAGGTGCAGCTCGCCACCGCCCTGGTGAACAAGCCGCGGCTTCTGCTTCTGGACGAACCGTTCTCAGGTCTCGATCCGGTCAACCAGGCGCTACTGGAGGATCTCGTGCGTGAGGCGTCGCGGGACGGCGCCACGGTCGTCTTCTCGACCCATGTCATGCAGCACGCGGAGCGCCTGTGCGACCAGCTCCTCCTGCTCTCGCGCGGCCGGCCGGTGTTTCAGGGCACGGTCGCGCAGGCGCAGGCCCTGCTGCCGCCGCGGCTGCGCCTGACCAGCCGCGAAACGCCGATCCAGCTCCCCGGCGTCGCCCACGCCGCCGCCGCGAGCGCGGCCGACGGTTGGACGGACTACGATGTGGCGCTTCGCCCGGGCGCGGATCCGGCGGATCTGCTCGAAGCCTGCACCATCAAGGGCTTTGCCCTGCGGAACTTCGATGTGGGGCGGCCCAGCCTGCATGAGGTGTTCCTCCACCTCGTCGGCGGGCAAGGGGAGGCGGCGTCGTGAGGCGCGTCTGGCTCGTGACGCAGCGGGAGTACCGGCAGGTGGTCGCCACCCGCGGTTTCTGGATGCTCCTGTTTGTCGTACCTCTAGTTATAGCGGGTTCGCTGGCGGCGACCCGGATGCTGGAGCCGCCCCCCAAGAGCGCGGCCTTCGTCGTCGTCGATCCAGCGAACGCCGTTGCGCCAGAGATCGAGCGTCGCCTCGCTGAGACCGGACGCGCCGCCGACTTCGCCCGGACGCCGCCGCCGAGGGACGCGCCCCTGGAGGCCGGGCCGGACGCTTTCGGCGCCGCCATTCAGCGGCGTCTGGGCCTGCGGTCCGACTCCCGGACGCTGGCCTTGGCCCTGTGGGTTCCCCGGGAGCTCGGGACTGACGCGCACTCGCGAATATGGATCGCCGCTGGCGCCGACCCAGACCTCGTCCGGATCGTTCGCGCCGCCGCCGCGCGGGCCGAGCGCGTGGCTGCGCTGAAGACGGGCGGCCTGTCTGAGGCGGCGGCCGAGCGGATCGAAACGATGGAGCCGCAGGTCACCACCGCCGCGCGCGCGGGGCCCCGCCGGGACGGCGCCCTGATCCTGCGGTCGGCCCTCCCGCTGGCCCTGGTCTATCTGCTGTTGGTGGCCGCAATGACGACAGGCTCGATGATGCTGCAGGGCTTGATCGAGGAACGATCGAACAAGCTGCTGGAAGCGGTGCTGGCCTGCGTACGGCCCGAGGAGCTGATGCAGGGCAAGCTGCTGGGTCTGGGCGCGGTAGGCCTGACGATACTGGCGGTCTGGGTCGGCTGCGCCGCGGCGGCGGCCCATGCCGTCCAGGGACCTGCCGCAGGGCTGGTGGCCGCAGCCCTGCAGCCGCTTGGCCAGCCATGGATGGCGCCAACGCTGCTGTTCTACTTTATCTGCGGATACCTCATCGTCTCGATGGTGTTCCTCGCGATCGGTTCGATGAGCGACACGGTGCAGGACGCTCAGGCCTATCTCGTGCCCGCCCTGACGGCCATCATGGCGCCGGTGGTGGTCATGATGGACGCGGCGATCCTGGACCCCAGCGGCCCCGTGGTGCGGACGATGACCTGGATCCCGCCCTATACGCCGTTCGCCATGCTGGCCCGCCTGGACACGGGCGTGTCGCCGCTCGAGGCCGTCGGTTCGGGGATCCTGATGGTCGGCTTCATCTGGCTCGAGCTCGCATTGCTCGGGCGCGTGTTCCGGGCGAGCCTGCTTGGCCAGGGTCAGGCCTCGCCGTTGCGGGCGCTGCTGCGGTTAGTCGGGCGGCGACAAGGCCAGTAAGAAAGTTAACCGCAGAGACGCAGAGACGCAGAGAGAGCGCTGCAAGGTTGTCGCCGAGCGCCGAAGACGTGGGTGCGGGGAGGTGGGCTTTTACCACCAAGCTCACCAAGGACACCAAGCTAGGCCGGCAGAACTTGGCGCCCCGTGCCTGACATGGGGCCGACATTTAAATATTGATAGCGCCTTCGGCGCAGTCTCCGCTGACAAATCTTAGGTCGATGATCACACTCGTCGCCACCGCGTCGCGCCGAAGGCGCAACCAATTTCTCGCGCCGCTACTTGCACCTGGGAGAACTGATAACCCGTCGCCGTTGCGCTTGGTGTTCTTGGTGAGCTTGGTGGTAAAACAGGACTTCTCAGCTGCTAACATCTCGCCAAAAGTCCAAGCCTCCTCTGCGTCTCTGTGTCTCTGCGGTTAAATCTTCACAACCTTCTGGCTGGGCGTCAGGCGGTCACCACATCGCCACCCTCCACGCGCACTGGCCAGTCGAGCAGGCGCTTGCCTGCACAGGGGCCGGCTACGCACAGGCCATCCAGAGGGCGGAAGAGCGCGCCGTGCGAGCCGCACAGCAGGAGGTCGCCCTCGCGCGTGAAGTAGCGGTCCGGCGGGAAGGCGAGCGGCAGTCCCGCGTGGGGGCAGCGGTCGATCCAGCCCCGGATCTGGCCATTCTTGCGCACCACGAAACCCATGAAGAGAGCCTCGCCCGAACGGAACATGAAGCCCTTGGCGCCTGGATCGGCGAGGTCGTCGAAGGCGCAGAGACGGGTTCCGACAGGAGGACGGGCAGGGTTCAGATCGGTGTCCCCACGCTCTGGCGCCAGGCATGGATCTCCACGCGCTCGAACAGGCCGGCCTGGCGGTAGGGGTCGCCGGCGCTGAAGGCCTCGACGGCGGCGCGGTCCTCAGCTTCGACGATCAGCAACGAGCCCTTCATCTTGCCTTCGTCATCAAGAAGGGGTCCGGCCGCGGGCGTCTTGTCGGGGTGGGCGGCGACATAGGCGAGGTGAGCCTCTCGGTTGGCCATACGCAGGGCCAGTGAGTCTGGCTTGTCGAGGCAGAGGAGGAGAAAGCGGGCCATAGGGGGTCCAGGTCGGAGCTTCAGAAATCGGGCGCCTCGTTGCGGAGCGGGCGCGAAAGAAGTCCGGCGATCGCCGGATCGATCTCGCTCTGCCCCGCCAGTATGGCCCGTACGGCTTCGCAGATCGGCGTCTCGACGCCAAGCCTCCGCGCCAGGTCCGTCACGGCAGGAGCGGAAGCGACGCCTTCGGCCACTGAATTGCGCCCGGCGAGGACGTCCTCGAGCCTCTCGCCTCGCCCGAGCGCAACCCCAAGGCTCATGTTCCGCGACTGCAGGCTCGAGCAGGTGAGCACCAGATCGCCCAGGCCGCACAGACCCGCCACGGTCTCGGCCGCGCCGCCGAGAGCCACGGCGAGGCGCGTAAGTTCGGCGAAACCGCGGGTGATCAGGGCCGCCCTGGCGCTGGCGCCAAGGCCTCGCCCCTCGGCGATGCCGCAAGCGATCGCCAGCACATTCTTCACGGCTCCGCCCGCCTCGGCCCCGATCATGTCGGTCGCGACATACGGACGGAAGACGGGGGTGGCGATGGCCTGGGCGATCCTGCCCGCCAAAGCCTCATCTTCGGCCGCCAAGGTCACGGCCGTGGGCAGGCCGCGTGCGACGTCGGCCGCGAAGCTGGGCCCCGAAAGCACCGCCGGCGTCGCGCCGGGCAAAGCCTCGGCCAGGACCTCGGTCATCAGCATGAGCGTACCCTGCTCGATGCCCTTGGCGCAGAGCACGACCGGCGTTCCGTCCGGCGTGTGCGGCGCAAAGCCGGCCAGCGTGGCGCGAAGATGCTGGGCGGGAGGCACCGCGAAGAGCAGGTCGGAGCCAGCGAGGTCGGCGGGATCGCAGGTCGCGCGAAGCGCCGGATCGAGCGCGACGCCCGGCAGGAAGATCGGGTTTTCTGCGGTCTCCGCGATGGCGCGCGCGACCTCGGCCTCGCGGGCCCACAAAGTGACCTCCAGGCCCGCCCGCGCGCAGGTCTGGGCGAGGGCCGTGCCCCAGGCTCCCGCGCCGATCACACCCGCGCGCTTCACGCCTTGGCGCCCTTTCGGCCTGGCGTATGGGTCGGGGCGCTGCGCGCCGCGTCCTCATCCAGCGGCCACCGGGGCCTCGCCTCGGCGTCGAGGTCGTCGACAAGGCCGGCGGCCAGGCGTTCGGCGCCGGCCAGAGCGATCATCGCCCCGTTGTCGGTGCAATAGGCGAGGGGCGGCGCGGCGAAGGAGAAACCACGCTGGCGCGCAAGATCCTGCAGGGCCTGGCGGATCGCGCCGTTGGCCGCGACGCCGCCCGCAACCACGAGCCGCCGATCTGCGGGATCGTTCCGATCGGCAAAGGCCTCCATCGCCCGGCCAGTGCGCTCGGCGAGCTGGCGGGTGATGGCCGCCTGCGCCGCCGCGGCGAGGTCCCGCCGGTCGGCTTCGCTGGTCAGGTCCTGGGCGATCCGCGCCGCCGCCGTCTTCAGGCCCGAGAAGGAAAAGTCGCAGCCCGGCCGCCCGAGCAGGGCGCGGGGCAGCGCAAAGCGCTCGGCGTCGCCGCCCTGGGCCAGGCGCTCCAGCGCCGGACCGGCAGGATAAGGGAGGCCAAGAGCGCCCCCGATCTTGTCGAAGGCCTCGCCGGCCGCATCGTCGATGGTCGAGCCCAGCCGGCGACAGTCGCCGATCCCGCGCACTTCGAGCAGTTGGCAGTGGCCCCCGGAGACGAGCAGCAGGAGAAAGGGATAGGCCGCGTCGCCGGCGAGGCGCGCCGAGACGGCATGCCCCTCTAGGTGGTTGACCGCCACCAGCGGCTTGTCGAGGGCCAAGGCCATCGCCTTGGCGAAAGCCAGCCCCACCATCACGCCGCCCACCAGCCCCGGACCTGCGGTCGCCGCCACCCCGTCCAGCTCCGCGGCAGACATCCTGGCCTCGGCCAGCGCCCCGGCGACGATCGCCTCGATCGTCTCCACGTGGGCGCGCGCGGCGATCTCGGGCACGACGCCGCCGAAGGGCGCGTGTCGTTCGATCTGGCTGAGCACGACCGAGGACAGGACCTCGACGCGCCCCTCGGGATCGAGGCGCACGACCGCCGCTGCGGTCTCGTCACAGCTGGTCTCGACGCCAAGGACGGTGAGGGTGGCGCCGTCCCGGGCGCTGTGGTCAAAACGGATCGACATGACTTTCCGACAGATACGCATCGGCACGCGGGGCTCCAAGCTCGCCCTCACTCAGGCTGGCCACATGCGCGCCGCGATCACGGCCGCCCTGGGGGGCCAGGGCGAGGCGGTCCTTGTTCCCGTGACCACCTCCGGCGACCGGATACAGAACCGCGTGCTGACCGACATCGGCGGCAAGGCGCTGTTCACCAAGGAGATCGAGGAGGGCCTTCTGGCCGGGCGGTTCGACTGCGCGGTCCACTCGATGAAGGACATGCCCGCGGAGGACCCACCGGGCCTGGTGATCGCCGCTGTCCCGGCGCGAGAGGATCCGCGCGACGCCTTCATCAGCCTGCGCCACGCCTCGATCGACGCCATGCCCGCGGGCGCCAGGCTCGGCACCGCCAGCCTTCGCCGGCAGGCCCAGGCGCGCCATCGCCGCCCTGAGATCACGGTCGTCCCGCTGCGGGGCAATGTCGACACCCGTTTGGCGAAGATGGATGCGGGCGAGGCAGACGCCATCATTCTGGCAGCGGCGGGGCTCAACCGCCTTGGCCTCTCGCACCTGCCCCGCGGCCTGATCGATCCGGTGGAGTGTCCGCCGGCGCCCGCCCAGGGCGCACTCGCCATCCAGACCCGGGCCGAGGACGCCGATGCTCCGTGGCTGGCGTCGCTGAAGGATCTGGCGACGACCCTCGCCATCACCGCCGAACGCGGCGCCCTGGCCTTTCTCGAAGGCTCCTGCCGCACGGCCATCGGGGCGTATGCGGTGGTGGACGGCGCGCGCCTGTCCCTCGTCGTCGAGGCGCTGACGCCGGATGGGGCGCGACGCTTTCGCCGCCACGGCGAAGCCGAGATCGGGGGTTGGGGCAGCCTGGACGCAGCGCGCGCGCTTGGGATGCGCCTGGGCGAATCCATCGCGGAGGAAGCCGGCGACGCCCTGGTGATCTGACATCTTCAGGTCGGGTGGACCGCGGTCCGCCATGTGTCGAACCGCGCCGCCGCCTCATCCGGGCTCACCTGCGGCGTCAGGCTTTGGCGAGGCCGGATCGCCTTGCGCAGATCCGCTTCGCAAGCGAGGCCAGCGCCTCGCGCAGCCGCGATGGCTGCGCCCATCAGAGTGGCCTCAGGCGTCGCGAGGGGCTCGATCGGCCTGCTGAGCAGGTCGGCGACTACCTGCAGGAACACCGGTGAGCGGCTGAGGCCGCCGTCGACGCCCAGGCGCGCGCCCGGCGAGAGGACTCCAGCGGCCTCCGCGCGCTCGACGATCTCCCGCGCCCGGAACGCCAGGCCCTCAAAGGCTGCGCGTGCGATGTGCGGCCGCTCAACGGCGGCGGAGAGACCGGCGAGCCGCCCGAGGCGAGTGGCCTCGCCATGGGGCGCTCCCAGGCCCTGCAGCGCCGGCAGGAAGGCGACGCCGCCAGAGTCCGGCGCCGCGGCGGCGAGCGCGCTCAGACGTTCGGGAGAGCCAAGGGCGAAGGCGCGCCGCAGCCAGTCGAGCGCCGAGCCCGCGGAGAGGATCATCCCCTCGATACAGAACTGGGTCGTCCCTGCGCAGGACGAGACGATAAGAGGCGGCAGGCCCGGCAGGCCCGCGAAGACCGGACCGCCGGTTGAGACGTCGAAGGTCCCCGACGTGCCCCAGGTGATCTTCGCTGCGCCCGGCGTCTCGCCATGGGCGATCAGAGCGGCCTGCTGGTCGGCGACATCCGCGGCGATCGGGACCTCCGCGCCCAGCCAGCGCCGCTGGGTCGCGCCCACGACTCCCCAGGTGTCGACGAGCCGCGGGAAGGCGAGCTCGGCCAGACCCTGCCGTTCGATCAGCGTCTCGTTCCACTCGAGATCGCCAAGCCCGAGGTAGCCGGTCGGCCAGGCCTGGCTGCGATCTGTAACGTGCGTGGCCCCGCCCGTGAGGTTCCAGAGGATCCAGCTGTCCGCCGCGCCCCAGGCGAGCTCCGCCACGCACGCGCCCGAACCGGTGGCGAGCGCCTCGAGTTTGGTCGCCGGCTGTTGCGGGGCCAGGAGGAAGCCCTGCGCCTGGAGATAGCGCGCTCGCTCCGCGCCCCTCAGATCACTCCAGAGGACCATCGGGCTTACTGGCCGGCCGTTCCTGCGATCCCAGAGGACGGCGCTCGCCCGTTGGCTTGTGAGGCCTACAGCCGCCAGGTCCGACGCCGCGCGCCCCGCCGCCGCCAAAGCGCCGCGCATGACCCTGAGCGCGGCGCGCCAGAGGGCCAGCGGGTCCTGTTCCGCGCGTCCCGGGGCGGGAACGGCTGACCGGAGGGGCGCGGACGCCAGGCCTGCGATCGACCCGTCGGGCGCCACGACGGCCGCGCGGGCGGTCGTCGTGCCGACGTCGAGGGCCAGGATGAGCTCAGGCATCGGGAAGCAGGACACCCGGATTCATCAGGCCCTGGGGGTCGAGGGCGGCCTTGACCCGGCGCAGAAGGGCCACGCCGCCGGACCCGAGCTCGCGCTCGAGCCATTCGCGCCGCACGCGGCCGATGCCGTGGTGGTGGGACAGGCTCCCGCCGTTGGCGTCGGTCGCCTCGAGGATTGTTCGCCAGGCCGAAAGGTAGGCGGGCTCCATCGCCGCGGGATCGTCGGTCCGGATGGCGAAGGTGAAGTAAAGGTTCAGACCGCTGCGATAGGCGTGCGAGCTGTGGGCCGATCCGGCGATCAGTCCGGGTATCTGCGCCAGCGCGGCCACGGCGTCGTCATAGACCTTGCCGATCCGGCTCCAGGCGGCGGAGACCTCGACGGTGTCCACCACCAACCCGCGGGCCAGCAGCTGATCCCAGCTTGGGACATGGTTGCGGATCTCGAGCCAGCGCTCAGCGATGTCCGCGGGCATGGGCGTCGCGCCCGCGGCCGTCGAGAGCTCCGTCGTGGCCGCCGTCTCCGCCTCCACCAGACTGGCAGGACCCTCATGGACCATGAGGAGGAGACAGGCGCTCGCGCGGGCGTCCATCCGCTGGCTTTCGCGCAGATCGTATTGACGCATCACCGGTGGACGCCAGCCCGCCTGCACGATCTGCCGCTGCAGTTCGAATCCCCGGTCCATGTCGGCGATCTCGAATACGCTCAGGGCCTGCGCGGGCGGCGCGCGGCGCAGGGAAAGGGTCACGCCGGTGATTACGCCCAGCGTGCCCTCGCTCCCCAGCATCAGGGCGCGCAGGTCGGGGCCGGCGGAGGCGCGGGGGCCCTTGCCGAGGACGACGAGCGATCCGTCCGGCAACACGGCCTCGATGCCCAGCACCATGTCCTCGATATTGCCGTAGGCGGTGGAGAACTGGCCCGAGGCGCGCGTGGCGGCCCAGCCGCCGACGCTGCTCACCGCGACGGACTGCGGCCAATGGCCGATGGTGAGGCCCTGGGCGGCGACCGCAGCCTCGGCGTCCGTACCGCGCACGCCAGCGTCGAACTCGGCCGTGAGGTCGGCGGCGTCGATCGTCCGCATACGGTTCATGGCCGACATGTCGAGGACGATGGCGTCAGGCCGGGCGATCACCCCGCCGACCACCCCGCTCCCCAGGCCGAACGGGATGATGGGCGCGCCCCTGGCGCCGGCCGTCCGAACAACAGCCTGGACGTCCTGCACGCTGGTCGGTCGGACGACGCAGGCGGGCGCCGGCGCCGGATCCTTGCGGTGGTCCCGGATCGCGCTTAGAGCCCAGTAGTCGTGCCGCCGCGCCTGCAGGCTCGCCTCGTCGGTGGCGACCTTGTCCGGCCCCAGCGCGCCGCGCAGCGCCTCAACCACACCCATGTTTTCTCTCTTCCTTGTGCGTCAGATCAGGCGGCGGCTTGCGCCGCAAACGGCGCCATGTCGTGGGCCCGTACCGCGCGGCAGGCGGCGATCTCCTCGCCGATCCGCGTCTCCGACCAGCCCAGGAGCGGCGCCATGGCCCGGGCCGCCGGCTCCAGCGCGGCCTCGCCAGCGTCCGCCGTGAACAGCCCGCGCACACTTCGCCGCAGCCAGTAGTCCTCGAGCGTGAGGGCGCCCTCGTGGAGGACCGCCCTTGTCGCCTCAGCGGCCGGGCCCGCCACGCCGACGTCCGGCGCCTCGGCGCCATACAGGCCTGTCAGGCGCGCTGCCTCCGCCGGCGTGGCGCCGAGCGCCTCGAGCTGGCGCCGCATGCTGGCGGGATCGACCTGGCCGCCGGGCAGCAGCTCGACGTCCGTCCGGCAATGCGAGGGCTTCCGGCCCAGCCGCGCCTCGACCATGTCGCTCACCCGCTCGGCCATCTTGCGGTAGGCGGTGAGCTTTCCCCCGGCGATGGAGACGACGCCCTCCGGCCCGGTCCACACCTCGTCCTTGCGGGAGATGTCCGAGGCGCTCTTGCCTTCCTGCGCCACCAGGGGCCGCACGCCCGACCAGGCCGTGATCACATCGGACGCCGAGAGCCTGGGTCCGCCGAACCGGGCGGCCATCGCGTCGAACAGATAGTCCGCATCCTGCTCGGTGACGGGCGGCCAGGTCTCCGCGTGCGGATGGAAGGTGTCGGTGGTGCCGATGTAGGTCACCTCGCCCCGGGGCACGGCGTAGACGCTGCGGCGGTCTGCGGCCGGCGTGACGAGGGTGTGGGCCACGGGCAGGCGGTCATGACGCACCACGAGGTGGACGCCGCGCGCCAGGGCGAGCCGGCTGTGCGCCGCCGGATCTTCGAGGGCGCGGACCGCGTCCACCCACGGACCAGCCGCATTGATGACGACGCGCGCGCGGATCCGCGCGCGCCGCTGTGTCGCGCCCGGCAGGGTCTCAACCACCTCGAGGCCCACCGCCTTGTCACCCTCGGTGACGATGGTCTCGGCCCGGGCGTAATTGGCGACCGCCGCCCCGTGCGCCGCGGCGCTGCGGACGTTGGCGAGGGTCAGGCGCGCGTCATCGGTGAGGTATTCGGGATAGGCCACGGCGCCGGAGAGATCGTCGACCTTCAGCGCCGGCTCCTTCGCGGCGAGTTCGGCGCGCGACCACATTTCATGTGCACGGCTCTTGGGCACGCCGCCGAGCTTCTCGAAGGTCCAGAGGCCCGCGCGCAGCTTGGCGATGGTCGCGGCGGTGCGCGCGGGGATGACGAACAGGATCTCGCGGGCGAGGTGGGGCGCGATCGCCTGAACGGCCTTCCGCTCGCTCGCCGCCTCGTGCACCAGTCCAAGATCGCCCTGGGCAAGATAGCGCAGGCCGCCATGGATCATTTTGGAGGAGCGGCTGGAGGTTCCTGATCCGAAGTCGCGCCCTTCCACCAGGGCCACGGAGAGACCCCGCATGGCGCAGTCCCGGGCGATGCCCGCTCCGGTGATCCCCCCGCCGATCACCGCCACGTCGAAGCTCGTCGCCTCCAGGGCCGCGAACACCGCGCTCCGATCCCGCAGGTCGAGGCTTTCGCTTGCGCCGCTCATGCCCGGTCGCTCTCCTTTGCCTTATGGCGTCTTAGACGAAGGCGTGGCCAAAGGAGAGCGGCGATGAGCCGGGTCTGGATCACGCGGGCGCAGCCGGGGGCGGAGGCGACGGCGGCGCGGGTTCGCGACCTTGGCCTGGAGCCGCTGGTCGAGCCCCTGCTGGAGGTGCGCGCCTTGCCGGCGGACCCGGTCGAGCTTGCGGGGGTCGGCGCCGTCGCCTTCACCAGCGCCAACGCCGTGCGGGCTTTCGCTCAGCGCTCCGCCGAACGCGTACTCCCGGTGTTCGTCGTCGGGACGGCCACGGCGGCGGCGGCGCGGGACGCGGGCTTCACCGATGTGCGCTCGGCCGAGGGCGACGTGCGCGCCGTCGGCGAGCTGATCGTCTCGCAGCGCAGCGCCCTCGAGGGTGCGGTCCTGCATCCCAGCGCCGCCGAGCCGGCCGGCGACCTCGTCGGCGCGCTCACAGAAGCCGGGATCGAGGCGAGGCGGCTGACCTTGTACGAGACGGTGGCGCGGTTGCCGGGCCCGACTTTGTTCGAGGCCCTGCCGGGCCTGCGCTTCGTCCTTGTCCATTCGCCCAGGGCCGCGAGGGTGCTGGCGGAAATCCTCGCGCGATCGCCCGCTCCGGCGCTCACGGCCCTCTGTCTTTCGCCCGCCGTGGCCGCGCCGCTGGCCGAGGCCGGCCTTGCCGTCGTCGCTTCCGCGGAGGCGCCGCGAGAGGACGAACTGATGGGGCTGCTGGACGGCTGGGCCCGGAGCGGTTGAGGAGCGGCGGGTGAGGGATTGCGGCGCGCCTGCGACGGCGCCAGGGCTGGCGGGATGTCGCCCGACCCTGAGACGCCGGACCCCCCCGAGCCGCCGCAAGGCGTCCGCCTGCTCTCCCGCTCGTTCTGGATCCTGATGTTGGTGGCGGCGGCGTGCCTCGTCGCGGCCGCAGTCGTCGGTTTCGCCGGCTCGACCCTCTTCCCATCGTCGCCTGCGCCCGCGGCCCATCAGCCCGCGCCCTTGGCGAGCGAGGCGAGGAACGGTAGAGAGACGCCCTGACCCGCCGCCCGGCCCCGCCGGACGCGCCGTGGGCCGCCATAGCTCAGCCGGTAGAGCGGCGCATTCGTAATGCGTAGGTCGGGTGTTCGAGTCACCCTGGCGGCACCACTTAAGTTTCCGAAAAAGCAGTAATTTTCTGCCTGCCGCCCGGCTCCGGGAGGCCCGTGATCAGGGGCTGGCGCACTCTAGTTTGAACACACTGTCGTTGTTGCTCCCCGGAACAACATAGCTCCAATCGTCAGACTCGCCGTCTCGCTGGTCGCCTTTCAAGTTATTCTCAGAATAGGATCTTTCTTGAAGAATACGGGATCGGCCACCCGTGCAATCATATTCGACTAAAGCAACTGAACTCCGCGTTACAAACGATGCGAAAGTCTTGGGTTGCGACACCTCGAATCGCTCCCATACCTTCTTACTTCCTGCCTCTTGCGCCGCCGCCCGAATAAGAATGTACGAATCGTCGTCCTTCGTGACCGGGATCCAGCCAGTGGTGTCGATGTCGACACCGCGCCATGGCTCACCCAATGCTGGAGCCGCCATCGCGATAAGGAGAGACGCGACAAGGGCCGGATTGAAGTGGCGTCGTAAAATCATCGGATCCCGCCCCGAACGTCCAGCCGTCATTGCAGACCCCGGACGGACGAGCTCGTCAAGCGCCGGGTTTTCCTATGACTTCTGGCGTCATCTTCAGGGACCTGCGTGTTCCTGTGCGGGGGAGCCGTAAAGCTCCCGCAGGCGCTTCTTGTCGAACTTGCCGGTGGCCCCGAGCGGGATCTCGTCGACGAACCGCACGTCGTGGGGCATCCACCAGCGGGCGATCTTTCCTTCCAGGAAGCCCAGGATCTCCTCTCGCGTCGCGACCTCGCTCGGCCGCAACTGGACGATGAGCAGAGGCCGCTCTTCCCACTTCGGGTCGGGTACGCCGATCACGGCCGCGAGCGCCACCTTGGGGTGGCCGTCGACCAGATTCTCGATCTCGATCGAGCTGATCCACTCGCCGCCCGACTTGATCAGGTCCTTCGCACGATCGGTGATCTGCATGAAGCCCAGCGGATCGATCGTCGCCACGTCCCCGGTGTCGAGAAAACCTTCCGCATCGAGAACGTCGCCGCCCTCGCCCTTGAAGTATTCGCGCGCGATGCAGGGGCCGCGCACCTTGAGCTGTCCGAAGGCGCGACCGTCGTGCGGCGCCGGCCTTCCGCCGCGGTCGGTCAGCTTCAATTCGACGCCAAACGGGGCGCGACCCTGCTTCAAGAGCTCGCGCAGGCGTTCGTCCGGCGGCAGGGCGTCCAATTCCGGGGTCGGAGCGCCGAGCGTTCCAAGAGGGGACATCTCCGTCATCCCCCAGGCGTGGCTTGCCGTCACGCCAAACTCGTCCCGGAGGGCGCGGACGAGGGCCTCCGGCGCTGCGGCGCCGCCGATAAGCACCCGTCTGAGGCTGGTCAGCCGAGCGTCCGTGGTCCGAAGGTGATCCAGCAGCGTTTCCCAGACCGTGGGCACCGCGGCGGCGAAGGTCACGCCCTCGCTCTCGATGAGCTCGTGGATCGAAGCCCCGTCCATCTTTGGCCCCGGCATCACCAGCTTGGCGCCGACCGCCGGCGCCGAGAGCGTGAGGCCCCAGGCGTTGGAGTGGTACATCGGCACGATCGGCATGACGACATCCCGTGCCGACAGGCCCATGACGTCGCTCTGCAGGGTGACGAGTGCGTGGAGCACGTTCGAACGGTGCGAGTAGAGCACCCCCTTGGGGGCGCCTGTCGTGCCTGAGGTGTAGCAGAGCCCGGCGGCGGTGTTCTCGTCGAAGCCGCCCCAACGGGCGTCGGCCGCGTGCTGCTCGATCAGGTCCTCGAAGCAAAGAGCGCCGGGGAAGGGGACTTCCGCCATCTCTGCGCGGTCGGTCATGATCACCACGTGCTCGACGCTCGGCATCTCTGTGCGCAGGGTCATCAGGGTCGGCAGGAAGCTGAGGTCCGTGAAGATGATCCGGTCCTGGGCGTGGTTGATGATGTAGCGGAGCTGGTCGACGAACAGCCGCGGATTGAGCGTGTGGCACACCGCGCCCATGCCCATGGCGGCGTACCAGATTTCCATGTGCCGGGCGGTGTTCCAGGCCAGGGTCGCCACGCGGTCGCCGGGCTCGATTCCCAACGCGAAGAGGGCGTTGCTCAACCTGAGGGCGCGCTCGTGGAGACTGGCGTAGGCGGCGCGGATGATCGGCCCCTCCACCGAGCGGGTGACGATCTCGCGTCCGCCGTGCCAGGTCTTTGCATGCGTCAGGATGCGGTCGACGGTCAGCGGCCAGTTTTGCATCAGTCCCAGCATTGGGGTCCCGTTTCCTGGTTCCGCGCATTCAGGCTGACGCCTGGGCGCCTTTGTTCCGCACCTGCTCCGAGGGCGGACTATCCCGGCAGTCGGGTTGCGGGTGTCGGCTCCACGATCAGGCGTGAACCGCGTTGGCCGGTGAAGTAGCTCCACAGCCATTGCACGCCGACGCGCAGGCGGTTCTGCAGGCGTGGCAGCACAGTGATGTGGATGAAAGCCCAGAGGATCCAGGCCAGAGGCCCGCTCAATTGGAAGTGGGGCGCCTGCAGCAGGGCGAAGTTCTTGCCCACGACCGCCATCGAGCCCGGGTCGCGGTACCGGAAGGGCGCAGGGGCCGCTCGCCCCTCGATACGCGCGCGAATGACTTTGGCGGCGTAGGCGCCCTGCTGCAGCGCGGCCTGGGCGACCCCTGGCGCGGGCTTGCCGTCTTGTGTGACGTTTGCGGCGTCGCCGATCACGAAGATGCCCGAGCCGGGCGTCGCCTCGAGCCCTGGCGTCACCACGGCGCGGCCCGAGCGGTCCGTCTGCGCGCCGACCTGGGCCGACAGAGGTGAGGCGGCGACGCCGGCGGTCCAGAGAACGTTTGCAGCGCGCAGCCGCTCGCCTCCTACGATCACACCGTCGCCATCGACGGCCTGCACAAGAGCGTCGGTGCGGACGGACACGCCCAGCCGCTTCAATTGCCGATGTGCCGCGGCCGCCAGGGGTTCGTTGAAGGACGGCAGGATGCGCTTTCCGCCCTCCAGCAGCACGACCTGCGTCTCTTCGGGACGGATGCGCCGGAAGTTGCCCTTGAGAGTGACCTGCGCCATCTGGACGATGGTCGCGGCCAATTCGACGCCGGTCGGACCGCCTCCGACCAGCACGAAGGTCATCAGCCGATTCCGCTCGTCCGGATCGTTCGTCACCTCGGCGAGCTCATAGGCGTTCAGGATCTTCGAGCGGATGGCCTCCGCGTCGGCGAGGGTCTTCAGTGCAGGGGCATGGGCCGCGAACTCGTCGTGGCCGTAGTAGCTGGGAGCCACGCCGGCGGCGACGACGAGGTAGTCGAAGGGCGCATCGACGACCTTGCCGTTTGGCAGCCGGGCCGTGACCTTGCGGTCCTGACTGTCGACGGCGGTCACCTCCGCCAGCTCGACCTCGACATTGGCCTGTCCGACACCCAGCTGCCGCAAGGGCGCCGCCACGTCGCTTGGCGACAAGACTGCGGTCGCCACCTGATAGAGCAGCGGCTGGAAGGTCTGGTGATTGCGCCGGTCGATCACCAGAATGTCGACTTTGGCGTGGCGCAAGCCCCCGGCGGCCGCAGCCCCGGCGAAGCCGCCGCCGATGATCACCACCCGTGGGCGTGACGCGGCCCTTTCCGGATCGGAATGGGTGATCGCACCGCTCGATTGCTGGTCCATGAGATCGGTTCCTGGCAGGCCGCCTCACTCGGCGGCGCGGACCTTGAGCAGGCCCATCAGCTCGCGGTCACGCTGCGCTTCGAGGGAATCGATGGAGCGGCCGGCGACCTCCTCCATCACCCCTGCGGTCACCTTGGCGCGCATCTGGGGCGTGATCTGCGGATCGCCGAGCACCTTCCACCAGGCGGTGATCGGGCCGGTGAACTGGTCGAACCAGTGATCGATGCCGCCGGCGCCGCCGCCCAGATGGTAGAGCATCATGGGGCCCATGACCCCCCAGCGCAGGCCGGGCCCGTAGGAGACAGCCGCATCGACGTCGCCGACGCTGATCACATCCTCGTCGACGAGATACATCACCTCGCGCAGCAGGGCGGCGGCCAGGCGGTTGGCGACGTGGCCCGGCACTTCCTTCTTCAGCCGCACGGTCTTCTTGCCGAGGCCGTCGTAGAAGGCGGCCGCGCGCTCGATCGTCGCTTCCGAGGTCTGCGCCCCGCCCACAAGTTCCACCAGCGGGATCAGGTGCGGCGGGTTGAAGGGATGGCCGATGAAGCAGCGTTCCGGATGCTGCCTGCACGCCTTCTGAATCTCGCTCATGGTCAGGCCCGAGGAACTGGAGGCGATCAGAGTCGAGGGGGGCAGCAGGTCGTCGAGCTTGCCGTAGAGTTCCCGCTTGAAGTCGATCCGTTCGGGTCCGTTCTCCTGGACGAGGTCGGCGCCACGGACGGCGTCCTCCAGCTTGGCCTCGAAGCGAAGGCGGCTGCGCGATGCCCCCGACGCAAGGCCCAACCCTTCCAGGGCAGGCCACGCCTCGTCGACGAACGCCCGGAGGGCCCCCTCCGCGTTCGGGGCGACGTCGGTGGCGACGACATCGAGGCCCTGGGCGAGGAACAACGCCGCCCAGCTGGCGCCGATGACTCCCGTCCCGATGATGGCGACGCGGCGGATTGGCGGATGGTCGGACATGGCTGGCTTTCCTTTGGGAGATCTTGGCTCTGTGGGTGCGGATGAGCCGGGGTTGGTTCAGGCGAGCTGGGCGAAGTTCGGCGGGCCCTTCTCGAAGAAGGCCTTCACCGCTGCTGCCGGTTCGGGCGAGCGAAGCTGCGTTGAGGAGCCGACGGTCTCGCTCCAGATCTGCAGCTGAAACCGCGGAGTCTCGGCGGCGTACACTCCCTCGATGTGGGGCAGCATGGTGATGCCGATCCCGATCGCCAGCCCGGAGACCGCCGCCGCGATTGGCTTGGAGGCCGCGGCGACGGCCGAGATGAAGTTCAGCACCGGCGAGCCTTTGGCCGACGGCGGCGAATGCAGGAAATCGCCCAAGTCGGCGTCGCTGCTGCACACGTCGTTCTTGTTCCCGGGGCGGTTCATCTGAAGGCCGAACACGCCTTCTTTCAGTTCCGTGATGATCTCCATGGCGGCGCTACCTCTCGGGCGCGCCCGCGTAGGCGACGCCGGTGAGGTTCCCCTGCGCCATGGCCAGGGGCTTCACCCCCGATCCGTCCAGGCTCGCCGTGTAGATCGTGCCCGCGAGATCGGTGACGAACAACCGGCCACCCGCCACGTCGAGGGCGAGGCCAATGGCTTCCATCAGGTGATTGATCAGGATCTTCGGCGGCTCGGACGCGGGCGCATCCACAGCGGCGAGGTTCAGCGTGTTGCCGGCCGGTGGGTCGCCGCGGTCCGTCCAGTACATGAGCCGGCTCGCCGGATCGAACTCCAGGTCGATCGGCTCCGGCAGCCCGGCGCGCCAGACTTCGACGTCGGTGCGGCTGGCGGCCGTTTCGCCGGCCGGGATCTCGATCCCGGCGCGCAGGATGCGGCCCTGACCGGCATTGTCCGAGCCCTTCTGCGTCCAGTAGAGCTGCCCGCGGGCATGGTCGAGGGCCACCCCCACGCACCATTTGGTCGCGTCGCCGCGGTTCGCCTTCGCGTCGCCGGCGACTACCAGGGTCTCGACCTTCGAGCCGTCGAGGTTGGCGCGCATCATGCGCATCCCTTCGCGGTCGGCCCAGTAGAGCTTGCCGTTCGTCAGATCCAAGAGCATCTGCTTTGGCGTGTGGGTCGCGCCCCGGGGGACGATGGTGACCCGGTTCTTCCCGTCGAAATCGCACCGCTCGATGGAGCCGTCGTCGGCGTCC